>JABTBR010000032.1 GCA_013284265.1 Oxalobacteraceae bacterium | reverse complement strand
GGGGGGGGGGCGCCGGGGGGGCGCCCCCCCCCCCCCCCCCCCGCCCCCCCCCCCCCCCCCCCCCCCGCCCGCCCCCCCCCCCCCCCCCCCCCCCCCCACTTCCGCATTCCCCCTCGCCGCCGCTTCCAGCGCTGGCGGGTACTCCCCGGCGCCAGCGCGCCACTTCCCGAATTTTTCGAATCGAATACGCTATGAAACCATCAATGCTGGCCAAGCTGGATCAATTGGCGAACCGTCTGGTCGAACTCGACCAATTGCTGATGACCGAAGGTGCCACGTCCAATATGGACAACTACCGCAAGATGACGCGCGAACACGCCGAACTCGGACCGCTGGTGGCGCTGTACCACGCCTACCAGCAGGCCAGCGCCGACCTGGCCGAAGCCCAGGACATGCTGTCCGATCCCGACATGAAGGACTTCGCGCAAGAGGAAATCGAAGGCGCCAAGGCGCGCATGGTGCAGCTTGAGCACGAGCTGCAGCTGATGCTGCTGCCGAAGGACGTCAACGACGAACGCAATATCTTCCTCGAGATCCGCGCCGGCACCGGCGGCGACGAGTCGGCCCTGTTCGCCGGCGACCTGCTGCGCATGTACACCCGCTTCGCCGAACGCAATCGCTGGCAGGTGGAGATGGTGTCGGAATCGGCCTCGGATCTGGGCGGCTACCGCGAAGTGATCGTGCGCCTGGTCGGCAATGGCGTCTACTCCAAGCTCAAGTTCGAATCGGGCGGCCACCGCGTACAGCGCGTGCCGGCCACCGAAACCCAGGGCCGCATCCACACCTCGGCCTGCACCGTGGCGGTGATGCCGGAAGCGGACGAGGTGGAAGACGTCAACATCAATCCGGCCGACCTGCGCATCGACACCTTCCGCGCCTCCGGCGCCGGCGGCCAGCACATCAACAAGACCGATTCGGCCGTGCGCCTGACCCACCTGCCCACCGGCATCGTGGTCGAATGCCAGGACGACCGCAGCCAGCACAAGAACAAGGCCCAGGCCTTGAAGGTGCTGGCCGCGCGCATCAAGGACGTGCAGATGCGCGAGCAGCAGTCGAAGGAAGCGGCCACCCGCAAGAGCCTGATCGGCTCGGGCGACCGCAGCGAACGTATCCGCACCTATAACTTCCCGCAGGGGCGCATGACCGATCACCGCATCAACCTGACCTTGTACAAGCTCGATTTCATCATGGACGGCGAGCTGACCGAGCTGACCAACGCGCTGGCGACCGAGCATCAGGCCGAGTTGCTGGCCGCCCTGGGCGACTAAAAAAGTCGCGGGCCGGCGGCGGCGGCCTAAACCCACGGCAAAGAGCCGGGGTCTGACCCGGCGGGTCAGACCCCAGGGTTCAGCCGTGGGTTCTAAAAAGCGCGGTGGCACGCTGACGTTGGCTGCCCCCGGCACTTGTCTCGGGATTAACGACGCACTCTTTTAAGCACAAGCTAAGTGACAAATGGTGACAATGTGCGAGAATGGGCCGCTTTACCGGCCCGCAACTGCCCGCGGTCCAATTAACCTGACCGGATGTTCAACATGATTCAATCGCGCCCTCTGTTCCTGTCCATCGCCGCCGGCTGTTTTGGCGCGCTCGCCGTTGCGCTGTATATGCAGCACGGCCTGGACATGGCGCCCTGCCCCTACTGCATCATCCAGCGCTATCTGTTCCTGGCGGTGGCCTTCTCCTGCCTGATCGGCGCGGCCAGCAAGAAGCACAAGGTCGGCGCCAGCCTCGGTCTGGCCAGCGCGCTGGCCGGCATGGGCGTGGCGGGCAAGCACCTGTATATCCTGGCCCATCCCGGCCTGTCCTGCGGCATCGACCCGGTCGAAACGGCCCTGAATAAAATCCCCACCGCCGTCTGGCTGCCGTCGGTCTTCAACGCCTACGGCCAGTGCGAGGACGCCACCGCGCCGGTACTGGGCCTGTCGATTCCGCAGTGGTCCTTCCTCGGCTTCACCGTGTGCGCCATCGCCCTGCTGGTGATCCTGATGCGCCGCCAGCGCACTTCGCTGTTCCAATGAACGCCCTGGTCGCCGCCGGCACCAGCATCGAAGCGCTGCAGCGCCAGCAGGCGCCCGCCGCGATGGATGCACTCGACAAGCGCATCCTGATCTGTCACGCGCTGGGCCTGTCGCGCGTGAGCCTGATCACCCAGTCGCACCGCCTGCTGACCGAGGAAGAAGCCCAGCGCCTGAGCGCGCTGCTGGCGCGCCGCCTGGCGGGCGAACCGATCGCCTACATCGTCGGCCAGCGCGAATTTTTCGGCCTGCCCTTCGAGGTGGCGCCCGGCGTGCTGATTCCCCGTCCCGATACCGAACTGCTGGTGGAACTGGCGCTCGAACGCCTGCCGCCAGGCGGATCGGTGCTCGACATGGGCACCGGCAGCGGCGCCATCGCCGTGGCGCTGGCGCACAGCCGGCCCGACGCCAGCGTCAGCGCGCTCGACATCAGCGAAGACGCGCTGGCGATCGCGCGCCGCAACGCCGCCGCCAACCAGGCCGCCGTGCGTTTCCTGCACAGCGACTGGTTCTGCGCCTTGGAACAGGAGCGGGAGCGGTTCGCGCTGATCGTCTCGAATCCGCCCTACATCGCCAGCGGCGACCGCCACCTGAGCGAAGGCGATCTGCGCTTCGAGCCGGTCGGCGCGCTGACCGACCACGCCGATGGCCTGACGGCGCTGCGCCGCATCGCCACCGGCGCGACTGCCCATTTGCAGGCCGGCGGCTGGCTGCTGATGGAACACGGCTACGACCAGGCCGAGGCCGTGCGCGCCATGCTCACCCAATTGGCTTATGGCGAAGCGCAAAGCTGGCGCGACCTGGCCGGCATCGAACGCGTCACCGGTGCGCGAACGCACTGACATTCGTCCAGTTTTTGTTAAAATAACAATCGATCTTCGGAGTAAAAGCGGGACCGGCCTGAGACGGCCAGACCGGCTTTTCGCCGTCTCCGACGCGCTTGGCCGTTTTCGGTTACTCTCGCACAAATAATTTGTTTGATGCAATGAAAGGAAGATCAAATTGTCCAATCAACTGACTCGCCGCCTGGCCTTATTGGCCGATGAAAAGTACCGACCGGTACTGGGTGGCTTGCGCGGCATCGAGCGTGAAACGCTGCGCGTGGACCCGCGCGGCCATTTGGTCGGCACGCCCCATCCGGGCGCGCTGGGCTCGGCGCTGACGCATCCTCAAATTACCACCGACTACGCGGAAACGCTGCTGGAGTTCATCACCCCGGCCGAGCACGACATCGCCGATACCCTGTCCAAGCTGGACGGCATCCACCGCTACGCCTATAGCAAGCTGGGCAATGAACAGCTGTGGAGCCAGTCCATGCCCTGCCAGTTGCCGGGCGAAGACCAGATCGACATCGCCTGGTACGGCAAGTCGAATATCGGCATGCTCAAGCATGTGTACCGGCGCGGCCTGGCGCTGCGCTATGGCAAGGCCATGCAATGCATCGCCGGCATTCACTACAATTACTCGGTAGACGAGGAACTGTGGCGCGTGCTGGCCCGCCACGAAGAAGACGGCAAGCGCTCGGCCAAAACCTTCCAGTCCGAGAGCTATCTGGCCACCATCCGCAACTTCCGCCGCTACAGCTGGCTGCTGATGTATTTGTTCGGCGCCTCGCCGGCGCTGTCGAGCAGCTTCCTGCGCGGCCGCGCCCACCAGCTCGAACGCCTGTCCGACGACACCCTGTACCTGCCCTACGCCACCAGCCTGCGCATGAGCGACCTGGGTTACCAGAACGATGCCCAGTCCGGCCTGAGCCCGCATGAAAACTGCCTCGACAGCTACGTGGCCGCGCTGACCAAGGCCGTCAACCAGCCCTACGAGCCGTATGCCAAGCTGGGCACCAAGCAGAATGGCGAATGGGTACAACTGAGCACCAATGTGCTGCAGATCGAAAACGAGTACTACGCCACCATCCGCCCGAAACGCGTGATCCGCAGCGGCGAGCGGCCTATCCAGGCGCTGTGTTCGCGCGGCGTGCAATACATCGAAGTGCGCTGCATGGATGTCGACCCCTTCGAACCGGTCGGCATCAGCGAACAGACCGGCCGCTTCCTCGACGCGTTTTTGCTGTTCTGCGCGCTGGAAGAAAGCCCGGCCATCTCGCCGGAAGAAGGCCGCCGTCACACCGACAACTTCGCCCGCACCGTCAAGGAAGGCCGCAAGCCCGGCCTGATGCTGAACAACGACGGTGGCGCGATCAGCCTGCAAGCCTGGGGCGAGCAGCTGCTCGCGCAAATCCGCCCCGTCGCGGCCCTGCTCGACGCGCGCCGCGGCGACAAGGCCCACGCCGACGCGCTGGCGCGCCAGTCGGCCAAGCTGGCCGATCCGGCGCTGACGCCCTCGGCGCGGGTGCTGGAAGAACTGCGCGCCACCGGCGGCTCCTTCGGCGCCTTCGGCCTGCGCCAGAGCGAGCGCCATGCCGCCTGGTTCCGTAGCCATCCGCCGACGGCCGCCGAAGCGGCCTACTTCGACGCACTGGCCGCCGTGTCGGTGCGGGAACAGAACGAACTGGAACGCACCCAGACCGGCAATTTCGACGATTTCGTGGCCGCCTACCGGGCCAGCAATCTGTGCCACGACCTGCCGGAAGACTGCGAACAGGCCTGAGCGGAAACACCTTGCTGACTTTTTATAACGAGCTGCACGGCCAGCACCACGGCCGCGCCGGTCTCGTCCACGCCGACAAACTGCCCTGTCTCGACACGCCCCAGCGCGCCGACGCCATCGTCGCCGAACTGGGGCGGCGCGGACTGGGGCAGATCGTCACGCCCCACGGCGTGCCGCTGATGTCGCTCGAACGCATCCACACGCCGCGCTATCTGCATTTCCTGCGCAATGCCTGGAACGAATGGCTGGCCCTAGCCCCGGCCAATGCCGGCAAGGACATGGTGCCGGCGCTGTGGCCGGGCCAGGGCCAGCGCCACGACATCGAGCCGGACGGCTTCCACGCCCGCCTGGGCCTGTACGGCAGCGACAGCGCCACCGTGATCACGGCCGGCACCTGGACCGCCGCCAAGACCGGGGCCGACTGCGCTGTCAACGCCGCCCATGCACTACGCCTGGGCGAGCGCGCCACCTTCGTGCTGAGCCGCCCGCCCGGCCACCATGCCGGTCCCGCCTCCTTCGGCGGCGCCTGCTTCCTGAACAACGCCGCCCTCGCCGCCCAGCACTTGCTCGACGATGGCGCGGACCGGGTCGCCATCATCGACCTCGACTACCACCACGGCAACGGCACCCAGAGCATTTTCTATCAGCGCGACGACGTCATGGTCATCTCCCTGCACGCCGACCCGCGCCACGCCTTTCCCTATTATTCCGGCCATGGCGACGAACGCGGCGACGGCGCCGGCCTGGGCTACAACCTGAACCTGCCGCTGCCGCCCGGCACCAGCGCCCCCGCCTGGTTCGCCGCGCTGGAGACGGCCTGCATCCGCCTGGGTGCCTTCGCGCCGGACGCATTGGTGATCTCGCTGGGCGCCAACACCTTCCACGGCGACCCGCAATCGCGCTTCACGCTGCAAAGCGCCGACTACCTGCGCCTGGGCGAACGCCTGGCCTTCCTCGGCCTGCCCACCGTCTTCATCCTCGAAGGCGGCGCCGCGATCAAGGAACTGGCCGTCAACGTCGTCAATGTGCTGGAAGGCTTCGAGACGGCCTAGTCAGCAATCTTGTCCGGAACACCATCAAGGCGGCCCGCGGACCACCTTTTTGTTTCCACCAGTTAATTACAGTTGCGTAATGATGATACAAGTGGCTTCACCCTTGCTATCATCCGATCCTACTTAAATTACCGGGATTCCGCCGTGAGCGACGCAAACGAAAGCATTTTGGGCTCCAATAGCAACGACACGATTTCCTACATCCAGGGCTTCGGTGCCGATACCATCATGGGGCTCGACGGCGACGATACCATTTATGCCTGGGTCAATGAACCGGCCAATGGCAGCGGCCAGGTCTCGGTCAGCGGCGGCAATGGCGACGACACTATCGTTTTCGTCAGCCAGGCCATCAGCGGCCGCACGCTGGTGCTCAGCGGCGACGGAGGTCAAGACACTTTCCAGTTCGGCTATCCAGGCAATCTGCAAATGGTGGCTGTGAACGACTTCACGCCCGGCGCCGGCGGCGACAAGATTGAACTCAGCCAGCTGCTCAATGGCAGCATTGCCAAGGCCCTCGAAACGGGCCAGGGCTACACCGGCGGCAATCCCTTTGGCAGCGTGTTCAGCCTGGAGCAGGTGGACGAGGGCACCTTGCTGAAATACGACATCGACGGCGCGGGCAGTGGCGAGGCCATCACCGTCATGTTGATGCGCAACACCACGACCTCCCACTTCACGGCGGACAACTTCTACGCCATCGCGCAGGGTAGCTTCGACCCCAGCGGCGGCGCCATCGCCGGCATCGGCCACACCCTGGGCAGCGACGAGTACGATTACGCTGGCGGCCTCGGCAACGACACCCTGGTCGGCGAGCTCAAGGCGGAAACCCTGCGCGGCGGCCTGGGCGACGACTCCCTGGTCGGCAGTGGTCAGCCCAATGAAGGCAATGGCGGCGACTGGCTCGATGGCGGCGTGGGCAACGACACCCTGGTAGGCGATGATAGCAACGATACCCTCGAAGGCGGCGCCGGCGCCGACCTGCTGCAGGCGGGCGGCGGCGACGACGTGATCGCCACCGACGGCCTCGACACCGTCACCGCCGGCGGGGGCAACGACAAGATCACGATCGACCATAACGCCAGCTCCTACGGCGCCAGCGGCACGCTGACCCTGGGCGACGGCAACGACACCGTCTACCTCGGCACCAGCGGCCAGCTGCCCAACAAGCTGGTCATTAGCGATTTCCAGCCCAGCGTCAACGGCGACGTGATTGACCTGACCGCGCTGCAGGCCGAGTGGGCCGCCAAGGGCCTGGACCGCAATCCCTTCGACACCCTGAGCGGCTATCTGCGCCTGGTGCAAAGCGATGAAGGCGCCCTACTGCAGTACAACCCGGACGGCGTCACCGGCAGCGCCGAGGCTTGGAAGGATGTGCTGCTGTTCCAGGGCGTGCAGAAAGACACCCTGGACTTCGCCAACTTCCGCTACGGCGACACGCAGCTGCTCAATCCCTCCAGTGCCCAGGGCGGAAAACTGGTCGGCGGCAGCGGCGCCGATACCCTGGCCGGCACCGAATTCAACGACACCCTGGGCGGCGCCGGTGGCAAGGACCTGCTCTCCGGCGGCAAAGGCGACGACAGCTATATTCTGACCGACAGCGCCAGCACCATCAGCGAACAGGCCGGTAGCGGTGTGATGGACACGGTCCAGTTGCAGCTCACCAAGGCCGCCAGCTATACCCTGGCCGCCAATGTGGAAAATGTGGTGGTGGAGGGCGGGTTCGCCATCAACGTGACGGGCAACGAGCTCGACAACTTCATCAACGGCAATGGCGCGGCCAACCTGCTCAAAGGCATGGCCGGCAACGACTTCCTGCAAGGCGGCGGCGGCAAGGATACCCTCGACGGCGGCATCGGCAACGACACCTTTGTGGTGCAATCCGCCGACACCACCGTGCTGGAAGCGGCGGCCAGCGGCACCGACACCGTGCTGACCAACCTGGCCAGCTACACCCTGGGCGCCAACGTGGAAAACCTGTTGGGCGGCGGCATGGTCAATTTCACCGGCACCGGCAATACCCTGGCCAATAGCATGTCCGGCGGCCTGGGCTCGGACCTGCTGTCCGGCTTGGGCGGCAACGACACGCTGGTGGGCAATTTCGGCAGCGACACCCTGCTGGGTGGCGATGGCAATGATGAGCTGCAAGCCAATGCCGCGCCCGGCCACCGCCTCATGGATGGCGGCAGCGGCACTGACCTGGTGCGTCTGAACTTCAATTCATTAGACGTGAGCATCGAGCGCCCGAATGCCAGCGACTTCCTGCTGCGCATGAACGACAGCACCAGCTTCACGCTGCGCAATGTGGAAAGCATCGTCTTCAACGACAAGACCGTCGCCATCGCCGACCTGATGCGCAGCATGGCCGGCCCCGGCAATGACAGCCTGATCGGCACCGATGGCAGCGACGACTTCGCCGACAGCGCCGGTAACGATACCCTGGCCGGCGGCAAGGGCGACGACAGCTATACCGTGGCCGATGCCGGCGACCTGGTGGTGGAGAAGGCGGGCGAAGGCAACGATTCTGTGCGCACCACGCTGTCCAAATATACGCTGACAGCCAATGTCGAAACCCTGCAGTACTTGGGCGATGGCAGCTTCGCCGGCACCGGCAATGAGCGCAACAACCTGATCACCGGCTCGGTCGGCGGCGACACCCTGCTGGGCCTGGCCGGCGACGATACCCTGAGCGGCGCTGACGGCAACGACCGCCTGGACGGCGGCAGCGGCAATGACCTGCTGGCCGGCGGCAACGGTAACGACAGCCTGCTGGGCGGCGACGGCAACGATACGCTGGCGGCCGGCGCGGGCACAGACACGGTCGATGGCGGCGCCGGCAGCAACCAGTTGTGGCTGGACAGCAACTTCGACGGCTTCACCATCGCGCGCACGGCCGCCAACGAAATCCGCATCGTCAACGCCGCCAGCGGCGAGGACCTGGTGGTGCGCAATGTGGCCAGCTTCGCCTTTGGCAACGAGGTCACAAAAACCTGGGCCGAGATGATCTACAACACCGCCAGCACCCTGGGCGAATCTCTGGTGGGCAGCGCCGGCGCCGATACCCTGGACGGCCTGGCCGGTGCCGACACCTTGATCGGCCTGGGCGGCGACGACAGCTATGTCGTCGACAATGTGGGCGACGTCGTGGTGGAAACGGATGCACCCGATGGCGGCAGCGACCTCGTCAACGTGGCCTTCACGACGGCGGCCACTTACACGCTGGCCAATAACGTCGAAAACGCCAGCGTCAGCAGCAAGGCCGTGGCCGTCAACCTGACGGGCAACGCCGCCGACAATACCCTGACCGGTAACGACGGTAACAATGTGCTCAAAGGCATGGACGGCAGCGACCGCCTCGATGGCGGGACCGGCCGCGATACCCTGGTGGGGGGCAATGGCGACGATTTCTACCTGGTCGACAACGCCGGCGATGTGGTCACCGAGCTGGCCGGACAGGGAGCCGATGTGGTCGTCAGCAAGCTGGCCAATTACACGCTGGCAGCCAATGTGGAAGGGCTGATGTTTACGCTGGCCGATACGGTGCCTGGAGCGACCGGCAGCGGCAATGCCTTGCACAATGAGATCTATGGATCGGGCGGCAACGACGTGCTGAACGGTTTGGCGGGCAACGACACCCTGCTCGGCGGTGACGGCAACGACAAGCTCGACGGCGGCGTCGGCGACGACAGCCTGATCGGCGGTCTCGGCAACGACACGCTGCTGGGCGGCGATGGCAACGATAGCCTGAGTGGCGGCAGTGGCGCGGACAATCTGCAAGGCGGCATCGGCAGCGATGCGCTGGCCGGTGGCGAGGGCAACGATACCCTGCTGGGCGGTGACGGCAACGATACGCTCGACGCGGGCACCGGCACCGACAGCGTCGACGGCGGCACCGGCAGCAATGCTCTGCAGCTGCACGGCGACTTCGCCGACTATACGATCGTGCGCAATCTGGACGTCCCCACCGAGATCCACCTGAGCAACGGCGTCACCGGCGAAGACATCACGGCGCGTAATGTGGGCACCTTCCTGTTCAATGGCGACGTAAGCAAGCTGTGGACCGACCTGATCGTCAACACCAAAACCAGCGGCAACGATTCGGTGGTGGGCGGCGGCGATTTCGACGTCATGAATGGTGGCGCGGCCGGCGCCGATACCCTGGTCGGACTCGGTGGCAACGATGTGTACCAGGTCGATGACGTCGGCGACGTGCTGGTGGAGGCCGATGGACGGGACGGTGGTGTGGACTGGGTTCATGTGCGGCTGACCAAGGCAGGCTCTTATATTCTGGCCGACAGCGTGGAAAACGCCAATATTCTTGTCAAGGGCCTGGCCATCAACCTGACCGGCAACGCTGGCAACAACACCGTGTACGGCAACGATGCCGCCAATATGCTGACAGGCTTGGGCGGCAATGATTACCTTGACGGCGGCGGCGGGCGCGATACGCTGATCGGCGGCGAGGGCGATGACGTCTACGTCGTCGACGGCAGCGCGACGGTCATCACCGAATTGGCGGGCCAGGGTGAGGATATGGTCTACACCGCGCTGGCCAGCATGACGCTGAGCGCCAATGTCGAACACTTGATCTTTGGCAACGAAGACGAGGCGCAGACCTTTAATGGCACCGGCAACGCCCTGGATAACCACATTGGCGGCGGCAATAGCAACGATGTACTCAGCGGCCTGGCGGGTAACGACCAGTTGATCGGCTACCGCGGCAACGACAAGCTCGATGGCGGTGCCGGCAACGATGCGCTGTTCGGCAGTGCCGGCAATGACACCCTGCTGGGCGGCGATGGCGACGATTCTCTCAGCGGCGCCGATGGCAACGACAGCCTGGCCGGCGGCAGTGGCAACGATACGCTGGCGGCCGACGGCGGCAATGACACGCTCGATGGCGGCAGCGGCAGCAACGTCGCCGAGATGTCGGGCAACTTCGCCGACTTCAAGGTCGAGCGCGTGTCCGCCAGCGTCACCCTGCTGACCCACACCGGCACCGGCGACACCTCCTTGCTGAGCAATATCGCCAGCTTCGAGTTCAACGATGGCACGCACACCCTGAGCGAGGTCTTGCAAAACGTCCTCAGCAAATACGGCGACGTGCTCAGCGGCGACAGCGGCGACAACACCCTCGATGGCGGCGTTGGCGCCGACACCATGACGGGCGGCGACGGTCACGACATCTATATCGTGGACGACGTCAACGATGTGCTGCTGGAAGGCGATGGCCCCAACAGCGGCCACGACACCGTGCACTTCAATGCCAGCGCGGCCGGCAAGACCTATGTGCTGGGCGCCAATGTCGAGTACGGCTACGTGGATGGCGGCCTGGCCAACAGCCTGAGCGGCAACGGCGCCAATAACGAGTTGTACGGCAACAGCGCCGCCAACACGCTGATTGGCGCCAGCGGCAACGATAGCCTGTACGGCAACGGCGGCGGCGACCGCCTGGTCGGCGGCAGCGGCGACGACGTCTATTTCGCCAACAACGGCGACACCGTGGTGGAAAACGCGGGCGAGGGCACGGACGTGGTGGTGACCAGTTCCGCCACCTTCACGCTCACGGCCAATGTGGAAGGCTTGTTCGCCTACGGCGGCGCCAACTTCAGTGGCACTGGCAACAGCCTGGACAACGGCATCCAAGGCAGTAGCGGCAACGACACGCTCAATGGCGGCGCCGGCGCCGACACCCTGCTGGGCGGCTACGGCGACGACCTGTACATCGTCGATAACGTGGGCGACGTGCTCACGGAAGCGGACGGCCATGACAGCGCCCAGATCCAGTTTGCCAGCGCCGGCCAAAGCTATACGCTGGCGGCCGGCATCGAAGACGGCAAGCTGCTGGGCGCGCTGTCCGCCACCCTGATCGGCAACGACGATGCCAACCTGCTGACCGGCAACGATGGCGCCAACCGCCTGGAAGGCGGCATCGGCGCCGATACCTTGGTCGGCGGCAAGGGTATCGATACCCTGGTCGGCGGCATCGGCGAAGACGTGTATTACGTCGATAACAGTGCCGACCTCATCATCGAAACCCATCTCACCCAAAACGATACCGTCTATAGCACGGCCGCCAGCTACACGCTGTCCGAGCAGCTGGAACGCCTGGAGTACATCGGCACGGCGGCCTTCACCGGCAAAGGCAACGAGCTGCGCAACAAGATCGTGGGCGCCGGCGGCGCCGACAGCCTGTTCGGCGCGGGGGGCGATGACAATCTCTATGGCAACGCCGGCAGCGATACGCTGGACGGCGGTTCCGGCGATGACTTCCTGGCGGGCGGCCTGGGCAACGACGTCCTGATGGGCGGCGACGGTGTGGACGCTTTCCTCATCGAAGCGGACAAGGGCATCGATTCCATTCGCGATTATCTGCGCGGCACCGACTGCTTGTTCCTCAACGCCGCCACCATCGGCAACAAGGATGCCACGCTCAGCTTCGAAGAGCGCGGCGCGGCGGGCGGCTTCTCGACAGCCTCTGAACTGGTGAATTTCACTACCAAGCTCGGCAGTGTCAGCAGCGCGGCGGCGGCGGCGGCCATCGGCAGCGCCAGCAGCGCCTATGCCAAAGGTGACACCGCCTACTTCGAGGTGCACAGCGGCAGCGATACCGCGCTGTTCCGCTTCGTTTCCAGCGGCGCCGATGCACTGGTATCGGCCGCCGAGCTCAGCCAGGTGGTGACGCTGGTGGGCGTGGACAAGGTCGACGCCAGCGACTTCGTCTGGGATTAAGGCAGGCTGGCGGGAAGCCCATTCCCGCCAGCCCAAAGCGCCAGCGTCATGTTCAATTAAATTATAGTCGAGAACAATCCACGGGCTGATGGGCTCCCAAATTCAACGTCCAACGAAATTAAAGTCGAGAACGAGTTACTATCGAAACCTGTTCCCCTTAGCTTCTTGTGGATTAAAGTCGAGAACAAGGAATCCGATCTGCCGCTGCAGCACAATCTGCTCGTTCTCTCGCCGAGTTGTCCTGCTCACCTCTGCCAATGCTGTGAGTGACCGAATTCCGCCTCCATTTTCGCGCGTATTGATGTATTCGCTGAGCTTGAGGAAATAGATTTTCCAGTCCTTCGTCAATACATTGAGGAAATACGTTGCAGAAGAAGGCATGACTCACGTCGGGGGTGGACGCGGCAACGGAGCTGGCGCACTCGCTTTTGGGAACTGCCGGGAACGTCTCTGGCGTGACACTATCGCATGCGCTGTGAATTTGTGACGGGTGATGCAGGCCTGATCTGGAAGCTTTGCGGCTCCTCTCTGCACAACGTGTTGTCTTAGGAATAAAGAACGTAATTCTGGCGGTCATCAAAGTGCCGTCGACTTGCGTCCGAGTCTGAAGTATCTATCCTATAGGTTCGATGTAGCCACCTTGTTTGTCCCCCTACTTCCTGTCCAATGACCACCGCGCCCGTGCATTCTTCCAAAATTCCTTGGCTGTATAACGTTCGGTATCGGTATCGGCGTCGGCGCGTAACAACGTCCGTTGGCTGCTGCTACTTCACGAAAGCGCATCTAACAGATGATTTTATAGAATTTTTCCCTTTGAGAATCCCAACATGCGACCAAAAGATAGAAGCAGGTCTGTCGTACATTTCTTGATCATGGGTGGCTCTGTCGTGATCGCAGAGTTGGCTTATCCTTCTGCCCAGTGAGCCAATGTAGAGACTCACCTAAAGCAGCACCGTTTCGCTTTTATTCCAGAACCGCATGTACATGGGGTATTCCGGCCAGGTTGGCCGCCCTTGTCGTTTTGCATTGCAAGCGGCGCGGGGCGCTGCTGATGAGTTTTTGTTAAGATTTCCATTGTAGTCATAACATGCTGAGCGTCAACTTTTTGCTCTGGTGTTAGAGCCATCGATGTGTCGAAAGCCACAACTGTCTCCGAAGCTTTCAAACTTCCCTTCGAATCCACGCCCAGGACGATGATTTCGCTGAATTGCTCGTGCTTGTACTTGGCAACGTGCGCATAGCAACTCATGCAGGCCAGACGCTCCTTTCGATATTCTTCATAGTCGATCATCCCAGCTGTCTGAGGGAAGAAAACGAAGATGTAAAGCCTGCTTGGAGAGCATGTCGATTCCATCAAACGTGCGCTCCGCACATTCGACGGCACGCTGTTATATTTTCCGAGCATGGTCTTAGAAAGTAAAGCCCGTGAGAGACGATTCTCTGATGCCAAACAGCGCAGTGTTCGTTCGTGTGTCAAAAAGGGAACGTCGAACCCTTCTCCAACGTTTGCATCCAAAACGCAATCCGAAAACCTGGTAAGGAGTGCTAACCAAAATTTCCCATCAGTTTTCAAGCTTTTATGAAGTGCATAATCTAAAGACTTTGTAAATTTTTTCCATTGTCCTTCATGCAGGGCTTCAACCTGTCCCGGCAACCTACTGTGTTCCCGTACATACCGGCCATAGCCATCGGACGCTCGATCATTCAGGTAGTATGCAAGAAACTCTTCTTCCCCCGGAATTAAAAATAACCCGCCTTCACGGATGGAGTTCTCTTTTTCTCGAAGGTAGTGGATGAAGTCGGTAACGGTGTCCAATTCCTCCATCAATAAGTCCAAAGTGTACTCATCAAGTACATGCACAAAGCTCTTTTTCGCTTCAAAATCCGTAATGAAAAATGGATTTTCGAGGACGTCCTCCTTTGACAGATTCTGCCGAAAAACAAGTGATTGCGAACTTCCTGTTTTCAAATTATCAAAATATTGTTTGCATGGAGATCCAGAGTTTCGTGTGACTGCAATGAGGTGTATTTGCAAGTCTTCAAATGGAATCTCCAATGGGAAGCGCTCTGTGCATTTCCTATCTAGGAACAGACGGTTCGGGAATCGTCGTATAAAGGACTCACTTCCGCGCAGCTGGGCTATCGATTCATACACAGATTTACGACACCATCTCGCCCATGCGACTTTTATGTCAATGTCGCTGTTGAATGATATGTCTTTCTCGGAAAAGATGATGACTGTATTTTTGAACACCACGAGCAAATCAGCCGTTTCTTGACCTATGCCATTTTTTGAAAATCCTTCATCACGGTAGACACTCGGATAGCTCCACATTCCAATGAAAGTCGAGTTTGCCAACTTAGCAAGGTAACGCTCTCCCTCCGTCACCCCAGGCTGCTTCACAATCGGTTTTAGCATATGTATCGCAACGTCCTTTAATTTGTGTGGCGAACCTATCTATCGTCACAAACCACGCGCAAAGTGGCACCAGCGGCCTGCGTCATAGACTTCACTCCAAACAGTAGACTGCGTAGCTGTACGGCTGTGACGTCAGTGCTTGGGCCAGTTAGGGTCTGATACTTGGACTTCAGGACATGTGGCTGCAAAATAATTACTTCATAATCACACACTGATTTTATATTTTTCAAAGCGTTCAGCAACGCTTGACCAGTTTGTGGTGAGGAGGTCAGGCCCAGTGCCCATGGCTGGTCCCAAGTTCGCTCGTCGCCGTGCTTGTCTACGGTGTTCTTGATATCGAGAAGCATCTGATTGGAAATCATCCTACGCAAATTTTTCATTGCTTGGGCGGCCACAACTTCGTAGGCACCCGCAGAAATTTTCCGCTTTGCTCCATTATTATTGGCCCCTTTTACATGGACCAACGTGATCTTGGGAATCGTAATCCCACTGTAGGGAGGCAATGCAACATGAATAAAGTCAGCAACTTCGCCTGCACCATCGTCACAATACAACCAACATCTACCAGTACTTGGTTGCGCTAAACCAAGTTGTGCAAGACCCTTTTGAAATACCCACTTGAACAGGCTATTATCTGCCGAGGTGAAAATCTTCGGCAGGTCAAGTTTTTGGCCTTTAGGCTTCTCTTGGCCGACGTCACACTCCGTCAATAATCCAAAGTTGCAATACTCCAATACGAAATCCCTATCTTGGACAGCTGCAAGGCTTAAGGTCGCGTCAGTTATGGTATGCCAGCTTTCGTAGTAAACGCGTACAAAACCTGGATCGGTCCTTAAAGTATCAACACAATTTTGTAGTGCTGGCGAAACCTTTCCTACGACTTTAAATTCCACGACCTTTGAAGAGGTTAACGCGGGCTCCAACACCACGTCGTCAGTCTTCCCGCTTGCCAAGTCGGTCAGTCGTACACTAATGTTCTTATCCGGAACTGGCGAAAGTACGAGCTCAATACCGTATCTCGCTCGGATCTGATCTAACTTCTTCGCCCGATTCCGACCATTGACGGTTTCAGGATCTACCCACTCAATTTCGTATGCGGTTTTTACGTCGTTAAAGTCCCCGACGGCTTGGGCTAGTCCTTCGTGCACAGAGGCTGACAAACTGGCAATGTTCAATTGATTCGCAGCCAGTTCTGCCAACACTGTCATGGCTAACGCGCACAGATCCCCCCACTCTTTCATCGGTCCGAACCAGATGCCGCTTCGCTTCAGGCTGACTCCGGCTTTCGACGATCTAACAGCACCTGCGAGAAAGGTAGAATCGCCGAATGGTTCGATGGCATCATTGAGATCCTTGCCGCTCATAACTTTGCTGTTCGGCCGAATCGGGAGGTTTCTATGGGTTCCCCCTAGCCACAGCGTTCGCAACGCGTTACCAGTAACATAGGCGTTTACGAGAACACGCTCATCAACAGGCTCCCACTCCGAAAGATGGCCAGCGAACAATGCATTGTGAATGTCGGACTTCAATTCGCCATCACTCATATAAATCAGCGCAAAACCATTTGCAATAAAAATCGCAACAAGATGGTTAAGCTGGTCCTCCACTTTGTTCTTACCAGACCAAGTGACTGAACGCTTCTCCTTAAGATGAAACGCACTCAGCCCATCAAAACCCGCGATGGCCATGGGCTTCAAGTCAGTCCAGTCGAACAGCTTAGAAGACGTGGGGAACAAGGCTCTAAGCTGCCGAACAAGTCGAGCGGCATCCGGATTGGGGACTTTCGTATGGGCGGCTACAAAACTGGCATAGGGTGCTACGGCAGGAATGGCGATCACAGTGTGGTCCTTGTCAGTATTTTGCTACAGTAGTAACACTTTTAGTTACATATGGTCAAGAAACTAAATTGTAAGCTGCATAATAAATACCTCCGTTCAGCCACAAACCTTTAAATGCTAAGGCAATCATGGAATCTGTAATTTCCCCTTCCGAGATCCACAAACTTGATCCACGCGCGATTATGTTTGGATGGACTCCCGAGAAAAGGTTCGTACTCATGGAATCAGTTCCCATAAGTCGCAACGTGCCGGAACATGTGCACCGTCTAATTGTCACATCCAAGAATCTGATAATTCACTCATGCCACTACTATCCTTTCAATGTGACAGCGATGCAGGCAGCGTTTTCCGCACTTGAATTGGCCATTAACCTCCGAGCGGAAGCCGAAGGAAAGACTGCTGTGTTTAGGGGGTTACGGGACGCGATGGACCATGCGGTACGCAACAGCTGGATTTCGGACGTTGGTCTGCCGATTCCTCAGATTCCAAAAGCACTTCAAATAACGCCGCGCGGTGAGCTTGAGGAAATAGATTCTCCAGTCCTCCGGCAATACGTTGAAGTCCTCGCGAAGTTCATGCCCAAGATCCGAAACGCATTAGCGCATGGGAGCAGCTACATGAACAGTAATGGCGCCAACAGGGTCCTGATGATCAACCATCTAGTGAACCAGCTCTTCCCTGAGCTTTAAAAAATGTGGTTGCTAAAATTACCGGGTGCACAGCCTCTGACGAAGGCCAGCCTCCCCCTTTCCACAAGACCACGTCTTCTTCATCAATATGCCAAAATCCAAAAAACGAGTAAAGAAAGTCAGCCGAGCCAAGACTCGCGAAGGCGCCGGAACGTCGAAAAATAGCGTGGTCAGATTGGACGCAACAACAGTTCGTCGCTCGCCGAAAATTTTTCAAATTGCTCCCGAGGATATCTTTACACCTGAGTGGATGGTCGGAGAAGATCCAATTTTCGCTAGCCTTCATAAAAAATTTCTGCTTGGCCGTATACCGGGCTTCGCTACTCGTGTCCCGATGGAGATGATTCAAGAAGGCTTCTACTTGCCATCACGCGGCTTTGAATATTTATGCGACGCCCCACCTGAAGATATAATTCAGGAGCAAATGCTTGATATCCGCCAAGGATCGCGGCGACCTTTGCATCTGTACGCAAATCAGAATCCCAACGCGGGTCCACGCTTTCTCTGCCCTGACGATGTCTGCATATGCATCGCATACCGAAGGTTAGGTATGCGTAAGGTTCCCGCAATTGTCTTCTCACCTGGTTGTAAATCACTTCCTGAATCATCGTTTGAAGCGAAGGTATTTCCCTCAGCAAAAAAACTTGGCCCTAGAATAAGTGGACTAGTTAGTGCAGAGCGTCCAACGATGGTGGCAACGATTCTAGGCACTACTTTACCTAGTGACGCACTGAAAGGATTGGAGAAGCTATCCAGTGAACTACGAACGCTTGTCGCACGTCTTCGCCTTTTTCACTTATCGCAAAATGGCCAACTGCATTACCACCACATGATCTTCTCTGCGGTAGTTCGCGCACAGGAAACAATGCGAGCAATTGAGTTGTTAGTTGAACAGAACTTGTGGTATCAAGCCCTAGCCTTGTTGCGGGTACTGTACGAAATTCACTTAAATTTCTTCTTCGATTGGTTGCAACCGGAGTCGAACTACAAATATTTGGCGATAGCAGCTGCGCTAAGCACGAGCGCTGTTGCTAAGGCAAAGCGGAAATTGAGCATCGATTACATGGCCGAAGGGCTATCGGCATCTGATGCCGAGGAACACGCCAGCATCGTGTGGAAGCCAGTAAATTTCGCAACAACAGTATCGGAAAAGGCGCGTTTGCCTAAGGTTGGAATCCTTTTTCACAAGGAAATCTACAGCTTTTTATCGCAGGTGTCGCATCAAGATTTCGAGGTCGCTTCGCTTCATGCCAATCGTTTCGACGATGAAGCTTTTTTAACAATTGATGATGACCTAAAATCGAGTTATCTGAGATTCATGGATTTAATTGTGAGCGAGTTTGTCGATTGTGTGGACAGCGATATTGGAACGCCGCCTCGTTCAGATCAGACAGATCAAACTGTCGCGCCGCTTGGCAAGCAGCCAGAATCCACAGGCGGTTAGCGGATGATTAAAAACCGAAATCCAAATTCTTAGGCGGTGCAGGTACCGGAGCGGTTGCTGCCTTCGGCTTCTTCGCTCGCGGTGCCCGTGGCGCCTCCCGTGAGACCATCAACTCGGCCGGGAAATGCCGAATAAAGCTTCGTGCGAACTCAGGGTCTCGGCAGTTCAGCCATTCATCCCAATCGGATTCTGGTAAGATCACCAGCATGCGCTTCTCATCCTCGCGACCATGAAAGCGCTTCATCAACGAGTGTGAGTCAGCGTTCATCGTTAGCTGCGTAAACGATGTCTCAAGCCCGGCGTCTCCGTCCCAAGACCGCCACATACCGGCAACGGCAAACATGGATTTGCCCTCCATGCCGATCCCCCACCATTCCGCTTTGCTCTCATCCTTTTCATAACTCGGCTCGTAAAAAGCAGTCATTGGAACAAGGCACAATTGCTGCTGCTTCCATGGTCCCTTGTACCAGTGCAGCTCGCCGATCGTCTCTGACCTGGCATTCAAAGTGTCGAAATAATTACCGGGCCTCTGGCGTTTTCGAGGAACGAGACCATAGGTGGCCAGCACGCCTTCGCGGCCGCCATCGGCACCGCGCCGCACGATCGGAGCCGGATAATCTTTCCATGTTTCCGTCTTCCAGTCGAGTTCATGAAGACCTACAAGGATGCCCATTACGGCTGCCAACATCTCCGGATCTGGTGGGCGAAAGTTGATACACATGGCACAGGCTCCGTGGTCTTAGCTTTCCCCCCGGTGTCAGAATAGTTGTCGCGTCACCTGATGAAGTAAATACATACCGGGGACGGGCAAGAGAGATCGGTTGAACAAGTATCCAGCAGAACGGAAAGAAGCGCTACTGCGGCAGATGATGCCGCCACAGAACAAGCTGGTGTCGGAGTTGGCCCGCGAGAGCGGAATCACGGAGCAAACGCTTTATACTTGGCGCCGTCAACTTCGTAATCAAGGAACGCCGGTGCCAGGTAATGGGAAAAATGCTGAGGAATGGACCTCAGAGGATAAATTTGCTGTGGTGCTCGAAACGGCGGCGTTGAACGCGGCCGAGCTGGCGGAATACTGCCGTCGCAAGGGCCTGTTCGCCGAGCAGATTGCCGCATGGCGGGCCGCCTGTATGTCGGCCAACGCCAGCGCGCCGCAACAGTCACGTGGCCACCAGACGCAGTCGAAGGAAGACAAGAAACGCATCCGGCAATTGGAGAAAGATCTGCAACGCAAGGAGAAAGCGCTGGCCGAAGCGGCGGCGCTGCTGATCCTGCGAAAAAAAGCCCAGGCGATCTGGGGGGACAAAGAGGACGACTGACCAGCGTCCCAGATCGCCTGTTATGTGTAGAGCTGATTCGTGAAGCAGTGACGGCTGGCAGCCGTCTTGAACCAGCGTGCGCTGAGTTGGATATCAGCTTGCGTACGTTCCAGCGGTGGGTACGGGAAGGCGACGATGCGGTCGCTGCCGATAGCCGCACGACGAGTACGCGACCCGAGCCGGCGAACAAATTGAGCGACGACGAGCGCGCGCAGATCCTGGCAGTTGCCAACAGCGAGGAATTCGCCAGCCTGCCACCGAGCCAGATCGTACCGACGCTGGCCGACCGGGGAGTGTTCGTGGCATCGGAATCGAGCTTCTACCGAGTGTTAAAAGAGACGTCGCAGCAACATCACCGGGGCCGAGCCAAGAAGCCGTCCAGCCGGGTTCTTACAAGCCACTGCGCCACCGGTCCGAACCAAGTCTGGAGTTGGGACATCACGTGGATGCCGTCTGCGGTGAAGGGCCAGTTTTACTACTGGTACATGGTGCTCGACGTGTTCAGTCGTAAGATCGTCGGCCACGAAGTGCATGTGGCCGAGTCGGCGGAACTGGCATCGCTGCTGATGCGCCGCACCAGTTTGGCTGAAGGGCTGGCCGGCCGCGCGCTGGTGCTCCACTCGGACAATGGCAGCGCCATGAAGGGTTCGACGATGCTCGCCACGTTGGAGCAGTTGGGCGTGGCGCCGTCGTTTAGCCGGCCGCGTGTGAGCAACGACAACGCCTATGCAGAGTCGCTGTTCCGAACCTGCAAGTACCGTCCAGACTACCCGAGCAAGCCGTTTGGGAGTTTGGGCGAGGTGAGGACGTGGACACAAAAATTCGTGCGTTGGTATAACCAGAAACACAAGCACAGCGGCCTGAAGTTCGTGACGCCGGCGCAGCGCCACAGCGGCATGGATGCAGCGATCCTGGCGCGCCGTGAGGACGTCTATCGTGATGCCAGGAACCGCAATCCGCAACGCTGGTCGCGGGACACGAGGGACTGGAAACTCGAAGACCAAGTCTGGTTGAATCCGGAGCGGATTCGGCCAGAAGAATTAAAGCAAGCCGCTTGAGATGACGCGACAACTACGTTGACAAACACCGTTTCCAAATGGTAGCTGTTTTTGAATGCACGTTATACTGTGCAAATATACAGCTATCTGTGAGGTAAAAATGCGCGCGTGGGTGGCAAAGCGACGGGACGCGGGCGTGCTGCTTGAGAGCCCTTCCCGCGTCGGTGAAATGCTGGCACCGTTCGAACTTTTGGTGATGGATGTGACTGATCAGGGACAACGGCGACCGACCAAGGTGGCACGGCTGATGCCCATCGGGGCAAGGGTAGCGATAATCGAGCTGATCTCACCGAAGCTAGTGTGGTTCAAGAACTGGGAATTCGTCCTGAGCGGAACCGAAGAGGTAGTTGACGCACTTGGCAAGCAGAGCGTAGCCCAGTCCTGGCTGTGCAAATTAGCGCTGCCGAATAGCTCGATGAAATTGAAAGCTGTCCACACCCATAAGGAGGGACACGAACTTCCCCGGAGAACGTTGTTTGACCGATTTTCGATCAATACAAAAGGGATGCTGTCAATCACGAGCTGTCACGCCTCGGCGCTCGGGCGCCATACAATTTTGGCGGAAATACGATCAGAGGCGACAACCCGTGCCCCGGAGGCCGCATTAATAGATAGTGAGCTTGACTGGATGTCTGAGGAACGATTTTCTCTGTCGGGCTTTCAGCAGTGCGCTGCGCATGACGAACAATCAGCGCGTTTGCTGCGCCATGGCTGGCTTTGCGAGCTTCATGTTGAGGAAGCGGCAGAGGTGAACTAATGCACTTTATGAACTGGCTCAGACTGACCTGACACAAGCAGTCAGATAGTTAGTTAGAGTTCTCATGCGCCCGCTACCGTCTAGGAGCAGTCGGCAGCAAGCAACCGCTTGAGGCAGGGGCATCTCCGCATCGGCGCGATAATAACTTTCTTTGGCCACTAAGACTATGAAACGAAAGAAGTACGAGCATCGAAAGCAGCATTTCATCCCTGCATGCTACCTAAAAGCTTGGCTGGATCCTTCGGCGCCGCAGACAAGCATGAACACGCCTTACGTTTGGCTGTTTGATAGAAAGGGTGAAAACCCTAAAGCCAAGGCACCCGAGAAGATCTTTCGTGAATCCGATATGTACACGCTGACCGCGCCCGATGGTGGACATGACCTTCGGCTCGAACATGGCCTTGCGACTGTGGAGTCGCATTTCACGAAGGTGAGAACTAGCAAATTCAATTTCAAACGCCCCTTAACGGAAGAGGACTGGATTTGGGCATGTTTGTTCGCTGCGACGGCACACACCCGTACCGCAGCAAGCCGCGATCACTTCCTCAATCAAATGGAGGAATTGAAAGCGATGTTCGAGAAGGTCGCAGGTCCCGACTGGGAAACCAGAACGGTTGAGCCAGAGCTTCCACCTCACGTTGAGCGGTCGAACGTCTACATTCCTCAACCAGGGGACTTCGACAACTTGAAGGAAACGGCGACTACAACACTGCTTAATACAGCGGTAAAGCTGATCCTTCCGACGCTGCTTGGCATGCACAAGACGGTGCTTTGCACAAGTGACCCTATTGGGTTCCTAACCACCGATGCGCCATCAACGTGGTGCGACCCCACCGCCTACCGTCGGCATCCTTACGAGCGTGCCATCGGGCTAAAAAACCCAGCTATTGAAATCACGCTGCCACTCTCCCCAGCGCAGTGCCTTCTCTTCACGCATCGCCCCGTCGTCGACTCGCTATACTCCGAGGTTTCCTTAGACTGCGTCGATGCCTTAAATCACCGGCATGCCGCCTATGCCCCAACCACGGTCGTGGCTCGGAGCAAAGAAACGCGCGCCCTATGGTTTCAGGCTGGAGAGGCGCCTGCCGATTCTTGGGAAGCGCGTCATCCAGATCCGGAAGAAAAGCGCAGGTGGACTAGTCCGGATTTTCCGTCTGGGTTGCGTGACATCCTTCCAACGTAGACGATTCGATCGCCAGAGCTGATGAGGCACGTGATCGGCTGCATTGCGTGTACGGGCGACTGTCGGCGAGGCCATATAAAAGGGCTGCTTCGCGACCATTCCTCAAGCAGGAACGGGCTGTTCACTTTGAGCGACAAACCCGATTGTGGAGAATCTATGGTGAGATATATGTTGCGAGGCCCGCCACAATCGCAGTGGGCGGGAAAAGCGCATTACCGCTGCAAGCCAGCTCTTCGAGATACGCACCTAGATCGACGATCCCGGCATTGCGAAGAACCGAAGCGACCCGTTGCGACCGGCGTTCGTTTTTGGGCAGTAGGATTGCCTTAGAATTGTCGTATGGTCGCGGCATGTACGTCCAAAGCCACGTCGCCCTGAAGCTTGCCATGGCGTCATGGAAGGCCCCTGAGATCGCGGGCTCATCCGAGATTACGAAGATATCAAAATCCCGACGCAGCGAAGCAATGGCGGTCGGATTAAGTGAATATGCGTGCAAAGGTCCCGTTAGCGGGACCGGCTCATCAAGGCGTGCAGCGATATACTTGGCTGCCGCGAAATGATGCGAGCCGCCGCTGTTCATCAGGAACAGGCGGCTATCCCACTGGTGATGTTGGAAGGAATCATCTGTGTCGGGCCGGAGGATGCGTACCTCGTGGTAGGAAAGGTTGCGCGCCAAAGCCTGAGGTGAGACCTCACTGATCAGTTCCTGGGATTTGCGCTCGGCCATCTCATCCATAGATCGGAACTTTTTCAGATCCGATCCGGACGCAGAGAAACCATATACCTGCTTGATGTCGCAGGACCAGTTTTTGACTACTACCCTACGGCCAAACTGAGCAAACTCAGGACGCTGGACGACGAAACTCTCGTAGTAGTGCCCGCCAGACAATTTCCAGCCAAGCAAGTGCCCGTGCTCGCGGCCCGGCCACTCCATGGCTGGAGCCATTCCGAGCTCGTGCCAACGAACGACACTGTCCGATGCGATGCTGTCACACTGTGGGGCGATAGGGACTCGAATATCCGGCCACTCATTCAACAGGTTAAGTAGTTTGGCCGGACGGCCAAAGTCTTCGCTGATCGCATCGACCAGAAATTGCGAGAATTGGTTCATGAGTGGGGCCTTTCAGCAAAGTTGCGGCGCCCAATTGGCTCGCGGGTTCATGTATTAATAATTTTCCAAGAACGAGCATAGCTTCTTTGCCTATTCAGGTGGTGCGTCGAGTGTCTTAAATAGCGCGGGATCAACAAGGTCGCGCAGTGGCACGCCCAGCGCCTGTGACAAGAGCCCCATATTGTCGATCGAAACGTTCCTGACGCCGCGTTCGACCTCACTGACATAGGTACGGCTCAGATCAGCTCGCAACGCCAGTTCTTCTTGCGATACGTCTTTTAGACGCCGAGCTCGGCGCAGATTTCTTCCGAAAACCTCCCTTGCGGACAGCTGTTCATTTGGCTTTTTCATGACTGCAAGCTTCATTCGAGGAGCTAAAGCAGTCCACCAACTATAAGGAACTATATGACAACTATGAGTGACATTTGACGGATTTACGGATATATTTCGATTCCAAGGGAAAAAAACCCATTTCTAACGAAATTCGCGGGAAAAAAAACATGAAAAAGCTGTGCATTCCCATACTGGTGGCGGCGATCACGGTGACCAGTCTTACTGGCTGCGCCATCGGCAACACTTCGATCGCCAGCGAGTCGAATGCGACGATTGAGCAGAAGATCGTAAAAGGCAAGACAACCAAGGCCGATCTGCGCGTTGCCTTCGGAGAGCCTTCAGAGATCGGCACCAACGACGGTAAAGAGTACTGGGCATACCAGATGTCTCAAACCTCGGGAGTCGGTATGATTCCCTTTGTAAAAATTGTGACCGGATCAAGTGGCATCACTGGCAAGTACCTTCGGATCAGTTTCGACAAAAAAGGCGTTGTAGAAAGCTACTCTCTGTCCGAGACGAAGCTCTAAGCATGTGGTCTGCCGCATACATTGCAGCTGTATTGCTTCTGAGCGCAGCGATCACCCTCCGAATGCCGGCGGTCACATTCCAGAGTTTGTCAGGAGGGCAAGCAGTTTTGATCCTGGGCTGCGCGCTTACGGCAGGAATTCTTGGCGGCATCCTGCCTACAGTTTTGCATGAGAATCTGGGATGGGAGCTCGGCCCTCGATGGCTGGAACGAACTGCTCAGCTGACAGGCACCCTCGGCTTCGTCTACATGGCAATCCGTGGATTCGTTTTGTGGATGAGTATATTCGTATTGGGAATTGTGGCTGTTATTATCAAATGGCTCTGGGACCTCGTTGTCCATTTTTACTCAACGTAACCGTAAGGGCGACGAGTCTAGCAACTGGAATTTTTATGAAGCACGATTTGCAACGCGGTGCCGATAACTCGGAGCTGCAGCATCATTTTCACCAGTATTTTGAATTGCTTCTTGGCGTTGAAAAAGAACGACTGCAACATGCCGTCGCAACTGCCCCACCAGAGCGCGCGGCAGGTTTCCAATACAACATTGACGAGCGCTTTGCGTACCTCAAGGGAGCTGTTCGCATGGGAAGGTTACTGGGTCTGATCAGCTCAGAAGAAGCTAAAATGAAGCATGAATTACTCGCTGTACAGTGTGGTAATCTGCATTCAAGTTACCTCGTGAAATTTACCAAGCCGCCAGATCAATCTGAGAGCAAAGACAGCCCTGACGGTCGTGAGCGTGTAAAGCACCTATTGAAGTTAGCGACTGACCGTTCTTCGCCGTCGACTGACTGTGAGCCAACTGATGCTAGTGTTCGTTGATACCGAATTCACCGATTTTGTTCAAATCGACCTCATCAGCGTTGCCCTGGTAGCCGAGGATGGTCGAGAATTCTACGGTGAGCGAACCGATTACCGGGTTGAAGATTGCAGTGATTTCGTCCGCGCGGCCGTCCTGCCTGTATTGGGCCGCATCCCGAATGTGACCTGCACACGAACAGAACTCACTCAGCGACTGCGACAGTGGTTTGATGCCTTGTCCGAAAAAGCGACTTTGATCTTCGACCACTTTACGGACTGGGAGCTGCTCGCGGACGCTCTACTTGGCGACGAATTCGATAGCTATCCAGAATCGGTAGGCGATAAGCTTTTGCTGACCGCAGAAATTGCGCGCGATCCCACGTTCCAACATGCACTGCTGCGAGCGTTTTCACCAGAATGGCCGCCACATCACGCTTTAGCGGACGCGCGAGCTCTCAGGGCAGGGTATCAGGCATGGCGGCTGGCGGAGGCCTCAGAGGTCGTTAGCAAGGCTCCAGAGCACCATGACGACGAGCTCAGTACCCTAATGCCAGAAACAGGGTCCATCACAGAGCAAAATCTGAATAGTCCTGCGGCCGTGCATCCCGGCATTGATACTGGTCGTCTTCGTCCTCGGGGTGACACAATTCTATTTCTCGATTTTGACGGAGTCCTTCATCCAGACCCTTGCCGCTATCAATCAGATACGCTTTGCCACCTTCCACGCTTAGAAAAAATTTTGCGCGACTTCCCTGACGTTGAAGTCGTCATCAGTAGCGCATGGCGTCAGGACCAAACAATCGACGACCTGCGGACATACTTCAGTGCCGATATCGCTCAACGGATAATTGATGTGACGCCAGACTGGCATGAAGTCCAGCACCTGTTCAAGCGTATTGGTCCCTATGAGCGTCAAGTAGAGATCGAAGGATGGATCGAGCAATCAGGGTGGCCGCAGATGCGCTGGATCGCTATTGACGATAGGCCGTATTGGTTCCAACCTGGCTTGGAGAACTTGGTGTGCTGCGAAACGAAAGTCGGACTTACTGATGAACTGGAACAAGATATACGCAGCCGCTTGGGTCTGATTCAGAAGCAATAACGGCACTGCAGGGTTTTGACGACCGCATGCTGATGCATGCTGATGTCCAAGCGCAGATGTCGATGTATCTATTGGAACCGAGAGGCAAGAAATGCGAGTATTTCTGAACGACGAGCGCGCGACACCAGCGGGATGGGTAAGAGCGTACTAGCCCGATGAGGTGATCGCCTTCCTTGAAACCGGCAAGGTGACCGAGCTGAGTCTTGATCACGACCTTGGCGACGATAAACGTGGCACTGGCTATGATGTGGTCGTCTGGGTGGAAGAGGCGGTAGCTGTTCGAGCATTCACTTCGCCCAAGATGACAGTTCATTCAGCCAACACGTCTGCGCGCGCGAAAATGGAAGCGGGAATTCGTTCGATCACAGCGCTGGCAATTGGCTGACAAAGCAGATCTTTGGGTTCATGGCCACATGCATGAATCTTTAGATTACACGATAGGACGCTGCAGGGTCGTCTGCAATCCCTGCGGGTATATGACGCGTGGCGGTGGAATCGAAAACTCCCAGTTTGATAGCAATTTCATTGTGGAATTGTCCGCACACGTCATTGGCTAAAAGCGGGATAAAGTGACACTCTAAAATGACCATTTAGCGGGAAACGCCGGAGCTGAATTGCGTATTCTCGTCGGAACGGCCACCGATTCTTACGTCAACACGGCCGGTCTTTCTTGAGCCCGCCGCCGATTTCCTGCGTAAGCCACCGATTCTTGTTCAGGCCGTTGATTCCTGCTTCAAGCCACCAATTCTTACCACGAGCCGCCGATTGTTGCTGCACGCCACTCATTCCTGGTCCGGATATGAGTAGAACGGGTGCATTTACGAGAGTCAGTACACATGAATGCCACTACCGATATAACAGCTTTTTGAATCGACAGCGTCAGTCGAACAGCGCGCTTCCACCAGATGAGCGGTGAAAGGCAAATGCACGCTGTATATCTACGATTGGAAGCGGCGGACCAGCCTGGCCAAACCAAACTGAAAATAGGGAGACGCTCACTCGAAGGACTTCGATTCTTCGTTATAGTTCTTTTGTTCCCGCGCCTCCTCGTCGAGGACGCTGCGGTTAAAGCGTTCCTTGGCATCCTCCAGCAGCGAGCGCAACTGCGCGTCCCCCGTAGGGTTCAGTTCATCGAGGAGGTGCAGCCGCTGCCGCATCACGGCGGCACGTGAGCCGGACCAACTAGTCGGTACGAGCCGATTTAAATACATGTCAATTACCTCCCGTTTCTCTGGTGTGTTATGAAAGATGGTGATTGCAGCGGGGCTTATTGTTATTTGCTGTTCTGCTGTATTGGCAACGGTTGTCGTCGCGAAAAGCAGGCATTCTTCAGCGGCAAAACGCCATTTTTCAGGAGCATCTTCACACCACAGCAGCCAGGTCGAGTCTGTTATGACGCTGAGGACGGACTCACCGTAGTGGTTGGGCGCCATGGTAGTGAGAAAGCGCGGCAGAAAACCGTCATCGGCATGTTCAAACACGATGTCCAACGCGGCAATCGGATTTTCCTCAAAGAGCGGACGAAGGACGTCGCCAAGTTGGTTCCCCAGAAATCGATTGCTTGATCGTTGCTGTTCGATCAAGCGAAGTAGTAGAGGTGCTGTGACGCTACGTGGATCGCCATTTGACACGGCAAACTCAATGACAGATTCAAGATGCGTCAAATTGTTCAGTATAGTGAGCTCTAGTTTTGCCCAGTCCACGGTGGATAAAAGACGGGCCAGATAGGCTTGTAGATCGCTCAGGAATGCTTGGTCTCGTTCGTCCTTGCTGTAGAGGACCATGTAGAGGATATCGATCGCTACGCTCAAACCACCTTCAGATAACTCGGCTAAAGCATCTATCAAGGTCGCAATTTGCTGCGCCGACAGCGGTGCGGTTCTACCTCCTGCTTCAAGATCGCGATATGCATAGCTAGGTGCTATGCGCAATCGGATTGATTCGAGCAAGCGCAGAAAGCCGGCGTCATCAAGCACATTAGCAAGTTGCAGCCGTGGGAGATAGCGGCCCCATACTTCGTCCGCGATGGCAGAGTCTAAGAAATCCGACACGTCTTTTGGTTTAATTTTGTGGCGACCAACCACTAGCCCGCAGACAAATTGCAGATCAACAGGCTGCTCTGGCTGTCCAATCACCACTTGTTTTATCTGTGCTAAAAGTGCTGAGAACGACGAATAGGCTTGTGCTACTCCAATACCAAAGTAATACGACCTTGATGTTCTCGATGTCGTCAGCAGGTTCGGGAGTAGCGTGGCCAATAACACGTCATCGGAAGCTGCGGCTAGGCCGAGCGCCTCTACTTCCTGTAAGGCTCTGGCTATACTTGCGCTGTAGCTCTCGCCTGTATCTTCATCATCGTCGAAATCATCAGTAACGAACATACCGTTGGAGAGCACTTTGGCCTGAATCTTCCCCATCAAATCGTTTGGTGCAAGTATTTTTTCAAGCAGACGCAATCGATCCAGGACCTCACTGCCATAGTCGTCCTTGTGCCAACGGATGGTATTTCGTACCGCGATCCAGCCTGCAGGCCAGCCATCCACTGCCTTCAATCCGTGCGCAATATCAGCGACGGTCGCCATTAACACCTCGTCCCCACATAGTTCGCGGATTACGTGGGCTATGAGGCCCCGCGCTTCCATTCCGATCTCACTACGTGATTGCCCCGCTGTGGCTGCAAGATTCAGGAACGTCGTGTACCAATTTCGAATTTCTTCTGCTGTCTTTGGATGCCAGCCATATCCGCGCTTTAGCGCTCCAAAGTCAAAGCCATAATGCGAGGAGAAATGTCGCGCTTGCAAGGCCGCTCCCAACAAACTAAGAGCCAGCTTCTTTCTCGCCGTGTCTTCAGCGTCGAACAACGATTGGATGAACCGCGCGCGCTGAGTTGTCGTCGCCAACGTTCCAGAAAGATGGGCGGAGAATAGTGACTTTAGAAGATCGCGGACAGAGTCGCTGCGATAGTTCTCATCTTCCGCCAACGCGAACCTGAGCAAGGCTTGTGCAGCGACGTCAAACAGCTCTTTATCATATGCCAGCGAGCGTAGCAGCCGCGTATAGTGCGCGCGATGTGGATGTGCCACGGCGGTGAACGATACGTCTGCAGTCGCGGCGAATAGGTTCTCCAGAACAGCACGCTGAGCCAAGGGGGCGATATTCCCCAGCATTTGACGCCCAAGTTCGTTCAACTGACAGACGTTCCACAGAAGACCTTCGATCTTCACCAGCTCATGAGCAATGCTGACGGCTATTTTTGATTCATGGAGCATGCCTATCCGGCGAGAGAAAGAGCGCGCTACACGAACGGTGCTATTGGAGACCAGCTTGTCGATAAAGGTTATTGCCGGACGGGCCTCTAAGCTGAGCGAAGCAAGCCTGTTAGCGATTGCGTGTGGTAAAACGGCTCGCCATCGGCCACGTTGCTGTACCAACCCTCGTCGCATCAGTTCGGCGACGCAGTGCTGAAAGTTTAGAACTGATGTTCCCGCGATCCCCGCTAATTTTGCCAGCTCGGACGTTTCCGATTCATCTTCGGCATCAAACGAATACAGCAAACTGGCAGCCTGAGCACAGCGAAGTAACTCAGTGTCCTCGTTATGGTTCTGGAAAAACAAGCGTCGAAACAATTGCTCGTCACGCAGCTGTGCTAACTGACCTTTTATCTCAGAGGTAGATGCCAAAGCGTACGCCACCCGCGCATTGCCGTCGGAAAAATCGACAATCTTATGGATGTCCAAATCGGAGAGTGCGTTGTAATGGCGCTTCAGAAGCTGTGTGATCACTTCAGGAGATGATCCTTCGAGGCGGTAGCACGCGGTCCCTTCTGGGTAGTCGTCACGAATGTCGTATTCAATTGTGAGTAGGCTCAACTTGCTGCGGTTTCGCTGCACGAGCTCGGTCAGCCGGCCGTGCAGCGCCTGGGAGCAGTTGTCTACGACTACAACGCAGTCAGCGGACTCCGCGAGCAGAGATTCCACCAGATCTTGGGGCGTCGGTTGAGGATCGTCTGAGATGTCTGTAAATATGACGTTCTCAGCATCCAAAGAAGGGGGAGTCGTCTGGATTCTCTCGTCGAAAAGTGCCTGCACGAGCCGCGTTTTTCCTACACCGGAAAGCCCGACGATGCGTACCGATCTGCGTGGCGCAGCGAGGTGCAGACGCAGCCGCTGTATCGCCTCTATGACTGGAATTGGCTGCTCGGTATCGGGAGCGAAGACTTTTACCTTTTCGTCTAACAAATATTCGTCATTACTGCTTTGTTCTCGGTAAGCCCAGGCGCCAAATGGCCTCCATCCTTGCAGCGACTTGCCAAGTATGTTTCGCAACCAGATCTGAACGCCAGGATGATGCTCTACCCAATCGGCAAGGCGATTGGAGTCAAAAAAATCGTGGTGCACACTATCTTGTATACCGACCTGCGCTAGACAGTCATGAATGGCTTTTACCCGACTCTTTAAGGAGGTGTCCGAACAGTCATCCTTCGTAGATACAATCACGTAGGCGCCAGATATCTTGCTTAACTCCAGAACCGACGGACGCAGCACTCTTTTCGGAGCAACTTCCTTTGGGATCTTACTCGGTATGAAGCTTTCCGCTTTCACCTGGAAAATGGTGGCGTTTCTGGGGATGTAGCCAGCCCGCTCGACTGATTGTGTGATGGTGACTCTAACGTCGGTACCACCGTCTGCCGCTCGCTGGTCGCCGCCCCAAGTGATCGGTGCTGTTCCTAGACCTTCCTCACGCAGCTCTGCCTTACACAGGCGAGCCACAAACTCCCTGGCTTGCTTATCGTTCAGTTGCCGAATGTCTGATGGCGTGACCACAAATATGGAGGACATATGATCTCAAGCCCGTGGATGGCGGTTTTTTCAAAGTTAAGATTCTACGCCCTGCTTTGGCGAAACTTGCCAGTGTCCCTTATTCGCGGCCCGGCAGCACGGTGATCAGTGGCTCACGCAGGAATCGACAACGTGTTTAAGAAAGACTGGCCGCTTTGGCGCAGGAATGAGTGGCCGCATGGCACAGGAATTCGTGGCCGCGTTGATGAGAATAAGCAGCTGACTCATGGGAACTTCGCAAAATAGTGACGGTTTTTGTCGTCAGAACCTCGTCACAAACTCCCTCAAAGTCGGCAGAAGATCCTGATCCACCAGCCTTGTCTCGATAGCGTTGGCTTTCTTGACGTGCTCCGGATTGTTCGGATCGAATGTTTCCGCGACCGATACGATCAAAGTACCCAGCCGTTGTTTATTGTCGTGCTCATCTAGGATGGGGAGGATAACCGCAGCCTCTGGAACCTGTTTCGAGTCTATTTCAAACGGCAAATAAATCATCCATCCCACCGGAGGGCGATCCGGAAACACGTTTTTTCCAGCGTAGCCACCAGGTGCGATCTTCACCAACATCGGACGCCATAACCTGATCAAAGTTTGCACCAGATTAACCACGTTGCGATAGTCCATGAAAGCGGGAACTTCATCGGCGCTGAAATCAAAGTGGGAAGGAATGCGCCCCGTATTGTATGTCGCTGTATAGACTATGGCGCCTTCATTTTCCTCGCCGTTCCAAACGCCAAGCGTGCGCAGGTCCGTGGCCAGATTGCTCTTGTCAGCCTTTGCCATGGCAAGTGCGGCAGGACTCGGACCGGTGGGAACGAAAGCATTGTTAAGCAACGAATTTGCTTCAGAATCTGCTGGCGGGAACCATCCGTCCAAGGGCAGGCCAGCAGTTTCAAGAGATTTGGCAATTTTCCAAAGATCGTTGTATTGATCATCGATGGATGGAAGGCTGGCGCCCGTCCGGAAGTTTGCGCTAATGGTGAGATGGAAACTCATGGGGTCAGATGGGTGACAATAGGTAAAAAGGAATTGGCGAAGGCCTGAGAAAAGAAACCGTAGCTCAGCGGCTCCATGAAATGCCAGTGCAGCTGGGACGGTGGAGATGCCTCGATGACCTCACTCTGGCGGATAGCCTGATCCCGAATTTTGGGCAAACCTGTGAGGGAAAAGAACACCTTAGGCTTGCTCACAGACGAGAAGAACTGATCATATTTAGCTTTCGCCTCCAATAGCAGGCAGGCTTGCGACTTAAATCCATCAAAGTCGTTGCCTCGGAAACTCCACTCGGTGCCAGGAACGAATCCGGTAATCCGTGCCTGATAGGCACGGGAAATCTCTGACATGTTCCAGTCACGCGGAACTAGTGTCCCGCAATCGGGAGGGCATTTCGAGCAAGTGTCGCGAGTCTTCGTTTGCGTTCCCGCCTGAGCAATTGGTGTCGCCTTTGCGTTTTCGGCGGACTCGGCCTTTTTCTTTGCGGCTTCGTTTATTGCCGCCGCTCCGACGCCTCCCACAGCGACAATGCCAAGCGCCCGCAATAACGCCAACGCTGCGCCTTCAACCACGGGGATTGCAAGTGCTGCCATCTAATACTCCTTCAACTTAGACTTCAGCTGGGCGATGAGATCGGTGAATCTCTGCTCAACTTTCTGACCTGGCTTCGTCAACCACGCATTTATCGCAGGTTGGCGATAAAATCCCTGCGCGAAAGCTTCGTAATACAAGAATTGGGTAATGGCCACTCCCTTCACGAATCCAAGAGTGATCGCATGACTGTACGCTTGCTCAAGGCGAGCTTTTAGACTGCTGTCGTCGGCCAGTTCAGGGTATTGCATGACGACATCTTTACGCACGTCTTCAACATACTGAAGTTTTTCGAGGTGATCTATCTGGGCGAGTTGCGCTTCGCTGAATTTAAGCATGACGTCGTCCTGCGGCCACCCACTGGCCCTTATAGTTGAAATGCCACTCGTCGATGAGGCCAAAGAATTCCGCGTACTGCTCGGCGTCCATCGTATGGCATAGGTTCCCCAGCACACGTGGATCGTAGAACCGGAGCAGGACTTTTCTGCCATCGGGCAGCTGCGCATCTAGCTTAAGCTGCAGTAGCTGCGACAATCCCTCAAGGTCAACGGACGTGATGAGCCAAGACACCGCCGGTAACGCCTGTTCGAGCTCGATCAACGCGTATACCTGCTCAGCTATTTTCGTGACATCAAACAACTATGGCCCGGCGTGTGCGAGTGGCTCGTCCTCCGTCCCGTGCAATATGGAACGATTGGCTCCTCGCTGGTGCTCGATGCGTTGGCCGGTATGTTGCTCGTATTGGAAGCCGTCCACCAACGCATAGAGATTAAGTGTCTCCTCTTGTTGACGAAGAGTCTGAAATCGTTCGATAACTTTGATCATTACTAACTTCTCACGACGATAGCAGAACCGGCCGCCGCCGCCGCTGCCAGGCATTCGAGGCAAATGGTCGGCGCAAGTTGGGCAACGGCCTTAGTTGCGGCCTCAAGCGGCTCGGCGGCAGTCTTCAACGAAGCGTCACCTTGATCAGATTGCTGGTCCCATGAAGCGGAAATTTGGGTGGCGATAAGGGTCGCACCACATGCAGTCTTGTCGCCGTCTCTCGCCACAGCTTGACCAAACGCAGTTAAGTCGCCTGCCCCGGCGGCGATAGGAAATGTACCTTTGCACTTTGGGCAAACGGTCAGGTCCCCGGCCCTCGCTACAGCTTTTTCATAGATTGTCCAAGTCAGGTCACCGCTAATTACAGTACCGCCATGACTGGTCCGGTCGCCCATACGAATGATAGGCTTACTCATTTCCCCTCCGTACTCAGCATTCTGAGCCTAAACAAGCGGGGAATTATGGATAGGCTTTGTTTTTATGTCAATTGTATTCCGGGCTCAAACGAGGCCACGCTGAATGTGGGTTTGCGTACGCTAAATTGAGCGCTGGCCGATTGCCAGGAAAGTTGTGCCGTCCGTAGCGGGCTTCACGACAAGCTCGCGTAGGTGGTGCGCGCCCCCTTTCAGCGTCACGTGATCGGGTTAGGCGCCTCTGCGTTCACGACGTCGAGGTTTGTATTCGCTGCAGAATAAAATCGGCCATTTTCTCTGGCGAATGAACTCTTGCGTCGACGTAGCCGTCAATAGAAAGCACGCCTTCGACGGAAGCATCGTCGAACCGCACGAACATGACCTGATCGTCATTCTTGTGTTTAATCAGGTCCCGGATTGCCCGCCACTCTAGACCACACCATTGTTTCTCGGTGTACTCTTCGCACAAGAAGATGACTATCAGGTCGGCCTGGTTTCGGTAGACGTCTTGCAGGAGGACGTCCAAATTGGGCTTTGCAAGCTGAGCTTGGTAGTCGTAATCATAGAAGATTGAGTCAGGCGGCAGTTGCGGTCGAAGTGCGGTGACCGTGTCTGAGACGTACTGTCGTCGCTCGCCAGGAAATGACATCGCCACTTTAAATCGGAGCGCTGACAGCTGCCGTACCGACCTGTCCACTTTATCAATCGAACGTTCTGAGTAGAGCCTTTCCAATGCGAGCAGGGAGAGGGTAAATGGATCGGGATCGATGCGCTGAGCCCTCTCCCTACCGGGGTTGGTCAGAGAGAGGTGGAACAGCAAGTAGTTCAGCCAAACTGCGAGCGGATTATCGTTCGCTGCTGCAGTAGGCTTGGCTGGTGAACATCGCTTCAGTTCCACTTCCATTATTTCTTTCACCATCAGCGACTTGAGCAAGCTAGCCTCGGCCTTGTCGAACAGCGCCCCTGCACGCTGCGCCATACGAACAAATAATTCGCAGCCGTCGCCTTCGAGTACACCAAAGCAACTCAGCTCGGCACCTCGGATACCCCATTTCAAATCGCTATCGTTCAAGTTTTTGGCGAGCTCCGCCGCACCGCTGTCTCCATGGATCGCGCCGTAATACTGCCACAACATAATCCCGTGGTTTGGCTTCGGGATTTGACGGTTGACGCTGGGGGCATTTTGCGTCACGTACAGAAGTGAGAGCGTCAGGGGATAGAACTTTCCAGCCTCGGACTCAAAGGCTTGAATCAATCGCTTTAGTTCATCCGTTCTCTCAGTGAGGGGCATGAAATCTCCGTCGGTGGGTGTAAAAGGTACTTGGCGCGTTATCAATATAACATGGGCGGCTGGAATTTAATATCGGTCGAACATAAGCCGAAAACGCATATTCTGTTACGAGTAACTGCATCTATGTTGTGTGCGAACACAGTATTAACAAATGCGACAATCCACGCACGCGGCTTGAGTCGAGCCATGGAGGGTCAGTGATGGACTCAACTGCACTTGAAGTCGAGAGGCTACTTCTGGCCGAGGACTGCCCTCAACTATTGCCCGCAACTGCCCTGATCCTTGCGAGGGTCTCAGTGACGTGCTCGGTCAGTGTCAAGCTAGTTGTCGCGTTTAACGACGGTTATGCTGCCCGGCGGTGGCTGTCGTTGTTAGCCGATTTTGCCGGGTTTAAATGCACGACCCGAACTGGCGTCCAGTTGCGCGTCATGCCACTCCATCGACGAGGATGGCGGGCCTTGGCTGCCTCGTAGACGACTTTGCGTCTGCGAAGTAGAGGCTGGTCCTGTCCTGCATGCCGCTGCCCTGGTGTGACGAAGCGAACGGCACTGTGGCGGTGTTCGTTGTTGTACCAGTCAACGAAGGCTCCCACCCACTTCCTTGCTGCTGCCAGATCGGCAAACGCCTGGTCCGGATAGCTCGAGCGGTACTTCAGCGTCTTGTTAGTGGCCGTCCCGCGTCGATTTTTTCGGCGCGCGTTAATTTTTTTTACGAGTTCGCCGCTACTTGGTTTTAGATAACGAGTAGTTAAATAAACTCCAATTTCCATTTAAAACAGCACTATCCCCAATATTTCAAGTAGCGCGCGCAAGAAAATAAATAAAAAATCTATCCCGATTCGGTTGAATCGTAAACTTTCTAAATAACTCGTTGGTTGTCCTATGATTTTTGTGGTTTACCTTAGTCAGTGAAATCGGCACAATAACCAAGTCCATCAACTTGAGATAACGGAAAGCTATGAGTTCCGCTCCGATCGACACACCTCTTCGCCACAAATTGCGCGAGCTTCGCGCCATGCGTAATATGTCTCAAAAAGATCTTTCGTTGCGGTGCGGCTGCAGTACAGGTTACCTCTCTCGCATCGAAAGCGGCCTTTGCGCGCCGGTCAATTCCCCATTGCTGGCCCGGATTGCAGATGTCTTGGAGCTTGACGAAGAGGAGCGTGTAGCATTGGTTACTGCCGCCAAAAAATCTCGCACCATTGTGCAATTGCCGACAACAGGCAGCTGGAAAGGGTACGCGGGTATTCACGAGTTGATCCGACTATTGCCATTTATCGACGATAGTGCATGGGCAGACATTGAACAGACCGTGCTCCACGCTACAGAAAGGGAAAGGAATAGCTATAAGCGTAACGTAAATTAACGTAGGACAGAAAAGCCAAGAGCCCGCGTTTTGTCGAGAAACGTGAGCTCTTTGAAGTCGGCTATCCACTAGCAGCAGATAGCCCACTGTGCCATGAGGAGGAAGGCTTGTCAAGCCGATCTCATGGCACCTTCTCGCCCATTCATTCTGCAAAATTCTCAGTTCATTGTGATCGTGAATTCGTTCGCCTATGTTTTATAACGCAGGCGCTTCAAAGTTCTACGATCTGAGCTGGCGGCATCTTTACGCCCATTGAAAGTTGGATTGGAGGTTCGTAGCCGCACATCGTGCTGCTGAATTCATTCACGTATAGAGGAATGAAAACGAATCATGGATTGCAACGGTTATCCACATTTCCTGAAAGCAGAATATAAAACATGAGATCGAAACCGATATTTACCCCGAGCGATTTGCGTCGATTCACGGCCTTAGGGCGAGGAATGGGCACGTACGAAAATTATATTCCATGGCATCGTGTCAGCCGCTCCGACCCTTCAAGTATGGGCCGCTCCCATTTGCAGTTGTGGCGCGGGCGGCAGCGCGAGCTACTCTCAGATCAGGAGCTCGTCGCGCTGCTATTTTCGACGATGCATCCCGACGTCGTGGACATCCGTGAGCAATTTGCACTCAATCTACATTCATGCAGCCACGAACTAAATTCCTACCAAATTGGCAGCCGCACCGGCGCTTTTTCGGGCACGATTGAATTGGCTGAACAGATGAAAATGAAACATCCCACCGTGAGTGAACACGGAATAGCAGCTCCTTGGATCATGACGACTGATCTGCTGCTCACCTTGCGTACACATGAAGGGTTTCAACTACTCGCTATTTCGGTCAAGCCTTCGAATGTCTGGACTGGAAAAAGAACGAAGTTCTTGCTTGGGCTGGAACGCGAATATTGGGCATGCCGAAATGTTCCATGGCTCCTGATCACCCAAAGCCTTTATGACACGCAAGTCGCGGATCTTCTCAAAGGCAATAGCTACTGGGCATTGGGAGGGACAGATTCCGCACTCCTCGCCCACTGGCTTTGCCAGCACGTCCAAGATTTTAACCAAAGAGATTTGACCCACGTCCTTCGAAAAATCGAACAATATTGTGGTTGCCCCGAGACGGCGAAGCTTGGCTTCTGGGGGGCGGTGTGGACTGGAAAATTGCCCTTCGACTTACGGCGCAGTTGGCGACCTTCATCCCCTCTTATTCTTTTAGCTGAGCAAGAATTCTGGGAGATCAATCCTATTGTTTCTGGGAGATCCGCATGGCAAGCCTGATCCACAATCAGACCTTCCGCATTTTAGAAGGCGATCTATCTGGCATATATCGCGTGATCCTCGCTGAAGTACCTGCAGGCTGCACAATTGTGGCATTGATCGAAAAATTCACAGACCCCGAATGTGTTAGTGCCAGAACGCTTGAAGATATTGCAGGAAAAAAGAAAGCAGCTTCACCTCTTTGTGGAAAACTTCTCTGGCTGAAAACAGATGCGCTTGCTCAACTAGCCCAGCAAAGTACTCTGCACATCATAGATTTGGAACGGGAGAATTTTATGGATTCCCTTACCGATCTTGAACGTTACGAAAAGCGAAAAAAAATCATGGCGAGCTTTTTACATTTTGATTCACTTCGGGCCTCGATACGTTCACATGGATCTATCGGCCGACTGGTAACCAATGCGGTAACGGAACACGGTATCAGCCGCACCCTGGTCTATAAGTGCTGGTCACTGTTATGCCGCTACGGATTCAGTGAAGAGAGTCTGCGCTCAAGGTTAGATCGCTGCGGAGCCCCAGGTAAGGTGAGGAACTGTTCGCCAACCGGCCGTCGCAAACCTGGAAGAAAGACCAACGCACAACGTTTAGCAAGGCATACTGGCCAACCGGATGCGCAGTTACAACCAGGCATGAGCGCTGAGTGGCGGCAATTGATCATGATGGCTGATCGAAAAATCCGTGCGCCAAAACCCCGCTTTCCCAAGCGCTTTCGCGACATAATCGCCGAAGGTTTTACCAAGCATTTTCGTGAGGTGGATGGTACCCACACGCCCGTGCCGGTCAAATTCGGCGAGTACCCTAACGCAGATCAAGTGCGCAGGGTGCTAGAAGTCGAAATACCAGAACTCCAGCGGCTTCTCGACACAACGACCAAGGGGCACTTCCAACGAAGCATGCGAGGCATGAAAGCGCGCAGCTGGAAAGGTGTGTCCGGGCCTGGTCACACTTGGCAAATAGATTCCACAATTGCTGACATCTATCTAAGATCGAGCATCAATCGTGCGTGGATAATTGGACGTCCAATCCTGTATATCATGGTTGATGTATGGTCGACTGCAATCATGGGATTTTACGTTTGCCTACGCGGCCCTAGTTGGGAAATGGCAAAGACAGCAATATTCAGTTCGCTTGCTTCTTCTGAATTGCTGGGAGATCTTTGGGGCTACCCATCTTGGCAAACGCTGTATCCTTTTCCAGGTCTTCCGTCGGTCTTGCTGTGCGACCGAGGTGAATACTTAAGTCTCGCAGCCAAGGAAACTGCATTCTCATCCTTTGATCGCATAAGCTATGCTCCACCATATCGACCAGATTTGAAGGGCTTGGTCGAAGTCCTTCATCGCATCACAAAGGATCATCAGTATTGGTATCCCGGCGCCATTGACGCGCGCAGAGCCGAATACGAACTGCGCAAGTTTGATTCGAGCAAGGCAATTTTTACGGTTGCTGAATATGCGGCTCTACTTCACAACATCTTCACAACGTATAACCTGACTGCCGATCGGACAAAGCGGCTCGATACCCACATGATCTCTGCGGGTGTAGTGCCGTCGCCAGCGGGCCTATGGAGATGGGGCCACGAAGCAGGAATCGGGACATTGCGTCATCGGCCACCGTCCGAGTTGATCCAGTTATTGCTGCCGCAGAGCGAAGCGAAGGTCACTAGGGAGGGCGTTAATTTTGACCGCCTAGCTTACTCTATGGATGACGCTGCCCTATGCCAATGGACGGAAAAGGCACGCAATTTTGGAGGCTGGACCATCCCTATACATCACTTCCCGGGCTCTGTTTCGCGAATCTGGACGCCCAACATGGCTGGCGCCGGACTCTTGGAATTAAAGCTCACTGACCAAGCAAATGCCGCACCCACCCAGACCTATGAGGAGGTGCTTGAAGCGTTTGCGCATGGCAGCTTGAGACTTCCCGAGACTCGACATAACCGTCTCGTTCTACAAATGGAATATGACCAGCGCTCCAAGAAACTCACTAAAGGTGCACAGCAGCAAACAGCTAAAGCGATCGAGCAGCACAAAGGGCCCAGCCCTTCTTTGCTAGAGGCACGCAAACTCGAGACGTTCGTCGCCGAACAGCCAGCCTCCATGTTAAAGGTTCCGGAACATCAGGGGGAAGCTGATGACGAATCAGACGCATATTTCGAGATGATGAAGTCTGTTCTTCACGCAAAAGGCCGCTAGGAGAGGATTTGACTACCCAATACATTAATCCATATACCGGAAATCTGCTGATTGACCGAATGCGTCCAATCCTATCCCCGCAAGAGGCTCTTGACGTGCTGACTTATTTGCCAAGGATGCCGGAGGACGTCGCAAACATTCCTCGGCACATTCGATTGCATCACCTACAAATGCTTCGCGAACTCCATGTCGTATCCCGAGAGGAGGCTAAACTCGCTGATACTTTCGACTTGATGATCCGCAGCAATTACCACCACCTAGACCCTCAGCAACCTTCGACTTGGTCGTCGCTAAGAGGAGAAGGCTTCGGCGCGAGGCCAAAGCCTCCAGCCATGTCAGCACTCATCACGGGCCTGCCCGGGACAGGGAAGACATCGGCGATCCGCAATACCCTAAGTACTTATGAGCAGGTCATTTTCCACGAATCTTTTCCGCAGGCTTCCCGCCCATTGAAACAAGTAGTCTGGATGTCATGCGATGTGCCGGCGTCGGGGCGCTCGGCAGATCTGGCGTCTACATTGATGTATGAATGGAATAGGCTTTGCAAATCGAGTCGCTTCGAACACTTACTAGGATTGAACCGTCGTAAAGGATCAGTCATGCTGGAAGAATGGCAGCAGGCTGCATCTGCGCAATTTCTGGGATTGCTGCATCTAGACGAAATTCAGAATCTGTTCCGGCTTCCGGCGTTGGCAAAGCGCCGAAACAAGACGAAGAACGAGGACGAAATCGAATTATCGATTGTCGAAGACGAGTGCCTAAAATTTTTTTTTAATATGTACAACACTGGTCGGTTCGCGTTAGCATACTCCGGCACTCCCGATGGGATGTACGCTCTAACCAAACGCCTAGCTACCACGCAACGATTCACTACCGGTGGAGCGCATCAGTTTCGGCATTTCGAAGACCCCAATGAATCTGATTTTAGAAGGCTGCTGCTACCGGAATTGATGCGCTATCAGTTCGTCGCAAAACCACTTGAACTCAATGACTCATTCGCAGAGTTAATTCTAGAGCTTTCCGGGGGAATTTTTCGCATCATTATCGCCCTTTGGGTAGCGGCCCATCGTATCGCTTTCGAGCGAACGAAAAGTGATGAGTTGCGAATCACCGACTTCAAGAAGGCGGCCGATACTTATCTCGCACCGTTAGGGCCAGCAATCAAAGCACTGCGCTCGCGCGATCCTGTACAGATGCGACGCTTTAGCGACTTGGCGTATCAGGATGATGCATTCTGGGCGTCAATATGGCAACGATGATCATGCGGCCTTCTTGGCAGGATCCTCAATGCAATCGCCGACGCGCAATGCGAAGCTCATTCGATGCGGGAGCTGACCTTTTCCAAGCCTTGCGGTGGACTTTGACTGTAACGCTGTAGGTGACATCTGCTTAAGGGAGGCGATGAGTTCCACGCCAGCGTAGCGTACGATACGCTCCAAATCTGCCAGCATCACATTTGCTCGCTTGGCACTCTCGGCCATTGGCAAGCCATGAATAAAGAAGTTATAAGCAGCGTCCAATAACGATCCCCGGCGGCTTCCCGACAATGTGAGGTTTGGTAGCCCTAAATTTCGAAGCTGTTGGGTAAGAGTAATAGTCGGCATTTTACGTTTCCGCGCTACTGCCGCGTGACTTCCCTTGAATTCTACGTAGTCCACCAGCAGGCTCTCAAAATCAAGCTGTGCCCTCGGAACACAGACACGAGTGTTCAGCACCGTCTCGGGGCCGATTGAGGCAAGTGCCTCCAAAGCCTGCTCATTTGAGTCAAATAGCATACAGATGGCCAACAGGTATGCCGCGACTGTTGATGAGCAAGTAGAAAGGTATAGGACACCGTCAATCTGGTGCAGCATTTCGCCAGAGTGCTTCGCCGTTATACCTGGAAATACTGACTCCAGCCACCGTTGCGGGAAGTGGGCCACAATACGGTCGCTAAGCAGTTCCTTACTTGATTTAGCGTAGACAGAAATTCCTTTCTGTCTGGCTATCTGGACCAGCGCTTGACGCACAGGTTTGATCGGCAGCGGCTTGTCCGAGCTAGCAAGAGCTAGAGATAACTCGATGAATTTGGCTACCAGCGGGTTAGCATGACTTTGTATAGCCCATTCTTCGTCAATAGGTAGGCTGACAGGCATACACTGAGAAGGTGCCATCCTAAATGCGGCCTCAGTCTCCATGTATCGCAGGGCGGTGCCGTGCGCTGAGCAGATGAGCAGTCCCGGAATCTGATGGGAGCGCCGCCAATAGCTCATACCACCTTTTTTTATATCCTCGTTTATGCAATTGGCACAAAAATACGCTCCTTCGCGAGCGACCCGTGTTGCTGCGAAGCGAAGCATCTGCAGGTCGCTTGGATCACCGTGCAGGAGCGTCTCCTTATGGGAAGCAATTGCGCGCCGATAGGGAAGCAAAGTATGCCCCCTCACGAAATCCGGCAACGTCATAGCGGCCGCAAATGCCAGCATTTGGATCATTTGCGGCTCATAACCATCAGGAAAATATTCCGAAGGGGCGATTGCCTTCAGCACTTTCATGGCTTTGATGCGATCTTTGGGCAGACCATTAAGTTCAGCAAGGCGGCCAAAGTATCCAGCATGGAACTCGTCCGGAAATGGCGATGGGAAGAACAATTTGTAAGTCCGTTCGGTGGCAGGTAAATAGCGCTTCAAATGCTCCAACGGTGCATGATGCCAGAACAAAATTCGCTCAGAAAAGAGGATGCTACTTCACCCTCGTGAACAATCGCATCGATAAGAAGTGGAGCGCCCACCTCCTTGCAGCACTGTCATTATAGTGCTGAGCGAATCATGGCTGAATATTCTCGTCACTGCCGCCACTTATTCTCATAAGTCGCAGCCATCTGTTCTCACTCTTGTTGTTTTCCGGTGTGGCATGGACTTTAGCGACGCGACCCGACGCGTGAACCGGTGATGCCGTCATCCTCCGACTCGTCGAACACCAAGCGCAGCGCGTACGGAATGGACCGAGGTCGGGTCACGCCGGCAAACATTACTAGCAGCCGCTGCACCTCGTGACGGGCAAATCCCGTCGGTGGCACGTGCAGCTCCAGGCGTGCGGGGAGAAGGGTACTGTCGCCCGCGCGTTTCCTCGTCCGCTCGACCTTGCCGCGCGCTTGGCGCATATGCGTGGCCAGCACGCTGGGGTCGGACCTGCCTCCCGGGGTAGAGACCGATTCGGCCAGCCGCCGCAACAGCGACCGGATCGGCGGGCGGTCGCCGCTAGCGATACGTTCCGCCACCAGCTGCGAGTTGAGTTCCACCGGGAACGAGATCTCGCCCAAGGCTTGTCGCACGGGCTCCCATGTGGACTGCGACGGTGCGTCACCAGGTTGAGCGTCCTTCAGAAGCTGCGCCCATTGCACCTCCGTGTCAACGTGGATAATCGAACCAGTCAGCGAAGCCACATACAGAGCCGCTTCCAGACTCAGTCCCTTGAAGATCTGGTTCTGCGCACCGTCCTTGCCTGCGGGAAGCGGCTGCAGCAGCGTGTAGGGATCGGCCTCGGCTTGGCGCTTGAAGTACGCGATTAGCCGATCCGTCATCTCGGCGCCTGCCTCTGGCATGTGGTCGGCAATGAAGCGCCTCTGATACGCCTCTGGCAGCATGCAGATGACGCGCTGCTTTTCCTCTTCCGCGAGTTTCAGGAAGTGGTGCAAGCCGCCGCCCTTAGGGGGCTTCCATCCGTCGGTGCGCCGCGTGAGCACTTCCCGGACATGATGGCCGAGCTGGGCACTGACCTCGCCGGGATCGGGCACCAGATGCACGAGACCGGAGCGGATAAACGGCTCAAGCACCAGGAGCAGCATGACGTTCTTGAGCGTCTGCATCTTGTGGCCGGTGGGCGACTCGATGGGGCTGAACTCGGGCTTCATGCGCGTGCCCAGGAAGAATGGATTCACGAGCACAATCTCATCGACAAACGGCAGCCAGCCCAGCACCGCCGCCTCGACGGTGCGCGGATCGCTGAAGCCCATGTAGACCGAGCGCAGGACTTTCGGGTTAGGCCTTGGTAGCAGGGAGGCCAGATCGGTGTCTTCGGGCCACAGGCTCGCAAACGCGCTATGGATACGCTTGACCTGCTCGTCGCTCAGGTTGCGGCGCACGTCCTCCCAGGACGCCCCGTCAGACAGCCCCAGTATGCCCTTAACTGCGTTGCAGAACATCAGGTTGCGCTCGCGCAGGCCGTAGACCTCCCACGATGGGCGATCCGGGACTGGCAGCTGCTGGCAGCAGTCCTTGAACGCGTAGGCGCTGCCGCATCCGCAGAAGTCGTTGGCCCCGATGTTCTTACTGGGGTGCTTACGGGTGAGGAACTCATGGGCCTTGGACGTACGGCCATGCTCGTCCCAGTAGCCAGACGTGCCGTCCTTGTAGCCGACATAGATCTCCCCGCCAAAGCGCCAAAGATCGGCCTTAGGAAGTAGCACCTTGGCGATCTGCGCCCATGAGCCGTTGAACTCCTGCTCCGGGTAGAGCCAGGTCTTGTCGGCGGCCGCGATGTAACGTTTCGCCCGCGACTTGAGCAGGTGGTTGATCGCAATCACCTCTTCCCGGCTCAGTCGCCGGTCTCGGATGAAGTTGTCTGTGCGCGTCATGCCCGCGCCCAAGTGTCGGGCGTTCGTGCGCAGCCGCGTCAGGTCTAGTTGATCCGGCTCCTTAGCATATTCCAGGTGCGTGAGAATCAGGCAGGTGTTGGCGTCCAGCACGAACACAGTCTGAGAGCCCACCGCCGCTACCAGTGGATCCTGAGGGTAGGTGCACTGCTCGGACGTGGGATCCGCCGCCGCGTTGTAGACCGTCACCGGGTGGTCCGTCAGGATGAACTTCACATCCGAGTCGTGCGCCGATACGATCTCTCGCACGCCTTCGACCCACATAGTGCAATGCATCAGGCGCAGAGCCTGCATCTCGACCATCAGGTCGACTTGGCCCAGAGTACCGTAGCACGAGCGGATCCAGTCCAGGCCCTTGGGCGTGCGCAGCTTCTGCGCTGCCATCTGCTCGAAGAAGTCCTGGAAAGACTCGTGCACGTCGGAGTGATTCCCGAGCGCGAAGGCGCGGACTGCTCTCGCCCCTTGGTCGTCGATGGCACCAAACAAGTACTTCTCGACTTCGTCGTTGACGATCGGACCGAAATGGGTGGTGTACAGGTCGTATTCGACGAAGCAGTTCTTCGTGCCCCATTCATGAAGCGCAGTACGCGGCACTTGCCTGCCATCGGAAAGCGTCTTGCGATCCGGGTCCAAGTTGAGATGAAAGAGGCGAGAGTGGCCGGGAGCAAGAAAACCGCGCTGGTACCACTGCGGCACGTAATGGTTGTTCCTGGTCTGCTGATCGGTCATCCGCTCACTTCGTTCGTTTTGTACGTGGATTATCACACAACCGCTGCCGGTTTGATGAAGTTAGCCGTCCGCAGCCTTGTTCGAGGTTGCTAGGATGGCGGGGTAACCCCAACGCGGGCCTTTTGCAACGACTCTTAATGGCCGAGAACAATCTAGGTACGAAGTTGGCGGTGCCTTATGGTTATACGGGATGGTCGGCCATGTGCGGTCCTTCTTCCTGGTAAATAACACCTTCGTTGTTAGGGGTTTGACGTCGTTTGATACCGTTGGATATTTTTTACCTTTTGTATGAATATATCGACAGACCATTCGGCAAAGTCAGCTGTTCAAGCCAAGCAGTGATCACGACCCTTTCTAAAGGTCGAACTACACTCCTACCGTTCACATAGCGTGACAAAAGACGGAACGCTGCAACGGCATTTTCCGGGAGAGCTTTGAATTCAGGATGCCTGCGGAATTCATAGACGAACTCAACGAAGCTAACGCAGAGATCGGCAACCTGATTCTTGTATACCGACCTCAGAGGTCCCGACGGCAAAACAAAACCAGCATCACTTAGATAACGACAGAAGCGTCCTCTTGCTTCTGTTAGATATCTGATCCCCTGCTCCTTGTCCGATGTGATCGAGACAATCAATTGCGCCAGACTTCTGAACTTCGAAAGTCCCTCCTTGCCAGCCACAGCGCACGAAACTGGCAGCAAGCGCTCAACTGCAGGGGTTTGCCACAAGAATTTCTGCTGGGCTTTGGGTTTAATCTGAATCTCCTGCAGGGCACGATCATGCTCCAAGCACACCCACAAGCCTGGGAACTGATGAACTAATCGCCAGTACTGGAAACCGATCTGCCTCGCGTCCCGTTCGAGGCAAGCGGAACAACCTTTCAGCGGATGCTTAGTCCTGAATCGCCCAGTCTGGAGTCCCGTTGGAAATTTTAGTATTGAGTCTGTGGATAGTCGGCCAGGTTCGAGAAGAGTATTTTCATATCCCTCCATAAATATCCTGTAGAAACGCAGCAGCGTTCGCTCTTCCAGCACCTGCCGAGCTGCACCCAGGGCCCCTCCTGTCCGCGCTACGAACACGTCGATTTCAGTCATATCTTTCTGATGACTCTTGCCTGTGAGTGTTCCAAAAAACGCACAAACCGTGTGTGATGGGTCTCGATGACCGCGAAAGTAGTGATTCCTCGCAAGCAGACTGTAGAGACTCTCCCCAGGCAACCAATCGAGGACCGGCCCAGGTACAAGACTAAGCTGATCTGGGCCTTCGTCCGCTGCCTTACGTACTGGATCTGCCAGCCACTGTTCTTGAATATTATTCATTGTTTTCGTCTATATTTCGTTGTTTTCGACTATTTTTCAAAGGAACACGTCAGCTGGGTCGAACACCGTCCCGGCTTTTTTATATAAATCGCTTGCTATTCAATTGCGCACGATTTATAGTGTGTACATGGACGCGGCGAATACCGGGTTCAGCAGGATTAGTAGCAGCAGTCCCTGGCTTTTGTAAGTAGCAAGCGATTCAATCGTTAACGATACTATCAGTTTGATAGCTGATCTTCACTCACATTAAAGGAATTCATCATGTCGATCCAACAAGTTCTGTACCGCGCAAGCTCCACCGCAACCGGCGGCCGCGAAGGCCGTGCCACCTCGTCCGACAAAGTGCTGGACGTCAAACTGACCACCCCGAAAGAACTGGGCGGCGCCGGTGCCGAAGGCACCAATCCAGAGCAGCTGTTCGCTGCCGGCTATTCGGCCTGCTTCATCGGCGCGATGAAATTCGTCGGTGGCCGCGACAAGATCGCCGTTCCGGCAGACGTATCGGTTGAAGGCGTGGTCGGTATCGGCGCCATCGAAACCGGCTTCGGCATCGAAGTCGAACTGAAAATCTCGCTGCCAGGCCTGGACAAAGCCACCGCCGAGAAACTGGTCGCCGCTGCCCACATCGTTTGCCCATACTCGAACGCCACCCGCGGCAACATCGACGTTACCCTGACCCTGGTGTAATGGTCTGGCGGCCCCGCGCCGCCCTGCTTTTTTCAATTGGAACCCACGGCAAAGTTCCGGGGTCTGACCCGCCGGGTCAGACCCCAGCTTTAAGCCGTGGGTTTTAAGCCATAGCCCCCGGCCCGCTAACTACCAGAGTTACGCCCTGGGTTTTCAACCCCTCCCCCGCCTGCCGTACAATCACCGCTTCCGACTTCCACGAGGTGTTCATGATTGACTGGCAATGGCTCGCATTTGACGACATCCCCAACGCCGACCTGTACGAACTGCTGCGCCAGCGCCAGCAGGTCTTCGTGCTGGAGCAGCAATGCCTGTACCCGGACCTGGATGGCGACGATCCGGCCGCCCATCACCTGCTGGCCTGGCGCAGCGAAGACGGCAAGCGCGAACTGGCGGCCTATCTGCGCTGCCTGGCGCCCGGTGCGCGCTACACTGAAATGTCGCTGGGCCGTGTGCTGACCACGCAGGCCGCGCGCGGCCTGGGCCTTGGCCGCCAGTTGCTGGAACAGGGCATCGCCCATGCCGAGCGCCTGCATCCGGGCCACCGCATCCGCATCGGCGCCCAGGCGCATCTGGAATCCTTCTACGCCAGTTTCGGCTTCGCCACCATCAGCGCCCCGTATGACGAGGACGGGATTGCGCACATCGACATGCTGCGCTGATCGCTGCGGCTAGCGCAGAAACGCAAAAGGGCGGCCCGCAGGCCGCCCTTTCTGTATTGCCGCTGCCGCTTACTTCACAGTCAGCAGCTCAATTTCGAAAATCAGGGTGGAACCGGCCGGTATCCCTGGTTTAACCTGATTGCCATAGCCCAAGCCTGGCGGAACTGTCAGACGGCGTTTGCCGCCAACCTTCATGCCAACCACACCTTGATCCCAACCGGGGATAACGCCGCCAGCGCCCAGCGTGAACGGGAATGGCTGTCCGCCAGCGTCGAGTGTGCTTTGTACGCGGGAACCCTTGAAATCGCTGACCGTGCCGTTGTATAGCCACAAAGTGTAATTGACGGTCAGGGCCTTGCCGGCTACCGCTTCCGTCCCGGTACCGGTCGTCAAGTCCAGCGACACCAGTGCGGTCGGCGGAGGCACCGGCACTGGCTCAATCGCCTTGGTCACGGACACCAGTTCCAGTTCAATGACCAGTGCCGAATTAGCAGGGATCTTAGAGTAGGTATATTTGACGCCGGCCGCATCGATGTAATCCGCCAGTGCCGGAACTTCGGTCGCACCATATGCCCGCGTCGACGGTACGATCAGATTGCGCTTTCCACCCACTTTCATGCCTGCAATGGCCTGATCCATCACCGGCAATATGGCTCCCGTACCCAAGGTGAAGGCCGCAGGCTGTTTCCGGTCATAGGTGCTGCTGACCTTGGCGCCTTTCTTGCCATCGGCGCTCGCGTCGTACAGCCAGATGCCGGCATGCACTACCACCAAGTCGCTATTCTTAGCCTCGGTGCCGGTACCAGGCAGGTCGGTTTGAGAAAACGCTGGCTGCACCACCACCGGCGTGGTCGGCGCCGGATCGGAACCGCCGCCGCAGGCGCTCAGGCCAAGCGCGCAAACCAGGGTGGCGATGATAGGGAACGTCGATTTCATGAGTACCTTTAAAATTGGGTGTCGAATGGTCGCGCGCGCGGCGCCGGTCGGAGCAGAAGTTTAGCAGACCGTGCCCATCACCAGATGGGCACTACATTCAGTTACATTATTTCTGTCTCAAATTTCCACCTGCGTGCCCAGTTCAATCACCCGGTTGGTAGGAATCTGATAGTAATCGGCCGCGCCGCGCGCATTGCGCGACATCATCACGAACAGGTGCTCGCGCCACGGCGCCATGCCCGAACCCGGCGCCGAGATCACGGTCTGGCGGGCGATGAAGAAGGACGTCTCCATCATCTCGAAGGGCAGGCCCTTGTCGCCGCACATGGCCAGCAGCTTGGGAATATCCGGTTCGTCCTTGAAGCCGTAATGCACATTCAGCTGGTAGCACTGGTGTCCCAGTTCGATGATCTGAATCTGCTCCTCGCGCGCCGCATACGGTTCCTCCAGCGTATGCACGGTGAAGAACACCACGCGCTCATGCAGCACCTTGTTGTGCGACAGATTGTGCAGCAGCGCATGCGGCACGCCATCGCTCTCACCGCGCAGGAAGATCGCGGTGCCGTAGACCCGCGTCGGCGGTGCCACGAACAGCGAGGACAGGAAGTCTTCCAGCGGAATCGCATGCTTCAGCAAGTTCTGGAACACCAGCTCGCGACCGGAACGCCAGGTCAGCATCACGGTGAGCAGGACGGTGCCCAGCAGCAGCGGGAACCAGCCACCGTGCAGGATTTTGAGCGCGTTGGCCGAGAAGAACAGCACGTCGATCAGCAGGAAGAAGCCGGTGGCCGCCCAGCACAGCATCAGGTTCAACTTCCAACGGTAGCGGATCACGAAGAAGGTCAGAATGGTGGTGGCCAGCATGGTCGCGGTCACCGCAATGCCGTAGGCGGCCGCCAAGCTTTCGGACGAACCAAAACCGATCACGGCCAGCAGCACCACGATCAGTTGCAGCCAGTTCACCATCGGGATGTAGATCTGGCCAATTTCAGTGACCGAGGTGTGCAGGATGCGCATGCGCGGCAGGAAACCCAGCGCGATGGCTTGCTTGGTCATCGAGAAGGTACCCGAAATCGTCGCCTGCGATGCAATCACGGTGGCCATGGTCGACAGCACCACCAGCGGATAGACGCTCCAGGCACCCATCTGCTGGTAGAAGGGGTTGGAAATCGCTTCCGGATGAACCAGCAATAGACCGCCCTGGCCCAGGTAATTCAGCGCCAGCGCCGGGAACGCGATCGTGAACCAGGCCATGCGGATGGGCTTCTTGCCGAAGTGGCCCATGTCGGCATACAGCGCCTCGGCGCCGGTGAAGGCCAGCACCACCGCGCCGAGCGCGATGAACGCGATCAAGCGGTTGGCGATGACGAACTTGAGCGCGTACCAGGGATTGAGTGCCGCCAGCACCTGCGGCGCGGCGATGATATTCACCAGCCCCATTCCAGCGAGGGCGAGGAACCACAGCAACATGATCGGCCCGAACCAGCGCCCGATGCCATGCGTGCCCCGGTGCTGCATCGAATACAGCGCGACCAGCACGACGATGGTCAGCGGCACCACATAGGCTTTCATGGCCGGGGTGGCCACCTCCAGACCTTCGATGGCCGAGAGCACGGAAATGGCGGGCGTGATCACGCTGTCGCCGTAGAACAGGGCGGCACCAAACACACCGCACAGCAGCAAATAATGGTGCAACCTGCTCGTCCGACTGACCGACGACAGCGCCAGCGCCATCAACGCCATGATGCCGCCCTCGCCGCGATTATCGGCGCGCAACACCAGCGTGACGTATTTCAGCGAGACGATCACCGTCAGACCCCAGAAAATCAGGGAAATGATGCCCAGCAGGTTGTCGGGATTGAGGACCAGACCATGCTCAGGGGAGAAGACAGTTTTGAGGGTATAGAGAGGACTGGTGCCGATGTCGCCATAAACGATGCCCACAGCACCCAGCGTCAACGCGGCGAGACTACTTTTCTTGTGTTGTGCGGTCAAGATTGCACCTGTTGTAGTTTTGGTGCATTGCACAATAAGATAAGTATTTGCAAATAGCAAGAATATTTTGACATGCGCCGTCGCCTGAAAGTGATCCGATCCCGCAGTGTACGCCTTCGTCTGCTGGCGGCAAAGCCGCGGCCGGCTGGCGAGCGGTTCCGCGGCGAATCGGCGATAATGGCGGGCTCCGCACCACCGCCAGCCCAGCCCCTTCATGAATTCAGGTATCGTCTACGCCATAACGGCCTTCTTGCTGTGGGGTTTGTTCCCGCTGTATTTCCACGCTATCAACAACGTTCCCGCTTCGGAAATCCTGGCCCACCGGGTGGTCTGGTCGCTGCTGTTCCTGGCCATCGTGCTGACCGCGCGCGGCCAGTGGAAATGGCTGCCGCAACTGCGCCACCAGCCGCGCGTGATCGCCAGCTTCATCGCCAGCTCCGCCCTGCTGACCGTCAACTGGCTGACCTATATCTGGGCCGTCAACAATGGCCACGTCATCGATGGCAGCCTGGGCTACTACATCAATCCGCTGGCCAATGTGCTGCTGGGTTTCCTGATTTTGAAGGAAAGGCCGCGGCGCGGCCAGTGGATCGCCATCGGCCTGGCCGCCTGCGGCGTGCTGTGGCTGGCCGTGCAGGCAGGCCAGGTTCCCTGGATCGCCCTGATCATCGCCACCTCCTTCGCCGGCTACGGCCTGCTGCGCAAGACCGCCTCGCTGGCCGCGCTGGAAGGCCTGTCCTTCGAGACCATGATCATGTTTCCCATCGCGCTGGCCTATCTGGGCTGGCTGGCGTTCAACGGCCACAATACCTTCCTGTCCGCGCCCGACAGCGGCACGCGCTGGCTGCTGGCCGCGGCCGGCCCGATCACCGCGATTCCGTTGCTGCTGTTTACCGCCGGCGCGCGCAAGATTCCGCTGTCGGTGCTGGGCATGCTGCAATATATGTCGCCCACCATGCAGATCCTGCTGGGCCTGACCTATTTCGGCGAATCCTTCGACACGCCGCGCCTGATCGGCTTTGCCATCATCTGGAGCGCGCTGGCCCTGTATGCGGCCGAAGGGCTATGGACGGCGCGCCGCGCAAGCACTTAAAAACCCGCGGCGTCACCCTAAAACATTTGCCCCGAAACCATGGCCTGGCTGCGGTTTTTGTGTATCCTGTTGTCCTTCGCGCGTTTCTACGCAGTTTCACTATTTTCACTTAATTTTTCACCTACACACCGAGATTCTCAATGGCAAATTACGTCTATACCATGAACAAGGTGGGCAAAATCGTCCCGCCCAAGCGCCAGATCCTGAAGGATATTTCGCTGTCCTTCTTCCCGGGCGCGAAAATCGGCGTGCTGGGCACGAACGGCTCCGGTAAGTCGACCCTGCTCAAAATTATGGCAGGCATCGATACCGACATCCAGGGCGAAGCCGTGCCGATGCCGGGCCTGAACATCGGCTATCTGCCGCAGGAACCGGTGCTCGATCCCGAGCAGACCGTGCGCCAGATCGTCGAATCGGGCCTGGGCGAAGTGTTCGAAGCCCAAGCCAAGCTGGACGCCGTGTACGCCGCCTACGCCGAGGAAGACGCCGATTTCGACGCGCTCGCCACCGAGCAGGCCCGTCTGGAAGCGATCATCTCCACCTCCGACGGCGGCAACCTGAACCTGCAACTGGAAATGGCCGCCGACGCGCTGCGCCTGCCGCCCTGGGATGCCAAGGTCGGCGTGCTGTCCGGCGGTGAAAAGCGCCGCGTGGCGCTGTGCCGCCTGCTGCTGTCCAAGCCCGACATGCTGCTGCTCGACGAACCAACCAATCACCTGGATGCGGAATCGGTGGACTGGCTCGAACAGTTCCTGCTGCGCTTCCCGGGCACCGTGGTCGGTATCACCCACGATCGCTACTTCCTCGACAACGCCGCCGAATGGATCCTGGAACTGGACCGCGGCCACGGCATTCCATGGAAGGGCAATTACTCGTCCTGGCTGGACCAGAAGTCCAACCGCCTGAAGCAGGAAGAATCGTCCGAGTCGGCACGCCAGAAAGCACTGGCCAAGGAACTGGAATGGTCGCGTCAGAACCCGAAGGCGCGCCAGGCCAAGTCCAAGGCCCGTCTGGCCCGCTTCAACGAGCTGAGCGAGTACGAATACCAGAAACGCAACGAGACCCAGGAGATCTTCATCCCTGTGGCCGAGCGTCTGGGCAATGAAGTGATCGAATTCAAGAACGTCTCGAAAGCCTTCGGCGACCGCCTGCTGATCGACGACCTGTCCTTCACCGTGCCGGCCGGCGCGATCGTCGGCATCATCGGCCCGAACGGTGCCGGTAAATCGACCCTGTTCAAGATGATCGCCGGTATCGACAAGCCCGACAGCGGCGAAGTGGTGATCGGCCAGACCGCCCGCATTTCGCTGGTGGACCAGAGCCGCGATTCGCTCAGCGACGCCAAGACCGTGTTCGAAGACGTCTCCGGCGGCGCCGACATGCTCAACGTCGGCCGCTTCGACATGCCGTCGCGCGCCTACCTGGGCCGCTTCAACTTCAAGGGTTCGGACCAGCAGAAGATCGTCGGCAACCTGTCCGGCGGTGAACGCGGCCGTCTGCATCTGGCCAAGACCCTGCTCAAGGGCGGCAACGTCCTGCTGCTCGATGAACCGTCGAACGATCTGGACGTCGAAACCCTGCGCGCGCTGGAAGATGCGCTGCTCGAGTTCGCCGGCTCGGTCATGGTGATCTCCCACGATCGCTGGTTCCTGGACCGTATCGCCACCCACATCCTGGCCTTCGAAGGCAATTCCCAGGTCACCTTCTTCGACGGTAACTATCAGGAATACGAAGCCGACAAGAAGAAACGTCTGGGTGAAGAAGGCGCCAAGCCGAAACGCATCCGCTACAAGCCGCTGACTGTGTAAGTTTTGCCGGCATGAAAAAATCCCCGTTGCTCACGCACCGGGGATTTTTTTTTTAACCACGTCAAAGCGCCGCAGTCCTATTTAGAACCCACGGCAAAGAGCTGGGGTACGACCCGCCGGGTCGTACCCCGGGGTTACGCCGTGGGTTTGAAAAATCCGCCAAGCGGCGGATGGGTGAGGGAGGCGGACACAAGGACATTAACAGCGCGAACGCTGCGGCAGTCGCATCCGGCCTCGACTCGCAGACGGGGGATCGCTCCCCCTCAAGTCTTAGAAGTTGTAGCGCACGCCAGCGGTAACGGCGCCAGTCTTGCGGCCCAGATCGCTTTCGTTCTTGCCATAGTGTTCGTATTCCAGCGACAGCGACACGTTCTTGTTGATCGCATACTCGCCGCCTACCGAAGCATACAGCGCGGTTTTATTGCCGCCCTGGCCCAGGCCGGTGGCCGCGCCGGTGTTCTCGAACTTGCTGTGGTTGCGTGCCGCACCCAGCTTGCCGAAGACCGAGAACTGATCGTTGATCGGCACCGTGCCTTTACCGGCCAGGTAGAAGGAGTTCGACTTGCTTTCCACCTTGCCTGGCAGCGGGCCGACGTTATAGCTGTAGTCGGACTTGCCGAAGTCGGTGTAACCGCCCTCCACCGCCCAGGTCTTGTCGATGTTGTAGCCGGCGAAGACTTTGCCGGTCACGGAATCGCCGCTGCGATCGTCGCTGCCGGTCGCACCGGTAACGTCATATTTGTAGTGGGAGCCCACCAGACCGCCACCGATATAGGCGGTACCCGGATCGGCGGCGTGAGCGGTCACGCCAGTCAGCGCGGTAGCGGAAGCAATCAGTGCGAACAGAATTTTTTTCATGATGTTTTGATCTTTCAGCAGAATGTATAAGGGACTTGCCTGGGATCGCAGTTTCTCGAATTGCGATGTGTCAAAGATAGCACCGGAAACTTTGCACGTCCGTCCACATTTCGTAAGAAGTGTGACGAGTTGTAAGGAAGGTTTTGCAGTCTGAAATTCGTGTTCAGGCAGCAATCAAGGCGCGCTCAGGCGAGCGGCTCGATCAGGCGGAAGGTCAGATTGATGCGCGGGCCGCAAGGCTGGCTTTGCTTGTTGATGCCGTGGCGCCAGTGCTGTTGCAGCGTCCCCGCCATCAGCAGCAGACTGCCCTCGCCCAGGTCTATCTTGAGCGTACGCGCCAGCCGTTTGTGCTTGAGGATGAAGGTGCGCGGCTCGCCGAAGCTGAGCGAGGCGATGGCCGGCCGCGGCCCCAGTTCGGCCTCGTCGTCGGAATGAAAGCCCATGCTGTCGCGCTCGTCGCGATAGTAATTCAGCAGCACACTGTTGAAGCGCCGTCCGCTGGCCAGTTCCACCGCCGCCTTCAATTCCAGCTGCAGCGGCGTGAACGGCAAAGGCTGCAGCGTCATGCCGGAATAGCTGTAGCTGGCCTCGCCATACCAGGCACTCAGGCGCGGCTGGAAATGACGCTTGCCGTACACGGTGATCTGCTCGGCGCGCCAGTCGGTTTCCGCCTGCAGGCGCGCGAATACCTGCTGCGGCGCATACGGCAGCGCCAGCTGTTCGAGGAAGGCCAGCTCGCCGTCTTCAATGGGTATCGGCAGCAGGGTGGAGTGGGCAGAAAACAGGTCCATTCCGGTATGATAAAGCCAATACGATGTCGATACGCATCGATTCGCGTCCACCTGCGCCAGCCCACACCGGAGATCTTCACGCCATGCAAAAACGCCAGTTCCTCAGTTCCGCCGCCGCTGCCGCCGCCAGCACTGCCCTGCTGCCTGCACTGGCGCAGGCCGCGCCGAAAGCCGCCGCCAGCGGCCCCGCCCTGCTGACCGTCACCGGCGCCATCGGCAAGCCCAATCGTCCCGCCTTCGATGCCGTGCGCGACCAGATGATGCACAAGCAAAAGCTCAGCTTCACGCAAGCCCACGCCTTCGACTTCGCCGCCATCGCCGCCCTGCCCGCGCAGACCATCAAGCCCACGCTGGAATACGACGGCAAGGTGCATACCTTGCGCGGTCCCCTGCTGCTGGACGTGCTGGCCGTGGCCGGCGCCAAATTGGGAGAAAATACCAAGCTGCTGCTGCGCGCGGTCGATGGCTATGCGGTGGGTATCACGGTGGCGCAGGCGCGCGCCCAGCGCTTCATCGTCGCGACCCATCTCGATGGGCAGGCGATGGCGCTTGGTGGTCTCGGTCCCCTGTGGGCGATCTATGATGCCGACAAGGTGGCAGAGATGGCGGCCAGGGCGCTGCCGGAGCGGTTCGGCTCCTGTCCCTGGGCGCTGTATCACATCGACGTTCAGGCCTGAGCGGCCCAACGTTTATTCCATCAGGCGTAGGCTTCGGCCAGGGTCATCACGCGTGGCGTGATCTCGATGCCGATGCCGTTGAACAGGCTGGTGATGGCGGCCATATTGGCTTCGCATTCTTCCGCCTTCCAGCCTTTGAACAGGTCGGTACCGTCTTTCTGGAAATGCAGATCGAGTACCTTGCCGCGGTCCTTGTGGGTGTAGCCGCCGCTATAGGTGCTCTGGAAGCCCAGCTCGGCCAGCTTGGCCAGCACTTCGGTCGGTGGATTGTCCGGATCGGTCGCCATGAACACGCCATAGGTCTTGCCTGGTGGCTTGGCAGCGATATCCACTTCGTAAATACCAGGCGCTTTCGTTACGGTCGTACTTTTCAGAAATAACATGTTTGACTCCTATCCAAAGGGCGTTTAGACGCCTGGCGTTTGTTCGGGGACGCGTGATTTCTTGAAGAAAACATTCCAAGAATCAAGCTTATTGCTTATTCCCTAGTTTGTCGACACATCCCACCATTTATTTAGCAATACGTAGTATTAAAACGGCAGGCGATTCTGCAAGCTTCTGATTAAAATATAATTGCAAAATAGTAATTTGCAAGGAAATAGCGCATCGGCTTACACAACAGCCCCGCGTTTGCGCCGCGCCAGGTCCTGCGTGGCCGGCACCAGAGCTTGATACAAGGCGCCGGTGGCCGCATCCCAGGCCGCCAGCGCCTGCTGCTGGCGCGCCACCGTGGCCATGTCGCCGCGCGCGACCGGGCCGCTCAGCGCGGGCGCCGCGCCCAGCCGGAACACATTGTCCATCGATTCCTGCGCCAGTGGCCGGGCCAGCTGGCGCGCGATCTCTTCCGGCACGCCGGCGGCCTGGTAGGCGCGCAGCGCCGCATCGAGCACCGTCACCAGATAGTTGCTCGCGAACACGGCCGCCGCGTGGTACACGGTCTTGGCGGCGGCATCGATGGCCACGCTGCGCGCGCCGATGTCGTGCAGCGCCGGTGCCAGGATGTCCAGCGCGGCCGCATCGCCTTCCACGCCGCAGAAGGTGCCGCCGAACTGCGCCGCCACGGCGGCCGGGTCGGCGAAGCTGCGGATCGGATGCACGCTGGCGACGAAGGCCCCGGCCGCGCGCGCCGCCTCCAGCTGGCTCGATGCCAGCGCCCCGGAACAGTGGAACACGATCACCCCGTGCAGCGGCACGGCGGCGGCCAGCGCGGCGCAGGCCGGCGCGATCTGGTCGTCGCCCACCGCCAGCAAGATCACGTCGGCCTCGCGCAGCGCCGTATGGCTGGCGACGGCGCGCCCGCTGCCGATGAAATCGACCGCCAGTTGCGCCGATTCCAGCGAACGGGTCAGCACATCCTGCACGGTAAAACTGCCGGCCTCGGCCAGCAGCTTGCCCAGTACCCGGCCCACATGGCCGGCGCCGATGAGGTTCAGCCTGCGCATCAGAAACCCGATCCCGGCTGGCGCAGAAACGCCAGCTCGTCGGCAGTGGACGCGCGCCCCAGCACCGCGTTCCGGTGCGGGAAGCGGCCGAAGCGGCTGATCACATCGCGGTGGCGCAACGCGAAATCGAGCATGCCCTCCATGCCGGGCGCGCCGCTAGCCAGGCGGGTGAACAGGCCAACCGACTGCAGCTGCATCTCCTCGATTTCGGCGTGTTCAAACGGCAGGTAGACAAAGGCGCGCTGCAGCGGCGACAGGGCCAGGTCCTCGTCGGCGTCGACCATATCCTGGGCCGCCTGCTGGGCCTGGGCATCGCCGGCGAAGGCGCGCGGGCTGTCGCGGAACACATTGCGGGTGAACTGGTCCAGCAGCAGGATGCGCGCCAGTGCCGACTGCGGCCCCTCGGCGTCCCACTCGTGCAGGCCGCCCGCCAGCGCCGCCTCGATCAGCGCGCCGAAGCGCTCGCCGATCTGCCGGTCGAAGGCCGCGTCCTTCTGGAACCATTCGCGCCTTGCCGCGTTATGGCCCGCGTCGCTCACCGGCAGAAACCAGAATTCGAATACTTCCCGCGCCTGTGGATTCATGTCCCGGCCCTCCCCATCAGTCATCATCATCTTCATCATCAATTGCGCGCATGCGAGAGCTGGAAGCTGTCGATGCCGTCAAACACGGCCAGTTCGGCCGCCACCATGGCCAGCGAGGCGCCGCTGCGCTTGCTCAGCGCGATCGCCACGAAGCGCCATTCCTGCATGCCCGCGTCGCTGCCTATCATCAGCGAGCCGCCCGCGATCTCGTAGCCGCGCGCCAGCGCCATCGCGCGCAGCGCCGGCATCTGCGGCATATAGCCTACGTTAAAGCGCATGGTAATGGCGATCGCGTGGCGCGACGGCAGCCAGGCTTCGACCTTGGACAGGAAAATCATCGACATCGCGCACAGCAGCGCCAGCCCCATCGCCGACAGGTAAAAGCCCACCCCCACCATCACGCCGATCACCGAGGACGCCCAGATCGAGGCGGCCGTCGTCAGGCCGCTGATATTGAAGCCTTCGCGCATGATCACGCCCGCGCCCAGAAAACCGATGCCGGTGACGATACCCTGGATCACCCGGGTGGGATCGGTGGTGATGATGGCATGCGACATGTGCCCGCCGAACCAGAACGCGGGATAGCCGCCGATCACGGTCAGCGCGGCCGAGGCCATGCACACCAGACCATAGGTGCGCATGCCGGCCGCGCGCCCGTGGTAGGAGCGCTCGTAGCCGACCAGCAGGCCAAGCAGCAATGCGCCGAGCAAATTGAGCAGGATCACGCCATTGGTGGCCAGTTCGCCGGTCGACCAGTAGGCGGTCAGGAATTCGATGGTGGGCATTGCCGGCCTCTTTTCTTCTGATTGCGGCGCATCGCTGCGCCGGTAGGTCTGCCTATTCTGCGCCGGACGGCTCGCCTGGGGATTTTTTCTTGCTCAATTGTTTTTCAAAAGCCACATCGAGCTTGCTGACCCGGCGCGGCGTCTGCGGTCCCTGGGCATTGACGAAGGCGACAAAGTCATCCAGTTCCAGCGGCGCACACAGCGGCGCGCCGCCGGGAGCGTCGGACAGGAAGAACAGGCCGGCGGCGGTGCGCGCCATCGAATAGCGCGGATTGCCGCTGCGCTGCTTGAGGCGGTCGAGCGCCGAGGTGGCGCGGGTGGCGCGTCCGGTCATAGAGCCTCCGTAAGTTGTTCCAGCCAGGCCAGCGCGGCCCCGGACAGGTGCTTGCGCAGACGGCTGCGCACCGTCGCGTGGTAATCATTGAGCCAGCCGCGTTCATCGTCGCGCAGCAGCGCCAGCTCGATACAGCGGCGGTCGATCGGGCACAGGGTCAGCGTTTCGAAGGCCAGGAATTCGCCGAACTCGCCGCTGCCGGTGCTGCGGTTGAGCACCAGGTTTTCGATCCGTATGCCCCATTGGCCGGGCCGGTACACGCCCGGCTCGATCGAAGTGATCATGCCCGGCTCCATCGCCGTCTGCGGCTCCGGCATGGCGGCCTGCGAAATCGACTGCGGGCCTTCGTGCACGTTCAGGAAAAAGCCGACCCCATGGCCGGTGCCGTGGCCGTAGTCGATGCCCTCGGCCCACAGGGGCGCACGGGCGATCGCGTCGAGCATCGGCGCGCGGGTGCCGCGCGGGAAGCGCGCCACCGACAGCGCGATCAGCGCTTTCAGCACCAGCGTAAAGTCGCGCCGCTGGGCCGCCGACGGCGTGCCCACGGCGACCACCCGGGTCACATCGGTGGTACCGCCCAGGTACTGGCCACCCGAATCGATCAGCAGCAGGCCGTCGCCTTCGATCACCGAATGCGAGGCGGGCGTGGCGCGGTAATGCATGATGGCGCCGTTCGCGCGGAAGCCGGCGATGGTGCCGAAGCTGGGGCTGACAAAACCGGGCCGGCGCGCCCGCGCGGCCGTGATGCGGGTGTCGATATCGAGTTCGGTCAGTGGTGCGCGCTGCGCATCGAGCAGGGTCGCGTCCAGGCCGGAGAAAAACTCGCACAAAGCCGCGCCATCCTGCTCCATGGTTTCGCGCACATGGGCCGCCTCGGTATCGCTCTTGCGCGACTTGGCCAGCGTGGTCGGGTTGACCGCCTCGATGATCTTCAGTTTGGATGGCAGCGCCTGGCGGGTGCCGTAGGTGACGCGGCGCGGATCGAGCAGCAGCGCCCCCTCGTGCGGCAGCGCGGCCAGCGCCGCGCCCACGCCGGCATACGGCGCCACCTCCACCTGGGCCTCGGCCAGGATCGCGCGCAAGGCCGGAGCTATCTTGCCCTCGGCAACGAATAGCGTGGCGCGGGTCGGCTCGATCAGCGCATGGGCCAGGAAGACCGGATTGAAAGACACGTCGGCGCCGCGCAGATTGAACAGATACGCGATATCGTCCAGCGTGGAGATCAGGTGGCGGGTGGCGCCCAGCTGCTGCATGGCGGCGCGCAGTTCGGCCAGCTTGCCGACCCGGCTCTTGGACGCCTGCGGCGGCAGGTGTTCATACACCGGACCTGGCGGCAGCGCGGGGCGGCCGGGCCAGGCCTCGCACAGCAGATCGGGTTCGGTGCGCAGCAGGATTTCCCTGGCCGCCAGCGCCTGGGTCAGCAGCCGCGCCGTGGCCAGGCCCAGCACCGCGCCATCGACGGCCACGCACTGGCCGGGCTTGAGATGGGCGGCGAGCCAGTCGATATACAGCACGCTGGCGCCGGAGGGCAGCTTCATCAGTTGCACGCCGCTGCCGGCCAGCTCCTTCTCGGCCTGGGTCCAGTAGCGCGCATCGGTCCATACGCCGGCCATGTCGGCCGTGACGATCAGGGTGCCGACCGAGCCGGTGAAGCCGCTCAGCCATTCGCGCCCTTTCCAGCGCGCGGGCAGGTATTCGGACAGGTGCGGGTCGGAAGAAGGGACCAGCAGGGCGTCGACCTGGTGGTGGCGCATCAATTGGCGCAGCGCGGCCAGGCGGGCCGGTACATCGTCGGGCGCGGCGGAATCGGTCATGGGCATGGGGCAGGCGGGAAGCGGAGGCAGATGCGTTCATGATACCGCGATTGGGCAAGGGGCAGAAGGCTGCACGCCCGCGCCGCCCGTTAAAACCCACGGCGTAACCCTGAAAACCCAAGGCGTAACCCTGGGGTACGACCCGGCGGGTCGTACCCCGGCTCTTTGCCGTGGGTTCTAAAAGCTCCGTGGCACGCTTAAGTTAGCGGCATTCGGGTCAGACCCCGGCTCTTTGCCCTGGTTTTTTTGCGGGCTGCTGCGGCGCGCTTACTTTGAAGGCGATGCGGCAGCCATCGGCAAGAGCCTTAGCCGCAGCCTTCGTAACGCCGCAAGCCATCCAGATCAAGTATGCGTATCCCCCCATAATCGAGCCTCAGCAGCCCCTGCTTCTCCAGCACCTGCAAAGCCTGGTTGGCGCGCTGGCGCGACGCGCCCGACAGCAGCCCCAGCTCCTCCTGCGAAATCTGCACCAGCTGCTCCAGCCCCGGATACAACTGGGAATTGAACATCGCCGCCAAGCAGCGCGCCACCCGCGTATCGAGATCGAGCAAGCGGTCGTTCTCCACCGTGCCGATGAACTGCCCCAGCCGCTCGTTGAGCTGCACCAGCAAAAAACGCGTGAACGGCAGCGAGCCTTCCAGCAGCCAGTGAAAGGTGGCGGCGGGCAGGCGCGCGATGCGGCTGTCGCGCAGCGCCATCGCATCGTATTTCAGCAGCTCGCTCTTGAGCAAGGTGCCCTCGCCGAACCAGCCGCCCGGCGGCACGCCGGTAAACGTCACGCTCTTGCCGCTGGCCGAAAAATTATTCATCTTGACCATGCCGCTGATGATGCCGATCCAGTGCGCGCCCGGTTCGCCCTTGCGGCAGACGAAGCCGCCCTTGGGCACAAACGTCTCGATGGTATCGGCCTCGACACGCGCCATCTGCTCCGGCGTCAGGGTCTTGGCCCAGTTCGCCGAACGCAGCGCGTCGCGCAGGCTCGGTTGTAAATTATTCATTGTTGCGTCGCACCATGGAAAAGTCCGGCAAATGTCCCCGAAAAGACATCATAGCCCTTCGTGTCAGGCTAATATCATTACACAAGAAGCAGCCGGCGCAAGAGCGATCGGCTCAGATAGCAAACAGTTCCTATAAAAATATAGTCCGGATCTTGGACGACAGGGAGACACTGGTGCAGACAGATTTACAAACCTTCCCGCGCCGACTACGGGAACATGGCAAGCTGCGGCCGCACAAAACGGCCTTCCGCGAAAAATACCTCGGCATCTGGCAAAGCTGGACCTGGGCCGAGGTCAATGAGGAAGTGCGTGCGCTGGCCTGCGGCCTGGCCGCGCTGGGCTTCGGACGCGGCATGAACCTGGCCATCGTCGGCGACAACCGCCCGCGCCTGTACTGGGCCATGCTGGCCGCCCAAAGCCTGGGCGGCGTGCCGGTGCCGCTGTACCAGGACGCGCCCGCCGCCGACATGGCCTTCGTGCTGGAAAACGCCGAAGTCCATTACGCCATCGTCGAAGACCAGGAACAGGTCGACAAACTGCTGGAGCTGGCAGCGCTCTATCCCGGCATCAGCCACATCGCCTACGACGACGAGCGCGGCATGCGCCACTACCGCCAGACCGAGCTGCGCTCCTTCGCCGCGCTGCAGGAACTGGGGCGCGGCTGGGACCAGGCCAATCCGGGCGCCTTCGACGCCGCCGTGGCCGCCGGCCAGGGCAGCGACAACGCCATCATCCTCTACACCTCCGGCACCACCGGCAAACCGAAAGGCGTGTGCCAGACCCACGCCTCGCTGATCGCGGCCGGCAGCGGCGGCGTCGGCTTCGACCAGCTCAGCGACGCCGAAGACATCCTGTCCTATCTGCCGATGGCCTGGGTGGGCGACTGCCTGTTCTCGCTGGCCCAGGCGATGGTGGCCGGCTTTACCGTCAACTGCCCCGAGTCAAGCGACACCGTGCTGACCGATATGCGCGAAATCGGCCCCACCTATTACTTCGCCCCGCCGCGCGTGTTCGAGAACATGCTGACCACGGTGATGATACGGATGGAAGACGCCGGCAGCATCAAGCGCCGCCTGTTCCACCATTTCATGGCCGTGGCACGGCGCTGCGGCGCCGCTATCCTCGATGGCAAGCCGGTCTCGCTGGCCGACCGCCTCGCCTACGCGGCCGGCGATGTGCTGATCTACGGCCCGCTGAAGAACGTGCTGGGCCTGTCGCGCGTGCGGGTCGCCTACACGGCCGGCGCCGCCATCGGCCCCGACCTGTTCCGCTTCTACCGTTCGATCGGCGTCAACCTCAAGCAGCTGTACGGCTCCACCGAAACCTGCGCCTACGTCTGCCTGCAGCCGGACGGTAACATCAAGTTCGACAGCGTCGGCCTGCCCGCGCCCGGCGTGGAGGTCAAGCTGGCGCCCAACGGCGAAGTGCTGGTCAAGTCGCCCGCCACCATGGCCGGCTACTTCCGCCGCCCCGACGCCACCGCCGAGGCGATCGACGCCGACGGCTACTTCCACACCGGCGACGCCGGCCTGTTCGACAGCGAAGGCCACCTGAAGATCATCGACCGCGCCGCCGACGTGGGCAAGATGGATTGCGGCGCCATCTTCGCGCCCAACTACATCGAGAACAAGCTCAAGTTCTTCCCCTTCATCAAGGAGGCGGTGGCCTTCGGCCATGCGCGCGACCAGGTCTGCGCCTTCATCAATATCGACATGGAGGCGGTCGGCAACTGGGCCGAACGGCGCGGCATCGCCTACGCCGGCTATACCGACCTGGCGGCCCATCCGCAAACCTACGATCTGGTGCGCGACTGCGTGGAAAAGGTCAACGCCGACCTGGCCGGCGAGGCGCTGATGGGCAGCACCCAGATCCGCCGCTTCCTGGTGCTGCACAAGGAACTCGATCCGGACGACGGCGAACTGACCCGCACCCGCAAGGTGCGGCGTTCCTTCATCGCCGACAAGTACGCGGTGCTGATCGAGGCGCTCTACAGCGGCCGCGCCAGCCAGTTTATCGAGACCACAGTCAAATTCGAGGATGGGCGCAGCGGCAGCGTGTCCGCCGACCTGGCGATCCAGGACGCGCGCGCCTTCCCCGTCATTCAAGCCGCAGCATGACCGAGGATGCCAGCATGCAGATGAACGAACCCGGTGCGCATTTCGGCGACACCCCCGGCACTGGCCGCAAGATCGGCCCCGTGATACTCGACCTGCGCAATATCTCGCTCGCCTTCGGCGGCGTGAAGGCGCTCACCGATATCTCCTTCGACATCCGCCAGCACGAGATCCGCGCCATCATCGGCCCCAACGGCGCCGGCAAAAGCTCGATGCTCAATGTGATCAACGGCGTGTACCGCCCGCAGCAGGGCGAGATCATCTACCGCGGCGAACACCGCCGCGGCATGGACTGCTACGCCGCCGCGCGCTCGGGCATCGCGCGCACCTTCCAGAACATCGCCCTGTTCAAGGGCATGACGGTACTCGACAACATCATGACGGGCCGTAACCTGAAGATGAAATCGAATTTCCTGATGCAGGCCCTGTACTGGGGCCCGGCGCGGCGCGAGGAAATCGCGCACCGCATCAAGGCCGAGGAAATCATCGACTTCCTGGAAATCCAGGCGATCCGCAAGACTCCGGTGGGACGCCTGCCCTATGGCCTGCAAAAGCGCGTGGAACTGGGCCGGGCGCTGGCGGCCGAACCGGAAATCCTGCTGCTCGATGAACCGATGGCCGGCATGAACGTGGAAGAAAAACAGGATATGTGCCGCTTCATCCTCGACGTGAACGACCAGTTCGGCACCACCATCGTGCTGATCGAGCACGATATGGGCGTGGTGATGGACATCTCCGACCGCGTGGTGGTGCTCGACTACGGCAAGAAGATCGGCGACGGCACGCCCGACGAGGTGCGCGCCAATCAGGATGTGATCAACGCCTACCTGGGCATCGCCCATTAAAACGGAAACAAGATGAATATCAATTTCTTTTTCGAGGTACTGATAGGCGGCCTGCTGTCGGGCGTGATGTATGCGCTGGTGGCGATCGGCTTTGTGCTGATCTACAAGGCCTCCGGCGTGTTCAACTTCGCCCAGGGGGCGATGGTGTTCTTCGCCGCCCTCACCGTGGTCGGCATCATGGATAAATTCGGCGTCTCGATCTGGGTGGCGATTCCGCTGACCATCGTGGTGATGATATTGCTGGGGCTGGCGATTGAAAGAGTGGTGCTGCGCCCCCTGGTGAACCAGCCCGAAATCACCCTGTTCATGGCCACCATCGGCCTGGCCTTCTTCATCGAGGGCCTGGCCCAGCTGCTGTGGGGCTCGCAGGTGCACAAGCTGGAACTGCCGATCGAGGACGTGCCGCTGGCCTACCTGCTGGACAACTTCAACATCATCGTATCCCAGTTCGACCTGGCCGCCGCCGGCATCTGCGCGCTGCTGGTGACCGCGCTGGCCCTGCTGTTCTCGCGCACCAAGGTGGGCCGCGCGCTACGCGCCGTGGCCGACGACCACCAGGCCGCGCTGGCGGTGGGCATTCCGCTGCAGCGCATCTGGGCGGTGCTGTGGGCGGTGGCCGGACTGGTCGCGCTGGTGGCCGGCCTGCTGTGGGGTGCCCGCAACGGCGTGCAGTTCGCGCTGACCTTCGTCGCCCTCAAAGCCTTGCCGGTGCTGATCCTGGGCGGCTTCACCTCGGTGCCGGGCGCGATTGTCGGCGGCCTGCTGATAGGCGCATCCGAAAAACTGGCCGAGGTGTATATCGGCCCGCTGGTAGGCGGCGGCATCGAGGGCTGGTTCCCTTACGTGCTGGCCCTGCTGTTCCTGCTGGTACGGCCGGAAGGCCTGTTCGGCGAAAAAATCATCCGTCGGATCTGAAAGGCTCATCATGCTCTACCGCGAAGCAGGACAGTTCAAGACCAGCTATCAGGCCGACAGCCAGATTTTCCCGATCCGGCAGGATCGCTACGCGCTGACGGCGCTGCTGGCAATCGCCTTTCTGGCCATGCCTTTCGTCGCCTCGCCCTACGCGCTATCGGCGATCCTGATTCCCTTCCTGATTTTTTCACTGGCCGCGCTGGGACTGAACATCCTCACCGGCTATGCGGGCCAGCTGTCGCTGGGCACGGCCGCCTTCATGGCGGTAGGCGCCTTCGGCGCGTATAACTTCGTGGCGCGGATACCCGGCATTCCCATCCTGCTGGCCTTCGTGCTGGGCGGACTGTCGGCCGCCACTGTGGGCATCGCCTTCGGCCTGCCTTCGCTGCGCATCCGCGGCTTCTACCTGGCCGCGTCCACGCTGGCCACCCAGTTCTTCGTGATCTGGTGCCTGACCAAGATTCCCTACCTGACCAACTACAGCAGCTCGGGCGTGATCACTGCGCAAAAAATCAGCATCGCCGGCTACCAGTTCGACACGCCGGGCAGCAAATACCTGCTGGTGCTGGCCGTGGTGGCGGTGATGGCCCTGCTGGCCAAGAACATGATCCGCTCCAACGTGGGCCGCTCCTGGATGGCGGTGCGCGATATGGACGTGGCGGCCGAGGTAATCGGCATCCGCCTGATGCGCACCAAGCTGCTGGCTTTCGCGGTCAGCTCCTTCTACTGCGGCGTGGCCGGCGCGCTGTACGCCTTCGCCTACTTGGGTACCGTGGAACCGGAAGCCTATAACCTGGACCTGTCCTTCCGCATCCTGTTCATGATCATCATCGGCGGGGTCGGTTCGGTGCTAGGCTCCTTCCTGGGCGCGGCCTTCATCGTGCTGCTGCCGGTGTTCCTGAACATCCTGGCGCACGGCCTGCACCTGCCCACCAGCGTGGCATCGAATCTGGAACTGATGGTATTCGGCGCGCTGATCATCTTCTTCCTGATCGTGGAACCGCATGGACTGGCGCGGCTCTGGCAGATCGGTAAGGAAAAGCTGCGTTTATGGCCTTTCCCGCATTAAAACAACAACACAAAAGAGAAGTACATCTGATGTTTGAATCTAAGTTTGGACCTAAGAGGAGACGACAAATGAAGTGCATTCCATCCCTGGTGCTGGGCGCGGCCATCACCGCCGCCATCGGCGCCAGCAGCGCCGCCTGGGCGCAACCGGCCACTGAACAATTCATCGCCCTGCCCTCCTACCGCGTCGGCCCTTACGCCGCCGGCGGCACCGGTTTCTACGGCGGCATCATCGACTACTTCAACCTGGTCAACCAGGCCGGCGGCCTGAATGGCGTCAAGATCAGCTGGGAAGAATGCGAGACCGAATACAACCCTTCGCGCGGCATCGAATGCTATGAGCGCCTGAAAACCAAGAACGGCGGCGCCACCCTGGTCGAGCCCCTGTCCACCGGCGTCGCCTACGGCATCCTGGACCGCCTGCCGCAGGACAAGATCCCCATGACCACGATCGGCTACGGCCGTTCCGACGCCGCCAACGGCAAGGTCTTCCCCTATGTGTTCCCGCTGATCACCAGCTACTGGAATCAGGCCGCCGGCATGATCAAGTACCTGGGCGACAAGAGCGGCGGCATGGACAAGCTCAAAGGCAAGAAGATCGTCGACCTGTACCACGACTCGGCCTTCGGCAAGGAACCGCTGCCGGTGTTCGACGCGCTGGCCAAGCAGCACGGCTTTGAACTGATCAAGATCGCCGTGGCGCCGCCGGGCAGCGAACAGCAGTCGCAATGGCTGCAGATCCGCCAGGCCAATCCCGACTTCGTGATCCTGTGGGGCTGGGGCGTGATGAATTCGGTCGCGATCAAGACCGCGCAGCGCAACGGCTTCCCGCGCGAAAAAATGCTGGGCGTCTGGTGGGCCGGTTCGGAGGAAGACACCGTGCCCGCCGGCGACGCGGCCAAGGGCTATAGCGCAATGACCTTCAACACCCCTGGCAACTACCCGCTGATGGACGAGATCCACAAGAAGCTGTACGACGCCGGCAAGGGCAATCTGGCCGACCGCTCGCGCATCGGCTCCGTCTACCACATGCGCGGCGTCACGGCCGGCATCCTGTGGGTGGAAGCGATCCGCACCGCCCAGGAAAAATTCGGCAAGGGCAAACCGGTCACCGGCGAGCAGCTGCGCTGGGGCCTGGAACACCTGAACGTGGACGACGCGCGCCTGAAAGCCATCGGCGCGCTGGGCATGCTGCCGCCGGTGAAAACCAGCTGCGACGACCACGAAGGCTCGGGCGCGGTCAAGGTACAGCAATGGGATGGCAAGAAGTGGACCGCCACCACGCCGAACTGGGTGGTGGGCGACAAGGCGCTGACCCGCAAGCTGCTGGAAGACTCCTCCGCCGCCTACGCGGCCGAGAAGAAAATCACCCCAGCCTGCGCCAAGTAATCCATTCGAGCCGATAGCATCCGCCGGCACGGGGCGTAACTCACCCCATGCCGGCGCCACACTGAAGACGACCATGCAAACTGCCACTGCCAGCCAGCCCTACCTGTCGGTCAATAACATCGAGGTGATCTACGACCACGTGATCCTCGTGCTCAAGGGCGTTTCCCTGCAGGTCCCGCAGGGGAAGATCGTCGCCCTGCTGGGCGCCAACGGCGCCGGCAAGTCGACCACGCTGAAAACCATTTCCACCCTGCTGCGCGGCGAGCGCGGCGACGTCACCAAGGGCGAGGTCCAGTTCAAGGGCGAGCGGGTCGACCAGCTCACGCCGAATGAACTGGTCAAGCGCGGCCTGTCGCAGGTGATGGAGGGGCGCCACTGCTTCGGCCACCTGACCATCGAGGAAAACCTGCTGACCGGCGCCTACACGCGCCAGTTGTCGCGCGCCCAGCTGAAGGAATCGCTGGAAAAGGTCTACCACTACTTCCCGCGCCTGCGCGAGCGGCGCAGCAGCCAGGCCGGCTACACCTCGGGCGGCGAACAGCAGATGTGCGCGATTGGCCGCGCCCTGATGGCCAAGCCCTCGATGATTTTGCTCGACGAACCTTCGATGGGCATCGCGCCGCAGATCGTCGACGAGATCTTCGGCATCGTCAAAGACCTCAACAGCAAGGAACAGGTGTCCTTCCTGCTGGCCGAGCAGAACACCAACGTGGCGCTGCGCTATGCCGACTTCGGCTACATCCTGGAAAACGGCCGGGTGGTGATGGAAGGCGCGGCCAGTGACCTGGCCAGCAATGAAGACGTCAAGGAGTTCTATCTCGGCGTATCCGGCGCGGGGCGCAAGAGCTTCCGCGACATGAAATTCTACCGGCGCCGCAAGCGCTGGCTCGCTTGAAGGTCAACATGGACGGCGCAACTCTACCCAAGACGGAGAACACAAGCATGGCCGACACGCTCGACTCACTGGAAACCCGGCCACCCGCGCAGCGCGAGCAGGAGCTGATGGCGCGCCTGCCGGCGCTGGTCGCGCGCGCCCAGACGGCGCCCGGCTGGGGCAGGATTCTGCAGGGCGTGGACGCCGCCGCCATCAACAGCCGCGCCGCGCTGGCGCAGCTGCCGGTCACGCGCAAGTCCGAGCTAATGAAACTGCAGTCGGCCATCGCCCCTTTCGGCGGCCTCAATACCACCGCGGTGGGCCAGTTGTCGCGGGTGTTCATGTCGCCCGGCCCGATCTTCGATCCGGAAGGCCGCGGCAGCGACTGGTGGCGCTTCTCGCGCCCCCTGTATGCGGCCGGCGTGCGTTCCGGCGGCCTGCTGCAGAACTGCTTCGCCTACCACTTCACCCCGGCCGCCTTCATGGTCGAAGGCGGCGCGGCGCGCATCGGCTGCGCGGTGATCCCGGCCGGCATCGGCCAGACCGAAATGCAGGTGCAGGCCATGAGCGAGCTGCGCCCCGATACCTATGTGGGCACGCCCTCCTTCCTGCGCATCATCATCGAACGGGCGCGCGAAATGGGCGCCGACATCAGCAGCGTGAAACAGGCCCTGGTGGGCGCCGAGGCGCTGCCCGAATCGCTGCGCGCCTGGTTTGCCGCGAATGGCGTGGCGCGCGTGTTCCAGACCTACGGTTCGGCCGATGTCGGCAGCATCGCCTACGAAACCGACACCGATGGCGTACTCGATCCCGGCATGGTGCTCGACGAGGACATCATCCTGGAGATCGTGCGCCCCGGCAGCGGCGACCCGGTGGCGGCCGGCGAAATCGGCGAGGTGGTCCTCACCGTGTTCAATCCCGACTATCCGCTGATCCGCTTCGCCACCGGCGACCTGTCGGCCATCCTGGCGCCGCTACCGGGCGCGCGCGGCAGCCGCAGCCGCAGCAACACCCGTATCCGCGGCTGGCTGGGACGGGCCGACCAGACCACCAAGGTGCGCGCCATGTTCGTGCATCCGGCCCAGGTCCACGAGATCGCGCGGCGCCATCCGGAAATCGTCAAGGCGCGGCTGGTGGTGTCGGGCCAGATGGCGCAGGACGTGATGACCCTGCACTGCGAGGTGGCCGACCCGGCGGGCTACGGCGACGGCGCGGCCATCATCGACAGCATCCGCGAACTGACCAAGCTGCGCGCCGAAGTGCGCTTCGTGGCGCGCGGCAGCCTGCCCAGCGACGGCAAGATCATCGACGATGTGCGCGACTACAAGTAACTTGCATATATAACATTTCAAGAAAATAAATGTTAAATTTCACAGAGGAATATTATTAAAAATAAACTTGTAAGTGCTTGTAAGTTTCAATTGAACAGGGCGTCTTCATTTTGGCAATGCTGATAAGTTTGCGTCCTGTCAGGCCTCCGCCTGACTTCGCTTAAACTCAAGGAGCTTACAAGATGAATGCAAAAACGATGATTGCAGCAATTGCCATGGCCAGCGCGGCCATGGTGTCCCAGGCCGCCTACGCGGGCGATATCAGCACCCCAACCACCCCTGTCGAGCTGGTCGATGGCTCGGCCTTCTTCGGCCAGCATTTCAACGGCGGTCATCAAAACGACACCTTCGCCGACAACTACAGCTTCAGCCTGACCGGTTCGGCCTTCGTGCAGGGTGACGTCTTCTCGTCCAGCGGCAACGCCAACAACGGCCTGAACATCACCGGCCTGGATCTGTTCGACTCGAACGGTCTGGTCGGCACCGGCCATCTGGTCTCCACCGGCGCCAAAGACGAATGGCAGCTGGACTCCACCGGTCCTCTGTTAGCCGGCAACTACTACCTGCAGGTGCGCGGCAGCGTGGTATCGAACGCCTCGGGCAAATACAATTCCAGCGTGACCGTATCCCCGGTACCGGAACCAGCGACCTACGGCATGATGCTGGGTGGCCTGGCGCTGGTCGGCGCGATCGCCGCACGCCGCAGCAAAAAGCAGGTTCAAGCCGCCTAAACCACAGCGGCTGCACTCAAGCGGGGCGCGCATCTACCGGGATGCCCGCCCCGTTCGCACGTCCACGGATCCCCTTGCCCATTCCCGGGCGCGAATCGGCGCGATTCTAATATGTGGTGTAATTCCAACTCGACCGCAAGCGGGGGTGATATGGCGGATAATAGGAACATTCCCACCCGTCACAAAAGCTGAAGACTATGCAAGACTTCCACCATAACCGCGCCCGTGCCCTGCTGGAAAACGCGGAAGAACTGTTCACCAAGGCAGACGTCGACACCGCCGTCGCGCGCATGGCCGACACCCTCAACGAACGCTTCAATGCGCCTGACTGCCAGGAATTCCCGCTGGTGCTGGGCGTCATGGGCGGCGCGGTCGTGTTTACCGGCAATCTGCTGCCGCAACTGACCTTCCCGCTCGAATTCGATTACATCCACGTCAGCCGCTACGGCGACGAAGACCAGGGCGGCAAAGTCGTCTGGAAGGTCGTGCCGCGCTCGAACGTCACCGGCCGCACCGTCATCGTGCTCGACGATATCCTGGACGAAGGCGAAACCCTGGCCCACGTCAAACAGCGTTTGCTGGACATGGGCGCGTCCGAAGTGATCCTGGCCGTGTTCGCGGACAAGGCCATCGGCAAGCCCAAGCCCTGCAAGGCCGACATCGTCGGCATCACGATTCCGAACCGCTTCGTGGTCGGCTTCGGCATGGATGCGTACGGCTACTGGCGCAATCTGCCTGGCCTGTGGGCGATTCAGACCGAGAGCTAAACCCGGTCATCGACGCCTACGGCCGCAGGCCGTAAGCGTCGATGAATTTCTTCACGCCCTTCGGATGTGCCGCCTTCCATGTTTCCAGCTCGGGACGGTAGGCTTCCCGGTACATCAGCAGCAGCAAGGCCGTTTCCAACTGATCGTCCTTGTCCAGCGCCACCAGGGCCAGCAATCCTGAATCGCTCAAAGCCATGCCTGGCTGGGCGCTCAGTTCCGCCGCCACTTGCAGAGCCTTGCGCCACGATGCCAGCGCGATCGCATACGGCGACCGGCCGTTTTTCCGCGTCAGCAAAGCCGCTTCCTCCATCGCGCGTGACATCCACACAGCCTGTTCAGCTGATTTGAGCGGGCTCCCCTGCGGCGGCGGGTCTAGTTCCACGGTGTTCTTGTTACTACCTTGTCCTATCAACAGGCGGGCCATGGGCTTCAGATTCAAAGCCTGCAGCGGGGTTCCGTCGGCAGCGCGCATCTTCTCCAGTTTGTCCCAATTGGGTAACTGGCTGGGCTGGGCCTCGATTCCCTTCAACAAGGCCGCTTGGGCATCGTCGCGTTTACCCTGAAATATCAAGGCGTCCGCCAGGAATCGCCAAGCCTGCCCATTCAGCGGTTCCACTCCGACAGCCTTGCGAAACCGCGTCTCCGCTTCGGCATAATTTTTTTGCATGAAGAAGCTATCGCCAGCGTAGAGCCAGGCTTGCGACAGCGCGGGATCGAGCTGGGCCGCGCGCTCATAGCTCTGCACGGCCTCAGCGAACTTCTCTGCATGAAAAAATCCCTCGGCCTCCTGCATCGCCGCCAGGGCAACGCCGCTGGCCTCGTGAATTGCCTGCGGCGCATCCTCATCGAGTTTGCGCAGCACTTCCTGGGCCACCGGATCCCCGGGGCCCAGTTGCAAGGCCAGCCTGGCCAGACGCGTCGCCTCCTGGCGCATCGCGTCCTTGCGCTCGCCTTGCGCGATCCCCAAAAACATGGCCGCCATCTGCGATACGGGCAAGGAGGCGGCGGGGTCGGCCCGGCTCGCTTCCTGAAATTTGCCCATGGCGTCCCGATTCCTGCCTTGCGACTGAAGGACATAACCCTGTTTCAGCAAAGCATCGCAAGTCGCATTGCAGCCGATACTGGCCGCAGCAGGTAGGGCGAGCGTGACGCAGGAGGCCAGTGCCAGGATGGATTTCAACATAAGATCTCTACAAGAGGAAGAAATCTTATTTTAAATGAAACTTCTTCCCTTTACAGACTTAATCGGGCGCGCGCGGCCTGGTACTCGGCCGCCAGGCGTTCGACCATCTCGGCCGTCGTCGGCACGTCATGCATCAGGCCCACGCCCTGGCCGGCGCCCCAGATGTCGCGCCAGGCCTTGGCGCTGCCGGAACCGAAGTTCATGGCGCTCTTGTCGGCCTGCGGCAGCGCTTCCGGATCGAGGCCGGCGTTGACGATGGATTTTTTCAAATAATTACCGTGCACGCCGGTAAACAGATTGGTGTAGACGATGTCGGCAGCCGACGATTCGACGATCGCTTCGCGGTAGCCATCGGCCACATTCGATTCCTTGGTCGCCAGCCAGCGCGAGCCGATGTAAGCGAAATCGGCGCCCATCGCTTGCGCGGCCAGGATGGCGTCGCCGGTGGCGATCGAGCCCGACAGGGCGATCGGGCCGGAGAAGAACTTGCGCACCTCGCCCACCAGCGCGAACGGCGACAGCGAACCGGCATGGCCGCCGGCGCCGCTGGCCACCAGGATCAGGCCGTCGACGCCCGCTTCCAGCGCCTTCTGGGCATGGCGGATCGACACCACATCGTGCAGCACGATGCCGCCGTAGCTGTGGATCGCGTCCAGCATTTCCTTCGGCGGCGCGCGCAGCGAGGAAATGATGATGGGGATCTGGTGCTTGACGCAGACTTCCACGTCATGCGCCAGGCGGTCGTTCGACTGGTGCACGATCTGGTTGACGGCGATCGGGCCGACCCGCTTGTCCGGATTGGCGGCCTGGAATGCGGCCAGCTCGGCCTTCAGGTCGGTCAGCCAGGTGTCCAGCAGTTCGGCCGGGCGCGCATTCAGCGCGGGGAAGGAGCCGACGATGCCGGCCTTGCACTGGGCCGCCACCAGCGCGGGACCGCTGGCGATGAACATCGGCGAGGCGATGACGGGAAGGGAGAGGTTTTGCAACGCTGCTGGCAGGGCCATGACGAACTCGCTGTCGAAGAAGGGATCGGAAGAACTATCGGACGATTATAAATTGAAAATAAGCCGAAAATAGTACGATCGTGCGAATGTTAGGCGCGACCCTCTATTTGCCTGCGCTATCCGGCTTCAATCCTTTTCATTAAGTAAGTACTCACCATCGACGCGAGCCGCGCCAGCCTTGAGTAGCTGGCCGACGGCCCACTCGGCCAGCGCCTGCGGCGTCTGCTTCAGGAAGCGCCGGTTGGCCGCGTCAAACACCGGCATGGCCAGCAGCAGGGTCGGCAGATCGCTCAGCGCGATGCGCTGGCGCTCCAGCAGCAGGAATTTGAGCAGCACCTTGATCGCGTTCTGGGCATTGCGCTGCGGATCGGCGGCCAGGTAGTCCAGCCGCGAACGGGCCCGCGCCAGCGCGCCGGCCGCATCGTCGAAGGGCGCGCCGTGGCCGGGAATCACCATCCGCACGTCCAGCGTGGCGATCAGGTCCAGCGTGGCGCGCTGCTCGGCGAAGCCGGAAGCGCCGTCCAGTTCCGGGAAGATGATGCCAAACCCGTTTTCCCACAGCGCGTCGGCCGAAATCAGGATGCGCTCCTGTGCACAATACAACAGCAGCGAGTGGGGATCGTGGCCGGGCGCGGCCAGCGCCTGCCATTCCATGTCGGCCAGGGTCAGCACGTCGCCGGGCGCGATGGTGGTGTCGAAACCGAAGCGGTCGCACTGCTGGGCGGTGGCCTTGAAGCTGAGCGCTTCCACGTCCCAGTGGCGCACCTTGTCCGCCTCGGCCACGGGAATCGCGGTCTGGCAGCCGAAATGGGCCTGCAAGATGGCGTTGCCGCCGCAATGGTCGGAGTGCAGATGGGTGTTGATCAGCCGGTCCAGGCGGCGCCCGTGCAGGGCGTGGCGCACCAGTTCCAGCGTTTGCTCGGCGTGGATCTTGTAGCCGCTGTCGACCAGCGCGGTCTCGTGGCGGCCCAGCAGCAGAATATTGTTCGAGGACAGCCAGCCGCGCTCGAACACCAGGATGGAATCGGGTAGTGCGTTCATGGGAGCGGGCGGCGGAAAAGGGTCATGGAGGGCTAGTCGAAGTCGATCCGCGCTTCGCGCTGCCGGATTTCGGCCCAGACGGCGCGCTTGAAGTCATCGCCCGACTTGGACCAGGCGATGATTTCCTCAATGGTGCGGGCACAGCCTTCGCACAGGCCGGTGTCGGCATTCATCTTGCATAGGCTGATGCAGGGCGAAGGGACCGGCGTGGCCAATTCAGGCGGCAGCGGCTCGGCGATAGGGGTCTCGGTGCGCATTGCGGAGTCAAAAAAAGATCAGGCGTTCATTATGCCTGCGATAGGCCCCAAAACGATACAGAAGTGAATTCAGTGCTTGAAAAACAGGCATATGGCCTTATACTACCATCCATGCAGATGGTATTTGGATGGTGCGTGGATGCCAAACGGGATGCTAGGCCAGATACCTTGAATAAGATAACAGCGCCGGATGGAGACTTATGGCCAAGCAAGAACTGAAGTTGAAGACCAGCGAATCGGAAAAAATCACCATCAATCTGGGGCCGATCGACCTGGGCCAGATCGACCTGCTGGTGCAGGAGGGGTTTTATTCGAACCGCACCGATCTGATCCGCACCGCGATCCGCAACCAGCTCAATTCGCATGCCGACGTGGTGCGCCAGACGGTGGAGCGCAAGAGCCTGGTGCTGGGTATGCAGCACTACTCGCGCGCCGACCTGGAAGCCTTGCAGGCGGCCGGGCAGCGCCTGCAGATCCAGGTACTGGGACTGGCCAGCATCGCCAGCGACGTATCGGTGGAGCTGGCGCTGGCGACGATTGAATCGATTTTTGTATTGGGAGCGCTGCACGCGAGCGCGGTAGTCAAGACCGCCCTAGCCGGGCGAATTCACTAAACCGCAGCACTGGCCAAGGGCCACACAGTGGTGCGCAGCAAGAGTAAAGGACGTCCATGAAACTGAACCACCCTATCTTCGCGCAGATGCGCGCCGCCACCCAGAACCTGTTGTCCAAGGGTCCGGCCTCGGCCACCGCCGCCATCCAGTCGGCGCTGGCCAGCGTAGGCTTGCGCGAACGCGGCGCCGCCGCGGAAGGAGCAGCGGCCCAGCCGGCCATGCGCGACATCAATCCGCCCCCGGCCGCACGCCAGGGCGGTGCGGCCGATGCGCGCGTTCACGATGCGGCGCATGCGCAGCCAGGAGTAGCGCGCGAACATCGGCAGCCCGAGGAAGCTTTGCAAGGAACGCGGCGCGATGCTGGCCCGGTCGATGGCGCAAGCCATGCCGCGCCCGGCCAGTCCGCCGCGGAGCGCGCGGCCGAGTCCAGCGCCGCCGCAGCTGCGGCCACCAGCGCCGCCAGCCGGGCCGCACAGGATATGCTGGCACGCATGGGCATCAGCGGCGACATGCAGGCCACGATGCAGGCGCGCATGGCCGAGTTCCAGGCGAATATGCCGGCCGGCCTGAAAAATCTCGACCTGCCGCAGTTCGACTTTTCCAGCCTGGACCTGCCCGCCTACGACGCGCCGTCCAAGGCGCCGCCACTGCCGGAAGGTGCGCAGTTCCTCAGCGCCAGCTACCGTAACGGCGCCGGCATGCGCAACTACAAGCTATACATCCCCAGCAGCTACCACGGCCAGGCCATGCCGCTGCTGGTGATGCTGCACGGCTGCACCCAGAATCCGGACGATTTTGCCTCCGGCACCCAGATGAATCAGGTGGCCGAGGAGCGCCACTGCTTCGTGGCCTACCCCGAGCAGCCGCAAGGCGCCAACAGTTCGCGCTGCTGGAACTGGTTCAACGCGGTTGACCAGACCCGTGGCCAGGGCGAACCATCGCTGATCGCCGGCATCGCCCAGCAGATCATGGACGAGTATCCGGTCAATCCGCGCCAGGTGTACGTGGCGGGGCTGTCGGCCGGCGGCGCGATGGCGGTGATTGTGGGGACTTTGTATCCGGACCTGTTCGCGGCGGTGGGAGTGCATTCCGGCCTGCCATATGCGTCGGCCAAGGATCTGCCATCGGCGTTGAGCGCGATGAAGCGCGGCAGCAGCAGCGTCGGCAAGAACGGCGGCAGCTTGCCGATCATCGTTTTCCATGGCGACAAGGACAGCACCGTCAATCCGGTCAATGGCGAACAGGTGCTGTCGCAGCGCCTGCAGGGACAGCCTGGAAAGCCGTCGGTGCAAACGGGCAGCGTGCCGAATGGCCACCGCTATACCCAGACTACGCACCAGCAGGCCGATGGCAAGCCGCTGGCGGAGCACTGGCTGATTCACGGCGCATCGCATGCCTGGTCGGGCGGTAGCAACAGCGGCAGCTATACCGATGCCAAGGGACCGGATGCCAGCCGCGAGATGATGCGGTTTTTCAGGACGGTGAGCTGAGAGGGATGAATTGAGGGGCGCGCCTTGCTTAGAACCCAAGG
>JABTBR010000031.1 GCA_013284265.1 Oxalobacteraceae bacterium | reverse complement strand
GATCTCTTCGCCGACCTTGATGATGCCGCGCTCGATACGACCGGTCACCACGGTACCGCGACCCGAGATCGAGAACACGTCTTCGACTGGCATCAGGAAGGCGCCATCGACTGCGCGCTCTGGCGTAGGGATGTAGCTGTCGAGTGCATCGGCCAGGGCCATGATGGCCACTTCGCCCAGAGGACCGGTGTCGCCGTCCAGCGCTTTACGTGCCGAACCTTTGATGATAGGCAGGTCGTCGCCTGGGAATTCGTATTTCGACAACAACTCGCGAACTTCCATTTCGACCAGTTCCAGCAGCTCTTCGTCATCGACCAGATCGCACTTGTTCAGGAACACGACGATGTATGGAACGCCAACCTGACGCGCCAGCAGGATGTGCTCGCGGGTCTGTGGCATTGGGCCGTCGGCCGCGGAGCATACCAGGATCGCGCCGTCCATCTGCGCTGCACCGGTAATCATGTTTTTGATGTAATCGGCGTGGCCTGGGCAGTCAACGTGGGCGTAGTGACGGGTAGCGGTTTCGTACTCGACGTGAGCGGTGTTGATGGTAATGCCGCGTGCTTTTTCTTCTGGTGCTGCATCGATCTGGTCGTATGCTTTCGCTTCGCCGCCGAATTTTTTCGACAGAACGGTAGCGATTGCAGCGGTCAGGGTGGTTTTGCCGTGATCGACGTGGCCGATGGTGCCGACGTTGACGTGCGGCTTGGTCCGTTCGAATTTCTCTTTTGCCATTTTATTCTTCCTTAGAACAATGTTTTAAATATGCGGGCCAGGTGATCTCCCCGGCCCGCAAAAAATACAAAAATTACTTGGCTTTCGCGGTAACGATTGCGTCGGTGACGTGCTTAGGCGCTTCCGAGTAGTGCTTGAATTCCATCGTGTAGGTCGCGCGGCCTTGCGTTGCGGAACGCAGCGAGGTCGAGTAACCAAACATTTCGGACAGTGGCACTTCAGCTTTGATGATCTTGCCACCGCCGCCTGGGATCTCGTCCATGCCCTGCACCATACCGCGGCGGGACGACAGATCGCCCATCACGGTACCGGCGTAGTCTTCCGGCGTTTCCACTTCCACAGCCATCATTGGCTCCAGAATGACTGGCGATGCTTTGCGGCAGCCGTCTTTGAAGGCCATCGAAGCGGCCATCTGGAACGCGTTTTCGTTCGAGTCCACATCGTGGTACGAACCGAAGAACAGCGTTACCTTGACGTCAACGACTGGGTAACCAGCCAGCACGCCGGTGTTCAGGGTACCGCGAACACCTTTTTCAACCGCAGGAATGTACTCGCGTGGCACGGTGCCGCCCTTGATGGCGTCAACGAACTCGAAGCCCTTGCCCGGTTCTTGCGGTTCGATTTTCAGAACCACGTGACCGTACTGACCACGACCACCGGATTGCTTAACGAATTTGCCTTCCGACTCTTCGCATACTTTGCGGATGGTCTCGCGGTAAGCCACTTGTGGCTTGCCGACGGTCGCTTCCACGCCGAATTCGCGCTTCATACGGTCAACGATAATTTCCAGGTGCAGCTCGCCCATACCACCGATGATGGTCTGGCCCGATTCTTCATCGGTCTTGACGCGGAACGAAGGATCTTCCTGTGCCAGGCGGTTCAGCGCCAGGCCCATTTTTTCCTGGTCGGCCTTGGTCTTAGGCTCGACAGCCTGTTGAATCACCGGCTCAGGGAAGACCATTTTTTCCAGCGTGATGATCGATTGCGGATCGCACAGGGTTTCGCCCGTGGTCGCATCTTTCAGACCAACGGCAGCGGCGATGTCGCCAGCGTGCACTTCTTTGATCTCTTCGCGCTGATTCGCGTGCATCTGCAGAATACGGCCAAGACGTTCTTTCTTGTTCTTGATCGGATTGTAGACGGTGTCGCCCGACTTGATGGTGCCCGAGTAGACGCGGAAGAAGATCAGCTGGCCGACGAATGGATCGGTCATGATCTTGAACGCCAGCGCCGAGAATTTCTCGTTGTCGTCAGCTTTACGGCTGACCGGCTGGTCGTCTTCATCCATACCTTGCACTGGCTTGATGTCGACTGGCGACGGCAGGTATTCGATGACGCCGTCCAGCATGGCCTGCACGCCCTTGTTCTTGAACGCGGTACCGCACATCATTGGAACGATTTCCGATGCCAGGGTACGAATACGCAGAGCGGCTTTGATCTCTTCTTCCGTCAGATCGCCTTCTTCCAGGTATTTGTTCATCAGCTCTTCGGACGCTTCGGCAGCGGCTTCGACCATCTTCTCGCGCCACTCAGCGGCTTGCTCAGCCAGCTCAGCAGGGATGTCACGGTAGTCGAACTTCATGCCTTGCGATGCGTCGTCCCAGTAGACGGCCTTCATCTTGACCAGATCGACCACGCCTTTGAAGTTTTCTTCGGCGCCGATAGGGATCTGCAGAGGAATCGGGTTCGCCTTCAGGCGGGCACGCATCTGCTCGTAAACTTTGAAGAAGTTCGCGCCGGTACGGTCCATCTTGTTGACGAAGGCCAGACGTGGCACTTTGTACTTGTTCGCCTGACGCCATACGGTTTCCGACTGTGGCTGAACACCGCCCACTGCGCAGTAAACCATGCAAGCGCCATCCAACACGCGCATCGAACGTTCCACTTCAATGGTGAAGTCAACGTGGCCTGGGGTGTCGATGATGTTGATGTGGTGCTCAGGGAAATTGTTAGCCATCCCTTTCCAGAAGCAAGTCGTTGCCGCGGAGGTAATCGTGATACCGCGCTCTTGTTCCTGCTCCATCCAGTCCATGGTGGCGGCGCCATCGTGAACTTCACCGATCTTGTGGTTCACGCCCGTGTAGAACAGAACGCGTTCGGTGGTGGTGGTTTTACCTGCATCGATGTGAGCCGAGATACCGATATTGCGGTAGCGCTCAATGGGGGTCTTGCGGGCCATAATTATTCCTAAATCTTTGAATGGACAAAACCGAGCACCATTTTTTGACAAAATGAGCCCGGCCTCGAACAACAGATAACAGCCAGATCCCATAGGAGCTGGCCGATTTTATTAGAAGCGGAAGTGCGAGAACGCCTTGTTCGCTTCAGCCATACGGTGCACTTCGTCACGCTTTTTCATTGCACCGCCACGGCCTTCGGCCGCTTCCATCAGCTCACCGCCGAGGCGTTGTGGCATGGATTTTTCGCTGCGCTTGTTCGCAGCTTCACGCAGCCAGCGCATGGACAGAGCCATACGACGCACTGGACGCACTTCAACAGGCACCTGGTAGTTGGCGCCGCCAACGCGGCGGGATTTCACCTCGACCAGCGGTTTGGCGTTGTTGATCGCGGTAGCGAACACTTCGAGTGGATCTTTGCCCGATTTAGCGGCGATGTGCTCGAAGGCACCGTAGATGATGTTTTCTGCGACCGATTTTTTACCGGACAGCATCAGTACGTTGACGAATTTGGCGACATCAGTGTTGCCGAATTTTGGATCTGGCAAGATTTCGCGCTTGGGTACTTCACGACGACGTGGCATATCAATTCCTTTCAATCTTCAGTTGAGGTGCGCAGATATGGTTCGCACTCTCGCGGACGGCCATCATAGCCCCCCACTTACTCGACCAATTGCGGTCGACTACATTCACTTAGCCTACTGCCACTGAGCGAAACTTGTTGTATTACTTCTTACCAGCTTTAGCGCGCTTGGTACCGTATTTCGAGCGAGCTTGCTTACGGTCTTTGACGCCCTGGGTATCCAGTGCACCGCGAACCATGTGGTAACGCACACCCGGCAAATCTTTTACGCGGCCGCCGCGCAGCAGAACAACGCTGTGCTCTTGCAGATTGTGGCCTTCACCGCCGATGTACGAAATGACTTCGAAACCGTTGGTCAGACGCACTTTGGCGACTTTACGCAAAGCCGAGTTAGGCTTCTTAGGAGTGGTGGTGTACACACGGGTGCAAACACCACGTTTTTGCGGGCTGTTTTCCAGCGCCGGCGATTTGCTTTTCACGGTCAGAGCGACACGTGGATTGCGAATCAGTTGATTGATGGTTGGCATCGTTCTAAACCCAACTAAATAACAACGTTAATAACCCGGACGGTTGTCCGGGGACTGAAACCTAGTCTCAATTACAAGCACAGCGGAGGCGCGAACAGCCACTCATCAAGGAGCGGCTACAAAGGCGTATACGATGCGCAGAATAAATTGAGAACTCGCGAGTATAGACGTGCGTCAAGCGCCAGTCAATCTATTTCGCCGCCGCCGCAAGCGGTCGGGATGGGGCAAGGCCAGCAAACACTGGCTGAACATCGGGGAAACACCTGATAATAGCAGACATCTCCCTATTGTCTGACTTTATGCGACTTGCGCTGCGCCCTGCCCCACTGTTTGTCCTGCTCACCTACACCCTGCTGTCCGCCGTGCCGCTGGCGCCGCTCTTATCAGGACGGCAAGTCGAGCAAGCCTGGCAGATCGCCGGCGCCGAACTGCTGTGCTGGATCGCCGCCTGGGCCGTGTTTGGCCGTCCGGCCCGCTTTCACTGGCTGTTGATCCCCGCCTTCCTGGCCGTGCCGACCGAGCTCTACCTGATCATCTATTACGGCCAGGGCATTTCCACCCACCACCTGGGCATCATCGCCGAGACCAGTCCCAAGGAAGCGCTGGAGTTCCTTGGCCAGAAAATCTGGCTGATGGGGGCCGTCATGGTCGCCGTGATCGTGTGGTGGATCGCCAGCCAGACGGCCGCGCGCCGCACCCGCGCGCTCGACTGGCATGGCCCTAGCCGCTGGGCCGCACTGCTCTTATTCGTCGTGCTGGCCGGCGTGTGGGGCTACGGCTGGGAATTCGGCGTGCGCGCCAAAGCGGTGCGCGCCACCGCCTCGGCGACCTCCGCTTCCGCAGCCGCCGCGTCGGCGCCCCCGGCAAATGCGAGCCCTGCCTCGACGGCGGCATTGTCCACCGCGCCGGCATCCGCTCCCGCCACTGCCGCCTCCACCACCGTCGCTGGCGCCGGCGCGACGGCAGGCACGCCATCGGCCGCCGTGGCCGCTTCCGGCTTCGGCGACGACAGCGGCGAGGACGAGGAAGAGGATGCCGAAGAAGACAGCAGCCCCGAGCATGCCGCCATCAAGGGCGCGGGCAAGACCGGCCGGACCTCCCCCGCCCTGCCCTGGTGGGCGCGTTCGCCCATCAGTTTCGAAGCGCTGAGCAATGCCTGGCCCTTCGGCCTGATGGCGCGCGGCGTCGACTTCTATAAAGAGCGCACTTATCTGGCCGACCTGGGCCAGCGCAGCAGCAGCTTCCGCTTCCAGGCGCGGCAGCCGCAGGCCAACCAGACGCCAGAGATCGTCATCATGGTGATCGGCGAATCGTCGCGCTACGACCGCTGGAGCCTGAACGGCTACGAGCGCGAGACCAATCCCCTGCTGCGCAAGGAAAGCAACCTGATCACCTTCCCCGACGTCATCACCGCCGTCTCGGCCACGCGCCTGTCGGTGCCGGTGATCATCTCGCGCAAGCCCGCCATGCAGAGCCTGAAGGATGGCTTTTCGGAGAAGTCCTTCCTGACCGCCTATAAGGAAGCTGGCTTCAAGACCTACTGGCTGTCGAACCAGATTTCCTTCGGCCAGTTCGACACGCCCGTGTCGGTGTTCGCCAAGGAAGCCGACGTGATCCAGTTCATGAATCTGGGCGGCTTTACCAACAACTCCAATTTCGACCAGATCCTGCTGGAGCCGCTGCGGCACGCGATCGCCGACCCGGCGCCGAAAAAGCTGATCGTGCTGCACACCCTGGGCAACCACTGGAACTACAGCCAGCGCTACCCGAAGGAATTCGACAAATGGCAACCTTCGCTGTTTGGCATCAACAAGCCGGTCTACACCGACACCAAGATCAAGCCGCAGCTCAACAACAGCTACGACAACTCGATCCTGTACACCGACTGGTTCCTGGCCCAGGTGATAGCCAAATTAAAGGATACCCAGGCGCTGGCCTCGATGGTCTACGTGGCCGACCATGGTCAGACCCTGTATGACAATACCTGCAACCTGGCCTTCCACGGCCACAACACCCAGTACGAATTCCACGTGCCGGCGCTGTTCTGGTATTCCGCCCCCTACAAGGCGCGCTACCCGGCCAAGGTGCAGCAGTTGCAGCGCCACCGCAAGGCGCGGCTGGCGACCGAGAATATGTTCCACACCATGCTCGACATCGGCGACATCGCCTACCCGGACCAGAAGCTGGAATGGAGCTTCGCCAATGCCCAGTTCAAGCAGCACAAGCGCTATGTGGACAGCTATGGCTGGACCAATTACGACAACGCCATCATCAAGGGCGACTGCCGGGAAGTGATCGACAAGAGCAAGCCGCTGAAGCAGGAGAAGTAGGCGGTTGCAGACAAGGGGGCAATGCACGGCTGGCGGGCCGCTGGCTGCCGCTTAAACCCAAGGCAAAGAGCCGGGGTCTGACCTTAAGGTCCGGTGAGGGGCTGCGCCCCGCCTGTCCCTATGGGACCGGCCCCCAGGGTTACGCCGTGGGTTCAGGCATACGAACATCAAACATCATTACGCCGGCTTGTGCACCATCAGCCAATACACCACGATCAGCGCGGCAAACGCCGGAAAACCCAGCGCGGTCCAGATTTTCTCGTAGCGCCAGTAGCGCGCCGGCAGCGGCGTGCCGCCAGCGGCGGCCAGCGCCGCCATATCGCGCATCTTCAATTGCAGCCACACCACCGGCAACCAGCACAGGCCCGCCAGCGCATACAGCATCAGCGACCACATGATCCAGCGCGATTCCATCGGATAGCCCGCCATGCGCATCATCATGTAGCCGGTCACCGGCTGGATGATCACCGTCGGCGAGGTAAACCACCAGTCGGCGCGCGCCACCCAGCGCGTGACCACGGCAATGGCCGGCACGTTGCCACTGCGGTTGGAAAAGAACATATAAAAGGCCGTGCCAAAGCCGGTACCGAACAGGAAGGTGGCCGACAGGATGTGCAGCCACTTGATCGTCAGATAGTTCATTTCGGTCACGTAGTCCATTGCTTTACTCTTCAGTGAATTGATTGAATCGGTTTCGGGGTCACGCGCCACATCAGCGCCATCAAGGCCAGCACCGGCAGGTTCTTGCTCAAGGGGCCAAACGGATGCAGCCAGAATTCGGGCAGGCAGAACGTCATCGCCACCGTATAGCCCAGCACCAGCGTCAGTTGCATGAGCCAGAGCCAGCGGCGCGGACGCAGCAGCAAGGCCAGGCCCATGACACAGTCGGCCACGCTGGCGCCCAGCAGCACCGGCTCCTGCCAGGCCGGCGGTATGCCGCAGGCGGCCAGCCAGGCAAAGCTTTCCGCATGCGGCCAGCCAAACCAGGAGACCGCCGCCGTCAACAACCACAGCATGGCCATCACGATGGTCAGCAAAGGCCGGCCCCAGTCCATCACCGCGGCAGGCAACAGATCGGGCCGCGCGAAGCTGAGGGGATCGCGCAGCGGACGGCCCAGCAGCGCAGCGGCAGGACGCGCGTCGGCGGTGTTGCTGCCATCGGCGCTGCGCTCCAGCATCAGCAGCGACTCCGGCGTCAGTGCGCTCGATGGCATCAGCTGCGCCACGCGCGCCACCAGCCGCGCGACCGGCATCGGCAAATCCAGCACGACGGCGCCCGGCGCACCCATGCCCTCGCGCAGCGCCGCGAGATAATCCGCCATGGTCGTGGCGCGCGGGCCAACCACGGCCAGTTCGCGCGGCACGGCGCCCTCGGTACTCACCAGACTTGCCACGATCTCCGCCAACTCTTCAACGTGTATGCCCTGCACCTTGGCGCCATGCGCCATCGGCATCGCCAGTACCGGCAAGGTCGCCAGCATGCGGAACATGATGCTGCTGGCGCCCGCATCGCCATACACCAGCGAAGGACGGATGATGACAGAACTGAGCGTGCGCGCCAGCAGGTCGTGCTCCGCCGCGCCCTTGCTGCGCCAGTAGCCGGTGGCCGCGTCGGGATGGCTGCCCAACGCCGACACCTGCACCACGCGGCGCACGGCGGCGCGCTCGCAGGCCGCAAACAGGGCAATGGGGGCGGCGCGGTGCAGGCGGTCGAAGTCGCCGGGGAGCGTCTCGCGGATGATGCCGACACAGTTGACCACGGCATCGACGCCATCGAGCAGCGGCAGCCAGGCCTGCTCCTTGCGCATGTCGGCGAAGTCGCATTCGATCCATTGCTGCTCCGCTTCGCCTTGCGGGCGGCGGCGGCTCATGCCGACCACGCTGTGGCCGGCCACGCGCAAGGCCCGCAGGACATGCCCGCCGATCAGGCCGGTGGCGCCGGTGACGAGGACTTTCATATTGCCTCCTGTGCTGCTCTAGATGATTCTACATTCTCAAATTTCTGCAAATACAGAAATACTTGGATAAAGCTTCGCCGCTTGCCATCTCTCGAGGGGATGCGGCGAGCAGCTTAATCGCTGCCCAGCAGGCGGGCGACCTTGCCGCCCATTTTGATGAAGCGTTGCAGCGTTGCCGGCGGCAAGTGCTTGTAGTCGTCGTAGGACGCGGTCAGCATTTCGAGGAAATCGAGCACCTGATCCATCTTGATCTTGGTCGCCTCTTCCAGGCCCGCATCCTGCCCGGCTTCCAATGCGCATTCGCGCAGCACGCTCAGGGTCGGGTCGATCTCGCGGCGCTTGCGCTCTTCCATGATGACGCGGAACACTTCCCACACATCCTGCAAGGCCAGGAAATGATCGCGGCGGTCGCCGACGAGGTGGGTGATGCGCACCAGGCCCCAGCTTTGCAGTTCCTTCAGGCTGTTGCTCACGTTCGAGCGCGCCACCGTCAGGGTGTCGGCAATTTCTTCCGCCGTGAGCGGCTTATTGGCCAGGAACAGCAGCGCATGGATCTGCGCCACCGTGCGGTTGACGCCCCAGCGCGTCCCCATCTCGCCCCAGTGGAGGATGTACTTCTGCATGGTGGGGGCGAGCATCATGGTGTTTCCTATATTTCTGTCGTTACAGAAATAATAGAATCAATCGGCGATGAAGTCAAAGCCTTTGTGCGCGGCGGCCCTTTCTGACTGCTTATTTCACTTCCAGCAGTTCAACGTCGAAGATCAGATTGGCATTCGGCGGAATCGGGCCGGCGCCTCGTTCGCCGTAACCCATGCTGGCCGGGACGATCAGGGTGCGTTTGCCGCCGACCTTCATGCCTTCCACGCCCTTGTCCCAGCCCGGAATGACCTGGCCTGCGCCAAGCGAGAAGGAGAACGGTCCACGGCCGACGGAGGAATCGAACTGGGCGCCATGCTGCTGGGGCGCATCGGGCAAGTACAACCAGCCGGTGTAGTTGACCACGGCGGTCACACCGGCCACCGCTTCTTTGCCGCTGCCGGCCAGGGTATCGATCTTTTGCAGGGAGATGGCCTCGGCCGAAGCCGACGCCGGTGTAGGGACTGGCGCCTTGGCGCGCTCGCAAGCGCTCAGGGCGAAAGTCAGGGTCAGGCCGATGACGCAGGAGGAAAGCAGTTGTTTCATATTGTTCTTTCGGAGAGCTGTATGCCAAAAAAAAGGCGGCCACATAGCCGCCCTTCATCATACAGCCTCCCTGCCTGAGCACCTGCCCGAACCGCGCCAAGCGCTAGCGGCGCCGCAATCTTCAGTGCTCCCCTGGGGCAGTTTTTATATGATCGATAAGGCCCTGGATCTGGCTTGCGGTCTCCGGCGCCAAATTGATGAACTGGCAGCCGATATGCATTTGCTCGCCCATCAGGAAAGAACGGAAGGCGCGCGTGTAGCGGACTTCCAGTTCGACGACGATGACGGTTTCCTCTTCCAGCTCCAGCTGCACGTCCAACAGATGGCGGCCTTTGAGCAAGCCCTTCGCCTCGATCTTTGAGCAGCGCAGGCCGATTCCGCCTAGCGACAAATCGTAGATCGACCACTCATGCGGGTTACCGTGGATCTCCAGCAAGGCATTGAAACTGGCCCCCAGGGGCATTTCCACGCGCTCCGTGGCACGCCGGTCCAGCACCGCGCAGGTTTCCGGGAAACTCATCGGTATCAGCTGCGGCTGGTCGGGAAGCGGGTCCCAGTCCAGTTTGGACATGCGAAATTGCAACTTCGCGTTGGGCAGCACGGCGACAAAGGTGATCCTGCCAGACGGTAGGCTTGCACCTTCGTTTAATTCCATCACGAAATTCGGCGACTTGGGATCGACCGACAGAATGCGCCCAAGTATCGCCTCGCGGCTGCCGCTACCGTACATCGAAATCGCCTCGCCGTTCGTGGCCAGCAGGTCCAGCATGTCGCCGATATCGTCTTCGCTGGTCATATCATGCGTGACGGCGCCGGCGGGAATGGGGGCGATCGCATCTTGTGGCCGCGGCGGTCCTTTGCGGACCGAGTGGGCAGTGGGGTCATTGAGTAGCATAGCGCCTACCTATGATGAGTACATCTTGACACGTTGTCTGGGTCTTTTTATAACTTCATCATAGTTCATGATTTGCCCCACAGCAACCTATTTATGAATTTTGAAAATTAGTCCCCCGGCCGGAGGTGCGATCACGCCCGCGCAGTCGCGCGGATGGGCCATATAGTGGCTGAGCCAGTTGAACACCCGGTCCGCCTTGGCGGCGATGGCGTCGCCGAAGCCGCGCGTATCAAGTAGCGCCAGGCCATTGGTTTCCTCCAGCACGCCGGGCTGCAGGCGCAAGCGCGCGCGGTCGCCTCCGGGCGCGCTGACGCACCAGGGTTCCAGGCAATCGGCCAACAGCGGCGCCAGCACCAGATTGTGCGAGGATACGATCACCCGGCCCGACGCGGCCAGCGTATGCAGCACGGCCGCCGCAGCCGAAATCGATTCCAGGTGATTGGTACCCCGGAAAATCTCGTCGATGATGAACAGCGCCGGCGCGCGTTCGGCCAGCGCCAGCAATTCCTGCGCGCGGCGCAGTTCGGCGATGTACAGGCTCTCGCCGCTGGCCAGCGAATCCTCGCCCTGCATGCTGGAATACACCGGCAGCAGCGGCGTGCTGGCCGTATCGGCGTAGCAGAAGCCGAAGGCCCGTGCGGTGATCAGGTTGATCCCCAAAGTCCGCAGCAAGGTCGATTTTCCGATGCCGTTCTGGCCTGAGATAAAGGCGCCGCGCGCATCGAGCGCAAACGACAGCGGCGCCGCTTGCGCCAGCAGCGGGTGCACCACGCCGCCGAAGCGCAAGGCCTCGCCACGTTCGGGCCAGCAGTAGCGACCGGTCTGGGCCAGATGGCGCGCCAGCGCCAGATCGGCCTCCACCCGCCCGACCCGCTCAAAGCTGGAACCCAGCCAGGCGCGCTGCAGCAGCACCAGATCGCGGCTGGCAAAGTAGTGGCGGATGTTCTTCAGCCACAGCCAGTCGGCATATTCGCGCGCACCCGGCAGCACCTGGTCCAGCGTCGAGCGGGACAGCGCGCGCCGCAGCGTGCCCGCCTGGGCGCTATCGGCGCGCAGGTCCTGGGTCAGCGGATCGTCCAGCTGGGCCAGCAGCGCATGGCTGCCCAGCACCTGCCGCAAGGTGAGTAGCGTGCGCTCCCACTGTTCGGCGGCTTCAAAAAACCGTACCTGTATCCCCATCAGCAGCAGCCATAACCCCAGCACCGCCAACCACAAGACCACCCAGCCGCTGGCCAGCGCCAGCACCGCCGTCAGCAGAAAGGCCGGTGCCAGCCAACCCAGTGCCGCCGCCCAGCGCGGCGCGGGCGCCCACTCTGCGCCAAACAGTTTGGCGCTGATTTCGCTGTCGGCCTGGCGCATGCCGCGGCAGGCCAGTTGCAGGCTGTCGCGCCGCGCCGCATCCTGCGCCAGCGCCTGCACGCCTACACACGCGGCGGTGCTGGTGCGGCCGCCCATCAGGCGCCGATGCAGCACTTGCTGGCCAACGATGCTGCTGCCCTGCCCCAGCTGCGCGCTGTACTCGGCCAGCAGCATATCGTTCCAGGTCTGCGCGTCGAGCGCCGGGCCGTCCGCCGCTGGCCGCAGCGCGGCGTAGCGTGCCACATCGCTGGGTGCAAAGGGAAAATCGAGCACCTCGGCGGATTCGGCGCGCAGCCATTTATTCAAAGCAGACAGCATGGTGACTTTTATCGGTGATAGCCGCCAGACGCGGCCAGTCGCGGCCCCGTTGCGGGGCTCAGCAGGATATGCGTTCACTTGCCTGAATTGCAAGCGGCGAGCCGGAACAAGAACAAGAACGGGCGCACGTTTGTAAATTATCTTGCACGTTCATGCACGTTAATGCACAATTTACGCATTCCCATTGCACGTTTAATGCCCATGTTCCCAGCCTCCCTCCCCGTCCGCCTGCCTGAAGAACGCCAGCGTGTGATCGTCGAACGCTTGCGCGGCGGTGGCCGCGTGCTGGCCGCCGATCTGGCGCGCGAGTTCGGCATTTCCGAAGACACCATCCGGCGCGACATGCGCGAACTGGCCGCCGCCGGCCTGTGCGAGCGCGTCTACGGCGGCGTGCTGCCGCTGTCGCCCGCCTCCGGCCCGCTGACCCAGCGCCAGGAACAGGCCCGCCCGCGCAAACTGGCGCTGGCGGCGCGCTGCATCGAACTGCTGCAGCCCGGCCAGCTAATCCTGATCGACGCCGGCTCCACCAACAGCGCCATCGCCGAGCTGCTGCCCGACTCGCTGCGCCTGACCGTGGTCACCAATGCGCCCTCCATCGCCGCCCTGCTGGCGCCACGGCGCGGCATCGAGACCATCGTCATCGGCGGTCCGGTCGACTGGCGCACCGGCGCCAGTATCGGCAGCCGCGCGGTACGCGACGTCAGCGCCCTGCGCGCCGACCTGTGCTTCCTCGGCGCCTGCTCGGTCGACGCGCGCCGTGGCCTGGGCGGCTTCGGTTTCGAGGAGGCGGAATTCAAGCAGGCCGCCATTGCCGCCAGCAATGCGGTGGCCGTGGCCATCACCAACGACAAGATCGGCACCGGCGCGCCCTACGGCATCGCCTCGATGCAGGCGATCGCGCACATGGTGGTGGAATACGACGCCGACGCCGAGCGCCTGAAACCCTTCTATGGCGAAGCCACCCAAGTCCATCTGGCCGGCGCACCCGCCGAATAAACCTCCCCACCAAGGAATACCTGCATGAGCAAGGATGAAGCACGAGCGATGCGCTGGGCCACCCAGGCCGTCTTTTTCGCCAATGGACTGGGCATCGGCGCCTGGGCGTCGGCGATACCGCCGCTGAAACAGGGGCTGGCACTGACGGACGGCCAGCTCAGCATGGCGCTGCTGGCGATGGCGGCCGGCGCGGTCTGCTGCATGCCGCTGTGCGGGCGGCTGGTGCCACGGCTGGGCGGCACGGGCGCCGCCACCCGGCTGGCCGCCATCGCCTTCGCACTGATGCTGTGCCTGCCGATGTGGGCCAGCAGCCTGCCGCTGCTGATCGCCAGCACGCTGCTGCTGGGCGCGGCCAACGGCGTGCTCGATGTGGCTATGAACGCGCACGCCAGCGCGGTGGAGCGGCGCTGGGGCGAGGCGATCATGTCGTCCTTCCACGCGGCCTTCAGCCTCGGTGGCCTGGTGGGCACCGGGGTCGGGGCGGCGCTGCTGTATCTGGGCCTGCCGTCGTCCTGGATGCTGGTGCCGGCCACGCTGATCGTGCTGGCCCTGCTGGGCTTTGCCATCCCCCGGCTGGGCGTGGGCGACGGCGCGCGCACCGCGCAGGCGACGCCGCACCTGGCCTCAACTGCGGACGCCGGCGCGCATTCAGGCAAGCCAGCGCAGGCCAGCGCGGAGACGCATGCCGCAGCGGCCGCGCCAACAGCTCCGCGCAAGCATCTGGCCCCGTCCCTGTTCGGACTGGCCGCCATCGGCCTGCTGTGCTTCATGGTCGAAGGCGCGATGGTCGACTGGAGCGGCCTGTATCTGACCACCACCGGCGCCAGCGCCACCACCGCGGCGGCCGGCTTTGCCGCCTTCTCCGCCGCGATGGTGGTGTTCCGCGTGCTGGGCGACCGCATCGTGCGCCGCTTCGGCGGCAGCAGCGTGATCGTCGCCGGCACCGTGCTGGCGGCGGCCGGCCTGACGCTGGCGGCGGCGCTGCCGCTCACACCGGCCATCCTGGCCGGCTATGCGCTGGCCGGCGTGGGCCTGTCCAACGTGGTGCCGGCCATCTTCAGCGCGGCCGGACGCCAGTCGCATTCGGCCGCCTCCGGCATCGCGCTGGTGGCCAGCGCCGGCTACGCGGGTCTGCTGCTCGGGCCACCGCTGATCGGCGCGATCGCCCACGGCTGGACGCTGCGCGCCGGCGTCGGCGTGATGGCGGCCGGCGCCCTGTGCGCCGCCGTCCTGACGCTGTTCGTCCGCGCCGGACGGGCGGACAGGGCGGACAAAGCGGACAGCCATGCGGACAGCGGCCGCATCCAGCCGGCAAGAAAATCCAGCTAAATCAAGGACATAGCAAATTCAGGGTGGTTGGCATGCTTAGTGCATAGATAGCAGCATTGCCCAGCCAGACACCCTGACCATGATCCGCGACACTTCTCATCAAGATATCTCCATCGCCGCCCCGGCCGGCCAGCGCACCCGGCGCCGCCTGCTGTGGGCCGGTGCCGCCGGCACCGTCGCCGCGATCGCCGTCCTGTCGTTCCAGACCTGGCGCGGCAACGAGCACACCGTCAGCGCGGCGCGCCTGCGCATCGCCGAAGTCGGGCGCGGCACCCTGGTGCGCGACGCCGCCGTCAACGGCCGCATCGTCGCCGCCGTCAGCCCCACGCTGTATGCCGCCTCGCCGGCCACCGTCACGCTCAAGGCCTCGGCCGGCGACACCGTCAAAAAAGGCGATGTGCTGGCCGTGCTGGAATCGCCCGACCTGAGCGACGCCCTGAAGCGCGAGCAATCGAGCTACCAGCAGCTGGAAGCGGAAGTGGCACGCCAGCAGATCCTGGCGCGCAAGCAGAAACTGTTGGCGCGGCGCGAAGCCGACACCGCCGAAATCGACCGCCTGTCGGCCCAGCGCACGCTGGAACGCTACCAGGCCGTGGCCAACGACGGCATCATCGCCAAGATCGACTTCCAGAAGGCCAAGGACGCGCTGCGCTCGGCCGAGATCCGCGCGCGCCACGCCGAACTGGCGGCAGGGCTGGAAGGCGACGACGTGGCGCTGGAACTGAAGACCAAGGCCAGCCAGCTGGACCGCCAGCGCCTGACCCTGGCCAACGCCCAGCGCCGCGTCGACGAGCTGACCGTGCGCGCCCCGGTCGACGGCTTCATCGGCACGCTGTCGGTGGCCAACCGCAGCGTGGTGCCGGCCAATACCCCCTTGATGACGCTGGTCGACCTGTCGCAGCTGGAAGTGGAGCTGGAAGTGCCGGAAACCTATGTCGCCGACCTGGGCCTGGGCATGCAGGCCGAGATCAGCACCGGCACCACGTCGGCCACCGGCAAGCTGTCGGCGCTGTCGCCGGAAGTGGTGAAGAACCAGGTGCTGGCGCGGGTGCGCTTTAATGGCGCCCAGCCGGCCGGCCTGCGCCAGAACCAGCGCATCACGGCGCGCCTGCTGATCGATGAAAAAGCCAATGTCCTGACCCTGCCGCGCGGCCCCTTCGTCGAGTCCGAGGGCGGGCGCTTCGCCTACCTGGTGCGCGACGGCGTGGCCGTGCGCACCCCTATCCGCATGGGCGCCACCAGCGTGTCCGCGGTTGAAATTCTCGGTGGCCTGAAACAGGGCGACCAGGTCGTCATCGCCGGTACCGAAACCTTCGGGAACGCGCCCCGCGTCTCGATCAAGCCTTAATCCGAACCTTAATCCGAACCATAACCCTTTCCACCGAGGCCGCCATGCTACGCATGAACAACCTGAGCAAAGTCTACCGCACCCACATGATCGAAACCCACGCCCTGCGCGGCTTCGAGATCAATGTCCAGCAGGGTGAATTCGTCACCGTCACCGGGCCTTCCGGCTCCGGCAAAACCAGCTTCCTGAATATCGCCGGCCTGCTGGAGGAATTCACCGACGGCGAGTACATCCTCGACGGCGTCAACGTGCGCGGCATGGACGACAATGCCCGCTCGCGCCTGCGCAATGAAAAACTCGGCTTCATCTTCCAGGGTTTCAACCTGATCCCCGACCTGTCGCTGTTCGACAATGTGGACGTGCCGCTGCGCTACCGCGGCTTCAACCGCGCCGAACGCAAGGAGCGCATCGAGGACGCGCTGGCCAAGGTCGGCCTGGCCTCGCGCATGCGCCATTACCCGGCCGAGCTGTCGGGCGGCCAGCAGCAGCGCGTGGCGATCGCGCGCGCGCTGGCCGGCTCGCCCAAGCTGCTGCTGGCCGATGAACCGACCGGCAACCTGGACACCCAGATGGCGCGCGGCGTGATGGAACTGCTCGAGGACATCAACGCCCAGGGCACCACCATCCTGATGGTCACCCACGATCCCGAGCTGGCCGTGCGGGCCCAGCGCAATGTGCACATCATCGACGGCCAGGTGTCCGACCTGGTGCGCAAATCGCCCTCGCTGTTCGACGCCAACGCGGCGGCCAACGAGCACGCCGGCACCAGCGGCGGCAACGCCCACGTGGCCTGAAAGGACGGCGCGCCATGTTCCACTACTATTTCCTGCTCGGCCTGCGCAGCCTGCGCCGCAACCCCGCCCTGACCGCGCTGATGGTGCTGACGCTGGCCATCGGCGTGGCCGCCTCGGTGTCCACCCTGACCATCCTGCACGTGATGTCGGGCGACCCGATTCCGCACAAGAGCGAGCGCCTGCTGGTGCCGGTGCTCGACAACGGCAGCGTGGACACCTGGGTGCCCGGCAGCCGGCCCTTCGACGACCAGCTCAGCTACCGCGACGCCAGCAATCTGATGGCCAGCAAACAGGGCGTGCGCCGCACCGTGCTGTATGGCGTGTCGGCCCCGATCGAACCTGAGCGCAAGGACCTGGGCGCGATCTCGGCCAACGGCGTAGCCCCCTCGCGCGACTTCTTCGCCATGTTCGAAGCGCCCTTCCTGTATGGCCACAGCTGGAGCGAACAGGAAGACGCGGCCGGCGCCGATGTGGTGGTGCTGAGCCGCCCGCTGGCCGAAAAACTGTATGGCAGCGTCGACCCGACCGGGCGCCGCCTGCAGATGTGGGGCCGCAGCTATCAGGTGATCGGTGTGCTCGACGACTGGCTGCCGCTGCCGCGCTACTACCGCCTGATCGGCGGCGGCGGCGCCTTCGGCAAGGAAGACGAATTCGTGGTGCCGTTCAGCTCCGCGATCCGGCACCAGACCGGCCACAGCGGCAGCATGAGCTGCAGTAACAACACCGCCCCGGGCTTCCAGGCCGTGCTCGATTCGGAATGCACCTGGATGCAGGTATGGATAGAACTGGGCAGCGCGCGCGAACGGGCGGCGCTGCAGGACTACCTCGATGCCTACAGCGTGGAACAGCGCAAGCTGGGGCGCATGCTGCGCAAGGCCCCGAACGGCCTGTACAACGTGATGGAGTGGCTGGAATACCGCAAGGTGGTGGGCAACGACAACCGCCTGACGGCCTGGCTGGCCTTCGGCTTCCTGCTGCTGTGCCTGGTCAACACGGTCGGCCTGCTGCTGGCCAAGTTCTCGGTGCGCGCCGCCGAAGTGGGCATCCGCCGCGCGCTGGGCGCCTCGCAGCGGGAGATCTTCCGCCAGTTCCTGATCGAGTCAGGCGTCATCGGCCTGGCCGGCGGCCTGCTTGGCCTGCTGCTGGCCTATGGCGCACTGGCCCTGATCGCAATGCAGTCGAAGAAGCTGGCCGTGGTCGCCCATATGGACCTGACCATGCTGGCCGCGACCTTCGTGATGGCCATCGCCGCCGCCCTCCTGGCCGGGCTGCTGCCCACCTGGCGCGCCTGCCAGGTCACGCCCGCCATGCAACTTAAATCCCAATGAGGTCCGCCATGGAAATCCGTCCCATCTTCTCCGCCCTGCTGCGCAGTAAAACCGGCGCCGTCCTGATCGCCCTGCAGGTAGCCATCAGCCTGGCGATCCTGGCCAACGCCCTGCATATCGTCAATGTGCGCCAGCAGGTATCGGCCCGCCCCACCGGCGTGGCCGATGAAGGCGCACTGTTCTCAATGAGCGTGGAAACGCTGCAGCCGGCCAGCCACCAGCAGCAGCTGGCCAACTACCAGCGCGACATCGGCGTGCTGCGCGCCCTGCCCGGCGTGACGGCGGCGGCGCGGGTCAACCAGATTCCGCTGTCGCGCAGCGGCAGCTACGGCGGCGTGGCGATCGACCGCAAACAGAAGATCAGCAGCGCCGATCCGGCCTTCTACATCACGCCGGACGCCCTGCTGTCGACCTGGGGCCTGAAGCTGACGGCCGGACGCGACTTCGTCGCCGGCGACCGGATCGACGTCGACAGCACCAGCAGCCGCGACTTTCCGCAGGTGGTGATGGTCACGCGCGCGCTGGCCGAGAAGATCTACGGCAGCCAGGACAAGGCCATCGGCCAGCCCCTGTTCTTCGGCATGGGCGAACAGGCGCTGCAGGCGCGCATCGTCGGCGTGGTCGAGCGCCTGCAAACCCAGGATGCCCAGATCACGCCGGAAGGCGAATACGCCACCATCGCACCGGTGCTGCTGACCGGCGTCGATGCCACCATCTACACGGTGCGCGCCGCAGCGGGCCAGCGCGAGCGCCTGATGCAGGAAGCCGAGGCGGCCTTGCGGCGCGCCTCGCCGGTGCCGCTGGTGATCCGCAGCAAAAGCTTCGAACAGCTGCGCGATGAGCGCTACCGCGCCGACCATGCGCTGGCCTGGATGCTGATCACCGTCAGCGTGCTGCTGCTGTTGATCACGGCCAGCGGCATCGTCGGCATGGCCAGCCTGTGGATGAACCAGCGCCGCAAGCAGATCGGTGTGCGCCGTGCCCTGGGGGCGCGCCGGGTCGACATCCTGCGCTACTTCCTGACCGAGAATTTCATGATCACCAGCGCCGGCGTGTGCGGTGGCGTGATCCTGGCGCTGGGACTGAACCAGCTCCTGATCAGCCAGCTGGAAGGGACGCGTTTGCCGCTGGCCTACCTGCTGGGCGGCGCGGCCACCTTCTGGGTGCTGGGCCTGGCGGCCGTCTATGGCCCGGCCTGGCGCGCGGCCAGTATCTCGCCCGCGCTGGCCACCCGCAGCGCCTGAGCCCCGGCGCATCCCCCCACAAGGAGCAGCCCATGAGCGCCCTGGCAATGTTATGCTATCCGCATGCCTACTGTACTGATCATTGACGACAACGCCGCGATTGCGATCGCGCTCGATGTGCTGTTTTCGCTGCACGCGATCGAGGCCCTGCGCGCGGCCTCGCCGGAACAGGGACTGGACCTGCTCGAACGCCATGCCGGCGCCATCGACCTGGTGATCCAGGACATGAACTTCAGCGCCGACACCACCTCCGGCGCCGAGGGCACGGCCCTGTTCCGCGCGATCCGCGCGCGCCATCCGGAACTGCCGGTGATCCTGCTGACCGCCTGGACCCATCTGGATGCGGCCGTCGACCTGGTCAAGTCCGGCGCGGCCGACTACCTGGCCAAGCCCTGGGACGACAACCGCCTGATCGCCACCGTCAACAATCTGATCGAACTGGGCCAGACCCGCCGCGCGCTGGCCCAGCGCCTGCAGGCCGAGCAGCGCCAGCGCCACGACCTGGAACGCTACGAGCTGCGCGGCATGGTCTGGCAAGACCCGGCCACCGAAAGAGTGGTGCACCTGGCCTGCCAGGTGGCGCGCGCCGATGTGCCGGTATTAATTAGCGGACCGAACGGCACCGGCAAGGAAGGCATCGCCGCCATCATCCAGGCCAATTCGGCGGTGCGCGACGGTCCCTTCGTCGTGCTCAACTGCGGCGCCCTGCCGGCCGAGCTGATCGAGGCTGAGCTGTTCGGCGCCGAAGCGGGGGCCTACACCGGCGCCGCGCGCGCCCGCGAAGGCAAATTCGAGGCGGCCGACGGCGGCACCCTGTTCCTCGACGAGATCGGCAACCTGCCGCTGGCCGGGCAAATGAAGCTGCTGCGGGTGCTGGAAACGGGCCGCTTCGAGCGCCTCGGCTCGAACCGCGAGCGCCAGGTCAAGGTGCGCGTCATCAGCGCCACCAATGCCGACCTGCCGGCCATGATACGGGCCGGCAGCTTCCGCGAAGACCTGTTCTACCGCCTGAACGTGATCGAGCTGCGCCTGCCGCCGCTGGCCGAGCGGCCGGCCGACATCCTGCCGCTGGCGGCGCACTTCCTCGGCCCGCAGCGCTCGCTGCACGCCGCGGCCCAGGCCGCGCTGCTGGCCCATCCCTGGCCCGGCAATGTACGCGAACTGAAAAACGTGATGGCGCGCGCCAGCCTGCTGGCCAGCGCCGACCTGATCCGCGTGGCCGATCTCGGCCTGCCGGCGCCGGCCAGCCCGCCCGCCTCCGCCCTGGCGGCCGGCGCGCCAGGCGGCAGGGCCGGCGGCGCGCTGGCCGGCAATGACGGTGAACCGGACCGCGCCGCCATCGGCATGGCGCTGAGCCGGGCCGGCGGCGTGGTGGCCCAGGCCGCCGCCGAACTGGGCCTGTCGCGCCAGGCCCTGTACCGCCGCATGGAGCGGCTCGGCATCGCCCGCTCGGGATGACGCGGGACACGCCAGACCGGCAAGGCGGCGGCCAGGCCAGCCCGGACGGCGCACCCGCCGCGGATGCGGCGCCGGACGCCAGCGAGGGCGGCCGCACCGGCCAGGCTGCCGCCAGCGCACCCGGCAAGGGCCTGCGGCTGTCGCTGCTGACGCGCTGGACCGCGCTGGTCGCTACCCTGGTCACGGTCGGCATCCTGATCGCGCTGGCGCTGACCCGGCTGCTGCCGGACCAGCCAGGCTGGGTGCTGGCGATCTGCCTGCTGTGCGTGCTGCCGCTGTCCATCATCACCATCCGCGCCCAGCTGGGACATATGCTGTCGCTGTTCCGCGCCCTCACCGGCACCGTCACCAGCTACCAGGATGGCGATTTTTCCTTCAGCCTGCACTGGCCCCAGAACGATGAGTTGAGCGACCTGGTGCGCGCCCATAACGCGCTGGGCGAAGTGCTGCGGCGCCAGCGCCTCGACCTGGTGCAGCGCGAACTGCTGCTCGACACCATGGTCCAGAACACCCCGGTGGCGATGCTGCTCGTCAGCGAGGCCGGCCCCATCGTCTACGCCAACCTGGCCGCGCGCCAGTTGCTGCACCAGGGCCGCAGCCTGGAGGGCCACCGCCTCGACGCCGTGCTGCGCCACAGCGCGCCGGCGCTGGTCGAAGCGCTGGCGCGCGGCGGCGACGGCCTGTTTTCCAGCGGCGGCAGCGGCGCCGACGGCGACGAAGAGGAAGTATTCCATCTGGCGCGGCGCAGCTTCAGCCTGAACGGGCGCAAGCATGAACTGCTGCTGCTGCGCCAGCTGACGCTGGAATTGCGCCGCCAGGAAGTGCAGACCTGGAAAAAGGTGATCCGCGTCATCAGCCATGAGCTGAACAACTCGCTCGCGCCGCTCAGCTCGCTGGCCCATTCCGGCGCCGAGCTGGTGCGGCGCGGCCAGACCGAACGCCTGCCGCAAATCCTCGACACCATCGCCGAACGCACCCGCCACCTGGAAAGTTTCATCCTTGGCTATGCGCGCTTCGCCAAGCTGCCCAGCCCGCGCCTGGAAACCCAGCACTGGCAGCCCTTCGTCGCCCGCCTGGCCGATCAGCTCAGCTTCACGCTGGCCGGCAGCCTGCCGCTTGAAGCGGCCGCCTTCGATACGGCCCAGCTGGAACAGGCCCTGCTGAACCTGCTGAAAAATGCCCACGAATCGGGCTCACCGGCCGAGGCGGTCTGCCTGGAACTGCGGCGCCAGCAGGGCGCCGTGCGCATCGAGGTGCAGGACCGCGGCCCCGGCATGAGCGACACCGTGCTCGCCAATGCCCTGGTGCCCTTCTATTCCACCAAGCGCAGCGGCACCGGCCTGGGCCTGGCGCTGGCGCGCGAGATCGCCGAAGCCCATGGCGGGCGCATCACCCTGGCCAATCGCGACGGCGGCGGCCTGAGCGTGGCGATCATCTTGCCAGTGTCCACTTTCAACAACTAAAGTTGCCATTTTCCAATCCTATTTTTGTGCAAAAAACACAAAAGAAATGATTGCTCTGACATGCTTACCACAGCGCTAGCCCCAGTTTTAGTCTGCAACTATTGTTGTCTTTTTTCGATTAAGAAATAGCGAATTGACACCCCTTTTCGCCGGGCGTAACTTCAGCTCCAGCACCTGGAACTCCGGGTGTGGGGACCTTACTGACGGGGAAAAAAAATGAAATTAAAACCTCTCTTCCTGGCCGCCGCCTTGGCAGCCAGCTTCGGCACCGTAATGGCCGAAGATCTCACTTCAACCGTGGCTCTGGCAGGCGTCGCTCCGCTACAAACGGCCGGCTTCTCGATGACCCATATGTATTCCGGCGAGTTCTGGGACTTCATCACCTTCACGCCCAGCGTGGGGCCGGCCCTGGTTGACACCAGCCTCATCACGATCGGCTTTGGCGCCTCCAATATCAATTTCTGGGAAGCCTATATCGGCGCCACCCCACTGACGCTGATCGCCGGCCCGATGGGCATCATCGAAGGCGGCGGCGTCTTCGGCGCCTCCGAGTCGGGCACGCTGCAGCTGCTGGTGCACGGCTGGGCCGGTCCGAGTCCAGGGCCGGAACAAATGCCGATCAACGCAGTCTATTCCGGCACGCTGAATGTGGTCACCGTGGTGCCGGAACCGGAAACCTATGGCATGCTGCTCGGCGGCCTGGGCGTCCTGGCCTTCCTGGCCCGGCGCCGGAAAGCCGCTTGATGCGATCAGGCTAGCCACCCCAAAAAGACGCTTCGGCGTCTTTTTTTTGGCCGCGCCGACACCGGCTGATAAACTGCCGCCCATGTCCAGACTACCCACCACCGCCAGCGCCGCGCGCTTCGACCAGCCCGGCCACCCACCGGCCACCCTCACCGAATTCCAGGGCGTGCGCTTCCTGCACCTGGGCACGTCCTGGGTGCAGGGCGCGATGCGCCTGTCCAAGCCCGATGCGATCGAGCTCGAATATGTGCAGATGATGATGATGTGGCTGCTCTTCGAGCCGCGGCCGCGCCATGTGGTGCAGCTCGGCCTGGGCAGCGCCGCGCTGACCAAGTTCTGCTACCACAAGCTGCCCGGCACGCGCGTGACGGCGGTCGAGCTCAATCCCAACGTGATCGACATCTGCCACGCCCACTTCGGCCTGCCGCCCAATGACGCGCGGCTGGACGTGCGTGAAATGAATGCGCTCGACTTCGTGATGGATGCGGCCAACCATGGCGGCGTCGACGTGCTGCAGGTCGACCTGTACGACGAGGACGCGCGCGGTCCGGTGCTCGACAGTCCGGAGTTTTACCAGGCTTGCTACGACTGCCTGAGCGACGACGGCGTGATGACCACCAATGTATTCGGCGACTATCCGAACTACGACAAGAATCTGCAGGCAATGGAACTGGTGTTCGACGCGGTGGTCTGGCTGCCCGAGGTGCATGACGCCAATATCGTCGTGCTCGCCTTCAAGCGCGCGCCCGCACTCGATTTCAGCGTGCTCTATGAACGGGCCGCGGCGATCCGCAGCACCCTCAATCTGCCGGCCAAGAACTGGGTCAATGGCCTGAAAGCGTGGATGCACGATCAGCAGTAATTTGTTTTGCGCAAACGCACAAAAACCACATATTCTTATGTCTTAAGCGCACTAACGCGTGCTTATTGCTAAATTACTGCCTAAAAACCCATCGCCGGTCGGAGAGGGTACGGCAATTCCGGCGGAAAAGCACGCAATATTATCAAGGGTGCACATAATGCAACAATATGGTGCAAGCCGGTTTGCCCGTATCAAAAGTGCGCTGTAGTATTTTCTCGTTGGTGAAGATCCCTCACCTCCACTGCCTGATGAAACGGCCCTACAGGCCGGTTCAGCAACAGAAAACACCACAAGAGAGAACCCTACATGAAGACTGTTCCAAACAGCATCGCCCCGTCGCAACACCGCTCCAGCGCCCTGCCATTCCGCCGCACCCTGCTCGCCAGCGCCATGCTGCTGGCCGCCACCCACGCCTGGGCCCAGACCGCCGCCGACAGCGCCGCGCCCGCCTCCGAGGCGACCGTGGTCGTACTGGGCTCGCGCTCGGCCGCCAAGACCGCGCTCGACACCTCGGCGCCGGTTGGCCTGATCAGCCTGAAAGACATGCAGACCGCCGGTCCGCTGGAACTGGGCAAGCTGCTGCAGACGCTGGACCCGTCCTTCAATTTCTCGACCACCTTCATCAGCGACGGCTCGGACATCATCCGTCCCGCCACGCTGCGTTCGCTCGGCCCTGACCAGGTGCTGGTGCTGGTCAATGGCAAGCGCCGCCATCAGCAGGCGCTGGTCAATGTGCAGCAGACCATTGGCCGCGGTTCGGCCGGTACCGACATCAACGCCATTCCGCTGGCCGCGATCCACCACATCGAAGTGCTGCGCGACGGCGCCGCCGCCCAATACGGCTCGGACGCGATCGCCGGCGTGATCAATATCGTGCTCAAGTCGCAGACCAAGGAAACCACGCTCTCGGGCACCATCGGCACCACCTCGGAAGGCGACGGCGACAACTACGCCGGCAGCGCCAACACCGGCTTCGCGCTGGGCCAGGACGGCGGCTTCATCAATCTGACGGTGGAAGCGCGCAAGCGCGGCGAAACCAACCGCGCCGGCCCGGACTCGCTGCGCGTGACCGGCGCGCCGCGCGTGACCCAGCACATCGGCGACAGCAATGCCAAGGATGCCTACCTGTGGTGGAACGCCGCCCTGCCGATCGACAAGGCCAGCGAGTTCTACGCCTTCGGCGGCATTTCGCGCCGTAAGGGCGACGCCTACGGCTTCTATCGCTCGCAAGGCGAAAACCGCACCGTGCCGGACGCATTGCCAGCCGGTTCCGATGGCTACCTGCCGGAAATCCACACCACCGTCAAGGACGCCTCCTTCGCCTTCGGCTACCGCCGCGACCTGCCGAACGACTGGAAGGCCGACATCAGCATCAACCACGGCGCCAGCGAACTCGATTTCCACGAATCGAACAGTATCAACGTCAGCTACTGGTATGAGCCGAACCCGGCCGATGGGGGCAAGATCTACGGCACCTCGCCGCGCGAAGCCGATACCGGCAAGCTCAAGTTCAACCAGACCACCATCAACGCCGACATCAAGGGTCCGGTCAAACTGGGCGACGCCAGCGTGTTCCTGGCCACCGGCTTCGAATACCGCGCCGACAACTATGAGATCGTCGCAGGCGATCCGGTCTCCTACCAGTATGGCCGCACCAACAATCCCGCCATCGTCATCAATGGCCAGCAAGGCAAGACCGCCGGCGCGGGTATTCAGGGCTTCCCAGGCTACACGCCTGGCACCGCCGTCGATTCGGGCCGCCATAACATCGCCCTGTATCTGGACGCCGAACACCGTCCGATCGAATCGCTGCTGCTGGCCGGCGCGGTCCGCTACGAGAAATACTCGGACTTCGGCAGCACCGTCACCGGCAAGCTGAGCGCCCGTTTCGACCCGTCGAAGCAGATCGGTTTCCGCGGCAGCCTGTCGTCCGGTTTCCGCGCGCCTAGCGTGCAGCAAGAGTTCTACAGCTCCGTGTCGACCAACCTGAACAACGGCGTGCTGACCGAAACCCTGACCGCGCGCCAGGGCAGCGCCGTCACCCAGGCCTTCGGCATCAAGCCGCTGAAAGAGGAAACCTCGACCAGCGGCAGCCTGGGCTTCGTGCTGCGTCCGGCCAAGAATATGTCGCTGACAGCGGACGTGTACCAGATCAACATCAAGGACCGCATCGTCTTCTCCAGCGAAGTCGCGCCGGAAAAGAACGGCGGCCCGATCGCCAACATCCTCAAGCCGCTCGGCGTCGGCCAGGCCCAGTTCTTCACCAATGCGGTCGATACCCGCACCCGCGGCCTGGACATCGTGGCCGAACACACCAGCCGCCTCGATTCGTCCACGCTGGTGCTGTCGGGCCAGCTGGGCTTCAACAAGACCGAAGTGACCAAGCGCCACTCCACCTCCTCGGTGCTGACGGGCGAACAACTGTTCGACGCCTCGCAGGTGACGCTGATCGAACGCGGCCAGCCGCGCAAGCACCACGTGGTCGCCGCCGACTACAGCAACGGCCCATGGAACCTGAACGCGCGCGCCAACTACTACGGCGAAGTACAGGCCGCCAACTTCACCCCGCTGCATACTTGGGATGCCAAGTGGCTGGTCGACACCTCCGTGCGCTATGCCTTCAGCAAGCGTACCTTCCTGAGCTTCGGCGTGAACAATCTGTTCGACACCCTGCCTTCGGAATGGAGCAATGGCGGCGACTACGCCAAGATCGGCTTCACCCGCTGCTGGGAAACCTGCCCGATCGGCGTGAACGGCCGCTCGATGTACGTGCGCATGGACACCGCGTTTTAAGTTGAGCTGACTTGGCTGCCCCAGGGCAGCCGCATCGCAGCGGGAAGGCCGGACTTGTTCCGGCCTTTTTCCGTTAACGCAAGCATGCCGCGGTCCCTCTTAGAACCCACGGCAAAGAGCCGGGGGCCTGTCCCGCAGGGACAGGCGGGGCGCAGCCCCTCACCGGACCCAGGGTCAGACCCCGGCTCTTTGCCGTAGGTTCTAATCGACCTGCCGGCGCGCCCGCTGAAACGCCGCCAGATGCAGCACCGACGCCAGCTGCCGCACCAGCGCATCCATCTGTTCCACCGGCACCTGCGCATAACCCAGCATCAGGCCGCGCCACTGCGTATCCTCGCGCAGCGCATGCACACTGAGCGCGTGCGTCACTATCCCCAGCTCCAGCACCCGCGCGGCGATCTCCGCATCGTCCAGCGCCGTATCGTTGAACCGCAGCGACAGATGCATGCCCGCCGATCCCCCATGCACCACCGCGCTGCTCCCCACATGGCGCAGCAGCGCCGCCGCCAGCGCGTCGCGCCGCTGCCGGTACAGGCGGCGCATACGCCGCAGATGCAGCGCGAACTGGCCGCTGCGCAGGAACTCGGCCAGCGCCAGCTGCTCGGCCACCCGGCCGCGCGCGGCCGACTGCGCCAGCATCCGCGTCAGCGGCTCGGCCAGCGCGCGCGGCACCACCAGAAAACCGATCCGCAGCGAGGGGAACATGGTCTTGCTGAAAGTCCCCAGATACAGCACCGGCGCATCGGCCACCAGCCCCTGCATGGCCGCCAGCGGTGGGCCGTCGTGGCGGAACTCGCTATCGTAGTCATCCTCGATGATCAGCGCACCGGCCGCGCGCGCCGCCTCCAGCAGCCCGAGCCGGCGCCGCAAACTGAGGACGCTGCCGGTGGGGTACTGATGCGACGGGGTCGTATAAATCAAGCGGGGCGGGCGTAGCTGCCAGTCCTGCGCCGTGGGCGCGATGCCCTCGCCATCGACCGCGATCCCCTCCACCCGCAGCCCGGCAGAACGCAAGGCCGCCAGCGCGCCGCCATAGCCGGGGTCCTCCAGCCACACGGTCTCGCCTTCGTCGGCAAAGACGCGCGCGCACAGATCCAGGCTGCTCTGGGTGCCTTCGGTGACGAACACCTGGGCGGCCTCGCACACCACCCCGCGCGCAGCGCGCAGGTGATCGGCGATCGCCTCGCGCAGCGCCGGCTCGCCGGCCGGTTCCCCATAGTTGAGCTGGGCCGGGGTCAGGCTGCGCCAGGCGCGCTCCAGCATGCGCCGCCACAGTACCAGCGGAAACTGCTCCAGCGCCGGCACGCCAGGGGCGAAGCCGCCCATCAGGTCGGCCGCCGCCGCCACCGTGCGCAGATCGCGCGCGCGCCGCGCCAGCGCCACATAGGCCGACGCAGGGGCCGGCTGCGCGGACGCCGACGCCGACGCCGACGCCGACGCCGGCATCGCCTGGCTCCCGGCCACTGCGGCGGCGCCCAGCGGCACCAGGGCCGCCACCACCGTAGCGCGCCGGTCGGTGACCACATAACCCTCCACGCTCAGCTGCTCATAGGCATACAGCACCGTATTGCGTGCCACCTTCAGTTCCGCGGCCAGCGCGCGGCTGGCCACCAGCCGCGTGCCCGGCGCCAGCGTGCCATCCAGGATGGCGGCGCGCAGGCATTCATGCAGCAGACGCTGGCGCGGCCAGCCGTGGTGCTGGTGGCGCTCGGTGAAACGGGCAATCAGCAGGGAGAAATCCATACATGGCTCCATAAAATACTGTGGCTCTGGATCTGTTGAAAGAGCCACACAGCCATTATAGTGATTGCTCAAACCTTAACAATCCTCTTTTTGGATGGAGCCCATGACTGAAACTGCCGTACCGCCGAGCGAGCGCACCCGCGTTCGCCGCGTCGCCGAAAATGCCAGCTACGATAGCGCCACCCTGTACGCGATCGTCGATGATGCCTATCTGTGCCACATCGCCTTCAGCGACGACAAGGGCAGCCACTGTATTCCCACCGCCTGCTGGCGCGAAGGCGACCATCTGTACATCCACGGCTCCAACGGCAGCCGCATGCTCAAGCGCCTGACCGAGAGCGAAGTATGCGTGACCATCACCCATCTGGACGGGCTGGTGATGGCGCGTTCGGCCTTCAATCACTCGATGAACTACCGCTCGGCGATGATCTACGGCAGTTTTGAAAAAGTGCTCGACGAGGCGGCCAAGCGCAGCACCATGGAAGCGTTCATGGAGAAGCTGGCGGCGGGACGCCAGGCACAGGTCCGGCCCGGCAACGACAAGGAATACAACGCCACCACCGTGATGCGCATCGCACTGGCGGAAGCGGCCTGCAAGGTGCGCAGTGGCCCGGCGGTGGACGATGCGGAAGACATGGACTGGCCGGTATGGGCCGGCGTGCTGCCCTTCGCCCGCGCCCGGCTGGCGCCGCAGACCGACGCCGCCTGCAGCCTGCCAGCGCCGGACTATGTGCTGGGCTGGCAGGACGGCAGCGGCAAGGCTGCATGATCAGGGCGTGTGCGGTGTCCCGGACGGGACGCCGCACACGAATGATAGCGGCCCGCTTCAGCGCTGTTCGCGCCACCACAGGCCCAGCATGCACAGGCCAAACAGCAGGCCGAAGGGCCATGCCGGAACTGGCTGCGATGGCGGCTCCGGCGCGCTGACCGGCGTGCGGGCGGCATAGCGGGCGGTGGCGTCGCGCCGCAGCGCGCGCTGCCAGGCTGGCCAGTCGCCGCGCGCATACACATAGGTGCTGGCGCCTTGCCCCTGGCTGGCATGGGTCAGCCATCCGGGCTGTGCGGGCCACAGCGCCACGCATGCGGCGTCGGCCTGGTCGGCACGCGCCTGCCAGCGCATGGTATGCGCGCCTGCCAGCACGAGCTCCGCGCCCGCCAGGGCCCCCTGTGCACACAAGGTAGTGCGCAGAGCGGGCAGCGGCATCGGATCGCTCAGGCGCCAGCTGAATTTCTCCACACTGGCCACACCGGCATGGTCCAGGGCTTCCTGCCACCACTGTGCCAGTGTCTGGGGCGCGCTGATCGCGTATTTGTGCCAGTCGCTCACACCTATCCACACAATCCGGCCTTGCTGCCAAGGGCGTTGCCATAGCCAGGGCTGACGGCGCTGGTCGCGCGCCTGTACGCTCCAGTGCCCAGGCTGTGAGGCGCCTGCCGGTGACGCCACAGCTTGCAGGCTTGCCGGCGTCAACGCCATCGCCGCTGTACCGCTGCCGAACTGGCGCAAGTCATCCTGTTCCGCAGTAGCCGATTGCGGCTGCAAGTGCAAAGCCATTTCACGCTGCCAGAACGCGGCATCGCTCGCATTCGCGCCCAGCACAATCAACGGCAAGCCGCGCGCCACCCGTGCCAATAGCGCCGCGCGTGCAGCAGGCGCCAGCTGCTCGACATATGCCGCATCGGCCAGCAGCGCATGCGGCTCGCCCAGTTCGGCGCGCGCCGTCTCGCGGCGGGCAATGGCTTTGCCCAGCGTGAGCTGCCAATCCAGAATCGCATTGCCGTCGGCCAGCAATTGGTTCAGCGCGCGCACGTCGAAGGATGGGGCGCCGAAGCGGCCTTCGATGTGCAGCGGCAGTGCTTCCCGCACCTCCAGCGGCAGCGGCCCCTGCGCGATCGTCTTGCCGCCCGCGTCGAGCAGGCGCGCCTGCAACAGCAGCCGCTCCGCCAACGGAGGAATCCACTGCAGCGACAACACATCGGTACTGCCCGCTGCCGCAGTCTCGGCCAGCACCTGCTGGTTTTCCGCCAGCAGTTGCAGGCGCCAGCCGGACCGCGGCTGGCCGCGCCGCACGTCCAGCCGGAACACGCGGCCCAGCGCCAGCGAGCGGGGAAAGTCCAGCCATAGCAGTTCGGCACCGGCGTCCGGCTTCCATGTCAAGGGACGCGCCGGCAGATCACGCCACTCGGCCTCGCGCAGGCCGTCGCCGCGCAAGCTGATCGCGCGGGCATGGGACAGATCGGCCAGCGCGCCGTTATCCAATCCGGCGCCGCCGCTGGTGTCCAGTAGCTGGGCCTCGGCCGGCTCGGGGGAGCGCTGCAATCCGGCCAGCATGGCGGCCAGCGCCAGCGCCGCAACGGCCACCAGCAGCGCGTCCAGCCAGCGGCGCCGGTAGCCATACATCAGCGCACTGAGGGCGCCGACGATCAACACCGCGATACCGATCATCACGGCTGCTCCTTGCCGCGCCAGCGCTGGCGGAAGGCCGTGTCGATTTCGGGACGGGCTTGCAGCAGCACCGGCGCCTCTTCCAGCGTGGCGCGCAGCCAGGCGCGCAGTACGCCACGGCAGCTGGCGCAGCCATCCTGCACGTCCTGCACCGCGCGCTGGGCGGCCAGCTTCTGCTCCGGATCGCGCAGCCTGTCACCGATGCTGGCGCGCGCCGTCTTGCTCCACAGGGCGGGCAAGGGGCCATCCTGCGCCAGCGCCCGCAGCAGATCGCGCACTTCCGGCGCGGCCAGTTCGCGCGGTGCGCCTTGCGGACGCTGGTAGCTCTGCGCGCCGGCCAGGTCGCCGCTCATGCGCTTCTCTTCCTTCAGCGCGGGCGGCGGGAAGGCAGTGCGGTGCAGATAGACGCGTTCGGCCTGCTGCAATTCCTTGATGGCCACCAGCGCCTTGTGTTCCGGCGCCAGCGCGCCGGCGGGAGTGATGGCGCGCAGCGCTTTTTCCGCATCCCACATGGCCGACAGCGCGCGCTTGAGCACGGCCTTGGTTTGCGGGTCGAAGATGGTGGCATTGTCTTGCTGATCGTGGGCATGGCCGAACGCGGCGACGATGCCGGCCTCGCCGCCTTGTGCCTTGCCGCCGCGGGCGTCGCCACGCTCGCCCTCATGCGCATTCCCGGCCCCGTGTTCGTCGCCGAACAGGGTCGATTCCTCGCCCAGGAACTGGCCATAGCGCAGCCGCAGCTGGGCCTGATCGGCGGCGATGCCTTCGCTGCGCTCGCGCACGATGGCAGCCGGCAGTGTCGGCCTGCCCCGCATATCGGCCAGCAGTTGCTCGGTGTCGATGATGATCTGGCGCTGGCTGCGCAGGTTTTCCGGCTTGCCCAGCGATGGCAAGGCCGACGCATCCAGGCTGTCGCCGGCAGGTCCCGGCAGGCGCAGCGTGTAGGTGGGCGACTGGGTGCTGTGGGGATGATCCGGCGCGTTGTCGCTGGCGCGCACGAAGAAATACAACTCGTCGCCCGGCTCCATGCCCAGTTCCGCCAGCGTCCACTGCTTCTGCCACTGGCGTGTGCGCGGATCGGCCGACTGCGGCAACGGCATTTCGCGGTCGCTGAAGCGGATGTTCTCGCCGCTGCCGCGTGCCAGCGTCAAATGCAGGCTGGCGCGCGCGACCGCGTAATCATCCTTGACGCTGACCGACAGTTGCACGCCTTGGGCGTCGCCGCGCAGCAGCTCAATGAGCTCGCGCGGGGCCAGAATGTCCACCCGCGGCGGCTCGTCCGGCCGCACCCCTACCTTGTAGCGCTTGCCGCCCTGCCCGCGCAGGCGCCAGAACAGCGATTCATCGGCGCGCAGGGTGGCGCAGTCCGGCGTCACCGGCAGCACCTGGCCGTCGCCCAGCTCCACCGACGGCGCCACACCATTTGTCTCGCGCACGCACCAGCGCAGCCGCGAGTATTGCGGCACGCTGATGTCGCGCGCGACCGTGTCGAAAGCCGCTACGCCAGTGTAGGCAGGTGGTTGCACGCGCAAATAGACTTCACCGGCGGCGATGGGGCGGATGGCTTTCCCGTCCACCTTCGCCAGACCGGCGGCGGAAGGCGGCGGCACCGTCGCCCAGGCAGCGGCGATGGCGACAGCGCCCAGGCTCAATAGCAGCGGCGCCAGGTTCCACTTGTTCAGACGCACGCGGGCGCGGGCAATGGCACGGTAGTCGGCCTGCTCCAGCACCAGCAGCAGGCGGGCCTGCAAACGCTGGCGTTGCAGGTGCGCGATCGGTGTGGCGGGATCGATATCCAGCAAGGCGCTGCTGTCCTCCAGCGCTGGCACGGCGGCATCGACCCAACTGGCCCATTCCGAGGACACGCGCCGGCGCCAGCGCCACAGATCGTAAGCCGCGCCTCCCAGGACGAGCACCGCGGCGGCGCACAGCGGCGCACGCGCACCGGGCAGCAGCAGCGCCGCCAGCAGCAAGGGCAGCAGAGTCGTCAGCCAAAGCGGAACACGCCGGCGCAGGACCGCCTGGTAGATGCGCGAGCGCAGGGTATCAGTGGCGCCGTGCATGCGTCGCGATCCGTTCCAGCGTGAATAATCCAAGCAGCAACCAGTCCAGCCAGTGCGAAGCGCGCGTGTTCGATGTAGATGCACTGGCATGTCCGGCGGCGGCGAATGCTTGCGCAGGCGCCGCATACGCGGGTGGGGTACCGTGCAGTGCCTTCCAGCTTTGGTACAGCGCGCCCGCCCCTTCCGCATCCTGCGGCGGCCAACTGGCGGAAGCCCACATGCGGCCACGCGGACTGTCCGCGTACCTGATCGTCAGGCCGTTGATGGACACGCTGGCGGCATTTGCCAGCTCAGGCGCGCTGACGTTCGATCCCAGCCACCACAGCGGTGCGCGCCAGGCCGCTGGCGGTGACGCCGGCAAGTCCCATACCGCCAGCTCCGTTGCGGCGTCGGGGGCGTCGAGCAGCACATAGCGGCTGCTGGCACCGCCCGCCGCTTCAAACGCGCGGAACAAGGCCCGCCACGCGGCGATTTTTTCAGGCGATGCCGCCAGCGCCACGCGATGCTCCGTGACAGACGACGACGGCGCCTCCACCGCCCCTGCCGCGGCGGGCGGCTGCACGCGCAGCTCCAGCCCGTGCGCCAGCTGCGGCGGGTGCGCCGGCATGGCAAGCTTGCCATCGCGGGCCAGCACCAGAAAGCGCGCTCCGCTGCGCCATTCCCTTTCGTTGGCGGCCAGCCATGGCCATACATCGGCAGGCAGACCGGCGCGTGCGGCGCCAGTAAAACCGGCGGCGGCGATTTGCTGTGTTACCCAACCCTGGTCGGCGTCGGCGTCCACCAGCACGGTATCGCCGCGCCAGGGGAAGATGGTAGCGGCCAGCCAGGCGATGGCCGCCGCCAGCAACAGGCAGCGCAGCAGCAATAGCAGCGGTTCGCGCCAGCGCCACACCCGCATTTGCGCGGGCGCGGTGGATGGCAGGAAGCGCGCGGTCGCCAGCGGCAACGCATCGCGCCGTTCGCGCTTGCGGCGGTGCCACCAGACCGGCAGCAGCAGCACCGGCAAGGCCAGCCACCAAAAAGGCAAACTGCTCAGCATCGCGCACGCGCCCCCGCCAGCCGCAGCCAGTCCCTCAGCGCCGCGCCCAGCGGCTGCTCGATGCAGGCCTCGTGGCTGACGATATCGTGCTGGCGGCAGTGGCGCGTCAGCGCCGCAAAATGTTCGCTCAAGCGCTGCCGGTAGATGGCGCGGCCAGCGTTGTTCAGACTGTGCACCTGCACCGCCGCACCCTGCTCCGGATCGCGATAGCTGATTCCCGCCTTGAAGCTGGCATCCAGCTCGGCCTGCGTGTGCAAGGCCAGCAGACGCACATCATGCCGCAGGCGGCGCAGGCGTAGCAGCGCCTCGGACAGGGCGGACGGCCACTCCAGAAAGTCGCCCACCGCGAACACCAGGGCCGGTGCGCGGGCCATATGCAGATGCGGCTTGAGCGTCTGCGCATCCGGCAGCGCGCCGCCGGCCTGGGCACGCGACAGCCGCGCCAGCACCCTTTGCAGCTGGCGCGGCCCGCGCGCCGCCGGGGTGAACTCCACCTTGCCGCCGCCGCACACCAGCAAGCCGAAAGCATCGCCCTGGCGCTGCGCGATGGCCGCGATACAGCCCAGCATGAGCCGCGCAAACCACAGCTTGTCGATGGCAGGGATGTCGTGGCTGGCCTCGGCCATCGACGCACTCGCGTCCAGCCACAGCCAGACCGCGACATGGCTGTCGCGCTCCGCCTCGCGTACATAGTAGCGGTCGGCGCGGGCCAGCAGCTTCCAGTCCACCCGGCGCCACTCATCGCCTGGCGCATAAGCGCGGTATTCCGAGAACTCCACCCCGGCGCCGCGCTCGCGGCCCGCATGCATGCCATGGCCCAGGCCCGCCAGCACGTGCCGGATCACCAGATCCAGATCGCCGGTATGGGCCGCCAGGGCGGCATTGCTCAGGCGCGGTTGCTGTGTCATCGGCTAGCCGATTCAGTCCGGCCGCACATGCTCGCGCAGCGCCAGCAGGATGTCGGCGATGGCCACGCCATCGGCCTCCGCTTCGAAATTGCGCAGCACCCGGTGCGCCAGCACCGGCAGCAGCATCGCGCCGATATCCTCGCGCGTGACGGCCAGCCGGCCCTGCATCAGGGCGCGCGCCTTGGACGCCAGCACCAGCGCCTGCCCGGCGCGCGGACCCGCGCCCCAGCCCACATGCTTGCGCACGCTGGGCACCGGGCTGCCGTCCGGGCGGGTGGCGCGCACCAGCCGCGTCGCATACGTCAGCAGGTGGTTGCCGATCTGGATATCGCGCACCAGCGTTTGCAGCCGCAGCAGCGTGGCCACATCCATCACCGGCTCGGCGTCGGCCAGGCCCGCATGGGTGGTGGCCGACACCATGGCGATTTCCTCCGCCTCGCTCGGATAGCCGACGTCGATGCGCAGCAGGAAACGGTCCAGCTGCGCCTCCGGCAGCGGATAGGTGCCTGCCTGCTCGATCGGATTTTGCGTGGCCAGCACAAAGAAGGGGCACGGCAGCCGGTGCGTCTGCCCCGCGAAGGTGACGCAGCGCTCCTGCATCGCTTCGAGCAGCGCCGACTGGGTCTTGGGTGGGGCACGATTGATCTCGTCGGCCAGCAGCACCTGGGTGAATACCGGCCCTTGCTGGAAGCGGAACTCGCGCTTGCGGGTGGCCGTATCCTCTTCCAGAATCTCGGTGCCGACGATATCGGACGGCATCAGGTCGGGCGTGAACTGCACGCGCCGGAACTGCATATCGGTAGCCTGCGCCAGCGACTTCACCAGCAGCGTCTTGCCCAGTCCAGGCACGCCTTCGACCAGCGCATGGCCGCCGGCCAGCAAACAGATGATGAGCGAATCGACCACATTCTCCTGGCCGATAATTACCTTGGCCATGCTGGCCTTGAGCGCCGCCACGCGCGCGCCCAGCGCCCCTACTTCATCCTCGCTCCAGGACAGGACATCAGATTCAACCACGATCAGGCTCCCAGTGCATATTGAATGATATTGACCGCAAAGCGGGTATTGTCGACCACCAGCCAGCGCTTGTTGCGGAAGTCATAATCCCACTCGCAGCCGTAGTCCTTGTTGCTGTACAACAGGCGCACCCGCCCGCCCACTTCGATCGCCTTCAGGTATTCGTGTACCAGGTCGTCGCCCCAGCCGTTCAGTTCCACGCTGGTGTTCGGCGGCCCGTCGAACTTGAAGAAGCTCGAATACAGCGGATGATTGTTGGGGATCTTGTGCAGCGCCTTGGGGCCGAAGATACGCGCCAGTTCGGCCTCGAACGACTTGGCGAACAGGCCGTCGATGTCGTGGTTGCAGTCGTCCACGAACAGAAAGCCGCCGCCCTTGACGTAGCGTTCCAGATTGCGCCGCTCGGCGGCGCTGAACTGCACCAGCTTGTGGCCGGCGAAATAGCAGAACGGCGCCTCCAGCATTTTTGGATCGGCCAGCGCCACGATACGTTCCACCGGATCGACCCGCAAGGTGGTGTATTCCACCAGCGAGTTAAGCACATTGCTGGGCATGCGGATATCCACGTCCCAGTCGCCCGACTCGTAACTGATCCGGGTAAAGTAGAAGTCGTAAGCGGGCATGGCGCCGCCCTAGCCTATCTTGCGGGCGACGTTGATCACATTGATGCCGTTAAAGCGGGTGGTACTGGAGCCATGCGACACCGCACTGACCTGACTGGGCTGGCCCTTGCCATCGAAGAAGGAGCCGCCCATGCGCCAGTCGCGTTCATCGCACAGGGCCGAGCAGGCGTTCCAGAATTCCTGGGTGTTGGACTGATAGGCCACATCCTCGACCTGTCCGACAATTTTGCCGTTCTTGATCTCGTAATACAACTGGCCGCCGAACTGGAAGTTATAGCGCTGCTGGTCGATCGAGTACGAACCCCGGCCCAGAATGTAGATGCCCTTCTTGACGTCCCTGATCATCTCGTCCGGCGTCAGCCGCGCCTTGCCCGCTTCCAGCGACACATTCGGCATGCGCTGGAACTGCACGCTGCTCCAGCTATCGGCATACGAGCAGCCATGCGATTCCTTCTCGCCGATGATGTGGGCCTGATCGCGCGTGGCCTGGTAGTTGACCAGCACGCCCTTGCGGATCAGGTCCCAGCGCTTGGCGGGCACGCCCTCGTCGTCATAGCCCACCCAGGCCAGCGATCCGGGTGCGGTCTTGTCGGCCACGATATTCACCAGATCGGAGCCGTATTTGAAGTTCTTGCTTTGCCATTTATCCAGCGTGGCGAAGCTGGTGCCGGCGTAGTTGGCTTCGTAGCCCAGCACGCGGTCCAGTTCCGTCGCATGGCCCACCGATTCGTGGATGGTCAGGAACAGATGTTCGGGACTGAGCACCAGATCGTATTTGCCCGGCTCCACTGTCTTGGCACTGAGCTTGTCGCGTGCCTGGCGTCCGGCCGCGCGCGCGTCCTCGATCAGGTCGTAGCCGCCCTTGTACAGCGTGGCCACGCCGCCGGCGGCACGGATCTTGTGTTCGGGTTTGGCGTCGAAGAATTCAAAACCCATGCTGGCCGGCGAGGACAGGCCATCGCGGGTGCGGAAGCGGTTGCTGGCCTTGTCGACGGCGGTGGCCGTCAGCGGCGACCACAGGCGATGGATATCCTGATCGATGTAGGAGCCGTCGGTGGAGGCGAAGTATTTTTGCTGGTTCACCTGGAATAGCAGCGAGCGCATGAAGCTCGCGCCCGCGTCCAGGCCAGCCTGGTTGGCGGCGATCAGCATGTCCGCCTTGTCCTTGATGGGAACGGCGCGCCAGTCCTTGGTGAAAGGCGTGGCCCAGGCCACCTCGCCCAGGCCTTTTTGCGGCGCCAGCTGAACCGGCTCGGTTTGCAGGCGCGCGTTGGCCTTGGCAATGGCCACCGCCTGGCGCGCGGCGTCGGCCACGGCATCCGGCGTCATCACATTGGTCGAGCAGAAGCCATAGGCGCCGCCGGCGATCACGCGCACGCCGATGCCGCTCGATTCGGTGTTGACGATGTTTTCCACATGCAGGTCGCGCGTGGTGATGAACTGATTCAGATAGCGGCCGATGCGCACATCGCAGTAGCTGGCGCCGGCCTTGGTGGCGGCGTTCAGCGCCACATCGGCCAGCGCCTTCTTGAACTGCAGGGCCACGGGCTTGAGCAGCTCCTCGGCCGCGATGGCATTGCCGAACACCGGCACCAGCAGCGCACCGCCCGCTGCTGCACTCACTTTAAGAAAAGAACGTCGTTCCACGGCTACTCCTGTTGCTACTTATTGAATTGTAAAAACCCACCGCTAAATATCGGAGTCTTAGCTAGGCGTACGGGCCGCCGGCATCCGCCCAAAACCCACGGCAAAGAGCCGGGGGCCGGTCCCGTCGGGACCGGCGGGGCATAGCCCCTATCCGGACCCTGGGTCAGACCCTAGAGTTACGCCGTGGGTTTTCTGTTGCGTTTACACCGCGTCCGACAAGGATGTGAAATTAAAGTCACGCACCTTCATCGCCGGCAGCATCAGCTGGAACTGCGACTCGTCCCCGGCCAGAATTTCCGGCCGCCCCAGCTCCTCGATATTGTTCAGCATCGTGACCGGGCTTTCGTTAAAGCGGAAGTTCTTGATCGGATGCTTGATCTTGCCGTTCTCAATGTAGAAAGTGCCGTCGCGCGTCAGTCCGGTCAGCAGCACCGACTGCGGATCGACCATGCGGATATACCAGGTGCGCGTGACCAGCACGCCCTTCTTGGTATTGGCGATCAGCTCGGCGGTCGATTTATTCGTCCCCGCCATGATGATGTTACCCGGCTGTCCCACCGCGCGCACGCCCTGCTTCTTGGCCCAGAACAGCGAATAGTCGAGCGCATTGACCTTGCCATTCTTGATGATGTCCATCCGCTCGCGCGCCAGCATGGTGTTGCTGTCCCACGGCAGCACGGCGACATCCTTGTCCCAGGGATCGGCCCAGATATTGACCTGCTCGTCGAACAGCTTTTCGCCCAGGCGGTTGCCGCCACCCTTCTTGGACAGGAAGCTGCGGCCCTCGTCGGCCTGGCGCGCATCGAAGGCGCTGAACATATAGCCGAGGATGTCGGAGGTGGCGGCCGGTTCCAGGATCACCGTGTAGCGGCCCGGCTCCAGCGCCTTGGCATCGACCGAGCGCAGCGCTTTTTCGATCGCCACATTGGACGCTTCGCGCGCGTCGAACTTATTGACGTCGCCCACGCTGCGCTTGGCCCAGCCGGAACCGCGGCCGTCCTCGGTGCGCACCGTTACGGTAAAGTCCAGACCCGTATCCTGCTGGTAGCCGAACACGCCGTTCGAATTGGCCAGCGCCTGGAAGGCGGTGGCGTCGCTGAAGAAACCTGCGGCCACCAGCTTGTTCTTGCGGCTGTTCTCGATGCTGTAGGCCGCTACCTGGGCGCGGAACTCTGGATCGATGTCGGCGGTGGCCTGGCTGAAGGTGTTGCTGGCCTTGTAGACCTGCTTGCCCGGCGTTGGCATGAACTCCGGATTCTCCGGCGCCAGGCGGGCCAGGTCCTCGGCCCGGCGCACCGCCTTTTCCAGCGACTTGTCGTCGAATTCATTGATGGTGGCGGTGCCCTGCTTCTTGCCGAAGGCGACCGACACCGATAACTGGGTATCTTCGATCAGGCCGGCGGTGGACACGGCATTGCGTGCATAGCGGATATTGCCCTTGCGGCTGCCGGTCAGTTTGATCTCGCATTCGTCGGCCTTGGAAAAGCCCAGCACCTTGTCGCAGATCCGTTTTGCTTCGTCTTGATTCAAAATCTTCATCTCAAAATTCTCCAGGCTTAGCCGATCTTGCGGGCGGTGTTGATGACGTTGATGCCGTTGAAGCGGGCAGTGGAGGCGCCATGCGACACCACGCTCACCTGGCTAGGCTGGCCTTTCCCATCGAAGAAGGAGCCGCCCATGCGCCAGTCGCGCTCATCGCAGATGGCGCTGCAGGCATTCCAGAATTCCTGGGTATTCGACTGGTAGGCCACATCTTCGAGCTGCGCGCCGATCTTGCCGTTCTTGATCTCGTAGTACAACTGGCCGCCGAACTGGAAGTTGTAGCGCTGCTGGTCGATCGAGAAGGAACCGTCGCCGACGATGTAGATGCCCTTCTTGACGTCCTTGACCATCTCGTCCGGCGTCAGCTTCTTCTTGCCCGCCTGCAGAGACACATTGGGCATGCGCTGGAACTGCACGCTGCTCCAGTTGTCCGCATACGAGCAGCCATGCGACTCCTTCTCGCCGAGGATGTGGGCCTGGTCGCGCGTGGCCTGGTAGTTGACCAGCATGCCGTCCTTGATGATGTCCCAGCGCTTGCACTTGACGCCTTCGTCGTCGTAGCCGACGTTGGCCAGCGAACCTGGCGTGGTCTTGTCGGCCACGATGTTGACGATGTCCGAGCCGTACTTGAATTTCTTGCTCTGCCATTTGTCCAGCGTGGCGAAGCTGGTGCCGGCGAAATTGGCTTCGTAGCCGAGCACGCGATCGAGTTCGGTCGGGTGGCCCACCGATTCATGGATGGTCAGCCACAGGTGCTCGGGGCTGAGCACCAGGTCGTATTTGCCTGGTTCGACCGACTTGGCGCCGAGCTTCTGCCTGGCCTGCTGGCCGCAGGCGCGCGCGTCTTCGATCAGGTCGTAGGAATTGCGGTACAGCGTGCACACGCCGCCGGCCGCCTTGACCTTGTCTTCCGGGCGCGCGTCCAGGTATTCATAGCCCATGCCCACCGGCGAGGACAGGCCCTGGCGCGAACGGAACTTGTTACTGGTCTTGTCCACGGCGGTGGCGAACACCGGCATCCACAGGCGGTGCAGGTCCTGGTCGATATAGGAGCCGTCGGTGGAGGCGAAGTATTTTTGCTGGTTCACCTGGAACAGCAAGGACTGCATGAAGCTCGCGCCGCCATCCATGCCGGCCTTGTTGGCGGCGATCAGCAGCTCGGCCTTTTCCTTGATCGGCACCGTGCGCCAATCCTTCTTGTAGGGCGTGGCCCAGGCAACCTCGCCCACGCCCTTGACGGGGGCCAGTTGCACCGACTCGGTCTGCAGCCTGGCGTTGGCACGCGCGATGGCCACGGCCTGGCGCGCGGCGCCGGCCACGCCGTCGGGCGACATATCGTTGGTGGCGGCGAAGCCGTAGGCGCCATTGGCGATCACGCGCACGCCCACACCAGCCGACTCGGTGTTGGTGACGTTTTCAATATTCAGGTCGCGGGTGGTGATGAACTGGTTCAGGTAGCGGCCCACCCGCACGTCGCAGTAGCTGGCGCCGGCCTGGGTGGCCGCCGTCAGGGCGGTATCGGCCAGCATCTTCTTGAACCGCAAAGCCATGGGCTGGAGCAGCTCTTCGGCCGCGATGGCGCGGCCGAAGGCGGGCAGCAGCATCGTGCCCAAAGCCAGACCGCTGATATTGAGGAATGCACGTCGTTCCATTGTCTCTCCAAAAAAACGCTTATACGCTGGGAGCGCGGCTTGTGGCTGCGCGGTTTTTTTTGTTCGCTGTGACTCGCTTACTGGTATTCGCCGTGTCGGAGAATGCTGTGCAATCTTAACGGCTGAATAAGAAACGTGTAAGGCAAATTGTGTGCCACGGCACAAAAACCCGCCCGCCCCGCAAAATGGTGGATTGACGTGCAAGGAAGTGTCCGAAGTGTCCGCACACTGTCCGCGCACTGTCCGGAAAGTGTCCGGCGCCTGTTCGCCGGTGCCGGGGATTGACGGCGATTTTTCCGCCATCCCGCGGCGGCGGCGCCTCATCCCAAATCGCTTGACCATTTAACAAGCTTGCCGGATGATCGGCGCAGGGCGAGCAGGACCGCGTCGCCCATCCCTATACGACCGAACAATCAGGACTATCAGGAGACTTTGCATGAAACGATTTATTCTGGCCGCGCTGGCGACCACTCTGGTGCTGGGCGCGAACGGCGCCGCCATGGCCGACGACGCCCTCAAGGCCGCCATCGCCGGCAGCGCGCGCACGCCCGCCAATGTGCTGCGCGACGGCGCCCGCCATCCCTACGAAACGCTGACCTTCTTCGGCATCAAGCCGACCATGACCGTGGTCGAGCTGGCGCCCGGCGGCGGCTGGTACACCGAGATCCTGGCGCCCTATCTGCGCGCCAACGGCAAGCTGATCGCCGGCACCAATGAACTGGCCTCGCCCGATGCGGATGCGCGCCGCGGCGCCGAACGCTTCATCGCGCGCCTGAACGCCAAGCCGGAAGCTTTCAACAAGGTGCAACTGGGTGTATTCGAGCCGCCGCGCAAATACGAGCTGGCCCCGGCCGGCAGCGTCGACATGGTGCTAACCTTCCGTAACATCCATAACTGGATCGGCGAAGGCCCGGACAATATGAAGACCCTGTTCGCCAGCATCTACACCACCCTGAAGCCGGGCGGCGTGTTCGGCGTGGTCGACCACCGCCTGCCGGCCGGCCAGACCCAGGACGCCAAGGCCAGCAGCGGCTATATGTCGGAAGCCTATGTGATCGGCCTGGCCGAAGCGGCCGGCTTCAAGCTGGCGGCCAAGTCGGAAGTCAATGCCAACCCCAAGGACAAGGCCGACCACAAGAATGGCGTCTGGGCGCTGCCGCCGACCTACGCCAACAAGGACGAGGACCGCGCCAAATACGCCGCCATCGGCGAGAGCGACCGCATGACGCTGAAGTTCGTCAAATAAATCTGCGCAAACAGCGGTAGTCAACAAAGCAAAGGCCCTCAAAGGGCCTTTGCTTATTGCGACTTGCCGATAGTGGCTAGAACTTGACGAAATGCGACTCGTCCGGATCACTCATCTCGCTCATGGTGCGGTTCAAGGCGAGGCTGCCGCGCGGGGCGCCGGATTTGCCGGCGCCCGGACTGGAGCGGGTCTGGCGCCGCGCCGGGGCGCCACCGCGCACGGCACCGCTACCGGCCAGTTTAAAGAAGGACATGGTCTGCTGCAGCTGCTCGGCCTGGCCGCTCATCTCTTCGGCGGTGGCCGCCAGCTCCTCGGAGCTCGACGCGTTCTGCTGGGTGGTCTGGCTCAGCTGGGTGACGGCCGCATTGATCTGGCCCACGCCCGAGGCCTGCTCTTCCGAGGCGGCCGTGATTTCCTGCACCAGGTCGGAGGTGCGGCGGATATTCGGCACCATTTCGCCGAGCAGCTTGCCGGCCTTCTCGGCCAGCTCCACGCTGCTTGATGCCACCTGTTCGATTTCCTGGGCCGCCACCTGGCTGCGTTCGGCCAGCTTGCGTACCTCGGCCGCGACCACCGCAAAACCCTTGCCATGCTCGCCGGCGCGCGCCGCCTCGATGGCCGCGTTCAGCGCCAGCAGATTGGTCTGGTAGGCGATATCGTCGATGATGCTGATTTTCTTGGCGATCTGCTGCATCGCCGCCACGGTGGACTTGACCGCCTCGCCGCCCTCGGTGGCCTCCAGCGCGGCCTTGCTGGCGATGCTGTCGGTGACTTTGGCGTTTTCGGTGTTCTGCGAGATCGAGGCCGTCATCTGCTCGACCGAGGCGCTGGTCTCTTCGGTGCCGGCGGCCTGCTCGCTGGCCGCCTGCGACAGCGACTGCGCCGTGGCACTGACTTCCTCGGAGGCGCTGGCCAGCGATTCGGCGCCGTTGTTCACCTCCTGTACCACCTGCGACAGCCGTTCTATCATCATCTTCATCGCCGCCAGCAGGCTGGTGGTGTCGCCACGCTTGAGCACCACCTCGGCGGTCAGATCGCCCTCGGCCACCCGGTTGACAATCTCCGCGGCATAGGAAGGGTCGCCGCCCAGCTGGCGCAGAATGCCGCTCAAGATCGCCAGGCCAATCCCGATCAGCAGCACCAGCGCGACGACCGAGGCGATCATCATCTGGCGCAGCGCGCTGGCCGAGGCCACTTCCGCCTCCTTGACCGCGTCTTCGCCATATTTGACGTTCATCGCCACCAGCTTGTCCAGGCTGTCATCGACAGCATGGAAGGCATCCCGGTTGTCCATCAGCGTCTTGTGCAGCGCGACAAACAGCTCGCGGCGCTTGTCCTTGTCCGCACGAATCAACTGCGTCAGCAGGTCGTTGAAGTTGGCGTCCTTCTGTTTCCAGCTATCCCATTGCTTAACGAACTGCTTCCACAGCACGGCTTCGTCACTCGCCTGCGGCAGGTCATCATACAGTTTCCATGCCTTTTCAAAGGTCGCCATGATTTCACTTTTGCGCTTGAGCTGATTCGACATCTCCGCCGTTTCTTCCGGGTAGGCGATCAGCGCATCGACCGCCCGATTGGCCGAACGAAGGGCGGTCTTGGCCTCGTTCATGGCCATCAGGCCCTGCACCGAGGGCATGCGATTTTTGCCCAGTTCATCGAGCATTTCCCCTTCCTTCTTCAGGCCCTGGTAGGAAATCACGACCACAACCAGCAAAGCCAGCACCGCCACCGCGAGCAAGGCGACAATTTTAGTGCGTACCGTCAAACCTGAAAACATAGTGTGGCCCCAGTTATGTACTGCTTATCGTTGTTGTCGGCGAATTCCGCTGTCGCCGGTATTCAAAACTTGGTGAAATGGGCTTCGTCCGGTTCCTTCATGTCGTTCATCTTGCGACTGCCAGCATAGTTCTGGCTTAGCTTCATGGAAGCGCGCGTGGACTGGCGCGGCGCGGCGCCAGCCCGCTTGGCACCGGCCAGCTTGAAGAAGGACATGGTCTGCTGCAGCTGCTCGGCCTGGCCGCTCATCTCTTCGGCGGTGGCCGCCAGCTCTTCGGAACTGGACGCGTTCTGCTGGGTGGTCTGGCTCAGCTGGGTCACGGCCGAGTTGATCTGGCCCACGCCGGAAGCCTGCTCTTCCGAGGCGGCCGTGATTTCCTGCACCAGGTCGGAGGTGCGGCGGATGTTCGGCACCATCTCGCCCAGCAGCTTGCCGGCCTTCTCGGCCAGCTCCACGCTGCTTGATGCCACCTGTTCGATCTCCTGGGCCGCCACCTGGCTGCGTTCGGCCAGCTTGCGCACCTCGGCCGCGACCACGGCGAAGCCCTTGCCATGCTCGCCGGCGCGGGCCGCCTCGATGGCCGCGTTCAGCGCCAGCAAATTGGTCTGGTAGGCGATGTCGTCGATGATGCTGATCTTTTTGGCGATCTGCTGCATCGCCAACACGGTCGACTTGACCGCCTCGCCGCCCTCGGTGGCCTCCAGCGCGGCCTTGCTGGCGATGCTGTCGGTGACCTTGGCATTCTCGGTGTTCTGCGAGATCGAGGCGGTCATCTGCTCGACCGAGGCGCTGGTCTCTTCGGTGCCGGCGGCCTGCTCGCTGGCCGCCTGCGACAGCGACTGCGCAGTCGCGCTCACTTCCTCGGAGGCGCTGGCCAGCGATTCGGCGCCGTTGTTGACCTCCTGCACCACCTGTGACAGGCGCTCTATCATCATCTTCATCGCCGCCAACAGGCTGGTGCTGTCCCCGCTCCTCAGCGCGACTTCGGCGGTCAAGTCGCCCTCGGCCACCTGACGCACGATTTCTGCCGCATAGGAGGGATCGCCGCCGAGCTGGCGCAAGATGCCGGCCAGGATCGCCAGGCCGATCGCCATCAGCAGCGCCAGCGCGACGCCGGACGCGATGTACATCTGGCGCAGCGCGCTGGCCGACGCCGCTTCGGCTTCCTTGACCGCGTCGTCGCCATATTTAATGTTCAGCGCCACCAGCTTGTCCAGTCCCTCCTCCACCGCGTGGAAGGCTGGCCGGTTCTCCACTATCAGTTTGTGCAAGCCAAGGAACAGCTCGCGCCGCTTATCCTTGTCGGTCCGGATGAGCTGGGCCAGCGCCTCGTCAAAACTGCCATTGCGCGCCTTCCAGTTATCCCAGTCCTTGACGAACTGCTTCCAGATCACCGCCTCTTCCGCCGTCTGCGGCAGCGGGTCATAAATCTTCCAGCCCTTGTCGAAGCGGCCCATGATCTCGCCCTTGCGCTTGAGTTCATGGGCCAGTTCATCGGCCTGCTCGGGATACATGGCCAGCGAGTCGACGGCGCGGTTGGATGAGCGCAGCGCCGTCTTGGCCTCGTTCATCATCATCAAACCCTGCACCGAGGGCAGGCGGTTGCGTCCCACCTCGTTGAGCATCTCCCCGCCCCGCTGCAAGCCCAGGAAGGAAATTATCACGACCAGCAGCAGCGCCAATACCGCCACCGCCAGCAGACCGCTTATTTTTGTCTTGACCGTCAGATTTGAAAACATCTTGCTCTCTCCCGATGATACTGCGCTTAGTCACATCAAATAATGGCGATCCCGGCTCACATCCCTAAGCCCCCGGCCAGCGCGCGCAGACGGCGCCGGTCCTGGCGCATCCAGCCCACCAGCTCCTCGGCCGGCATCGGCTTGGCCAGCAGATAACCCTGCGCCATGTCGCAGCCCAGGTCGCGCAGCAGCTGCCAGTCGGCCTCGGTCTCGACCCCTTCGGCCACGGTGGCCACGCCCAGGCGCTGGCCCAGCTCGAGCGCGCTTTTCAGCACCACATGGCGGTTCGGCCACTGGGCCGCGCCGTGCACGAAGGCGCGGTCGATCTTCAGTTCGGTGAACGGGCAGCGCGCGAACTGCTGCATCGACGAATAGCCGATGCCGAAATCGTCCATCGCCAGCCCGAAGCCCATCAGCCGCAGCCGCCCCAGATTGGTCAGCGATTGCGACAGCTGGCGCATCACGCTGGTCTCGGTCACTTCCCACACCAGCGCGGCCGGCGCCACGCCGCTGGCCAGCACCAGCGCCGTCAGGCGGTCGATGAAGCCGCGCTCGGCCAGGTTGTCGGCCGCCAGATTGATCGATACCGTCATCGGGGGCAGGCCGGCGGCCTGCCAGTCGAGCATGCGCGCGAGCACCTGCTGGACGATCGCCAGCGTGAAATCGGCCATCAGCGGCGAGCCTTCCAGCGCCGGGATGAACTGCAGCGGCGGCACCAGCGTGCCGTCGGCACGGCGCCAGCGCGCCAGCGCTTCCACCCCTTTCAGTTGGCCGCTCTGCATGGCCACCTTGGGCTGGAAGTAAGGCAGGAATTCCTGGTTCGCCAGCGCCGCCGCCAGCACTTCCAGCGTCGGCAGGTCCTGGGCCGCGTGCGCGCCGCGCGCGGCCGGCGCGTCCTCGGTCAGTTTCAGCAGCTGCACCAGCGACTCGCTCTGGACCGGCTTGAGCAGGGTGCCCAACAGGCCAAAGGACGGATCTTCCAGCTTCATGTTTTCAATGATTTCCAGCAGGCGCGGGTCGCGCGCGCTGACCACGATCAGGTGCTGCACCAGATCGCGTTCGCGCAGCTGGCAAGTGAGCTCGATGCCGTCCATGCCCGGCATTTCCAGGTCGGTCAGCACCAGGAACAGGGCATTGCCGCCGTGCGCCTCGATCACGCTGAGCGCCTCATTGCCATCGCCCGCCTCCAGCACGGTGCCGAAGCCGAGCTGGCGCAGCAGATCGACCAGATAGGCGCGCTGCACCACGCTGTCCTCCACCACCAGCACTTCGCGGCCATGCCAGGTGGCGATGGCGGGAGGGGCGGCGCTGCTTGGTTCAATTTTCATGGCGGCTCAGTGACTGAAGGCTGCGAGCTGCTGCAGGATTTCGCGATAGATCGCATTGAGCGGCATGGACTTTTCCACCCCGCCGCGCTTGACGGCTTCCTTCGGCATGCCATACACCACGCAGCTGGCCTCGTCCTGGGCCACGGTGCGCGCGCCGGCCTTGAGCATTTCCAGCAGGCCGGCCGCGCCATCGTCGCCCATGCCGGTCATGATCACCCCCAAGGCATTGGCGCCGGCGCAGCGCGCCACCGAACGGAACAGCACGTCGACCGAGGGCCGGTGCCGGTTCACCAGCGGGCCGTCGACCACTTCCACGTAATAGTAGGCGCCGGTGCGGCGCAGCAGCATGTGCTTGCCTCCGGGGGCGATCAGGGCCTGGCCCTGCACCACCCGGTCGTTATTGGCCGCCTCCTTGACCCGGATCTGGCATACCGAGTCGAGCCGCGCGGCGAAGGCGGCGGTGAATTTTTCCGGCATATGCTGGACGATCACGATGCCGGGACAGACCCGCGGCAGCGCGGTCAGCACTTCTTCCAGCGCCTGGGTGCCGCCGGTGGAGGTGCCCAGCGCCACCACGCGCTCGGTGGTGGCCACCATCGCGCGCGGCTCGGCCGGCGGCAGGATCACGTCGGCATTGAGCTTGGCCACGACCGGCAGCGGCGCCGGGCGCGCTCCCAGCTTGCGCACATTGGCGCCGGCCGCCGCGCGCACGGCCGACACCAGTTCGTCGGCGCTGTCGTGCAGGAACTGCTTGAGGTCCAGGCGCGGCTTGGTGATGATGGCCACCGCGCCGGCGGCCAGCGCATCCATCGAGGTCTGGGCCCCCTTCTCGGTCAGGGTCGAGCAGATCACCACCGGGGTCGGGCGCTCGGCCATGATCTTGCGCAGGAAGGTGATGCCATCCATGCGCGGCATCTCGACATCGAGCACGATCACATCGGGCCACTGGGTCTTCATGCGCTCGATCGCCAGCAGCGGATTGGCCAGCGCGTGGCTGACCGTGATTCCGCTGGCGCCGTTCAACAGCGAACTGAGTACCTGGCGTACCACGGCCGAATCGTCGACGATCATGACCTGGATATCGCTCATGCTTTTTCCCTGCGCTGCGGCGTGATGGTGAAGTCGGGAGGCACCTGGCGGCTCAGTACTTCGCCGGTGCGGATGGTGAAAATGAGCTGACGGTGGCCCTCGCCGAACAGGCTTTCGGACACCACCTCGATGCCGTGCTGCTGCAGCACGCTGCGCGCGAAGTCGCCGTTCTGCATGCCGATGTCGCGCATGGCGCCGCTGCGCGGAAACATCGCGCCGCCGCCGAAGATCTTGGCCTGGCACTGGATCAGGGGCACGGCGCGCGCGGCCAGCTCGCTCAGCAGATAATCCATCGCGTCGGCGCCGTAGGTGCCGGCCTTGGCGCCGCCCGGCTTGCGGCTCGAGCCGGGCAGCAGGAAATGCGACATCGCGCCGATCCGCTTGAGCGGATGCCACAGGGTGATCGACACGCAGGAGCCGAGCAAGGTGCGCACGCGGTACTGCTCGTCGCCGACGAAGCAGTCGCCAGGCATGAGGAAGATGTCGGTCGGCTTGTGCATGATCATGGCTTGCGGTAGATCGACGGCGCCACCGGCACCAGCGTATCGCAGATGTCGTTCAGGCTTTCCGAGTGGCCGATCAGGAAATAGCCGCCGGGACGCAGCTGCGCCAGCAGGCGCGCCACCACCTGGCGCTTGGTGTCCAGATTGAAGTAGATCATCACATTGCGCAGAAAGATCACGTCGAAGCTGCCGATGCGCGGCAGCGTCTGATCCAGGTTCAGATGCTGGAACTGCACCCGGGCGCGCAAGGCGCGCTCGATCAGCATGGTACCGCTCTGGCTGTCCTGGCCCTTCAGGCAGAAGCGCTTCAGGTAGGCCGGCGGCATCTGGCTGGCACGCTCCATCGGATAGTGGCCGGTGCGCGCGCGCGCCAGCACCCGGGTGCTGATGTCGGTGCCCAGCACCTCCCAGGGCGCATCGCCCAGCACATCGGCCAGCACCATCGCGATGCTGTAGGTTTCCTCGCCGCTGGAACAGGCCCCGCTCCACACCCGCAGCGTGCGCTGCGCGGCGCGCGCCTCCAGCGCCAGCTCGCGCAGCAGCGCGAAATGCTTCGGTTCGCGGAAAAAATAGGTTTCGTTGGTGGTCAGCAGGTCGACCGCCACTTGCAGCTCCTCGGGCTGGCTGCGGCTCTCCAGCAGGCGCAGATAGTCGCCGTAGTTGCCCAGCTGGTGGTGCGCCAGCCGCCGCGCCAGCCGTCCGCTGACCAGGGCCTGCTTGCCGTTGGCCATGCTGATCCCCGCCGCCTCGTAGATGAAGCGCTGGAACTGGCTGAACTCGCGGTCGGTGATCAGGATGGCGGACATGGACACTCCCATCAGGCTGGCGCCGTGGCGTAGCTGCGCGCCAAGTCGACGATCTCTTCGCTCGACAGCACCCGCTCCAGCGCCAGCAGGCTGACGAAGCGGCCATTGGCCTTGCCGATGCCGGCGATGAAGTCGGGCCGGATGCGGGTGCCGAAGGCCGGCGGAACCTCGATATCGCTGGCCATGATGTCGACCACGGCGTTGACCGCGTCGACCAGCATGCCCAGCACCTGCAAGTCCTCGCCCTCGCCCACTTCGACGATGACGATGCAGCTGCGCTTGCTGATCGGGCTGCTGGGCCGGCCGAAGCGGGCCGACAGGTCCATCACCGGCACCACCGCGCCGCGCAGATTGATCACGCCGCGCACGCAGGCCGGCATCATCGGCACCGTGGCCAGGCTGCTCAGTTCGATGATCTCCTTGATGTGCAGGATGCCGATGGCGAACTGCTCGTCGGCCAGCATGAAGGTCAGGAACTGGCTGGGCAGCGCGGCCGGCTGCTCATTCCATGTCGTTAATGCTTGGGCTTGCATGACGCTCTCCTCAGGCTGTCAATTGAGCGGTGAGTTGCGGCGCCGCGGCGCCGCCCTTGACGCCGACCACCGCCAGCAGGGCCGCCACGTCGAGGATCAGGGCCACCTCGCCGCTACCGAGGATGGTCGAACCGCTGATGCAGCGCACCGTGCTGAAGATCTGCGACAGCGGCTTGATCACGGTCTGGAATTCGCCCAGCAGGGTGTCGACCACCAGGCCGGCGCGCTGGTTGCCCAGCTTGAGCACGACGATGCTCTCGCGCCGCGTGCTGGCCGCCTCGCTCAGGCGGAACAGCTCGCGCAGGCGGATGAAGGGCAACACCTGGCCGCGCAGATTGCAGTAATCCTGGCCCGGCTCGGCCGCATACTCGATGCATTCCTCGATCATGTCGAGCGGGATCACGAACACCGAGCCGCCCACCTGCACCAGGAAGCCGTCGATGATGGCCAGCGTCAGCGGCAGGCGCACCGTCACCGTGGTGCCCTCGCCTTCGCGGCTGCTGACGTCGACGCTGCCGCGCAGCGCCGTGATATTGCGCTTGACCACATCCATGCCGACGCCGCGTCCGGACAGATTGGTCACCTTCTCGGCCGTCGAGAAGCCAGCCTCGAAGATCAGGTTGTAGATTTCGCCGTCGGAGAGCTTGCGCTCGGGGTCGATCAAGCCCCGTTCGATGGCCTTGGCCAGGATGCGCTCCTTGCGCAGGCCGCCGCCGTCGTCGCTGACCTCGATGACGATGCTGCCCGATTCATGGAAGGCATTGAGCGTGATCAGGCCGCGCGCCGGCTTGCCCCGTTCGGCGCGCAGCTCGGCCGATTCGATGCCGTGGTCCATCGCGTTGCGCACCAGGTGCATCAGCGGATCGCCGATTTTTTCCACCACCGTCTTGTCCAGCTCCGCGTCCTCGCCGTTGACGGCCAGCGCGATATCCTTGCCCAGTTCGCGCGCCACATCGTGCACCACGCGCTGGAAGCGGTTGAAGGTGGCGCCGATCTTCACCATGCGCAGTTCCAGCGCGGCGTCGCGCACATCCTCCACCAGCCCGGACAGCACCGAAGTGCATTCCTGCAGCTCGACGTTGTGGATGCGCAGGCCGATCATGTTGGCGCGCGCGCCGGCGATGATCAGTTCGCCCACCAGATCGATCAGGCGATCGAGCTTGTCCGAGTCGACCCGGATCGAGCGGCTTTCCTGGGCCTTCTGCTCGGTCACCTGTTTCTGCTTGGCCAGCGCCGCCTCCACCACCACCGGCGGCACATTGCCGCTGCCGACCAGGATGCTGCCCAGCTGCTGCGGCGCCGACTCGTTCTGCTGTTCCAGCGCGGCCGCCAGTTCGCGCTCGGTCACGCTGCCGCAGCGGATCAGGATGTCGCCCAGGCGCGCCTGCTGCTCGGGCAGCGCGCGGATCAGGTCCATGTACTGGGAAATGCGCGAGCGCGGCGGCAGGATGTGGATCACGCAATCGTCATGGACAAACTCGAACACGCCCTCGATGGCTTCCTTGTCGGCCGTGCTGTCGAAGGCGATCTCGAAGCCCAGGTAGCACAGCTCGGCGTCCATTTCCTCGGCCGCCGGCAAGGCGTCCGGGATGGTGGCGATGCCGACGATGGTGCCCAGCTTGGCCAGGTAGCGCAGGAAGGCGATCGGGTCCATGCCGTTCTGCAGCACCGGCCGGCCGAAGCGCAGCGAGATATGCCAGTGGTCGCCGCCGCTGCCGCCGCCGGCGGCCGCGATGCGCTCCAGGTCCGGCTCGTGCATGTGCACCAGGTCGGCGGTGGACTGGGCCGCCGCGCCGGCGGCGGCCGCGTGCGCGCCACCGTGGCCGTGGCCGCCCTCGTCGTCATGGCCCATCAGGCGGCGCAATTGCTGCACCAGCGCCGCGCCGGTGGGCGCGGTGGCCGGATCGGCCTCGGTGACGCCGGCCGCCAGGCCATCGGTCATGCCCATCAGGAAGTCGCAACAGGACAGCAGCAGCACGATCATCTCGTCGGTCAGCACCAGCCGGCCTTCGCGGATTTCATCGAGCAGGCTTTCCACCACATGGGTGAAGGCGACGATGTGATCGAGGCTGAATAGCCCGGCCGAGCCCTTGATGGTGTGGGCGGCCCGGAAGATGGCGTTGATCGCCTCCCCCTGGTCGCCCGCCAAGTCCACATTGAGCAGGGCATTTTCCATTTCCTCGAGCAGTTCGCGGCTCTCGGCGATGAAGGTTTGCAGTGCCTGGTCCAGATTCATGGCAGCCCTTTCGCGTTCAGTGACGTGCGGCGGAAATGACCAGGGCGTCGCCGAAGAAGCCGCCCAGGTCGAGCATCTCGAAAATTTCCAGCACCGCCGGACTGTGGCCCAGCAGGCGCAGGGTGCGCTGCTCGGCCGTGGCGGTCTGCTTGGCCAGCATCAGGATCTGCAGGCCGGCCGTATCGAGTTCGGTCACGCCGGCCAGATCGACTTCCAGCGTGGGCTGCTGGCGCAGTGCCGCCAGCAACTCCACCTTCAGATCGGCGGCGCGGTAAATGGTCAGTTCGCCCTCGATGGCGAAACGGGCCGTGGAAGATTCAGACATGGCAACTCCCGGCAAAGACAGGAAAGGCCGGCCCGAGCCGGGCCGGCCGCGGTGCTCAGCGGCGCGGACGCACGGTCACGGCAGCACCAGCTTGGCCACGGCGCCGAGCAGCACGTCGGGCTTGAACGGTTTCACCACCCAGGCCTTGGCGCCAGCCGCCTGCCCTTCCTTCTTCTTGCTTTCCTGCGATTCGGTGGTCAGCATGATGACGGGGGTGAAGCGGTAGTTGGGCAACTGCTTGAGTTCCTTGACGAAGGTGATGCCGTCCATATTCGGCATATTGACGTCGCACACGATCAGATGGATTTTCTGGCCGTCGCACTTGGTCAGCGCGTCGACGCCATCGCGCCCTTCGATCACGTCGTAGCCGGCACCCTTGAGCGCGATGCCAACCACTTGCCGCAGCGAGGCCGAATCGTCGACCACCATGATGGTTTTTGCCATGAGTCTTCCTTAAAAAAACGTGACCTCGTCGGCCGCCGCGGGCGCCGCCTGCTGTGCCGACTGCGAGGATGCCGCGGTGCCGTGGTGGATTGCATGTTCCTCGGCCATCGCATAGGTTTTCTGCAGCTCGCCCAGCAGCGGCAAGGGATCGAGCGGCTGCAGCGTGTGTTCCTGCTCGTAGCTGGCGCGGTGTTCGCGCAGCACCGTGGGCAGCAGTTCCATGTTTTCGCGCACATGGGTCATGACCTGGCTGACCCGGTCCTGGAACTGCAGTTGCACCAGCGCCTCGCCCACCTCGCCCTGGATGCCGATGCTCTCCTGCTTGAGCAGGGCGGCCGATTCTTCCAGCGCGTCGGTGACGGTGCGGAATTCATTGAGCACTGCGGCGATCATGCCCTCGGCCGACTGCAGCGACTGGTCTTCGCGCGCGCTCGACTGTTCGGCCGCCTGGCTGGTCGACAGGATGGCGTCGCTGATCAGGCCGACCCGGTTGGCGATATTGCGCCCGGTTTCGGCCGAGCGGTTCGACAGCAGGCGCACCTCCTGGGCCACCACGGCGAAGCCGCGGCCGGCCGGACCGGCGCGCGCCGCTTCGATGGCCGCGTTCAGCGCCAGCAGATTGGTCTGGGCCGCGATGCTGGCCACGCCTTCGGCCATGTCGCGCAGCTCGCGGGTGAAGCGCTCGAGCTGCTTGATCTGGTCCAGCATGGCTTTTTTGGAGGACATGGCCGACTGCATCGAGGCGACCACGGAGCCGAGCTGGGTTTCGCTGTGGGAGAACACTTCGGCCAGCGGCTTGGCCCCGCTCTGGCCGTCGAGGCTGGAGACGTTCAGGGCATTGTCGAGCCGGTCGACGATATTCGAGAAGCGCCCGGCCAGGTCGGCCACCGCCTCTTCCATCTGGCTGCGCGAGGACTCGATGTGGCGGCCCCAGATAGGCAGCACGGTATCGTTAAAGTGTTCGCGGCTGTCCAGATAGGACGCTATCATGTCGCTAGTGCCGGCGCCGGCGGACGTGCCGGCCCGCAGCGCGGCGGCCAGGCCGGCGCCCAGCAGCAGCAAGGACCACGGCACGGTAAACCAGCCGAAGCCGCCCGCCACCAGCGTGCCGAGCGCACCGGCGATGGCCAGCGCCAGCGGAATGAAGAATGTACTGCTGACACCGGAGATATGTTTCACTGGTTGCCACCTCACTTATGCGATCCCCTGCGCCGTCTCGTGCTCGCAGTAAATGAGACTCTATCGCAATTTCTTAGGCAAATCAGTGCAGAGTAAAAATTAAATGCTTTGCTGGTAAACCGTCCTGGACAGAGTACCGCCGCGCTGCCTGCTACGCCCCGCAAAGCCGCATTCATCCGTGCAAGTGACTGGCAGCGCTACCAGCGTCGCTGTTGCGCTTGCGCAACCTTGCCCGGCAAACAGAATGCGCTTGCCTAAGCCGCCGGCAACGGTAGACATTTCCTTTTAACACCTGTAAATTCCGTAACGTTGCAATGTTTGTAAGGCGTTTTGGCTTGCCACTTGCTGTTTTCTGCTTTTTTCCGCTGTGAGAGCCCACTTGAACAGCGCACTTTGAAAGGACTACGATGAAACAATACGGGGCTGAATTTTTTGGTACCTTCTGGCTGGTGCTGGGCGGCTGCGGCAGTGCCGTGCTGGCGGCGGCCTTCCCTGGCGTGGGCATCGGCCTGCTGGGCGTGTCGCTGGCCTTTGGCCTGACGGTGCTGACGATGGCCTATGCCATCGGCCACATCTCCGGCTGCCACCTGAATCCGGCGGTGTCGATCGGCCTGTGGGCCGGCGGGCGCTTCCCGGCCAATAAGCTGCTGCCCTATATCGTCGCGCAAGTATTGGGCGGCATCGTCGCCGGCGGCGTGCTGTACCTGATCGCCAGCGGCAAGGCCGGCTTCGACCTGGCCGGCGGCTTCGCCTCGAACGGCTATGGCGAGCACTCGCCGGGCGGCTACTCGCTGCTGGCCGCGCTGGTGACCGAAGTGGTCATGACGATGATGTTCCTGATCGTGATCCTGGGCGCCACCGATGGCCGCGCGCCGGCCGGCTTCGCGCCGCTGCCGATCGGCCTGTGCCTGACGCTGATACACCTGATCAGCATCCCGGTCACCAACACCTCGGTCAATCCGGCGCGCTCGACCGGCGTGGCCCTGTATGTGGGCGGCTGGGCCACCAGCGAGCTGTGGCTGTTCTGGGTCGCCCCTATCGTCGGCGCCCTGCTGGGCGCGGCCGTGTATCGTTTGATTGGCAGCAAGGACTAAGCCGGCCGTGCCCTGACATAAAAAAACGGCGCCCTCGCATTGCTGCGGGGGCGCCGTTTTTTTTGGTCCGATGCGCGGGGCGTATCAGTCCTTCATGCCGGTGATCTTGTTGTCGGCATCGACGAACACGATCTTCGGCTTGTAGTCGGCGATCTGGGTTTCGGTCATCGGCGCGTAGGTGCAGATGATCAGCAGGTCGCCCAGGTGGGCACGGCGCGCGGCGGCGCCATTGAGCGAGATTTCGCCGGTGCCGCGGGCGCCGGGAATCGCATAGGTCGAGAAACGTTCGCCATTGTTCACGTTGTACAGCTCGATCTTTTCGCCGACCCAGATATCGGCCGCTTCCAGCAGGTCCTGATCGATACCGCAGGAACCCTCATAGTTCAAATCCGCTTGCGTGACCGTGACACGGTGCAGCTTGGCACGCAGCATTACTCGTTGCATAGACATCGTCATTCTCTTTCCGTATAAATTGTTTCAAGGACTTGCCTCAAGGCAAGCAAACGGGGCCATAAAACACCCGCCGGCAGCCTTCGATTTCGCTGCAGCCTTGATTGCGGGCACAATCCTACCACTTGAGCGCCTTCCTTGCCGCATTTTGGCCACGGCCGGGGCTGGGAAGGGCGGAAGGTGGCGACAGCGCGGCGCTGTTGTGGCATATTGCCATATAGAAAAATTCAGGTGAGAACGGCCGGCCCCGCACAGGCAGCGCCCTCTGCCGCAGCCACCAAGACGCCATGAAACTGACCCGCCTGTTTGCCGCTTCCATCGCCATCCTGGCATTGCTCAGCAGCATCATGCTCGGCCGCATACTGTGGGGAGAGTGGAACAACTACTCGAATGCGCGGGTGGCCTTGCGCACCTTGCAACTGGTGCAAAAATCCATGCTGGCCGCCGAAAAACTGTCCTTCGAGCGCGGCCCCGTCAACGGCATGCTGGGCGACGCGCTGCCGCACCAGGCCGTGCGGGTGGACAAGCTGGCCGCCGCGCGCGCGGCCAGCGACCGCGCGCTGGCCGAGCTGCAACTGGCCATCGACGCCGGTCCGGCGCCGTCGGCCTCGGCGCTGGCGGCGCTGCACCGGGTGCGCATGGCGCTGGCCAGCGCGCGCGGCAACATCGACCTGCTGGCCAAGCTGCCGCGCGAGGAGCGCACGCCGGAGGCGCTGGTGGCGGCGGTCGAGCAGATGTTCGCGCTGGTGCCGATCGTGATGGAGGCGGTCAATGAATTCTCGCGCAGTTCGGAACAAAGCTATCCGCAGTTTTCCGTGATCCTGCTCAACGCGCGCTACGCGGTCGAGCTGCGCGAATATGCCGGCCGGCTCGGCTCCCAGCTGACGGCCGCGCTAACGGCCCAGACCCCGCTGAGCGCCGACGCCCAGCGCCAGATCCTGTTCCTGCATGGCCGCATCGAGCAGCTGCGCCAGCTGATCAAACTGCCCACCAGCAGCGCCGCCGGCGATCCACGCCTGCTCGAGGCGATCCGCAATATGGAGCTGCATTACTTCCAGGCCGGCCTGACGCTGGTCGACGAGATGGTCAGCGCCAGCCACGAAGGCCGTCCCTACGGCCTCGATACCGGCCAGTTCGCCGAACGCTATGTGCCGGAGATGGCCTCCATCCTGACGGTGCGCGACGTGCTGCTGAGCGCCTCGCTGGAACAGGCGCGCGCGGCCGACGGCACCGCGCGGCGCGAACTGCTGCTGGCCTGCCTGACCGGCGCGCTGACGGTGCTGGTACTGACCCTGCTGCTACTGATCCTGCGCCAGCGCGTGATCCTGCCGCTGCTGCGGGCCACGCGCGCGCTGGTCCGGCTCAGCAAGGGCGACTTGAGCAGCGAAGTGCCTAGCTCCCCGCGCCGCGACGAGGTGGGCGACCTGCTGCGCGCGCTGGTGGCGCTGCGCGCCGGCGCGATCGAGCGCCAGCATCTGGAGGTGGAACGCCAGCACCTGATCGAGGAACTCAAGCGCAGCGCCGACACCGACTACCTGACCGGCATCCTGAACCGGCGCGCCTTCACCGCCGCGGGCAATCTGCGCGCCCGCAGCGCGCGTGAGCAGAACCTGTCGCTGACGGTGATCGTGTTCGACATCGACCACTTCAAATCGGTCAACGATTGTTACGGCCACGACGCCGGCGACCAGGTGCTGATACGGGTGGCCGAGCTGGCACGGCGCGAACTGCGCGAAGGCGAAATCCTGGCGCGCTACGGCGGCGAGGAATTCGTCGTCATGCCGGTCTACTGCGACCTGGCCGCCGCGCGCGCCGTGGCCGAGCGGATGCGCCGCGCCATCGAGGCCGAGCCACTGCCCCTGGCCGACGGCCACATCCTGCGCGTGACGGCCAGCTTCGGCATCGCCGTCGCCAGCGGCAGCGACTCGGCGCTCGACAGCCTGTTCCAGGCGGCCGACCTGGCGCTGTACCGCGCCAAGGCGCAGGGGCGCAACCGGGTTGAGGGTTAAGCGCCTTAGTTGAAGAAAACGCTGTGTTCGCGGGCCGCCGGCAGCCGCCTAAACCCACGGCAAAGAGCCGGGGGCCTGTCCCGCAGGGACAGGCGGGGCTTAGCCCCTCCCCGGACCCTGGGTCAGACCCCAGGGGTACGCCGTGGGTTTTAAGCTTGCCGGCGGCCCCTCCAATCAATAAAAAAAGCCACTCATCGGTGGCTGAGTGGCTTTTAAGGGAAGGCGGCGCGAGCCGCCGACAAGGACTGCTTACTTGACCGCTGGGGCAGCGACTGCGGCTACCGGTGCCGCCGTTGCGGTTTCTGCTTTAGCGGTATCGGCGTGGGCCTTGGCTTTGGCCTTGGCTTTCTTGTGCGCCTTCACGGTGGCGACCTTGGCTTCCTTGGCTTCGGCCTTGACGACCTTCGCATCGGCCTTGGCCACTTCGGCGGTCGCCTTGGTATCGGCTTTCACTTCCGCGGCGACGACTTTGGTATCGGCCTTGACTTCGGCCTTGGCGGCCTTGACGTCCGCTTTCACGACGGCCGGGGTAGCCGGCGCCGGCGCAGCGGCAGGGGCCTGGGCGAAAGCGACGGTGGCGAACAGGGAAGCGATCAGGGCGGTAGCGATTTTGCTCATGGTGGTAGTCCTTTAAACGATAGAGATGTGAGTGGTGTTCCGGGGCGTGGGGGCGCCCCGGAGGTACTGCGTGACTGGCGTGACTGAAAAGACGGCGGCGACTTACTTGGCCGGTGCGGCTTCTTTCGCTTCTACCTTGGCGGTTTCAGCGTGGGCTTTTTCCTTGCTCACTTTTGCCTTGTGATGGGCCTTGGCTTTGGCTTCGTGGGCATCGACCTTGGCGCTGGCAACTTCTTCCTTGGCGCTGGCGGCAGCTTTGGCTTCCTTGGCTTCGGCTTTCACCACTGCCTTGGTTTCCTTGGCTTCTGCCTTGACAGCGGTCTTGGCTTCCTTGGCTTCAGCCTTGACGACGGCCGGGGTGCTCGATGCGGCGGTGCTGGCCGAAGGCGCTTGTGCGAAAGCGACGGTAGCGAACAGGGAAGCGATCAGTGCGGTAGCGATTTTGCTCATGATGGTAGTCCTTAAAATGATTTATATAATTTAGTCTGTTACTGCGATGTGGGATGGTTCCCGTATTCTGCTTATTTATTCTGTGCTTCCGCCGGTGCGCCTTGCGCACCGGGATGCCGCGCTTACTTGGCTGGAGCTGCTGGAGCGGCTGCCTTGGCTTCTGCCTTGGCGGCTTCAGCGTGCGCTTTTTCCTTGCTTGCTTCTGCCTTGTGATGGGCCTTGGATTTCTTGACGTCGGCATCTGCCTTGGCGCTGGCCACTTCTTCCTTGGCGCTGGCGACTACCTTGGCTTCCTTCGCATCGGCTTTGACAACGGCCTTGGTTTCTTTGGCTTCGGCCTTGGCGACAGCCTTGGTTTCCTTGGCTTCGGCTTTCACGACTGCCGGGGTGCTGGCGACGGTGGTGCTGGCCGAAGGCGCAGGCGCTTGTGCGAATGCTGCGGTAGCGAACAGGCCGGCGATCAGGGAAGCGATAATTTTGGTCATGGTATAAATCCTTTGCAGTTTATCTAGAGGCCGGGACAATTCCCGTGTCACTGAGCGAAAAACGCGGCCCGGATCGCCTGCGTTGACGCACATTACATCCGCTTACCGAGTCTTACATCCGCTTACATTTGCGCTTTCGCCGACATACGCTGACGCGCCAATGAAAAATGGCCGCAGCTTGCGGGCTGCGGCCATCGGCGGGTGGGAATGGAAGAGGTGCTATCTGGACGGGGTGGCCGGCTTCACCGGGGTAAACAGCAAATCGGCAAAGTCGTAGCTGAAGTCGGTGCTCTCGGAGACCGGCGCCATCTTCATGCGTTCGATGCTGCCGTCCGGATTGAGCGCGAAGCTGACATAGGCGTCGGCGTTGAAGTTGCGATCGCGCCAGCGCACGATAAAGGTATCGTGCTGGAAGTGTTCAAGTTCCCCCGTCAGATCGGGCGTACGCGAAAAGCGCATGACCTGGCGCTTGCCCTCGGTGCCGATGCTGACATTGCCATACCAGGGGTCCTGATACATGCCCTCATATGCCGCCAGCGCCAGCGAAGGGCTGGAACGGGCCGCACGGGCCGCGCGCGCCTTGGCCTGGCTTGCCGCCTCCTCTTGCGCGCTGTCGTCCCGCTGGCGCGCATAGATGCCGATCCAGTCGCTGGGCGCCACCTTCAGATAGTGGTCCAGGATGCGCCACTGCAGCGACTGCATGGCCGGCGAGTTCTCCGCATTGGTCAGGATCGCGATGCCCAGCTTCTCGTCCGGCACCATCACCACGCTGGAATAAAAGCCTTGCAGCGCGCCGCCGTGCGTGGCGATCTTGCGGCCGTGGTAGTCGCGCAGATTGAAGCCCAGGCCATAGGCGGCGAAGTTGGCGCGCGTGGCCGCCAGCGCGGGCTTGGGCTCGCGGATCTTCATCGGCGTTTGCGCGCTCCACATCTCCCTGCCCTGCTCGGCGCTGAACAGGCGGCCCTGCTCGCCGATGCGGCCACCGTCGAGCAGCACCGTCATCCAGCGCGCCATGTCCTCGGCATTGGTGTTGATGCCGACCGCGCCGGCGGCATTCTCCACCGGCATCGGCCTGACCACCGCGTTGCGGCTGCCGATGATGCTGTGCGGCGCCGCGTGATTGGCATTGGCCGTCATCGCCGCCACACTGGTATTGGAAGCATTCATGCCCAGTGGCGCGAAGATGCGCTCGCGCATGACCTCGCCCCAGGGCTTGCCGGCCTTGTCGGCGATGATTTTTCCGGCCACGATGTAGAGCAGATTGTCGTAGGCATAGCTGTTGCGGAAGCTGGTGGCCGGCTTGATATAGCGCAGCCGCGCGATGATCTCGTCGGCGCTGAAGGTGGTCGTCGGCCACCACAGCAGATCGCCCGCGCCCAGTCCCAGGCCGCTGCGGTGCACCAGCAGATCACGCACCGTCATGGCGCCCGTCACATAGGCGTCGTACATCTGAAAACCGGGCAGATGCCTGGTGACCGGGTCGTCCCAGGCCAGCTTGCCTTCGTCGACCAGCATCGCCAGCGCGGTGGCGGTAAAGGCCTTGGAGTTGGAGGCGATCTCGAACTGGGTCTGGCCATCGACGGGCGCGGGATCGCCCAGCCGGCGCACGCCAAAGCCGCTGGTGGCGACGACCTTGCCGTCCTTGACGATGGCGACCGCCATGCCGGGAACATCGAAGGCCTTGAGCACGGCGCGCACATCGCCCTCAAGATCATAGGCGGAGCCGCTGGCAGGGGCGCTGGCCAAAGGCGTGGCCGGAGGCGTGTCCGTAGCGGCGGCCCCTGATGCTGACGCCGTCGCCGGCAGGGCCGCGCAGGCTGTGGCGCAGGCCAGCACCAGGGCAGCGCTGCGAAGTGGTGACATCATGGTTTGCTCCCCTCGTGAAAAGGGCCGGGCCTTGTTGGCCCGGCCCCACTGTTACTGGATCAAATACAGAAGCAGCAACGCGCTTACTTCTGGGCGAACTTCTTGTCCACCGACGTCTGCGTCGCCGGATGGTAGCGTTCGCGCGCCTTGGCATACACCGCCTTGGCCCAGGCTTTCTCGTCCGGGTTCTTCAGCAGCGCGGCGTACAGCGGCACCACGAACTTCTGGCGGCCCACGCTCATCAGGAAGGCGTTCAGCGGTTCGCGCACGTTGTAGCCGGCTTTGACCGAGGCCAGATAGAAGCGGTACGCGATTTCATTGTTGCCGCTCTTGCCCAAGCCGAATGCCTGGTCCAGTTCCTTCATCTGCGCGGCCGAGGCCTTGGTGTCGATGTCGTTCAAGAACTTCATCCACTCGGTGGCGTTCCAGTTCTTGGTATCGAGATCCTTGGTGGCCAGCTCGCCCTTGAGCCAGCTGCCGCGCTGGGCATCGAGCGCGGCCAGCCGGGTCGACACGGCGCGCTTGGCGCTGGCCGGCACGCCGGTGCCATGCAGCCATTCGTCGAGCTCCGCGTCGCTCAGCACTTCCGGATGCTTGTCCAGCAGGTTCTTGCGCAGATAGCTGACAAACTGCTCGGTGGTGGCCGACTGGAAGGCGTGCTGGTCGAACCAGCCGCGCAGGAAGGGATCGAACACTTCGCGGCCGGCGCGCTGTTCCAGCGTGCGCAGGAACCAGGCGCCCTTCGGATAGGCCAGGCCTTCGTCGGTATAGGTGGTCGATGGATTGCCGTCCGGGTCGCGCGTGAGCAGCGCCTGTTTCGCCACCGGGATGGTGGGCAGCGAGGCAAACAGCTCTTCCTGTTCCAGTTGCAGATTCATCTCGGCCACGTCGGCGCCATACAGGCTTTCGATGATGCGGGTGGTCACGTAGGTGGTGAAGCCTTCGTTGAGCCACCAGTGCTTCCAGGTGGCGTTGGTGACCAGGTTGCCGGACCAGGAGTGCGCCAGCTCATGGGCGATCAGGTCGACCAGGCTGCGGTCGCCCGCGATCATGGTCGGCGTGAGGAAGGTCAGGCGCGGGTTTTCCATGCCGCCGATCGGGAACGATGGTGGCAGTACGATCATGTCGTAACGGTCCCAGCGATACGGGCCGTACAGCGCTTCGGCCGCGTTGATCATCTTCTCGGTGTCGACCAGCTCATTGGCGGCCGCATCGATGCGGGCCGGCTCGGCATACACGGCGGTGCGCGGGCCCAGATTGCGCACATCGATCTCGCCGATGGCGATGGCCAGCAGATAGGCCGGCACCGGCTGGGTCATGCGGAACTTCCAGCCGCCCACGCCGGTGGCCTTCTGGTCGTTTTCGGCGCTCATCAGCACGCGCAGGCCGGCCGGCGCGTCGATGCGGGCGCTGTAGGTGAAGCGCACGGCCGGGGTATCCTGCACCGGCGCCCAGGAACGGGCGTTGATGGTTTCGGACTGGCTGAACATGAAGGGACGCTTGCCCGACATGGTCTGCTGCGGCGTCATCCACTGCAGCGCGGTGGCCTTGGGGGCCGTGTGATAGTAGATGCGTACCTTCTGCGGCTGGCTGGCCAGCGCGATGCGCAGGGCCTGGCCTTTTTCGGCGTCGGGCTTGTCGAGCAGGTAGGACGCGGGCGCCCAGGCGCCGGCCGCGTTCAAGACCTGCACCTTGGCGATGCTCAGGTCGCGCGTGTCGAGCACCAGGCTGCGGGCCGACTTGTCGATCCAGTTCAGGGTCAGTTCGGCGTAGCCGGTCAGGGTCTTGCGGCTGAAGTCCGCTTTTAAATCCAGATGCAGGTCGCTGGTGCGCACCTGGTCGTAACGGGCATAGCTGAGCGGGTCGGCATGGGCCGCGCCGGCCGCACAGATCAATGCGGATAGCATGACGCGCAGGGTATTCGAAGTAGGCATAGGCTTCTTTTTTTGTCGTTGGTAGAGTGACGGATTCCCGCAGCGGGAGCGGATGCAGAATAGCACAACGGCGCTTCAATAAAACGCCCCATCCAGCCTGTGGCGCCCGCGCCAACGCCGGCGGGCAAGCCGCCGGCGTTTTGCTGTATTATTCGCCCTGAACATTGGGGAGTAGTCGTCCTCCGCCCGGCGGAGGAATCTGTGTCAACATAATCGGCCCGCAGGCCGTGGCACAGATGGTTGATCCAACTTGACGAGACCATTGATCCACGGGCGGCCGCATGGGCCGGAGTCGCCTATGGGTCTTTGGTTAAATCGTCCGGCCCGCGTACCACTTCAAAAAAACATGGAAGCTTTCCTCGTCTCCAGCGGCATCGTCGCCCTCGCCGAAATCGGCGATAAAACTCAATTACTCGCGTTTCTGCTGGCCGCCAAGTTCCGCCGCCCGCTGCCGATCGTCGCCGCCATTTTCGTCGCCACGGTGGCCAACCACGCCTTCGCCGCCGCCATCGGCAGCTGGATCACCAGCCTGGTCGGGCCGGAAGCGCTGCGCTGGCTGCTGGGCGTGTCCTTCCTGGCGATGGCCGCCTGGACGCTGGTGCCCGACAAGATCGACGAGGACGACGCCAAACTGGCCGGCTATGGCGTGTTCCTGACCACGCTGATCGCCTTCTTCATCGCCGAGATGGGCGACAAGACCCAGGTCGCCACGGTGGCGCTGGCGGCGCGCTATCACAGCCTGCTGGCGGTGGTGGCCGGCACCACGCTGGGCATGATGCTGGCCAATGTGCCGGCCGTGTACCTGGGCGAGAAGATCGCCGGGCGCATCCCGCTCAAGCTGGTGCACGGCATCGCCGCCGCCATTTTCGCGGCGCTGGGCGTGGCCACGCTGCTCGGTGCGGGTGCCAGTCTCGGCTTCTGAACCGGCTTGCCCGCGAACTTAAGCATGCCGCCGCGCGTTTACAACCCACGGCGCAACCCTGGGGTCTGACCCTAGGGTCCGGAGAGGGGCTACGCCCCGCCGGTCCCGACGGGACCGGCCCCCGGCTCTTTGCCGTGGGTTGAGGGCGAGGCCGACGGCCTGCTGCCCGCAAACCTTGTTTTCAGCGCCGTTCACCGGTTTTTCCGCGACGATCTATTGCACCGCACAATTGTAACGTGCGCCAAAGCAAAGTTTTCAAATTCTTGCTAAGATTCTACTTTTGGCGTTCGTTCAATTGTTAAAAAGAGGAGCTGAATGGTTTTCGGAAGCAAACTAGCTGTGACATTGTTGTTGGCAGGACTGGCCAGTGCGGCCAGCGCGGACACGATCGAATTACAGAACACCAGCCTGAACCAGGAAGCAGCCAAAACGGCCGCCGCTGTGGACAATACCGCCGTATATCTGGCGCCGCTGGGCGAAGTCGACGATGCGGAAGAGAAGACGGCCCAGCCAGGCGTACAGGCCCAGCCTGCTCCCCAGCCGGTTCCCGAGCCTGAACACTACGGCATGCTGATCCTGGGAGCGGCGCTGTTACTGGTGTGCAGCCGCCGCAGCGAAGCGCGCGCGCCGTTCAGCTACATCCGCGTCAAAGAAGACAAGAACTCCATCTGATACGCAGCGCGTGAGCATTCCGGCCGGGCATTTTCCGGCCGAAATGCTGCACTGCCGCGCTGCCAAGCTTGCTTACTGCGCCATCACACTGACATCGTCGACCAGGAACTGGGTCGAGATCGTCGAACCCTCTATCCCCTCGAAGTAAATCCGCACGGTCTGGCCCTTGAAGGCGCTCAGGTCGAAGCTCTTCTGCACGTAGCTGCTCCCCTTGTCCAGATTCGAATACGTCGCCAGCGTGGCCAAGAGCGCGCCGCTACTGCTGCGCACCTGCGCCTTGAGCGTGTCGTAGGCCTTGGTGGCGGTGGTTTCGCTGGACACCACCTTCAGCCAGAAGCTCAGGTTGACGCTGGTGGCGCTCGATGGAATCGCGATCTGCTGGTACAGGGTATCGGTATGGGCGGCGCCGTAGCCAACGAGCTTGGCCTTGAACGTTCCGCTGCGCGGCGCCTGTCCGGACGAGGAGATCACCGCCGCCGTGGCGCTCCAGCTGCCCGCGCCCGACTCGAAGCCGCCGTTGACGATCAGCTGCGAGGGCTGCGGCACGCCATTGCCGACATTGAAGGCGACCGAAGACGATACTCCCACGTTGCCGGCCGCGTCGTAGGCACGTGCCACCAGCGTATGGGCGCCATTGGCCAGCGTGGTGGTGTTCAGCGCGGCCGTGTAGGGCGCCACATTGCTGCTGCTTTTGAGCGCCCCATCGACATAGAACTCGACCAGCGTCACGCCCACATTGTCGCTGGCGTTGGCCGACAGCGTGATGGTGCCGCTACTGCCGCTGGCGGCCGCGCTGACCGTCGGCAGCGTGGTGTCGCTGGATGCCGACTGGCTCACCCAGATCGGTGCCGACCACAGGATGTTGCCATCGTTCTGGGTCAGCTTGGCGTAGTAGAAGTGCTCGCCGATGGACGGTGTGACGGTGGCGCTGGCTGTCGTGGCCAGCTGGCTCACGCTGCCGTTGCGGCCCGGCACGCCCTCGTAGATCAGCACCGAGCTGACGCTCTTGCCGGCGCTGCTGGCGAAGTTGGCCAGCAGGTTCAGGGGACCGCTATTGGTGAAGCGCTGGCCCATCACGCGGCCGTTGGCCGTCAGGATCAGCTGCGAGCCCTTGTCCATGGTGGCGAACACCCGGCGCGCCTTGATCGCCTCGATCATGCTGGCGGCGCTGAGCGGCGTGCCGGTGGGGATCAAGACGCCGGTGCGGTTGGTGTAGGAAGCGCCCCAGTTGGCGCAGTGGTTATCCTGATTGGTGCTGAAGGCGACGTGATAGCCCGCTTCCAGCGCCTTGTTGCAGGCGCCTTCATAGCTGCTGCGGCCCGTTTCGGTTTCCGTGGTGTTGACGGAGAACGCCGAGGTATTGAGCACTTCGCACAGGGCCATGGCCTGGTCGCCATCGGCGGTGTAGCCCAGCGCTACGCCGTTGACCAGGAACTGGCCGGACGAGGAGGGATGGTTGAACTGCCCCACCCAGCCGCGCTGGCGCATCAGCGTGTACAGGCCGGCGTAATCGCCCTTGGGCGTGGCGGTGTCGGCGATCAGCTGGCCGCCGCTGTTGCTCTCCCAGCCCAGCAGCTCGGGCGAGTTGAAGATGTTCATGTGGCCGCCGTTGTTGATCACGCCCCACTCCATGCCATACATGCCGAGGAAATCGGGATGGGCCGCGTGGAAGTCGCTGGCCGCCTGCAGGCCAGCCTGATAGCGCGCCTTGGCCACGGCCGGGTCGGCGGAGGCATTGGTGCCGTCGGAGCCGTCGTACATATGATTGTGCTCGGACGCCATCAGGAAATCGAGGCCACGGTTCATCGCGTAGTTGTAGGCGTCGCTGGGGCCGAAGGCGGCGCTCTGCGGCGCTTGCGCGCCGGTGCAGCTGCCCAGGGCGCCGCCGCCGTCGCTGTGGTTGGTCTGGCTGTGCAGATTGCCGTAGTAGACCGTGTAGGGCAGCGCAGCGGCGGCCGGTGCGGCCGTCATGGCCTGGACGCCCTGGGCGCCGCGCGCGGAGGTGGACTGCGCGCCTTGCGCGGAAGGCAGGGCGCGGAAGGTTGGCAAGCTCTGCGCCGGCGTCTGGCCCAGCGCGATGTCCCAGCTTTGTTCGATCACTTCCTCCGCGCCGGCGGCCAGCGCATGCTCGACGGCGGCGGCGCTGGTATCGGCCTGGCCGCCCTTGCGGGCATCGCGGCTGACGGCCTGCATGCGCAGCTGGTAGATGCCGTCGGCCAGCGCGGCGCGCTCGGCACGGCCATTCCAGTCCACCTTCACTTCAATCGCCTTGCGGAACAGGCGCTCGGCGCCATGCCACTGCTGCACCACTTCGCCTGCCGCATTGACCAGCTCCAGTTTCCAGCTGACGTCCTGGGCACGTTCGACCAGCGGATACTCGAAGGCCAGCGTGAAGGTGCGCGCGTCCAGCAGCGCGGGATCGGCGGCGCCGGGCACGCCCTGATACGGCGCGTGCAGCGTGGCCTCGAATTCCTTGTGGTCCGCCTGCGATGCGAAAGCGGCGGCGGAAGTCAGCGCCAGCGCGATGCTCAGCTGCGTGGCCAGTTGCGGGAAAAGCTTGGTGGTCATGATGGTTTTTTCTGAAGTGTGGTGGATCGCGGTCACGGCCCCATGCCATGCCATCGATTCGGCTAAAATTTTGGCAACTATGCGTGACAGGCGCATGACCTACCAATTCGATTTTGCTGGCGGATTCAGAGCCTTGCGCTATAAATTGCGTAAAACAAAAGCCTTGTTCCTGCACGGGAAACCGCGCACGGGCACGCAGGCCATATGGACATGCCGGCGCCGCACCGCGGCGCAGGAGGCCAATGCGCACAAGGCCGCGTGCGGCGCGGCGCCTGTGGTGGAAATGCCTAAAATGTCTAGAATGAGACATAGGGTTTTCGCTTTCTCATCCGTTAAAAAAACAAAGGGACGCGATTGCGTCCCTTTGTCTGTGCTGCTGACTGGCCGGCTAGCGCGGTATGCGCAGCTCGGCCGCGTGCTCCCTGCCATCGTCGACCAGCGCGATGGCCTTGCCCGGCTGGGCCACGCCATCGACCGTCAGCCCGCCCGGCCCATCGGCGCGCAGCACCCGGATCGTGTAGCGCCCTTCCCCATGCCGGTAGCTGAGCGTGAACTCATTCCACTCGGCCGGCATATGCGGCGCCAGCGTGATGTGAGCGGCCGTGCGCGTCAGGCCCAGCAGCGACTCCAGGATCAGCCGGTACATCCAGCCCGAGGAGCCGGTGTACCAGCTCCAGCCGCCGCGTCCCACATGGGGCGCGACCGCATACACGTCGGCCGTCACCACATACGGTTCCACCTTGTAGACCGCGCAGCCCTCCGGCGTGCTGGCATGCTGGACCGGATTGATCATCCGCATCAGCTCCCAGGCGCGTTCGGAATCGCCCATGCGCGCGAAGGCCATCACGGTCCAGATCGCGGCGTGGGTGTACTGGCCGCCGTTCTCGCGCACGCCCGGCACATAGCCGCGGATATAGCCGGGATTGAGGTCGGCCTTGTCGAATGGCGGATCGAGCAGCTGGATCAGGCCGAAGTCGCGCCGCACCAGGCGCTTGTCCACCTGCTGCATGGCGCCGCGCACGCGCTGCGGATCGGCCGCGCCGGACAGCACGCCCCAGCTTTGCGAAATCGAGTCGATCTGGCATTCCTCGTTGTCGTGCGCGCCCAGCGGGGTGCCGTCGTCGAAATAGGCGCGGCGGTACCACTCGCCGTCCCAGGCTTGCTGCTCGACGTTGGCCGCGAGCTTCTTGGCCTCGACCCGGCATTCGGCGGCGAAGGCATGATCCTGGCGCAGATCGGCCACCTCGGCGAAGCGCTGCAGCACCTCGAACAGGAAGAAGGCCAGCCAGACACTCTCGCCCTTGCCATGTTCGCCGACCTTGTCCATGCCATCGTTCCAGTCGCAGGAACCGATCAAAGGCAGGCCGTGCACGCCGAAACGCAGGCCGTTGCGGATCGCCCGCACGCAATGCTCGTAGACGCTGCCGCTCTGGCTCGAGCGGCTGGGCAGGTCGTAGTAGGAATCCTCGTCCAGCTTGACGGCGCGCCCTTCCAGGAACGGCGCCATCTCGTCTAGCACGCTCTCGTCGCCGGTGCCGATCACATAGCGGCAGGCGGCCAGCGGCAGCCACAGATAGTCGTCCGAGCAGTGCGTGCGCACGCCCCGGTCGGTCGGCGGATGCCACCAGTGCTGCACGTCGCCCTCGATGAACTGATGGCCGGCGCACAGCACCAGATGGTCGCGCAACAGCCGCGGTTCGGTGTGGATCATGGCCATCGCATCCTGCAACTGGTCGCGGAAGCCGAAGGCGCCGCCGGACTGGTAATAGCCGCTGCGCGCCCACAGGCGGCAGGCGATGGTCTGGTACATCAGCCAGCCGTTGGCGATCACATCGAGCGAGGCATCGGGTGTGCTGATCTGTACCGCGCCCAGGATCCGCTCCCAATGCTGGTGCACCGCGGCCAGCGTGGCGGCGGCCACCGTGGCGCTGCCATACTTCTGCACCATGCTGCTGGCATCGGCGTTGCGGCGTCCGCCCACGCCGAGCATGAACACGATCTCGCGTTCCTGGCCCGGCAGCAGATCGACCGGCACCTGGATCGCGGCGCAGGCGTCCAGGGCCGTGCCGACCTTGCCGGACAGGCGGGTGCGGCGCAGCGCCGCCGGACTGGCCAGCGTGCCGTTGCGGCCGATGAATTCGCTGCGGTCGGCGCTCACCGAGCGCAGGCTGGCGTCGGCATTGAAGAAGGCCACCCGGCCGGGGAACTCGGTGTTGTAGGCGTTCTTGGCGAACAGCGCGCCGCTGATCGGATCGACTTCGGTGATCAGGTGCATGCCGGACTTGGAACGCATATCGCCCAGCACCCATTCCACATAGCCGGTGACCGACAGGCGGCGCGCCACCAGCGAATCGTTGCGCACCTTGATGACGGTGTACTTGATCGGCGCATCCAGCGCGACATAGGTGGTCATCTCGGTGCTGATGGCCGCCTCGCTATGCTCGAACACGCTGTAGCCGAAGCCGTGCCGGGTGATGTACTCGCCCGTGCCGGTGGCCGGCAGCGCGCTCGGCGACCAGAACTGGCCGCTGGCCTCGTCGCGGATATAGAAGGCCTCGCCGCTGACGTCGGACACGGGATCGTTGTGCCAGGGCGTGAGGCGGTATTCGTGCGCGTTCTCGTGCCAGGTGTAGGCCTGGCCGCTTTCCGAAATCACGCTGCCGAACTGGGGATTGGCCAGCACGTTCGACCACGGCGCCGGCGTGCGCCGCGCGGCGTCGGTGCTGATGATGTACTCGCGCCCATCCTCGCTGAAGCCGCCGATGCCGTTCTCCAGCTGCAGGCGGCGCGGCGGCCGCGCCGCGGCGGCCGGGGCCAGCGCGGCATATTCGCCGCGGCTCTCGACCATCAGGGCCGGCATGCGCAGCGGCGGCGGGCCGGCACGCTTGATCTGCTCGGCCAGCGTGCCGCGGCTGTCGCTGATGATGGCGCGCGCCACCGATTGCAGCAGAATGCGGTCTTCGTTGGCGATCTGGTCGACCAGGCGCACGAAGATGCCGCCCGGCCGGTCGATCGACTGGGCATCGATGCCGGAGGCGATCAGGCCCATGATCTGCTCGTGCAGCAGTTGGCGGTAGCCCGACTGGTCTTCGTACCAGATCACCAGGTCGACCACCAGCCCTTTCAGGCGCCAATAGGCGTGCGCCTGCACCATCTGGCGCGCCAGTTCGATATTGGCCGGATCCTTGATCTGCAGCAGCACGATCGGCAGGTCGCCCGAAATCGCATAGGCCCACAGGCCGGACTGGCCGCGCTGATTCTTGATCAGGATCGCGGCGTCGGCGCGCAGGGCGGCATTCGGATAGATGACGGTGTTGGCCAGGCGCGCGTACAGCTGGGCGTCGGCCTCGCTTGCATTGAGCTGGCGCAGCACCACCTGGCTATGGGTCCAGGCCAGTTCGAACACGCGGTCGGCCAGATGGCGGTCCTGATACTTGTCGATCAGGTGCAGCGCCGCTTCGCGCGTGTCGGTCATGCCGGTGACGATGTCGACCACCGCCACCTGATCCGGTTCCAGCGTGATGCGGTAACGGATCGCCACCACCGGATCGAGCACCGAGCCGGCGCTGCCCGACAGCGGGCCGGTTTCCAGCATGGCCTGCGGCGCCCGCGCCGTGTTGCCACGGCCAAGGAAGCGCGCGCGGTCGGTCTCGAAGGAGACTTCGCCGACGACGGCGTCGTGCATCGTCATCAGGTGCAGCATGACGGGTACGGCTTCGTCCTTGCCGCGCGGACGGCGGGTACACAGGATCGCGCTCTCGTGCCGCAGAATTTCGGTCTGCACGAACAGCTTGTTGAAGGCAGGGTGCGAGGCGTCGGCCGCGGCCGGCGCCATCACCACTTCGGCAAAGCTGGTCAGTTCGATGGTGCGCACCCGGTCCGACTTGTTGGTGATACGGGTGCGGCGCATTTCGATGTCGTCCTCTGGCGAGACCACGATTTCAGTGTACAGGTCCAGCCCATAATCGCTGCGGCGGAATTCGGCGCGGCCTTCCGAGAAGATCACTTCGTACTTGCGCGCTTCGACCAGCGTGGGCTGATAGGTGGTCGACCAGATCGCATCGGCCTCGACATCGCGCAGGTAGCAGAAATTGCCCCAGTTGTCGCGCGTGCTGTCCTCGCGCCAGCGTGTCACCGCCAGATCCTTCCAGCGGCTGTAGCTGCCGCCGGCATTGCTGACCATGACGTGATAGCGTCCGTTCGACAGCAGCTGGGTTTCCGGCACCGGCGTATTGGCCTGGGTGAGGATGCGCATCGGCATGGCCTGTTCGGTCACGGTGGCACGGATCGCCGCCATCTCATTGGTGTTGGAGTAGAAGGCGCCGGCCTGCGGGCTGCGTTCCTGCAGCACCAGCAGGGTCGATTGCAGCAGCGGGTCGGACTCGAAACGGCGCTGCATCGGCCGGTCGTGCAGCAGATACGACAGCGACAGCAGGGCCATGCCCTGATGGTGGACCATGAAGGAGCGGATGATGGCCGAGCTTTGCCCGCGCGGCAGGCGCGAAGGCGTGTAGTCGATCGCCTCGTAGAAGCCGAAGCGGCCGATGAAGCCGAGCGCCGCCATCTTCTGCAGGTTGGCGCAGGCCGCTTCCGGCTGCACCATCAGGCCCAGCATGGTGGCGTAGGGCGCGATCACCAGATCGTCGGCCAGCCCGCGCTTGAGACCCAGTCCCGGTACGCCGAAGGCGCGGTACTGGTAATTCAGGCTGGCGTCGACGGTGTTGTAGCCCGATTCGGAGATCCCCCAAGGCACATTGCGCTGGCGCCCGTAGTCGATCTGGGCGTCGATCACCGACTGGTAGGTCTGCTCCAGCAGGGTGCTCGGATAGCTTGGCATGACCAGCAGCGGCATCAGGTATTCGAACATCGAGCCGCTCCAGGACAGCAGCACCGGCTTGCCGGCCACGATGCACAGCTGGCGGCCCAGCGCGAACCAGTGCTCCTGCGGCAGCTGGCCCTGGGCGATGGCGACAAAGCTGGCCAGGCGCACTTCGGAGGCCAGCAGATCGTAATAGCTGGCGTCGAGCCGGCGTTCGCTGACGTTGAAGCCGATCGCCAGCAGATTGGTGGTGGCGTTGTACAGGAAGCCGTACTCCATCTGGGCAAAGGCGTTCAACTGCGCCGCCAGCGCGGCGCTGCGCGCCACCAGGTCGGCGGCGCGCGCCCCGCCCTGCCCGGCCAGTGCGGCCAGCTGCTGCTGGCGTTCGCGTTCGCTCGGCGCCAGGTCGGACAGCTGGGCGTCGGCGCCGGCCACGGCGCCAGGCGCCATGGCGGCCAGCTGGCGCAGCGTGGGAATGCGTGTCAATGCGCTGTCGACGATGGCATCCTGCGCCAGCGCGGACCAGGGGGCCAGCTCGGCCAGCTCGGTATGCGCGGCGCGGCATTGGGCGGCCAGCGCGGCGGCCCACATCTGCGCCGTGCTGTCGGCATCGCTGTGCGCTTGCGGCAGATACGCTTCGGCCAGTTCGGCCGCCTGCGCCAGACAGGCATGCAGCGCCATCAGATGGTCGGCCGGCAGCGGCGCGGCCAGATGCTGGCGCAGCTGCCGCAAGGGCGCCGGCAGCGCGGCGGCGGCGACGCCGGCCGCGGCCAGCGTTTCGCACAGCACGTCGAGCGTGGAGACGATGCCGGAAAGCGTTTTCGGACCGGCCACCGGCAGGTCGAGCAAGCCATGCAGGCCGGCCTGCAAGGTCAGCAGATGGCCCGCCAGATTGCCGCTGTCGACGGTGGACACATACATCGGCAGCAGCGGCTTCAGGGTCTGGGTGTCGTACCAGTTGTAGAAGTGGCCCTGATGGCGTTCCAGCCGCTCCATCGTGGCCAGGGTATTGGCGCAGCGCTCGATCAGCTGGCCGGTGCCGATATAGCCGAAGTCATAGGCGCTCAGATTGGCCAGCAAGGCCATGCCGATATTGGTCGGCGAGGTGCGGTGCGCCACCACGGCGACCGGATGCTCCTGCATATTGTCGGGCGGCAGCCAGTTGTCGGCCGGGCCGACGAAGGTGTCGAAATAGCCCCAGGTGCGGCGCGCCAGCGTGTGCAGGAAGGTGTTCTGCTCGGCCGACAGGTGCGCATGTTCGCGTTCGATCGGACGGCTGATCCACCATGCCACCAGCGGCGCGGCCAGCCAGGCCAGCAGGAACACGGCGGCCGGCCCCAGCGCGGCCTGGCGCCAGACCAGCAGCGTGGCGGCAGTGGCCAGCGCCAGCGCCGGGGCGCTCCACATGGTGCGCCAGTTGGCGGCCATGCCATTGCCCGAGCGCGACAGCGCCGAGGCGCGCCATTCCAGCAGGTGACGGTGCGAGACCGTCATGCGCCACAGGCTGCGCACGATCGCATCCAGGCTGAAGTAAGCCTCATAGGGCAGGAACACCAGCATCAGGATCGCATGCGAAAAATGCAGGCCGTCGCGCCGCAGCGAGGCGCGCGCGTGCTGGCTCCATAGCGTGTCGGGCGGCTTGTTGGCCAGGTCGTAGAGCGCGCTGACGATGGCCGGCACGAAGATCACGGCCAGCACCGCCAGCGTCCAGACCCAGGGATCGGGCAGCAGCGTCCAGGCCACCAGCAGCGAGGTCACCAGGGCCGGCGCCACCAGGCTGCGGCGCAGATTGTCGAACAGCTTCCAGCGCGACAGCGCCGACAGCGGATTGCGTTCGCGCCTGCGGCCCGCGCCCGGCACCCGGCCGAACAGCCAGGACAGCAACTGCCAGTCGCCGCGGATCCAGCGCTGGCGCCGGCTCACGTCCTCGCCATAGGTGGCGGGATATTCCTCGTAGAGCTGGGCGTCGCTCAGCAGGCCGGCGCGCAGATAACAGCCTTCCAGCAGATCGTGGCTGAGAATCTGGTTGTCCGGCAGGCGCTCGGCCAGCACCTGCTGGAACACGTCGACATCGTAGATGCCCTTGCCGATGAAGGAGCCTTCGTAGAACACGTCCTGATACACATCCGAGACGGTGCGGGTATAGGGATCGATGCCGGGCTCGCCGCCGCACAGGCGCTCGTAGCGCGACGCGTTTTCGCTCGGCAGGCTGACCGCCACGCGCGGCTGCAGGATGCCATAGCCTTCGACCACGCAGCGGCGCGCCGGATCGACCCTGGGCAGATTGAGCGGGTGCTGCATGGTGGCGATGAACTGACGCGCCGAATCGCGCGGCAGCTGGGTGTCGGTGTCGAGGGTGATCACGTACCTGACGCTGGCCAGCGCGGCGGTGTCGCCCTCGACCAGCGAGAATTTGTCGCGCGCGCCGCCGCGCAGGAAACTGTTCAGGTCGAGCAGCTTGCCGCGCTTGCGCTCAAACCCCATCCAGGCCTGCTCCTGCGGGTTGTGCAGGCGCGGACGGTGCAGCAGCAGGAAGGGGGCGCCGCCGTCCAGACCCGCGCCGGCGTATTGCCGGTTCAAGTCGCCGATGCGCCGCAGCACATGCTGCAGCAGGCCGGCGTCGGCCGGCAGCACTTCGGCGACGGCGTCGGCGAAATCGGTCAGCAGGCAAAACAGCAGGTTCGGATCGCGGTTGGCCAGGAAGCGCACTTCCAGCTGCTCGCACAGATCGTCGATATTGGCCTCGCTGTAGATCAGCGTGGGCACCACCACGATGGCGCGGGCATCGGCCGGCACGCCATCCTTGAAGTCCATGCGCGGCAGCGGGTGCGGACGCGTGACCAGGGTCGCGGCCCAGTTGACCAGCGACTGCGCCAGCTGGCTGCTGCCCATCAGCGCCAGCAGGCCAAGCGCCAGCAGCGCCGGACCGTGCACGCCGTTGTGGGCGGCGGTTTCGACCAGCAGCGCGGTGGTGACCACCAGGATCGCGGCGATCGCGCCCAGATAGGACGTCAGCGGCGAGGCGCGCGCGGTCGACTGCAAGGCTTGCCACAGCGGCTGGCGCGCCTTCAGCACGCGTTCCAGCAGCAGGCGGCCACTCCCGATCAGATAGAAGCCGATGTGGGCGTGGCGCGGGTCCTGGTTTTCATGATAGGCCAGCGCCAGCTGCAAGGCTTGCTGGGCTACTTCGGCTTCGGAAAAGGCGCAGCGCTTGGCCAGTTGCTCGATCACGTGGCGGTACTGGTCGCGGGTGGCGAATTCCATCTTGCCGTAGATGTCGGCAGGGTCCTGGCGCAGCGTCTGTTCGACCACGCTCATGGTCTCGACGAACTCCTGCCAGTCCATGGTGGCCAGGAAGCGCAGGCTGCCGATGCTGTTGGCGATCGAGACCTGCTCGGCGGCCTGCTGCTGGATCTCGGTCTGGATCTGCTGCTCGATGCTCAGGCCCGTCTCGGCCAGCCGGTGCGTGACCCAGGACAGCGCCAGGGTCAGCGCCGGGCTTTGTCCCTGCAGGCGGCGCGCCAGCTCGGCCACGAAGGCGCTGGTGACGGGCGGATTGGAGCGCGCCATGTCGGCCACCAGCAGTATCAGGCCGCTGGGATTCTTGTCGGCGATGTCGGTCATCTGGTCGGCCCAGGCATTGGCCAGGTCGCGCTCGACGCGGTTCTGCGCCACGCGCGCGGCCACCCGCCGCAGGTTCTCGATCAGCGCCAGGCGCAGCATGATGGGAATCGCCCACAGCTCGCCCAGTTGCAGGGTCGCCACTTCCTGGTAGGCATCGACGAAGCGGCACAGGCTTTCGGGATCGACCCGTCCATCGCCGTGCGAAATGATTTCGAGCGCGATCTTGTAGACCCGCGGGCAGCCGTCGGACGTACCGTTGCCCAGTCGCGGCAACTGCTTGCTGTAGTCCTTGGGCAGGTGGCGGCGCGCGGTGCGGATCTGCTCTTCGATCAGGTAGAAATTATCCAGCAGCCATTCCGAGGCGGGCGTGATCTGGCGGCCCGCCTTGACGGCGGCGGTCAGCTCGTCGCAGGTGGCGCCGATCATGGCGGCGTTCTCGGACAGGCGAGCCAGCAGACGGTCACGCCCGCCCCGCTTGCTCAATACATGGTGGGCGGCCAGGGTCTTGCCATGCGCGGCCATCTGCGCAGCGCTGAACAGCTCGGCACGCAAGGGCATATCGTCTTCGTCTTCCTCAGCCGGTGGGGCGCCGGAAAAAGATTCCCTGAAGCCCATGATGAACTTGGGCATGAATGGTGTGTGCGGTTTCAATGGATACCTCGCTGTGTACGCGTGCAAGGACGCCGGCGCTGGCGATTGGACAGCCGGCGGGGAACGCGGGACTCGCGCTAAAAATTATCTGCCAAGGAATGGTAGGGGAGCGCACGCCATGCGACTGTGCGCTAGCGAACAGTGCATCGGGATGGTGGAAATGAAGGGGCGCAACAGGCCGCTGCGCCCAAGATCGCGGCGGCGCAGGTGCTGCGCCGCCCTCACTCAGACGGAAACTTACCTTGAATGAATTGTTCTTGCCCGGCGCTCAGGCCGCGCGGGCCAGCGGCGCCAGCGCCAGCCCGCCGCTCAGATGCCAGGCCTGGGAGTAACCGAGGCGGCGCAGGCATTGCGCCGCCTTCACGCTGCGGTTGCCGCTGCGGCAGAAGAACAGCAGCGGCACCGGCGTGCCGTGCAGCCACTCGCTCAGATGCGCACTCAGGCGGCTGAGCGGCACGCTGCGCGCCGGATGGCCGCCGGGGCCGCTGGCGTTGGCGGAGTCGCCCGCCGCAGGATCGCCTGCCGCAGGAGCGCCTGCCGCAGCATATTCATACGGTTCGCGCACGTCGATCAGCACGGTACCGGGATGGCTGCGCAGAAAGGTGTCCAGCGCGGCCGCATGGACTTGCAGCTCCTCACCAACAGGATCCCGCGGCTGCGCCAGCGCCCGCGGGCTGCTGCAAAACTGGGTATCGCTGGCGCGCGTCGGGCACAGCAAGGTATCGGCTTCAATCACACCGGCCAGCGCGGCAGCTGCTGCCTGCCCGGTGCCATCGGCCGCCGCCAGCTGCGACACAAAGGCGAAGCGCAGCTGCTGCGCGGGCAGGCGCCCCTCCACGGCGCGGCCCAGCAGATACGCCGCTTGCCCCGTGCCCTGCTCCAGCCGCGCCACCGTTTGCTGCCCCAGCGTCAGGCAAGCGCGGCGGCCGCCATCGTCCAGCATGACGCCCTCGCCTGCCTGGCGTGGCCAGCCCAAGGCATCGGTGGGGCCTATGCCGGCGCTGTACGCTCCCAGCGCCGCCACCAGCCTGGCCCGCGCGCCCTCGGCCACGGTGGACAGCACGGCGCGCACCGCATACTGCTGGCAACGCACGAATTGCTCGATGCGCTCGCACGCTTCCGGCAGCGGATCGATGATCACGCAGCTGCGGCTGGCCGCGTCCAGCACCAGCCAGCTGCAGGCGCCTTCCACGCCAAGCTGCACCACGCCGTCGTGCGGCAGCGGCGCCTGCTGCGAGGGTATCAGGCAACTGGCGCGCAGTGCCTCGCCGCAACGGGCGATGCGGGCGCAGGCCGCGGCGATGGTCGCCTCGTCGACCAGCGCACCGAAGGACATGCGGATCGCCCCGGCGCTGCGCCAGCGCGGCAGTTGCATCGCTTCCAGCACATAGCTGGGCGCGGCCTTCTTGGCCGAGCAGGCGCTGCCGGAACTGACGCGCACCCCGGCCGCATCGAACACATCCATCAGCGTCGCACTGGGCACGCCCGGTACCGAAAAATTGAGCGTGGTCGGCAGCGAGCAGGCGAAGTCGTTATTGAATACCACGCCCGGCAGCGCGCCGCGCAGACTGTCGGCCAGGCGTTTGCGGAAGCCCGCCAGTTCGGCGTGGCTGCGGAAGGTGGCGCCGTCTTCCAGCGCCGCCAGCACGGCGCCCAGCGCGGCGATGCCGGCCATGTTTTCGGTGCCGGAACGCAGGCCGTCTTCCTGGCCGCCGCCCATCATCAGCGCCGTGTACGGGGCGCCGGCGCGCACGTAGAGCATGCCCACGCCTTTCGGCGCATACAGCTTATGGCCGGAGAAGGGAGCGTAATCGATGCGGGTAGACGCCAGATGCAGGTCGAGCTTGCCCAGGGCCTGGACGCAGTCGACCAGCCACAGCGCGCCGGCCGCGCAATCGGCCAGCACCGCTTCGATGCCGGCCAGATCGGAAATGACCCCGGTCTCGTTATTGGCCGCCATGGTGCAGACCAGGCCGGCCTGCGGCGCCAGCACGCGCAGCGCGCTCAGGTCGTGGCGGCCGCTGCCATCGACCGGCAGCGCGCGCAGTTCCAGATGCAGGCCCAGCACGCGGTTCCAGTGGGCCAGGCTTTCCGGCACGGCCTTGTGCTCGGTGGCGCCATACAGCAGCAGGGCGCCGATGGCCTCGCCGCGTTCGCGCCGTTCGCGCAGCGCCAGCAGGGCCGACAGCACCGCCGTCTGTATCCCTTCGGTGGCGCCGCTGTTGAACATCAGCTTGCCATCGCCCACGCCGAGCAGGCGGCGCGCACGCTGGCGTACCGCGTCCAGGGTGGCGCGGGCGCGCAAGCCGGTCGCATGGGTGCTGCTGGGGTTGCCGAAGCGCTGTTCCAGCACGTCCAGCGCCGCCGCCAGCGCGGCCGGCAGGATGGAAGAGGTGGCGTTGCCGTCGAGGTAGATTTCAGTCGTCATAGAAGTGGGTGGGGCTAGCTGTTCCGTTAATAGACAGCTTAACCAGTTCTGGCGGTGATTTTGTTCTAAAATACCTGCTAAACCACGCATCAACAGCATATGCATGCTTCAATACCGGAAATAAGAGAATGAACTCACTCGACCGCTTCGATTACGCCATTCTGGACGCGCTGCAGCACGACGGCACCCTGTCGATCGCCCAGCTCAGCGAAAAGGTCGGCCTGTCCAGCACACCCTGCTGGAAGCGGGTACGCCGGCTGGAAGAGGAAGGCTATATCGAGAGCCGGGTGGCCATCGTCAACCGCCGCAAGGCCGGCCTGCCGGTCACGGTCTTCGTCAGCGTGCGCACCAGCCAGCATGACGAAAAATGGCTGGCGCGCTTCGCAGCGGCCGTCATCGCGCTGCCGGAGGTGCAGGAATTTCACCGCATGAGCGGCGATATTGACTATCTGTTAAAGGTAGTAACGACCGATATCGAAGGATATGACCGCTTTTACAAGAAACTGATCAAGGCCGCCCAGCTCAGCGGCGTGTCCTCGGCGTTTTCGATGGAACAGATCAAGTGCACCACCGCCTTGCCACTGGCATTGTTGTCGCACGGAACGCCGGCCTGAGCTCTGCGTGGGATAATGACGGATGTCTGACTGCCGCCGCACTTGATCCCATGCTGAATACCGCCCTGCTCGCGCGCCTCCTGCCCGACCCCAACAACACCAGCCTCAGCGAGCAGTTGCGCGCCGGACTGGGCGCCTTCTTCGGCCTGTTCATCACCGGCATCTGCAGCTACTTGCTGCTGGGGCAACACGGGTCTACGGTGTTCCTGGTGGCGCCGATGGGCGCCTCCTCGGTGCTGCTGTTCTGCCTGCCGGGCAGTCCGCTGGCCCAGCCCTGGTCTGTGATCGGCGGCAATGTAATTTCCGGCCTGGTGGGCGCGGCCTGTGTGCATGCGCTGGGCAGCAGCGTGCCGGTGGCCGCGCTGGCCGGCGCCCTGGCCATCTGCACCATGTTCCTGCTGCGCTGCCTGCATCCGCCCGGCGGCGCGGTGGCCTTGACGGCGGTGCTGGGCGGCCCGGCCGTCACGGCGGCCGGCTTCGGCTTTGCGCTGGTGCCGGTACTGCTCGACTCCTGCCTGCTGGTCGCCGCCGCCATCCTGTACAACAATCTGACCGGACGCGCCTATCCGCATCTGCTGCCGCTGGCCCATCCGCACGCCACCCGCGACGACAAGCCCACCGTCCGGCTGGGCTTCAAGCCGGAAGACCTAGACGCGGTGCTGCGCCAGTACAATCAGGTGCTCGACATCAGCCGCGACGACCTGGAAGCGCTGTTCATGAAGACCGAGATGCGCGCCTACCAGCGCCGCTTCGGCATCATCACCTGTGCCGACATCATGTCGCGCGACGTCGTCACGGCCGAGTTCAGCACAGCGCTGGACGAGGCCTGGCGCGAGCTGCGGGGCCACCGCATCCACGCCCTGCCGGTGCTGAACCGCGCGCGCCGCGTGATCGGCATCGTCAGCCAGGGCGACTTCCTGCAGCACGGCGGCCTGGACGACTACCGCGGCATGCGCCAGCAGTTGCTGCGCTTCCTGCGCCCCAGCGGCCGCAGCCATTCGGAAAAAGCCGAGGTGGTCGGCCAGATCATGCAAGCCAAGCCGACCACGGCGCGGCTGGACACGCCCATCGTCGATCTGGTGCCGTTGATGGCCGACTCCGGTTTCCACCACATTCCGATTGTGGACGAAGAACAACGCTTCGCCGGCATCGTCACCCAGTCCGACCTGGTGGCGGCGCTGTACGAGAAACGTTTCGCCGAAGCCGGCCCGTAAAACCCACGGCAAAGCGCCGGCGACTCTTTTTAAACCAACGGCAAAGAGCCGGGGTCTGACCAGGGTCCGGGGGAGGGGCTGCGCCCCGCCTGTCCCGATGGGACAGGCCCCCAGGGTTGCGCCGTGGGTTTTATTTAAAAAAAAGCCGCCCCCTGAACCAGGTTGCGGCCTCAAAGTTACAGCAAACTTCATTTTTCTTATCAGGCCCCTCGCCTTCATTGACGGGGCGCGCCGCCCTTAAGCCGCGACGGTCTGTGCCCCGGTGCCTCCCCCACGATCAAAACAACAGGCCGCTCCCCACCCTGTGCTTTTCTTCTGCGTCGCTTCGCGCCCGGCCCTGTATTTCTGTGTCACACGCTTTGGCGGGAAAACGCTTCCCGGCGACAGGTTCAGCATAGAACAAAAACCGCCAGAAACAATATGATTCCATTACAAAATGGAATTTATAGTTTCCCAATAAAAATTCAAGCAGGCTGATACAAATTTTAGTTCCAGTGGAGCCGCGCTATATCGTATCCTTGTCGCCGATTTGCTTACCCAGCTCACGCCGAACAGGAAACTGATATGACTACCCGTCTTCGCCTCACTTTCGCCCCCCTTGCCGCCGCCCTGTGCCTGGCGTTTTCCCTGCCCGGCGCCAGCGCCGCGGCGGCGGCCCCGGCCAGCACCGCCAGCAGCGCCGCCGACCAGGCCCCCTTGCACAGCAATGCCTCGACCCGCAAACAGCTGCTGGCCCTGGCCGACGCCTACTATCTGGCCAATGCACGCTTCGAGCCGCTGGGCGCGACCGAGAATGGCGACAAGCGCTTCGACGACCAGCTGGGCCTGAGCATCGCGCCGGCCCAGCGCGCGGCACAGTTCGCGCTGTACCGCCAGTTCGCCAGGCGCCTGCAGGCGATCGCGCGCGCGCGGCTGGACGGCAAGGACCGCATCAACTACGACATCCTCGGCTATGAGCTGCGCACCTTGCTCGCCATGGAAGCCTTCCCCGAGCATCTGCTGCCCATCAATCAGATGGACAGCGTGCCGCTCACGCTCGCCAACTTCGCCAGTGGCGAAGGCACCCAGCCGCTGGGCACCGTGGCCGAGTACCAGGCTTACCTGAGCCGCCTGAAGCAATTGCCGGCCTGGATCGATCAAGCCATCGCGAATATGCGCGAAGGCATGGGCAAGGGCATCGTCCAGCCGAAATCCATCATGCAGTCGGCCCTGCCCCAGTTCCAGAAACTGGTCTCCGCGACGCCGGAAACGAATATCTTCTACACCCCGATCAGCAAGCTGCCCGCGGCCTTTTCCGCCGCCGACCAGGCGCGCCTGAGCGAGGCCTATCGCCGCACCGTGGGCGAGCAGCTGATGCCGGCGCTGGCCCGTCTGGCCACTTTCCTGGAGCAGGAATATATCCCGGCCTGCCGTGCCAGCGCCGGCCTGGGCGCCTTGCCCAATGGCGCCGCCTGGTATCAGGCGCGCGTGGCCGGCGCCACCACCACGAGCTTGCAACCGGAGCAGATCCATGCCATCGGTTTGCAGGAAGTGGCGCGCATCCAGCAGCAATTCGCCATACTTGGCCCCAAACTCGGTTATCAGGGCGAGCCGGCCGGCTTGCCGGTCTGGGTCTCCCGGCAAGCGAAATTCCGTCCGTTTAAGACGGAGCAGGAAGTGCAAGCGGTCTACCACCAGCTCAACGGCTTGCTCGATACCAAGCTGCCACAGCTGTTCAGTTTGCTTCCCAAGGCCAAACTCGATCTGCGCCTGGAGCCGGAACTGAGCCGCGCCACCGCCGCCGACCATTACACCGCGCCGGCCGGCGACGGCTCGCGCCCCGGCGTGTTCTGGTCGGTGGTCAACGATCCCACCCAGTACGACAGCACCGGCATGACCACGCTGTTCCTGCATGAAGGCAAGCCCGGCCACCACTTCCACATCGCGCTGATGCAGGAACTGAATCTGCCGGACTTCCGCAAATACGGCGGCAACAATGCCTATACCGAAGGCTGGGCGCTGTATGCCGAGACCTTGGGCAAGGAAATGGGCTTGTTCGAGGAGCCGGCCCAGTACTTCGGCCACCTGAACGATGAATTGCTGCGTGCCACCCGCCTGGTGGTCGATACCGGCATGCATGCCAAGGGCTGGAGCCGCGAGCAAAGCATCGAGTACATGCGCGCCACGCTGGGCTATGAGGCCGTGGCCAAGAGCGAAACCGAGCGCTATATGGCCTGGCCGGCGCAGGCGCTGGGCTACAAGATCGGCTCTCTGAAGATCGTCGAGCTGCGTCAGCGCGCCGCCAAGGCCCTGGGCGACAAGTTCAGCCTGACGAAATTCCATGAAGTGGTACTGGGTGACGGCACCTTGCCGCTCAGCCTGTTGGAAACCAAGGTCGACCGCTGGATCGCGCAACAACGCTAATTACCGGTAAGTTGTAGCTAAATAGCGGGCTTCCTCGCATT
>JABTBR010000030.1 GCA_013284265.1 Oxalobacteraceae bacterium | reverse complement strand
CTCTTTGCCGTGGGTTTTAGGCGCAAGCCAGCGGCCCATCGAGCAGGCATTGGCGTGCAACCGACTCAAACCTTCAGAAACTCTTCCTTGCCACCCAGCCAGCGCGCCAGGTGGGCTTCCACCGTGGCGGCCTTGGCGGGGCTGTCGGCATGCAGCAGATCCTGCGCCACATCGCGCGCCTGGTCCACCAGCCAGCCATCCGTTTCCAGATCGGCGAAGCGCAGCATGGCCTGCCCCGACTGGCGCGCGCCCAAAAACTCTCCCGGTCCGCGAATTTCCAGGTCGCGCCGCGCGATTTCGAAGCCGTCCGTGGTTTCACGCATCGTCATCAAACGCTGGCGCGCCACGCCGCCCAGTGGCGACTGATACAGCAGCAGGCAGACACTGGCCGCCGAACCCCGTCCCACCCGCCCGCGCAACTGGTGCAGCTGCGACAGGCCGAAACGCTCCGCGTGTTCGATCACCATCAGCGAGGCATTCGGCACATCGACGCCCACCTCGATCACGGTGGTGGCCACCAGCACATGCATCTCGCCGGCCGTAAAGGCATCCATCACCAGCTGTTTCTCCGCGGGTTTCAGGCGCCCGTGCACCAGTCCCACGTTCAGGCCGGGCAGCGCTTCGGACAGCAGGGCATGGGTGTCGGTGGCCGTTTGCAGTTGCAGTGCTTCCGATTCCTCGATCAGCGGACAAACCCAGTAGACCTGGCGGCCTTCCTGCGCCGCCGCATACACGCGGGCGATGACTTCGTCGCGCCGGTTCTGGTCGATCGAGCGGGTGACGATGGGGCTGCGGCCCGGCGGCAGCTCGTCGATCACCGACACTTCCAGGTCGGCGTAGTAAGTCATGGCCAGGGTGCGCGGAATCGGCGTGGCCGACATCATCAGCTGGTGCGGGATCGCGTCCACATCGCCCTTGTTGCGCAAGGTCAGGCGCTGGCCTACGCCGAAGCGGTGCTGTTCGTCGACGATCACCAGCCCCAGTTTGGCGAACTGCACGGTTTCCTGGATCAGCGCATGGGTGCCAATCACCAGCTGGGCCTCGCCCGATTCGATCAGGGCGTAGGCGGCCAGCTTGTCTTTTTTCTTCAGGCTGCCGGTCAGCCACGCGACCTTGACGCCCAGTGGTTCCAGCCAGGCGGCGATCTTGCGGAAGTGCTGGTCGGCCAGGATTTCGGTGGGCGCCATCAGCGCGGCCTGGAAGCCGCTGTCGATCGCCTGCGTCGCGGCCAGCGCCGAGACCACGGTCTTGCCGCTGCCAACGTCGCCTTGCAGCAGGCGCTGCATCGGGTAGGGGTGGCGCAGGTCGGCGCGGATTTCGTCGAGCACGCGCTGCTGGGCACCGGTCAGCTTGAACGGCAGCGCCGCCTGGAAGCGTTGCGACAGCGTGCCCACCACCGTCAGCGCGGCGGCACCCTTGGCGCGCCGTGCGCGCTGGGCACGCTTGAGCGACAGCTGCTGGGCCAGCAACTCGTCGAACTTCATGCGCACCCAGGCCGGATGCGAACGGTCGGCCAGTGCATGCTCGTCCACCTGCTGGGGCGGATAGTGCAGCAGTTTTACGGCCGGCTCGAAATTCGACAGCGCCATGCTGTCGATCAGTTCCGCCGGCAGGGTATCGGTCCAGTCCACCCGTTTCATCGCGTCGCCGATGGCGCGCCGCAGTATCGGCTGAGACAGGCCTTCGCCCGAAGGGTAGACCGGCGTCAGCGACGTGGGCAGCGGCGCGCCCTCGTTGACCACCTTATAGGTCGGGTGCACCATCTCGGCGCCGAAGAAGCCGTGTTTCAGGTCGCCGCGTGCGCGCACCCGCGTGCCCTCGGCCAGCTGTTTGACCTGGCTGCCGTAGAAATTCATGAAGCGTAGCTGCAGGTCGCCCGTTTCGTCGGCGATGTGTACCAGCAGCTGCTTGCGCGGCTTGTAGCTGATCTCGTTCTTTACCACCAGGCCCTCCACCTGGGACGACTCGCCGCCGCGCAGGCAGGCTTCGCGTATCGTCACCACCTGGGTCTCGTCTTCGTAGCGCATCGGCAGGTGCAGCACCAGGTCCATATCGGTGTGCAGACCCAGCCGGGCCAGCTTGGCTTCCGGCGTGACGGCCTTCTTGACCGCTTTCGGCTTGGCTTGGGGCTTGGGTTTAGGCGCAGGGACAGGCATATTGAGGCGTTTTTCAGGCACTAGCGTAAAATAGAGGGTTGGCCGCCGCAAAGCAACGCCGCTATTGTACGGCTTGCGCAGCGTGGAGGCCTAGTGTTGCCCCAGGCGCGCGCGCCATTTCCCTTAACTGTTCAGCAAGTTTGCCCATGTATTCGCTTTCCGATTTCGATTTTGACCTGCCGCCCGAGCGCATCGCGCAATTTCCGCTGCCCGACCGCAGCGCCTCGCGCCTGCTGCACCTGGACGGCCCGCAGCTGATCGACCGCCAGTTCGCCGACATCGTCGGCCTGCTCCAGCCGGGCGACCTGCTGGTGATGAACGACACCCGCGTGCTCAAGGCGCGCTTCTTCGGCGTCAAGGAAAGCGGCGGCAAGGTCGAGGTGATGGTCGAGCGCGTGCTCGATCCGCGCACCGTGCTGGCCCAGATGCGCGCCTCCAAGTCGCCCGGCCCGGGCGTGAAGATCCGCCTGGCCGACGCCTTCGACGTGACCGTCGGCGAGCGCGCAGGCGAATTCTTCACCCTGCACTTCGATGCCGACGTGTTCGAGCTGATCGAAGCGCACGGCCGCCTGCCGCTGCCGCCGTATATCGAGCATAGCGCCGACTCGTTTGACGAAACGCGCTACCAGACCGTGTTCAACAAGGTGCCCGGCGCCGTGGCCGCGCCGACCGCCGGCCTGCACTTCGACGAGGCGCTGCTGGCCCAATTGAAGGCCAAGGGCGTCAACTTCGCCTATGTCACGCTGCACGTGGGCGCGGGCACCTTCCAGCCGGTGCGCGCCGAGGTGCTGGCCGAGCACAAGATGCATACCGAGTGGTACACCATGCCGCAGGAAACCGTCGATGCCGTGCGCGCCACCCGCGCCGCCGGCCGCGACGTGGTCGCCGTCGGCACCACCAGCCTGCGTGCGCTGGAATCGGCCTCGCAGAGCGGCGCGCTGGAAGCGGGCAGCGCCGATACGGCCCTGTTCATCACGCCCGGCTATCTGTTCAAGACCGTCACGCGCCTGATCACCAATTTCCACCTGCCCAAGTCGACCCTGCTGATGCTGGTGTCGGCCTTCGCCGGCTACGCGGAAATCCGCGCGGCGTATGCGCACGCCATCGCCAGCGAATACCGCTTCTTCAGCTATGGCGACGCCATGCTGCTGACGACCGCGAACCGCGCGCCCCAACAATAAGCAGGACCCAAGACACATCAAGTAATTCACACGAAAGTAACGAGACAATGCTGGAATTTAAACTCATCAAGACCGACAGCAGCGGCCTGACCAAGGCCCGCCGCGGCACCGTAAAACTGAACCACGGTGAAGTACAGACCCCGATTTTCATGCCGGTTGGCACCTATGGCTCGGTCAAGGCGATGTCGCCGCTGGAACTGAAGGAAATCAATGCCCAGATCATCCTGGGCAATACCTTCCACCTGTGGTTGCGTCCGGGCAATAAGGTCGTCGAGAAATTCGGCGGCCTGCACGGCTTCATGGGCTGGGACAAGCCCATCCTGACCGATTCGGGCGGCTTCCAGGTGTTCTCGCTGGGCGAGATGCGCAAGATCACCGAAGAGGGCGTGCACTTCAACTCGCCGATCAATGGCGACAAGCTGTTCCTGTCTCCTGAAATCTCGATGCAGATCCAGCGCGTGCTCAATTCCGACATCGTCATGCAGTTCGACGAATGCACCCCTTACGAAATCGACGGCCGTCCGGCCACCTTGGACGAAGCGGCCAAGTCGATGCGCATGTCGCTGCGCTGGGCCCAGCGTTCGCATGACGAATTCCACCGCGGCGGCAATCCGAACGCGCTGTTCGGCATCGTCCAGGGCGGCATGTTCGAGAACCTGCGCGACGAATCGCTGGCCCAGCTGGAGGAAATCGACTTCCCCGGCCTGGCCATCGGCGGCCTGTCGGTGGGCGAACCGAAGGAAGACATGATGCGCGTGCTGGCTCACGTGGGCCCGCGCCTGCCGGCCAACAAGCCGCACTACCTGATGGGCGTCGGCACGCCGGAAGACCTGGTGGCCGGCGTGTCGAACGGCGTCGACATGTTCGATTGCGTGATGCCGACCCGGAATGCCCGCAATGGCTGGCTGTTTACCCGTTTCGGCGACATCAAGATCAAGAATGCGCGCTACAAGGAAGACACCCAGCCGCTGGACGACACCTGCGGCTGCTACGCCTGCCGCAACTTCTCGCGCGCCTATCTGCACCATCTGCACCGTTCGCAGGAGATTCTGGGTGCACGCCTGAACACCATCCACAATCTGCACTACTACCTGGACATCATGCGCCAGATGCGCGAGGCGCTGGACGAGGACCGTTTCCACGCCTGGACCCTGCAATTCCATGCCGACCGGGGTCGTGGTATTTAAGCGTCCTTCCCAAACTGTTGTAACTCTTGTAAAAAGATTTATTCCACCCACATAGCCGGGGGGCCTTGCGCGTCCCGGCCAGTGCTAGAATACAGCGCTATTTTTTCAAACTAATAACGGAGTAACCAGTGTTCATTTCCAACGCTTACGCGCAATCCCCACTCGACGCAATGGGCCTGGGCGGCAATCTGACCAGCTTCCTGCCGCTGATCCTGATGTTCGTCGCCATGTATTTCCTGATGATCCGTCCTCAGCAAAAGCGTGCAAAAGAGCAAAAAGCCATGATGGACGCGCTGGCCAAGGGCGACGAAGTCGTCACCTCGGGCGGCATTCTGGGCAAAGTATCCAAAGTGACCGAAGGCTATGTGACCCTGGAAGTGTCCACCGGCACCGACATCGTCGTGCAAAAGAACTCGATCTCGATGCTGTTGCCTAAAGGCACGCTGAAGGCGCTGTAAGACTGGCACCGGCCCGGCGCCATCCGCGCCAGGGCCGGTATGTTGCATCCGACGCCTAACACTGAACGTTGAACAATATGAATCGCTATCCTGTCTGGAAATACATCCTCATCGCCGTCGCCATTCTGCTGGGCGCGCTGTTTACCGCTCCCAACTATTTCGGCGAATCGCCAGCGGTGCAGGTCACCAGTGGCAAATCCACCGTCAAGATGACGGGCGAGATGGCGGCTCAAGTCGCTGCGGTGCTGAAAAAAGAGAACATCGTCACCGATGGCGTCAGCTTCGACGGTACCGGCACCTATGCCTCGGTACGCGCCCGCTTCGCCGATCCCGACACCCAATTCAAGGCCAAGGCCGTGCTGGAAAAGGATCTGAACACCGATCCGGCCGACCCGACCTACCTGGTGGCACTGAACCTGCAACCGAACACCCCTAAATGGATGCAAAGCCTGCATGCGCTGCCGATGTACCTCGGCCTCGATCTGCGCGGCGGTGTGCACTTCCTGATGCAGGTGGACGTGAAAGCGGCGCTGACCAAGCGCGTGCAGGGCATCCAGGCCGCCGCGCGCAGCCTGCTGCGCGACAAGAACGTGCGTCACGCCGGCATCGACCGCATCGGCGACACCATCGAAATCAAATTCCGCGACGCCGACACCCGTATCAAGGCCAAGAATGAACTGGGCGGCAATATGCCCGACCTGGCTTTCGTGGACCAGGGCGAAGGCAGCGATCTGAAACTGATCGTCACCCTGAAGCCGGAAGCGCTCAAGCAGACCATCAGCGACGGCGTGAAACAGAATATCGCCACCCTGTCCAAGCGTGTGAACGAACTGGGCGTGGCCGAACCTATCATCCAGCAGCAAGGCCCTGACCGCATCGTGGTGCAGCTGCCGGGCGTGCAGGACGTGGCGCGCGCCAAGGCCGTGATCGGCCGCACCGCGACCCTGGAAGTGCGCATGGTCGACGAGACCATCACCCCGGGTACCGAACTGACTTCCGCCGTGCCGTTCAACTCCGAGCTGTTCACCGTCGGTAAAGGCGTGCCTGTCATCCTGGGCAAGGACGTGATCCTGTCGGGCGACTACATCTCCAGCGCCACCGCCAGCTTCGACCAGAACCAGCAGCCATCGGTCAGTATCGACCTGAATGGCGACGGCGGCCGCAAGATGCGCGAAGCGACCCGCGAACGCGTGGGCAAGCGCATGGCCATCGTGCTGTTCGAGAAAAAGGGCAAGCCGGAAGTGCTGTCGGTGGCCACCATCCAGAGCGAACTGGGTAGCCGCTTCCAGATCACCGGCATGGGCAATGCGGAAAACTCGGCCGAACTGGCCCTGCTGCTGCGCGCCGGCGCGCTGTACGCACCTATGGACGTGATCGAAGAACGCACCATCGGCCCGCAACTCGGTGCCGAGAACATCAGCAAGGGTCTGCATTCGACCATGTATGGCTTCGCCGCGATTGCGCTGTTCATGATCTTCTACTACATGATGTTCGGTTTCTTCAGTGTGCTGGCGCTGGCCTGCAACCTGCTGCTGCTGATCGCGCTGCTGTCGCTGATGCAGGCTACCCTGACATTGCCAGGTATCGCCGCTATCGCGCTGGCGCTGGGTATGGCGATTGACGCCAACGTGCTGATTAACGAACGTATCCGCGAGGAGCTGCGTGCCGGCGCCTCGCCGCAGCAGGCAATTTCGGTCGGCTTCGACCGCGCCTGGGCCACCATCCTGGACTCGAACGTGACCACCCTGATCGTCGGTGTGGCCCTGTGGGTGTTCGGTTCCGGCGCGATCCGCGGCTTCGCCGTGGTGCACTGCCTGGGTATCCTGACCTCGATGTTCTCGGCCGTGTTCATTTCGCGCGGCGTGGTCAACCTCTGGTACGGCCGCAAGAAGAAGCTGCAATCGATCGCCATCGGTACCGTGTGGGTGCCGGGCCTGTCGAAATAAGCGTGGCATAACAGCTCAATACTCAGAGGATTTCATGGAATTTTTCCGGATTAAAAAAGACATTCCCTTCATGCGCCACGCGCTGGTCTTCAACGTCATCTCGGCGCTGACCTTCGTGGCCGCGGTGTTCTTCCTGCTGCACAAAGGCCTGCACTTCTCGGTCGAGTTCAAGGGCGGCACCGTGATGGAGATGAAATACGCCAAGCCCGCCAACCTGGAGAGCATCCGTCATTCGCTCGAACAGATCGGCTACGAACAGCCGGAAGTGACCAGCTTCGGCACCGCCCACGACGTCATGATCCGCCTGCCGCTGATCAAGACCGTGACCGGCGCCCAGGCATCGCAACTGGTGTTCGACGCGCTGTGCAAGGCTGAAAAAGGCGGCATCAAGCAGATCGACAGCGTCAGCGCCAAGGGCGAGCAAGTCGCCAAGAGCGCCTGCGTGGACACGGCCGGCACCGAACTGGTGTCGCAGCAGAAGGTGGAGTTCGTCGGCCCGCAGGTGGGCGACGAGCTGGCCCAGAACGGCCTGAACGCGCTGGTGATGGTGATCGTCGGCGTGATGATCTACCTGGCCGTGCGCTTCGAGTGGAAATTTGCGGTCGCCGCGATTGTCGCCAACTTGCACGACGTGGTGATCATCCTGGGCTTCTTCGCCTTCTTCCAGTGGGAATTCTCGCTGACGGTGCTGGCCGCCGTGCTGGCGGTGCTGGGCTACTCGGTCAATGAATCGGTGGTTATTTTCGACCGGATTCGCGAGAACTTCCGCAAGCAGCGCAAGTCGTCGGTGCACGAAGTGATCGACAACGCGATCACCTCTACCATCTCGCGTACCATCATCACCCACGGCTGCACCCAGATGATGGTGCTGTCGATGCTGTTCCTGGGCGGCCCGACGCTGCACTACTTCGCCATCGCGCTGACCATCGGTATCTGCTTCGGTATTTACTCGTCGGTGTTCGTCGCCGCCGCCGTGGCCATGTGGCTGGGCGTGAAGCGTGAAGACCTGATCAAGCCGATCAAGGAAAAAGACGAAACGGACGGCGCGGTCGTATAAACGCCGGTCCTGCTAAACATCCCTCCGCGCGGCGACGCCCGGAGGGATTTTTTTCGCCTGGTGTTTGCCAGCGCTTGCGCCGGCATGGGTCTCCGCAAAGCCCATTGAATTGCGTGCCGATGCGAAGTACTTTACAATTCGATAATTTTATTGATATTGGAACCTTTGCATGCGCCGAATTCTTGCTTCCCTTGGACTCGCCGTGGCCGCCCTGGCTGCTCAAACCGCTACCGCAGCTCCGGCCGGTTTCTTCGAATTGTCCAATTTCCGAGTCGATGTCCAGGACCTGGCGCAGGACGATGGAGTCGCGGCCGAGGTGGAATTTGCCAAGGGCTGGGATTTCCTGCAGGCCCAGCAGCGCACCAGCAGCGGCGTGGGCAAGCAAGCCGATGGTTTTAACGTCGATCAGGTGTTGGTAGCGACGCAACACGGCCTTGCCATCGCCAGCACCGACGGCGCGCTCTATCGGACTTCGGTTGAGCATGAACGCGGCTGGCTCGATTCCGCGGCCAGCTTTGGCGGCGACTTTTCCATGACCGCGTTCACCCGCGTGGTGTTCAGCTTCGACTGGCGCGGCATGAATGTGCGTCACGCCGGCAGTGAGGGCAACGAGGTAAGTGTCGAGAGTGCCGCGACCATGGCGGCATGGTTCGGCCAGGATGCCAGCGCGGGCGCCTCGCTGGCCGGCTTCGGCACGCTCGAATCGGGGACCTTGTCGCTGGCCTTCGATACCGGCGCGGATGGCGTGTTCGGTAACCTGACCGTCAACCTGTGGTCCTCGGGCGCCGATACCTTGCCGCCCGAGAACATCCCAGCTGTGCCGGAGCCGTCGGGCATCGCGTTGTTGCTCGCTGGCCTGGCCTGCCTGACGGCTTGGCGCTGGCGCGGACTGCGTCGTTAAGCTGGCTGAACCGGGCGCCGCACGGCGGCGCCTGCCGGGCCGCCTCTCCCCGTAGCGCGTCCTTCCCCTCTCTTCTCCTTCCTTCCTCTCTCATCGCCTGCCGGGCTTCCCAGGCCGCGCGACTGTTGTTTTTAAATAATTGTTATAAGATTATTGTATATATTTGGCAATATATCTGCTATCCTGCCTGGTTGTTTTTGCTTGCCATTTGGCAAGGCGGGGCAATTTGAAAGCAATTTGAAACTATCCGGGAGTTTATTGATGGGTTTGTCGACTGGGCGGCGCTTGCAAGGTATACCGATGGTCCAATGGATCGTTGCGGTAGTCATAGGGGTAGTGGCTTTTGCATTGCCGCATCCTGATGCGATCGCCGCCATGCCGACGATCGCGAACCGGGCGCCGGTAACGGCGCAATCGACCCCCCAGCCCGTGATTTCAGCCTCTTACCAGGCTTCCTCCGGCTCGGTCATCGATACCGGCAAGACCATACTGAAAGTCGACAGTGTCGACGTGAGCAGCAAGGCCAGCGTGAGTGCCAGCGATATCCGCTACACCCCGGCCGCCAAGCTGGCGGACGGCAGTCATAGCGTCAGCCTGTGGGTGAGCGACAAGACGGGCGGCACGGCAAATGCGACCTGGGTTGTCAGCATTGACACCAGCGTCCCTGCGATCAGCAATATGCTGCCCGCTGGCACCGAGTCTGTCGCGCCGGACAGGACGGTCAGCGCGAGCCTGAGCGACAAGGGCAGCGGCATCGACAGCACGAAAACCGTGCTGCTGCTCGATGGCGTGGATGTCAGCGCCGCGGCACAGAAATCGGCCAGCGCCATCAGCTATAAGCCAAGCAGCGCCTTGGCCACCGGCCTGCACCGCGTCGAACTGACGGCGGTGGACAAGGCAGGCAATAGCGTGCGCCAGGAATGGAGTTTCAATGTCGCTGGCCAGGGCACGCAAATCGTCGAACTGAGCCCGCCGGACGGCGCGCTGCTGGCAGCCGATGCGCTGCCGGCCATTGGCGCGAAGTGGCAGGGTGGCGGCGCCATCGCCTTGAGCCGCACTTCCTTCGATGTCGATGGCAAGTCTGTCATGGGGCAGGCGAAGATCGATGCCGGCACCATCACTTACAAGCCGCTGCAAGCGCTGGCGGAAGGCGCGCACACCGTGCGCCTGCGCCTGGTCGACCTGCTGGGCACGATGACCGAGAAGAGCTGGACCTTCACGACCCGCAGCGCGCCGCAAATCAATCAAACCTCGCTGATCGATGGCGTCAGCTATCCGGCCGACGCGGCCCTGCCGGTGCAGCTTCGCTTCAGCGATATTGGCAGCGGCATCGATACGGCCAGCGTCAAGCTGGTGCTCGATGGCGTCGAGCTGGTGCTGACGGCGGCCGAGCGCCAAGGCGTCATCGAGCGCATGCTGCCGGCCGGTAGCTATGCCGTCGGCCAGCATAGCTTCAAATTCATGATGTCTGACAAGGCGGGCAATGCGACCGCGCTGGAAGGGAAGTTCAGCGTCGAGCCGCCGGCCAGCACCGTGTTTTCCCAGTTGACGCCCGGCCGCCAGGATGGCATACCGGCCGGCAGCCAGCCTGTGATCTCCGCCAGCTACAGCGATGCCGCCGGCATCGACCCGGCAAAGGTGCGCGTCATGCTCGATGGCGTGGATGTGAGCGCCAAGGCCAGCATAGCCGCCACCCGTTTCAGCTATCAGGCCCAGGGTCTGGCGGTCGGCCGGCATGTGGTGTATTTGCGTGTGACGAATAAGGCCGGCCGGGATGCCTATACGCTCTGGAGCTTCGAAATCGAAGCGGCGAGCAATTACGACTTGCGCTTTGCCGATGCCGATGGCAGCGTCTTCCTTAAGCCTGCCGCCGAGATCAAGGTGGTCGCCTCGTCCGATCGCGCGGCGGTGGCCGGCGTGAGCCTGAACGACAAGCCGATGCGTTTGATTTCTACCGATGGCCGCATTTCGAATTATTCGATCGAACTGCAACTGCAGCCTGGCGACAATCTGTTGAAGGCGCACGCCACCTACACCGACAACCGCAGCAAGGACGCGGTCCTGACCGTCAATTACGGTAAGGCGCCGCTCGTCACCATCACGTCACCGGCCGATCGTAGCACGCTTGGCCCGGTTGTCGACAGCAGCCCGCGTGACCTGAGCGGGATTGTCGAGCGGCCAACCGTGATCACCGGCACCGTCGACCGGGACGTCGAGAGCGTCACCATCAACCAGCAGCAGGCCAGCCTTAGCGGCAGGACATTCCGTTTCGAGCGTTTCTTCCTGCACGAGGGCACCAACCTGGTCTCGGTGGTGGCGACCGACAAGCAGGGGCGGGTAGGTTCGGCCTCCATCACCGTATCGGTGGACCAGACGGCGCCCTTCCTGGCCATCGAGTCGCCGCTGAACAATGCGGTGACCTCGGCCAACAGCATCGACGTGCATGGCACCGTGAACGATGCGGTGGAAGGCTACTACGCCGCACCTGACCCAACGGTGACGGTGCGCGGCGGGCAGGGTGAGGTCAAGGCCGTGGTGGCGGACAAGCAGTTCTTTGCCGCCGGCGTGCCGCTGGTGTTGGGCGAAAATACCATCACCGTCAGCGCGGCCGACCAGGCTGGCAATGTACGCAGCGCGCAGTTGCGTGTGTTGCGTATCGGTGCCGGCTCGGCGCGCCTGACTTCGTATTCCGGCAACGGGCAGAGCGCTGCCGCCGGCGGCCCGCTGCCCAAGCCGCTGACCGTCGCCGCACTGGACCGCGACGGCAAGCCCTTGGCCAATACCGCCGTTACCTTCGACGTCGCGCGCGGTACCGGCAGCCTGGCGCGCGCCGCCGGCGCCAGCGCCAATGCCGCTGTGCGCAACCTGGTCGTCAATACCGATGCGGACGGCCTGGCCAGCGTGTGGCTGGTGCTGGGCAAGCAAAGCGGCCCGGCCAGCAACGCGGTGCGCGCCAGCGCCGCGGGAATGGCCGAAGCCGTGTCCTTTGTCGCCAGCGGCAAAAAAGGCCCGGCCCAGCATGTGCGCGCGGACCTCGGCATCAACCAGTATGTGGCGACCGGTGCGCAACCGCTGGAGCCCTTGACCGCCGTGGTCACGGACGAGCAGGAAAACCGCATCGCGAACGCGGCGGTGCGCTTCAGCGTGGTGGCCGGGCAGGCCAGTTTCGACAACGGCAGCGATAGCATCGTCGTCAAGACCGACAAGAACGGCTATGCGGCGGTGCGTCCGGTGCTGGGCTCGGAACCTGGCGAGACCATCATCAAGGCCGTGCCGGAGGAAAACGGCGACAGCTTCTTCGAAGCGCTGTTTACCATGCAGGGCCTGGCATCGCAGGATGGCCCGACCCGCTTCAGCGGCATGGTCATGAACGACAAGGGCCAGCCCTTGCCGGGCGCGCGCATGTCGATCGGCCGCACCTCCCTGAGCACGACCGTGGACGACAAGGGCATGTTCAGCTTCGACGACATCCCGGCCGGCAAGATCGACCTGTTCGTCGACGGCCGTACCGTCAGGCTGCAGGGCCAGCAATACCCGGCCCTGCACTTCGAGGCCAGCGCCATCAAGGGCGCGCAGAATCAGTTGCCGCATCCGATCTACCTGCCGGCGCTGGAAATGGCCGAGGCCCGCGTGGTCGGCGGCGACCAGGACGTAGTGCTGAAGATGCCGGGCTTCGAGGGTTATGAAATGAAGGTGTTCGCCAACAGCGTCACTTTCCCCGACGGCAGCAAGACCGGACCGCTGGTGGTCAGCCCCATCAGCTTCGACAAGCTGCCGATGACGCCGCCGGGCGGTTACGCCGGCTTCATGGCGCCAGCGGCCACCATCCAGCCATCGGGCACCCGTTTCGATCCGCCGGTGCAGTTGACGATCCCGAACACCGCCAGCCTGAAGCCGGGCGAGAAGAAGCCGGTCTACCAGTGGGACCATGACCTGGCGACCTTCGTGCAGATGGGCCAGGCGACCGTGACCGAAGATGGCGCCTTCCTGATCACCGATCCTGGCACCGGCATCAGCAAGGCTGGCTGGCATCCGATTCCGAACCCGCCGCCGCCGGACGACTGCCCGAGCAGCGGCGGCGCGCCAAGCTGCAAGGAGTGCCAGAAGCTCGACAGCGGCAGCGGCAAGTGCCCGAAAAAGACCTGCAAGCCGGATGACGGAAAAGCTTGCGACGACAAAAAATACTGCACCAAGGAAGACAAGTGCGCGGGCGGCCGCTGTACCGGCAAACCCGTCGACGATGAGAACGGACCGGCCAACGCCTTTGAGGTCAATCTGCAGACCTTCAATCAGGTCTTCGCCGTCATGTCGAAACTGGGCATACCGGCGCGCCTGGATCAGCTGAAGGTTTCCTATACGGCGCAAGAGCTGAAGATTTGCTGCGAGTCGAAGCAGGGCGAGATGACCAAGGGGGGCTCGGGCAAGCTGGAAGGCAAACTGGCCATGGGTATCGGGCCGGTCCAGGTCGCAGGCTGGAAGCTGCCATTCCCATCGGCGGTGGTGGGGCGCATGGGCGATATCGCGATCGGCGGCTTCATTTCCGGCGAGTTTGGCGGTGCGCTCAATGGCTCGGGTAAATATGCCTTCTGTGAAAACTACGAGGGCTGCTGGAGTGGCGGCGGCAACGTCTACGCCGAGGTGACCGGTGAAGTTGGCGCAATCATCAAGGACGGTCCCATCACGGCAGCGAAATTGACTGGCGGCCTAAAGACCGGCTTGCAAGCGGGCATAGACTTGAACTGCAGTTCGGGCAATGTCGGTGGCATCTTCTGGCCCGGCGTGGTGGGACAGGTCGTGCTGGAGTTCAACGACGGACAGATTCACATCGAGCGCAACTGGGAGCTGATACCTGCCCAGCCGCTGCCTGGTGTTTCCTTCGCGTTGCCCAAGCTGGGTGGCGATTGAGGCGGACCCTGGCGCTGCTATTGCTGAAGGTGGCCCTGTATGCGCCGCTGGTGGGCTTTGCCGTGTTTTGCTGGCAGCAGTGCGGTGCCCAAGTCTGGGCTTTGTCGACGATGCAGCCCGTGATTGGTGTGCTCGAACGCGTGGAACACCGTAATACCGGTACCTCATCGCGGCGCAGTTCGCGGATCGAAGTGCGCTACCGCTATACGGTGGCGGGGCAGCAATATCGAGGCCAGGACATGACGTGCTGTTGGCTTTTTTCCGGCGGTACGGAAATCGATCCGACGTATCAGATGATGCAGCAGTTGCAGCCTTCGCAGGGCGGGGCGGTAACGGTATGGGTGGACCCGGCCAGACCGGCGCGCTCCGTGCTGTTCCGCTACGTGCCTCGCGGGGCAATGCTGGTGGCGGGCATCGGGCTGTTTTTCGGGTTTTTCGGCGCGCGCGCGCTGGAGCGCTATTTGCGGCGGCGGCTGGGCTGGCCCGCTTGAGAGTTTGACTGAATAAGAATGTGGAGAAATGGCATGAAGACATTGGCAAGGACCGTCGGCATCGCGCTGCTGGCTATGGCGGCGCAGTCTGCGCTGGCACAGAGCCAGCTCAAGAGCAGCATCAAGAAGGTGGTTATCGAGACCTATACCACGGTGGGCGTCGGCACCTTTGTGCCGCCGCAGCCGGTGGCCGCGCTCACGCGCGGCAAGGTCAGCTACAACACGCCGGAACAGGCCGCCATCGGCCTGCTGTCGGCGATGGCGGCGGGTGACTATGACTGGTGGCTGAGCAGCTGGTCGCCCGAGGCGCGCGCGATGATGGAACAACGCTATAGCGAGACCGGGCGCCAGCCGGCCGAAATTATCGCCAACTGGCGCGGCCTGCTCGGCGAGCGGCCGGTGGTTCTGCTGGGCAAGGCGGAATACGTGCGCCAGCGCACTACCTATGCGCTGGTACGTTACCGGGTGCGTGGCGGCCAATTGACCGCGCAGGACCTGACCGGCAAGGTCACCAATCTGGACAGTAACGAATTCGAAAACACGCTGTCGTTCAAGCTGTCGAAGGGACGCTGGGAAGCGGTGCAGGACCTGGCCAGCGATCCGGTGTTCCATTTCAGTGGACAGCTGTGGGACGACAGCAAGAGCGAAATCCGCATCAGCCGCCCAGCCGACTAAGCTGGACAAGAAGCTGCAGGCATCAAGTACCTTCGGGGGATACAGTTGAATACTCGTACGACGTCATTATCTAGCTTCGGGCGCGCGGCGCTGTGGTTGCTTTCGGCCTTGCTGCTTCTTTTCGCCTTGGCGCCGACTGCGCGCGCCGACGCGCCGGCGGCCGATGCCGTTTGCGTGGCCAGTGCGCTCAACCGCAATGCCACGCTGCAGCAGGGCGGCTACTACATGATACCGGGCGTGCCTTCGCAGCTTGGCAATTACCGTATCCGCGCCGTTTGCAACGACGGCACCCTGGGCCAGACCGGCATCGTCCAGCCAGCCGGCGGCAATGCCTTCGTGGCCGGGCCCATCCTGTGGGGTAGCACTACCCCGATCCCGCGCGCGCTGCAGATCGATGGTCCGGGTAACATCAGCTATGGCCAGTCGGTGCAGCTCAAAGTCATCGCCAAGGGTACGGACGGCTCCACCTTCGATGCCACTGGCAGCGCCAGCGGCACCAACTACACCATCAGCAATCCGCAAATCGCCAGCATCAGCGCGGACGGACTGCTGACCATCAACCCGGCGCCGGCCGGCGCCGACTATGGGCGCCAGCTGGTCGTCAGTGTCACCAACGAAGGCACCGCGGGCTCGCGCCTGATCCAGATCGGCCCGCGCGTGACCTTGACGGGCCGCGTGACGCTGGCCAACGGCCAGACCCCGGTGGCGGGGGCGCAAGTGACGGTGCAGCTGAATGCGCCGTTGACGGTTTACCCGGTGCTGCAAACGGATGCCGCCGGCAACTTCAGCCTGCCCAATGCGCCGGCTGGCGATTACACCCTGAGCGCGCTGGTCCCGGCCAGCGGCGCGCGCGGCAGCATGCAGGCGATCTTGCCGGCCAATGGCCCGGCGCCCGCGCTCAATCTGAAATTGAGCGGGCAGGGCACGCTGGTGCTGGCGGTGCAGGGCGCCGCTGGCGCCCCCGTGTCCGGCGCGCAGCTGCTGGTGGCGCACGAACAGTACGCCGGCCTGGTGCGTTCGGTGCAGACCGGCGCCAATGGCGAGGCGCAGCTGGCGTTCACGGCCGGCTCCATCAATGTCACGGTGCGCGATCCCGCCAGCGGCGCGGTCGCCACCGCGCGCGGCGAGCTGGCCGATGGCGTCCAGTTACGCCTGGCCTTGCAGCTGCAGCAGGCCGCCGCCATCGGCGGCCGCGTGCTCGACGGCAGCGTGGCGCAGGCAGGCGTCCAGGTGCGCCTGCTGTCGGATCAGCGCGGTCTGGTCAGCCAGGCCGCCAGCGGCGCCGACGGCAGCTTCCGTTTCGACTCGCTGTTGCTGGCCGATGGCCCGTATACGCTGCAGGCAGTCAAGGATGGCCGCATCCAGGGGAGCGTAGCGAACCTGGTGCTGGCCGGCCCCGGCCAGGAATTGCAGCAGGACATAGTGCTGGGCAGCATAGCCGCTGCCGGCAGCGTGACCGGCAAGGTCAGCGATGCGCTGGGCCAGGTGATGGCCAACGTCGAACTGACGCTGCTCGCCGCCGATGGCCGCCAGTTCGGCGCCCGCAGCGACAACCAGGGACGCTACCGCATCGATGGCGTGCCGCTGGGCGAATTCATGGTCAGCGCCAGCCAGGGCGGCGCCGGTGCGGTAGTCAATGGCGTGTTGCGCACCAGCGGCGAGCTGGTCACGGCGGACCTGCAGTTGCTGGCCGCCGGCCAGGTGGCCGGACGCTTGCTGTTGCCGAACGGCCTGCCCGCTGCCGCCACGCTGGTCACGCTGCGCCATGTCCAGACCGGCACACGCCAGACCCGTACTGACTCGAACGGCAATTTCAACTTTGGCAGCGTGCCGCTGGGCATGTACGTGCTGACGGCACAGCTCGAAAGCGGGGAACGCGTGCTGTTGCCGTCCGCGCTGACCCAGGCGGGCGAAGTGCGCGGCCATACGCTGCGCCTGCTGGGCCTGTCCACGCTGAGCGTGCAGCTCAGCGAGCAGGGCCAGCCTGCCGCCAACACCCGCGTGCGCCTGGCGCTGCAGGGAGCGCTGCCCTACGGCGCCGAGGCGGTGTCCGACGCCAACGGCGTGGCGCGCTTCCAGAATGTACCGAAGTCCGCCTTCAGCCTGAGCGTGCTGCCCAAGGCGAACTACGGCGCGGTGGCGCGCTACGAGGGCGTGCTGCGGCAAGACAGTGAAACGGTGGCGCTGGTGCTGGGCGGCGGCCGCGCCGCCTACGGCGTCAGCGGTACGGTGCTCGATGGCGCCGCCAAACCGGTGGCGAACCAGTGGGTACGCCTGAGTTCGCGCGACATGCCAACCGGCGGCACCGTGGCGATCCCGAACCCGGAATGGGACGAGATCCTGGTGCCGACCGACGCCGATGGCCGTTTCGTCTTCAGCAATGTGAGCCTGAACGACGATGGGCGTGGCCGTCTCAAGCTCGAGGCCGTGGTTGATGGCCGCGTGCGCGGCCGCATGCTGCTCGATACGCCACAGGCTGGCGCTTCGGTGCAGCAGGACCTGGCGCTGTGGGATGCCGGAGCGATCGCCGTCTCGGTGCGCACGCCTGACGGCAGGCCAGTGGCCGCCTCGGCGCTGGAACTGAGCGGCTTTGATGACCGGCTGTTTGCCGCAGGCGATTTCAGCGCGATCAGCGATGAAGATGGCGGCTACCTGTTCGTGCCGCCAGTCGGCCAATGGCAGGTGCGCAGCGTCGCGCTGGATGGTTCGCAGTCCAGCACGCTGACGCTGACGACGGCGGCTGGTGTCGCCATGCCGGCGGCATTTACCATGAACCCGGCGCCGGCCTACCTGCGGGTACAACTGGTACAGAGGCTGTCATCGACGCGGGCGGACTTGCTGGTCAATGGCCAGATCAAGGCCTCGCTGTACGGCAGTGGCAGCATGCCCTACCTTGCGCTGGCCGCGGGCGAGAACAAGGTGGAAGTGGTGACCGACTATGGCGACACGCAAAGCCAGCAGGTGAGTGTGGCCGCCGGCGACACGGTGCGCGTCGTGCCTTTGCTGTTTACTTTCAAACACGCCTTGCTCGAGGTGCGCAGCAACACCAGCGCCGCGTTTAGCGCCAGCGATGTGCGGCTGGACGGCCGCAGCGTGGGTTCGCTGTATGGCAGCGGCACGCTGTATAACATACCGCTGCGCTCCGGGCAGCACGAGCTCAAGATCGTGACCGACTACGGCGACACCCGCAGCGTGCAGCTGCAGGTGGCCGAGGGCGATGCCGCCCAGGACGTGCAGCAGTCGTTTGCCTTCAATCCGCCGCATCTGGTGGTCGCTGTCGATGCCACGAGCGCGGGCACGCGGGTCACGGTGGGCGGCAAGAGCCTGCCGTCCGCCTTCGCCGCGCATCAGACGCAGCACTATTACGGCATGCAGCCAGGCGACAACCTGGTGGTGGCGACGGCCCCTGGCGGCAAGACGCATAGCAGCCTCATTAGTGTCGGTCCTGACGATGGCGGCAAGGAATTCAATGCCAGCTTCCTGTTCGACATCGCGCTACTGAAAATCAAGGTGATCAATCCGAAACCCGTGGCCTATACCCAGGTGTGGGTGGACGACCGCTATATCGGCTACATCGGCGACAACAGCGTCATCCCGCCCTATCCGGTGGCCAAGGGCCAGCACAAGATCACGGTGCGCAACAGCGACAACCAGACGGTCGACAATTTCATCCTGATCGGGGATGCCCAACTGGAAACCACGGTGGAAGTGAACGTCAGCTTCAGCCCGGCCCAGCTGGTGGTCGGCATCGTCAACACGGCGCCGGCGGAAAGCACCCGCGTGATCGTCAATGGCAGCGAGGCCGGCAGCGTGAGCGGCAGCGCGGCGCTGAGCAGCTACCGCCTGTTCGTCGGCGACAACCAGATCATGGCCGTGACGGCCAGCGGCGACACCCAGCGCAGCGTGCTCAAGGTGGCGGAACTGCCGGCCGGTCTGGTGCTCAACACCGGCTTCGTGTTCGACCGCATCAAGGCGCGCACCGCGTCGATGGCGTTCGACGGCGAACGCCATCTGTATTCGGTGGCGGTGCAGCCGGGCGACTCGCTGGCGGTGCGCGTGCACGGCGCGGTCAACGCCAATGGCCAGGCGCTCAATGCCGTCCGGGCCCAGGTGTATGGTCCCGACCGCCAGCTCAGGGCCGAGGGCTATGGTTCCGGCTATAGCGGTAATTACAACTTGATCAGCACGCTGGGCGAGCTGATGGCCATTCCCGTCGATGCCGCCGGCAATGCGACCATTGCCGTGCAGGGCGAGAACGGCGAGCGTGGCGGCTACTTCATGAGCGTGCTGGTAAACGGCCGGCCGGCCGTGGTCGGCGACTATCTCGATGGCGGCAAAGTGGCCGGCACCGTGCTGCGCGACGACGGCGTCACGCCGGTCGCCGGCACGACGCTGGTGCTGCGCAACAGCGATGGCATCGGACAGCATGTGCGCACCGTCAGCGCTGCGGACGGCAAGTTCAGCTTCGACCATGCGCTGCAAGGCGAGCCGGTGCTGTCGGCCTTGTCCGGCGAAACGACGGTGGCCACGGCGCCATTGCATCTGGCCGCCGGCCAGGAACTGCGGCAGGACTTGCGCATGCCGAAGGACACCAGGCTGCAGCTGCGCGTGACCATGCCGGCGGGCGTCAGCAGCCCGTACTACATGGCGGTGGACGTGAGCGACCTGCTGGGTAGCCGCAGCGAGATGGTGTACTTTAACGGCGCTGCGAGCAGCGAGGCGACGGAGATCCGTGTGCTGGGCGACAGCGTGACGCTGCAGGCCAGCCATCCGCAACTGCCAGGCTATAGCGGGACGCTGACCGTGTCCGGCGCCGACGGCCAGCTGGTACCGGCCGAGCTGAAGCTGCGCGGTGCGCTGGCACGCGGCCATGTGCGTCAGGCCACTGGCGCGCCGGCACCGAACATCGCGGTCAGCGTGATCGCGCTGCCGGGCAATACGGCCTACGCCACGACCGTCACGGACGCCCAGGGAGCGTATACGCTGGCCCTGCCGGTGGGCGTGGATGTGGTGGTGCGCGCCTACGATGCCAGCTTCGACAGTTATGCGGTGCTGCCGGTGGCGGCGCCGGCAGGCCAGGACCTGGCTTTGCCGGACATCCTGCTGGGCGCGCGCGCTTCGGTGACTGGCCTGGTGCGCTACAGCGCCGGCACGCCGCTCGCTGGCGCCCAGGTGGTGGCCACGGCCACCGTCAACGGCAAACCGTTTGTGGCCGGTGCTTCGACCGGCGCGGATGGGCGTTTCCAGCTGGACGGCCTGCCAGCCAGCGTGCCGCTCCAGATCGAGGTGACGGCTGGTCCGCTGAACCTGGTGCAAAGGCAGAGCGTCATGGCGGCGCCAGGCCAGGTGCTGGCCTTGCCGGACTTCGTCTATGAGCAGGGTGCGACGCTGAACATCCTGCTGCTGGACGGCGAGTTGCAAGCCAATCCGCTGCTGCTGCAGGCACAGATCGGTGAGTGCGGCCGCAATAAAGTGCGTGTGACCACGGCCAACGGGGGCACGGAAATGACCGCCGCCAGCCCGATGCAACTGCTGGGGATGCCGGAAGGTCCAGTGTCGGTGCAACTGTTCGATGCCTGCGCCCGGGAAGACGACTTGCCACTGGCGGGCATCAGCGTGGAAATCGGCCGCGAGGCGGAATATACGGCGACCGTGGTGGCGCCTATCCTGCAGGGCACGGTGAAGTATGCCGACGGCCGCCTGGTGCGCTACCCGAGCGTGACGCTGCAGCAGCAGCGCCCCGACGGCCGCGAGAAACGCCTGTACAGCGTGACCGAGGCCTGGAACAGCGAGCAGAATTCCATGGTCGGCAGCTTCGCCCTGGTCGGCCTCGACCTTGGCGACTTCAGCGTGACGGCCACCGACTACCGGGGCGGCGAAGTGAGCGCGACCGGTAACTTGGCCAAGCCTGGCAATCTGAAGCTGGACCTGGTGCTGCCGGCCCAGCAATACGATCACCTCAGTTCCGACGTCGTCGGCCTGTTGACGCGGGATGGCAAGGCCCAGCCTGGCGTCGACGTGACGCTGGTGGGGGCGAACGGCTGGAGCACCACGGTGCAAACGAACGAGGCAGGCGGCTACCAGTTCGCCGAAGTGCCGCCGGGCGACTTCAAAGTCAGCGCGAAGCGCTATTCCTACCTCGCCGAGGGCAACGGCAGCTCCGGCGTCGACCCGCTGGTGACGCTCGACCTGGCGATGCTGCCGGGACCGTACGATGGCTCCGCCTCGAATGTGCAGGGCGTCGTCAGCGTCGATGGCGCCGGACGTTCAGGGCTGGCGGTGACGCTGACCCTGGCGGGCAATGGACCGCCGCCGCCAATGCTGGCGGCGGCGCCGTCCACCAAGGCACAGGCGACGGGCCAGTCGGCGGCGATCGCAGTCACTCCCGGCAATCCGGGCGACTTCAGCACCATCACCGGCGCCGATGGCTCCTACCTGTTCGAGAACGTCCCGGCCGGCGACTTCACGGTGCAGGCGCTGTCGTCCTGGGATAGCGCGCAAGTGATCGGGCACGCGGGTTCGGCGCCGCTGGTCACCATCAACCTGGCCATCGCGAGCGAACCGTTTGACGGTAGCGCCTCGCGCCTGCGCGGGCAGGTGGCCATCATGGGTTACGGCGTGCCGGCCGCGCTGACGCTGGATAGCGGCGGCGAGACGCTCTACACGCTGGCCGACAGCAACGGCAACTACGAGTTCCCACGCGTGGGGGCCGGCTCGTTCCAGCTGAGCGCGGTGTGGGACGGCGTATCGGCCAGGACGGCCGGCACGGCCGGCGCGGTGCCGGTGCTGACCTTGGACCTGGCCCTGCCACAACGCACCGAAGGCGTGCGGGTGAGCGGCCGCCTGCGCCACAGCACCGGCCAGCCACTGGTGCAGCCGAATATCGACTTGTACCAGAATGGCCTGTCCTATCACGGCTGGCTGGACGAGGCGGGCAATTACGTCATCGACAATGTGCAGGCCGGTCCCTTCCTGCTGCGGGTCGAGGAGGGCAGCACCGGCCTGGCCACCATGGTCAGCGGCGTTGGCGCCGCCAGCGGCACGCTCGCCCTGGATGTCGTGCTGCCGCCGTCAGGGACGGTGAGCGGCACGGTGACCGACCATCGCGGCCGCGCGCTGGCCGGGGCCTGGGTCTACATCCGCAGCAGCGGCCAGCCTGAACTCGACCGCTATATCGTCGCTGGCGACGATGGACAGTACCGGATGGAGCAGGTAGCGCTGGGCCAGCTGCAGATCGCGGCGCAGGACACGCAAACGGCGCTGCTGGCCACCGGCACCCAGGCGTTGACGCGCGACCAGCAGCAGGTGGTGCAAGACCTGGCCATGCCGCTCGAGGTGGCAAGCATGGAAGGGCAGGTACTTGGCGAAGACGGCATCACGCCGGTGTCCGATGCGGCGGTGACCTTCGCTTCCAGCCGCAGCTTCGACCTGGCCGACATGCAGTGGTTGCAGACCCGCAGCGACAGCGGCGGCAGGTTTGTACTGCCGGTGCTGCCGACGGGCGCCTACAGCGTGGCGGCGACCGATCCGGTGCAGCCGGAACTGGCCGGCATCAGCCGTGGCACGGCGACCGCCGGGGCGGCGCTGCAAAGCGTGATCCGGCTGGGCACGGCATTGCCGGCCGACACCCGGGTGACGCTGGCCGGCGACGGCTACGTCCGCCTCGATTGCACCGGGGCGCTGATGGGTGGACGCGTGCCGAACAACGAGCGCGAATGGTGGATGGATAGCCTGTTGCAGCTGAACGTAGATGGCGTGCGCCTGCCGTGCATGCCGGCGGCCACGGCCTCGGAAGACAAGCGCGAGCTGAGCTACGGTCCGGTGGCAATGAAGTCGGTGCAGGTGCAGCGCCGCGTCTTCGTGCCGGACAATGGCAGCCTGGTGCGCATTGTCGACACCTTCAGCAATGAAGGCGCGAGCGCGGCCAGCATCAAGGTGCGCGTGCTGGCGCCTGCTGCTGGCGACGGCCTGGGCATGCTGCTGGCGCCGGCGCAGACGGGCTACCGTTACCTGGTGACGGCCAATCCGCCGGCGGCCCTGGTGGCCGGCAGCGCCGGTGCCAACCAGGCCGGCTACTTCAACTACCAGCCGGAACGGTATGGCTTCGGCGGCAGCGCAGGCTACGCGCGCAGCCTGACGGTGCCTGCGGGCGCCAGCGTGAGCCTGATGTACTATGTCGCGCTTGCCGGCGATGCCGCTGCGGCCGCAGCGGCGGCGGAGTCCTTGTCGGGCTTCCAGGAGCCGGCCATGTTTGACAAGCTGACCCCGGCGCAGAAGGCGGCGATTATCAACTTCAAGTTGCCCTGATGGGCGGATGGGTGCATGAAATGAAATTCAGTTCGAAGCAATGCATAGTCGCGGCGCTACTGTGCGCCGCGGCCGTGACCGCTACGGCGGCGGAGCGCACGGGCGCGCGGGCCTTCCCGGCGCTGGCGCTGGCTGGGCAGGATGGCGCCCCGGCGGTCGTAGGCGCGCTGCATCCGGGCAGCCCCTGGGTGTTGCTGGTGGTCGATGCCGGCCGGGCACGCACCCAGACGGCGCTGGCGCGGCTGGCGCCGCAGCCAGGCTGGGGCGATGGCGTGCAAGTGCTGGCGCTGGGCGACGATGCGGCCTTCCAGGCCCTGCAGTTGCGCTACCGCCAGCTGAGCGGCGTGCATTGGCTGCGCGATGCGGACGGCAGCGCGATGCGGGCCCTGCGCCTGCCTGGCCTGCCGGCCATGCTGGGCATTGACGCCGAGGGGCGCATCGCCTGGCAGAATACCGGCATGCCGGCCGACACGGCCAGGCTGCAAGCGCAAGTGTCCTCCTGGCTGAAAGAGGGCCAGCCATGAAGACGGTGCTGACGCGCTGGCTGGGGACGCTGCTGCTGGCCGGACTGTGCCAGGCGGGAGCCCGTGCCGAGCCTGTCTCCAATCTGCGCGGCGCGCAGGATGCCCCGGTCACCATCCTGGTCTTTTCCGCCTTCGCCTGTCAGTATTGCGCCGAGACGCGCGCCGCGCTGGATCAGGTGCTGGCGGACTACCCGGGCAAGGTGAACCTGGTGTACAAGCACTTCCCGCTGGGCGCGGACGCCACCGCCTACCTGCCGCACGAGGCGGCGCTGGCAGCCGGCGAGCAGGGCAAATTCTGGGAAATGCACGACGCCCTGTTCGCCCATCAGGACCAACTGGCCGACCGCAGCCGCGTCGCGGCGCTGGCGCGTGAACTGCAACTCGATCCGCTGCGCTTTGACGCCGCACTGGAAAGCCGGCGCGGCGCCTCCCGCATCCAGGCCGATGTCGCCGAGGCCAATGCGCTGAAAGTGCAGGCCACCCCGACTTTCTATATTGGCGGCTACAAGTTCGAGGGCGCCCAGCCGGCATCGGTGTTCAAGACCGTGATCGACTACATGCTGAAGGCCGGCCCGGCTGGACGGGCGCAGTCGCTGCTGGACAAGGCGCGTCAGGCCGAGTATCAGCTGCCGCCAGCGATAGAGAAAATGCGAGAGAGGAAATAGCAGTGTCGAATGGAGCGATGAAATATGCAATGCGGCTGGTGCTGCTGGCCGGCTGCGCCACGGCGCAGGCGGCGGACGGCAATAGCGCGGCACAGCGCCTGGCGCTGATGAGCGTGGACGCGACGCCGGCGCGCCTGGTGCAGTATGCGGCGCAAGGCGATGGCAATGTGGTGGCGTTGTTGCTGCAGGCAGGTATCGACGCCAACGCCGCCGACCCGGTGCGCCACGTCAGTGCGCTGCACAATGCGGCGGCACAAGGCCATCTGGAAGTGATGAAAAAACTGCTGGCGCAGGGCGCCCGGGCCGACGCTGCAGACTGGCGCGGCACCACGCCGCTGATCGCCGCAGCCTACTATGGCCAGGTAGAGGCGGCACGCCTGCTGCTGCAGCGCGGCGCTGGCGTCAACCAGGTGTCGAAGGAAGGCATGACGGCGCTGGTGGCGGCGGTGTACAGCGGCAAGGATGCGATGGTGGAGCTGCTGCTGGCGCAGGGCGCTTCGCCCTCCCTGCCGGCCGATGGCGAGCGTCCCCTGGCGATAGCCGAGCGCGCCCAGCGAAGTGCCATGAGCGCTGCGCTGCGGCGCCAGCCCGTAGGAGCGGGGCAATGAGGGCGCCGCTGCATATCGTGTGGGCGCGTAGCGCGCTGATGGTGTTCGCCTGCTGCGCGGCGCCGGCAAGCTTCGCCGCGGCCAGTGCGCTGATCATGCCGGCCGGCGGCGCAGTAACTGGCGCGGCAGCGAATTATGACCCGGCCGTGTTCGGCCCGTCGGCGCCAGCGGAGCAAGAGGCGGCCCGCATCGTCCAGGCCTGGCGGAACGAGCCGTTGACGCTGCCCTGGACCACGCTGGCGCTGGCGCGGATCGTCAAGCACAAGGGTTCGCCGACGCGTTCGGCGCGCGGCCTGGCGCTGGTCCATGTGGCGATGCACGATGCCTGGCAACTGGCGCCCGATGCACTCAGCCGCAAGGTCGCGGTATCGACCGCGGCCAGCAAGGTGCTGGCTTACTGGTTCCCGGCCGAGGAGCATGGTTTCGACCGCATTCTGGCGGCCGTCCTGAAGCAAGCTGACATCACGCCGCAGCAGGCCGCGCGCGGCCTGGCGATTGGCAGCGAGGTGGCGCAGCGCGCGGTGGCCCACGGCGAAGCGGACGGCGCGGCACGCGGCTGGGATGGCGTGCGCCTGCAATGGTATGGTGAGGGCCGCTATTATGGTCCTGGCACCTGGGCGCCGACACCGCCGTATTATTATTACCCGCCCGACGAGCCATTCGCGCCCGGCTGGAAAACCTGGATGGTGGAGAATCCGTCCCAACTGCGGCCGACGCCTCCTGCCTTCGGTTCGGAGCGCTTCCTGCGCGACTTGCAGGAAGTGGTGGATGTCCAGAACAAGCTGACGCCTGAGCAGTTGCGCATTGCCCGTTTCTGGGTCGATGGCAGCGGCAGCGTGACGCCGCCCGGACACTGGAACCAGATTGCCCAGGACCTGGTGCGCCAATACCGCCTTGACGACGGGGCGACGGCCAAACTGTTCGCCATGCTCAATGTGGCGCTGGCCGATTCCTTCATCGCCGTGTGGGACAGCAAATACCATTACTGGACGGCGCGTCCGGTGACGATGGCCAAGACCGTGCTGGGCGTGGAGTTGAAAACGGCCATCCTGACACCGCCTTTCCCTTCCTATGTGTCGGGTCACGCGGCCTTCAGTGGCGCCAGTGCGCGCATCCTGGGAGCCGTCTTTCCGCAAGAGGCCTCCAAATTGGACGCGCTGGCGCTGGAGGCGGCCACTTCGCGCATGTATGGCGGTATTCACTACCGCCACGACAACGAGGATGGGCTGCTGCTGGGCCGAGCGGTTGCCAACATCGTACTCAAGAAGCTCAATTAGCGCGATAAATAAAGACCAAACGGACGGCGCGTTGTTTGCGTGACGACGTTATCAAAAAAGCAGTAAAATCCCTCCGCGCGGCAACGCCCGAGGGATTTTTTTTAAACCGACGGCGCAACCCTGGGGGCTGACCCGCCGGGTCAGACCCTAATGCCGCTAAGTTAAGGAAATCCGTCGTCGGCGGACCGCCGGCTGTCGTCCAAAACCCAGGGCGTAACCCTGGGGTACGACCCGGCGGGTCGTACCCCGGCTCTTTGCCGTGGGTTCTAAAAGCTCCGTGGCACGCTTAAGTTAGCGGCATTCGGGTCTGACCCCGGCTCTTTGCCGTGGGTTCTAAGACTGCCGCCTGCCAGCCAGCAGCGTCGCTTTCACCCTTCTCTAACAAGGCATTTTTTTGAACACCAAGTTCATCCCCAACCTGCTTCTGATTTTCAGCGTCGGAACCACCCACGCAGCCGCCCCCGATCTGCAATGGGACCTGAGCTACCAATCGGCCCTGACGGCCTATCCCATCGGCGAAACCGAGTTCATGCAAAGCTGGATGCAGAACTATCCCAAGCGCCTGATCCACGAGCGCATGGCGGCCTACACCGGCGAGCCTATCGAGGCCTCTCTACTGGTCGAGCAGCCCGACGGCCACACCGGCGATCCGGCCGCCAACTGGTACATCAAGACCCGTAGCGGCGCGCAGCTGTGCAGCTTCCACGTCAAGTTTTCCAAGGAGCCCTGCAAACCGCTCGATCCGGTGCGCACCGAACGCATGATCCGCCAGGTAATGGCGCTGCCCCGGCTGGCGCCGGTCAGTGCTTCTGCAAAGGAGAACAGTCGCCATGATTCGCCTTTCACCGTGAATTATTTCGGCTTCGTCAGCGTGTACGTGGACGGCAAGGCGCTGCAGCGGCCGGTGGCGATGAGCGAGTGGCAGGATCAGGGAATCGACGCCGACGGCGCGGCCTACGCCAGGAACGGCCGCCTGCAACAACTGCTGGCGCTATTGACGATGAACGATCAGGAGCAGGCCAAATATGCGGCCGATCAGGAGCGCAGCCAGCGCGAGCAATCGCTGGTGAGCGCCATCCGCAGGGGGGATCTGGTGGCGATGGAGCGGCTGCTCGATGAGGCCGGCCGGGAGGGGAGCGCTGCTCTGTTCAAATCTATGCCCGTCATCTCGCATGCGGCGGGCGCAGGTCAGAAAAGCGCGATTGAATTCCTGCTGCGGCGCGGCGCCAGTATCGATGCGCTGGAAAGCGCGGCCCTGAAAGCGGCGGTCCACGCCAACGATACCGGCATGATCGAATTCCTGCTGGCCAAGGGTGCCAAGGTGGACCCGCCCAAGGATAGCCTGAACAGCTACGGCTACATCTACCAGTCCGCGCTGGGACTGGCCGTGTTCGAACGCAAGGACGCCAGTGCGCGCCTGCTGATGCAGCGCGGTGCCGACGTCAATATCGAGCAGGGCCGGACCATGCTGGCTGCCGCGACCGTCAATTCGGACTATGCGATGGTGGACTTGCTGTTAAAACGCGGCGCGAAAGCGGACGGCATCGCGCGCAACGAACGCCTCACGCCGCTGATGTATCTGGCCGGGCTGACCGAGCAGACGCGCCGCAGCGGCAGCGAAGCCGAACGCGCCGGCTCCGCTCAATGGCAGGAGAATCACGAGCAGCTGGCGCGCCGGCTGGTGGCCGGCGGTGCCAACATCAACTTTGTTACCCGTATCTGCGAAACGCCGCTGTCCATTGCCAAAGAGCGCGGCAGCGAGAGCATGCACCGCCTGCTGTTGGAGCTGGGCGCCGCGCCGAAGCTGGCCGAGGAATGTCAAAACAAGGGACAACTGGCCAACCAGGGCGCGCGCAGCGGCAGCGAAGCCACCGTGCGCGAGGCCTTGGCCAAAGAGGTCACGGCAGCCCTCAACGATGGCGACTATGCGAAGCTGGAAGCATGGCACAAGCAACTGGCCTCCGAAAAGGAGCGCACCCCCAGCGGTGTCTGGAAGCTGGCGGTGTATTACGGCCAACTGCGCGGCTTTCCTTCCCGCAGCCGTGACGTCGCCTATTGGGACAAGATGAGTGCGAAGGCGGCTGACTGGGACAAAAAATATCCGCAATCGCTGGCCGCCAAGATGTTCCGTTTTTATTTGTACTGGAACCGCGTGCAGGCTGCGCGCGGCACCGAATTCTGGGAAAAGCTCGCCGAGGCGGATCGGAACGAAGTGACTAAATGGGGCCTGGAAGCATACCGCCTGTTGCAGCGCATCGAGCCGCAGGCGGCCAAGGCGCGCGATCCGGAATGGTATCGCGCGATGGTGTGGATCTTGCCATACACCGGCGTCAATCGCAGCCAACTGTCGGTGATGGACGAGGGCGCCAAGCTGTATCCCGCTTACCATGAGCTGTTCTTCACCACCGCCTTCTATTCGCAGGAAATGTGGAAAGGCGCGCCGGATGCGATCGAGCAGGTGGCACGCCATGCATCGACCGTCGCGGGTGCGAATACCAGCGCCGACAGCAAGGCCATGTATGCGCGGGTTTATTGGTATATGGACGCGTCGCTGTATCGCGGCGCCCTGTTCGACAAGGGCCAGGCGGATTGGGCCACCATGAAGACCAGCTTCGACGCGATGGTACAGACCTATCCCGATCCGTGGAACCTGAACGCCTATGCCTACTTTGCCTGCATGGCCAAAGACTACGGCACCATGAATAGCGTGCTGGAACGCATCGGTGACCAGCTGGTGTCATCGACCTGGGGCGAGGGCGGCACGGCGACCTATACCGCCTGTGCGGCGCACGCCAGGGACGACACCCGCAACTACGCCAGCGCGCAGAAGGCGGTTGTGGCGGCGCGCCAGACGCGCTACTTCAACGAAATGGTGAGCTATGCCTACCGCAAGCGCGAGGCGAAGCAGTACGAGGAAAGCCTGCGCGCGATCCTGGCGGTGCAGAAGTTCGATCAGCAACTGGGCCGGGTGGCGATGATGACGCAATTTAATCTGGGGCATGTGCTGCTGGAGATGAAGCGCTATCAGGAAGCGGTGGAGGCCTTCACTCAGGGTATTCCGCAGCAACCCGGCTATGCGGCGGCTTACTGGAAACGCGGACTGGCTTTCGAAGGGCTGGGCCGCAAGGACTCGGCCAAGGCGGATTTTGTGACGGCCGCCAGCAAGATGGGACCGTTCAAGCCGGGCAGCGATGCGGCCCAGAATGAGGCCGAGCGCAAGATTCGCTGGGCTATGCAGGAGAAGTTCAGCGAGTACGGCATTCAGGCGCCTTGATAGGGCGCCTGCAATGCAGATGATCAGGCGATGGCGGTAGTGCGTGCCGTCATGAAGGCGTTCAGTGGGCGCAACATGCGGCCGAAGAAGATGCCGTTGAAGATGCCGAACAGGGCGCAGACGCCGGCACTGAATGCCACACTGCGGGCCAGTTCAGGATGCAGCGACAGTGCTACGGCCACAGTGTATTTGGTGAAGAATATCGCCATCATCAGTGCCAACGGTGTCCAGCTACCGGCTTGAATCACCGTGCCGGGCGCGCTGCCGGGAGTGGCGCGGCTTTTGCCGGAAACCAGCCAGGTGAGCGCCGCGCCGATGGTGGCACCGGCGAGCCATGTTGCTACCGACAGGCCGCCGAGGCCGAACTTGGCCGCGATGTCCTGCAGCGACAGGGCCAGCATGACGGCGGGGATGATGGCGATCTGGCGCAGCGTCATTTCACGGTCCTGGCTGGCGACCACGCCGCGGTAGATCAGGAAGGCCAGGATGGCCCAGACGTAGGCAGGGGTGTGAGCCAGGATTTGCTGAAACATGGTGATCTCCGTAGTGTGGGTGGGCATGACCACACTATGCAGGGCAGCGGCGCGAAGCGGAAAACCATGCGACGAATTGCCGGGCCGCGGCGCGAAATGCAGGCAGACGGCGCGAGTTGCAGCTGTTGAACTGGCGCTTGGCGGGCCGCCGGCTGCAGCCCAAAACCCACGGCGTAACCCTGGGGTCTGACCCTGTGGTCCGGGGAGGGGCTGCGCCCCGCCTGTCCCTGCGGGACCGGCCCCCGGCTCTTTGCCGTGGGTTTCAAAGGTGTCCCCGGCTCTTTGGCCTGGGTTTTAAAGGCGCTGCGCTTAACTCGCCAGGCTGCGCGCCTTCATCGTCGCCGACGGGCATTCGCCGAACAGTTTGCGGTAGTCGCTGGAGAACTGGCTGAAGTTACACAAGCCCCAGGCGCCGGCCACGTCGCCGATGGCGCGGCCACGGGCGGCCGGGTCGTGCAACTGACGCCGCACGCCGTTCAGCCTCACCATGCGCAAATACAGCATGGGACTCATGCCCAGCACATCCTCGAAACAGTATTGCAGCGTGCGCCGCGACACGTGCACCTGCTCGCACAGCTCCGGCACGGTGATGGCCTCGGCGCGGTGCGCCAGGATGTATTCGCGCGCCTTGGCCACCACGCGCTGGCGTCGTTGCAGGCTGGCCGCCGCCGCCGGTTCCACGCTGCTGCGGTCGAGCATATCGAGCAGGGCGGCCAGCACCGTCTCTTCCCACTGCGGCGTACCGGAATTGATCCCCATGTCCGCCAGCGATGCGCCGGCGCCCTGCGGCGGCTCGCACAGCAGCTGTTCCAGCGTATGCACGCAGGCCGCGCGCGCCACGGCATCGACTTGCAGCACCTCGGCCAGCTGCACCCGCTCCCAGTCGATCTGGCAGCCGCTGCGCGCCGCCGCCTGCATCAGCAGTTCGCGGCAGACCACGATGCCGTAGATGTTGTAGGCGCTGGGCGTGATCAGCTCGAACTCCTGGTTCCCCGGCTGCACCATGATCCATTCCTGCCCGGCCTGGCGGCCATTGATGCGGGTGGCCACCGGATGGTCGGGCAGGCCGAACCAGATCGCGTCCGGCCACACCCTGCAGCTTTGCCGCACCGACTGGCTCAGGCTTTCCCGAAACACTTGAATCTTGGGTCTGCGCAACTCCGTCAGCCCGCCCTGGAAGCGTCCCGCGCTGATCTGGTCGTAGCATTGCTGCCAGTTGGTCAGTTCGCTGGCCAGTTGATCCGCGTCATGTGCCAGCACGGTGCGCAGGCCGCTCGCGATGTGCCAATCCGGCACAGTCAGGTCCAAAGCTGTATCAATCTGGTGCATAAGATATTCCCCCCATGGGCCGCCGTTGCTGCATCCGCACGGTGGCGTCAAGTTTGCCGATTTTCGATAACGCTGGCCGTAAGCAGCCTCCTATACTCGTTTCTGCAGCAACTTCCGTACCTGCCGATTCGGGCAGCCTTGGCGATATTTCTGGAGAGAAAAACATGAAAGCACATCAGACAGCAGGCGGCGCGCCGGCACTGAAGCAGACCCTGGGCACGGTACAGCTGTGGGGTATCGCGGTCGGGCTGGTGATCTCGGGCGAATACTTCGGCTGGAGCTATGGCTGGGCCTCGGCGGGGACGCTGGGCTTCACCATCACGGCGCTGTTCATCGCGGCGATGTACACCACCTTTATTTTCAGCTTCACCGAGCTGACCACCTCGATCCCGCATGCGGGCGGCCCATTCGCCTATAGCAAAAAAGCCTTCGGCCCCACCGGCGGCTACCTGGCCGGGGCGGCCACATTGATCGAGTTCGTGTTCGCCCCGCCGGCCATCGCGCTGGCCATCGGCGCCTATCTGAATGTGCAGTTCCCCACCGTCGATCCGAAGATGGCGGCGGTCGGCGCCTACCTGGTCTTCATGACCTTGAACATCGTCGGCGTGCAGATCGCCGCCACCTTTGAACTCTTGATGACCTTGCTGGCGATCTTCGAACTGCTGGTGTTCATGGGCGTGGTGGCACCGGGCTTCTCGGTGGCGAACTTCGTCAAGGGCGGCTGGTCCGGCGCCGACAATTTCAGCATCGCTTCGATTCCCGGCATGTTCGCCGCGATCCCGTTCGCGATCTGGTTCTTCCTCGCCATCGAAGGCGTGGCCATGGCGGCCGAGGAAGCGAAAGACCCGAAACGCTCGATCCCCATCGCCTACATCACCGGCATCATTACCCTGGTGCTGCTGGCGATCGGCGTGATGGTGTTTGCCGGCGGTGCGGGCGACTGGACCAAGCTGGCCAACATCAACGACCCGCTGCCGCAGGCGATGAAGATCATCGTCGGCGAGAACAGCAACTGGCTGCATATGCTGGTGTGGCTTGGATTGTTTGGCCTGATCGCCTCCTTCCACGGCATCATTCTGGGCTATTCGCGCCAGATCTATGCGCTGGCCCGCGAGGCTTACCTGCCGCGCTACTTCGCCAGCATCCACCCGCGTTTCAATACGCCGCACCGCGCCATCATTGCGGGCGGCGTGATCGGTATCGCTGCCATCTACAGCGATGAGCTGATCAAAATCGGCGGTCAGACCCTGACCGCGAATATCGTCACGATGTCCGTGTTCGGTGCCATCACGATGTACATCCTCAGCATGCTGAGCTTGTTCAAACTGCGCCGCACCGCGCCGGACATGGTGCGTCCTTTCCGTGCCCCGTTCTACCCCGTGTTCCCGGCCATTGCGCTGGCCGGCGCCTGCGTCTGCATGGCCACCATGATCTATTACAACCCGCTGATCTTCGGCGTGTTCGCGGCCTTCCTCGCCTGCGGCTACGCCTTCTTCCTGGCGACCAAGGGCGCGCGCCAGCAGCACGCCATCTATGACCTCGACGCGGCCTGACCCTCTCACTCAAAGGATGACAGCATGATGCGCATGACCTCCCGTATTTCCCCGCGCCTGCCCGGCCTGGCGCTGACCCTGTGCGCCGCGCTGGCCCTGACCGGGGCCGCGCAGGCGGCCGAGCCGGCGCCGGCCGCCACACCCGCGGCCGCTCCCGACTGGAGCAATGCCGGCAACCTGACGCTGGTGTCGGACTACCTGTTCCGCGGCGTTACCCAGACCCAGGCCAAGCCCACCGCGCAGGCCACGCTGGACTTCACTCACGTCAGCGGCTTTTACCTGGGCCTGTTCGGCTCGGGCGTGTCGCACGCGGCCTATAACAACGGCGCCGGTTCCGAGATCGACGTCTACGGCGGCTACCGCTTCCCGCTCAGCGCCGACAGCAATATCGATGCCGGCCTGGTCACCTACTGGTTCCCCGGTGCGCACTATGCGGCCGGCGGCGAGGACATCAAGTACCATAGCCAGGACGCCAAGCTGGGCCTGAACATGGGCGCCTTTAACGTGTATGGCTGGGTCACCTTGAGCAAGCGCTGGTTTGGCTTCGCGGTGGAGCCCTACAGTGGCAAGCTGGTGGATACGCGTGGCTCCTTCTACGGCGAGGCCAACTGGAACCCCGAAATCATGCCGGGACTGGTGCTCAATCTGCATGCGGGCAAGCAGTGGGTGCGCAATATGGGTGCGTTCAACTTCGTCGACGTCAAGGCCGGCGTGACGAAAACCGTGGACAGTTGGGCCTTTTCGGCGGCGGCGGTGTATAACAACGGTGACGCCAGCAAGAACGGCACGCCGCTGTGGACCTTCTTCGACGCCGATGGCAGCGGCAAGAACGTCGTGCAAAAGCGCCTGCTGCTGACGGCGGCGCGCAACTTCTGATGCTGATGTAAAGGTGGCGGGGCGGCTTGGTGCCGTCCCGCATGCCGGGAGACTGTAACGATGAGCAGCTATTCGCATATGGTCGGCAGCAGGACTTATCTGTTCCGCGACCTGAAAGACCTGATGGCCAAGGCCACGCCGGCCCGTTCCGGCGATCTGCTGGCCGGGCTGGCGGCGGCCAGCGCCGAAGAGCGCGTGGCGGCCCAGATGGCGCTGGCCGCGCTGCCGCTGAAAACCTTCCTGAACGAAGCGCTGATTCCGTATGAGACGGATGAGGTGACGCGCCTGATCGTCGACAGCCACGATGGCGCCGCCTTCGCGCGCATCGCCCACCTGAGTGTGGGCGACTTCCGCAACTGGCTGCTGGCCGACGAGGTCAGCGAAGCTGTGCTGACGGCCACCGCGCCCGGCATCACGCCGGAGATGGCGGCGGCCGTGTCCAAGATCATGCGCATCCAGGACCTGATCCTGGTGGCGAGGAAATGCCGCGTCGTCACCCGCTTCCGCAACACCATCGGGCTGGAGAAGCGCATGTCCACGCGGCTGCAGCCGAACCACCCGACCGACGACGCCACCGGCATCGCCGCCAGCGTGCTCGATGGCCTGCTGTATGGCAGCGGCGACGCCGTCATCGGCATCAATCCGGCCACCGACAATGTGCCGCAGGTGGTCAAGATCGTCACCATGCTTGACGAGATCATCTCCCGCTACGGCATCCCCACCCAGTCCTGCGTGCTGACCCATGTGACCAACACCATCGCCGCGATCGAGCGCGGCGCGCCGGTCGACCTGGTGTTCCAGTCGATCGCCGGCACCGAGGCGGCCAACACCAGCTTCGGCATCAACCTCGCGCTGCTCGATGAATCGCGCCAGGCCGCGCTGTCGCTGGGACGCGGCACGGTGGGGAACAATGTGATGTACTTCGAAACGGGGCAGGGCAGCGCGCTGTCGGCCAATGCCCACCACGGGGTCGACCAGCAGACCTGCGAAACCCGCGCCTATGCGGTGGCGCGCCAGTTCCAGCCGCTGCTGGTCAACTCCGTGGTCGGCTTCATCGGCCCCGAGTATCTGTACGATGGCAAGCAGATCATCCGCGCCGGACTGGAAGACCACTTCTGCGCCAAGCTGCTGGGCCTGCCGATGGGCTGCGACGTCTGCTATACCAACCACGCCGAAGCGGACCAGAACGATATGGACGTCCTGCTGACTTTGCTTGGCACGGCCGGCTGCACCTTCGTCATGGGCATTCCCGGCTCGGACGACATCATGCTCAACTACCAGACCACCTCCTTCCACGACGCCCTGTACGCGCGCCGTGTGCTGGGGCTGCGTCCCGCGCCGGAGTTCGAGGCCTGGCTCAAGGCGATGGAAATCTTTACCCGTGACGATGATGTCATCAAACTGGGCAAGGCCTTGCCGCCCCAATTCCAGAACGCCTTGCTGCGTCTGGCCTGAAGCCGATGGGAGCATGCATGGACGATGATGAACAGCGTACTACTCCGGAAGGCCAGGTAATCGCCAATCCCTGGCAGGCGCTGCGCCGCTTTACCGCCGCGCGCATCGCGCTGGGCCGCAGCGGCGTGAGCCAGCCCACCGCGCCGCAGCTGGAGTTTCAGCTGGCGCATGCGCAGGCGCGCGACGCCGTGCATCTGGCGCTGGACGACGCGGCGCTGGCAGAAGCGCTCAGCGGCGCCACCGGCCAGCCCTGCCTGCGCCTGCACAGCGGCGCGGCCAGCCGCGATATCTATCTGCAGCGTCCCGATCTGGGTCGGCGCCTCGATGAAGCTTCGCGCAAGGCGCTGCTGGCCGCACCGCCCGCCGTGCCGGTCGATCTGGCGTTCGTGATCGCGGACGGCCTGTCGGCGCTGGCGATCCAGCAGAATGCGCTGCCGTTTTTGCGCGTGCTGCTGGCGCGGCTGGCGCCCGAGTCGTGGACGCTGGCGCCGCTGGCCATCGTGCGCCAGGGCAGGGTGGCCGTGGGCGATGAGGTAGGCCAGTTGTTGAATGCGCGCGCCGTGGTGGTACTGGTGGGCGAGCGCCCCGGCCTCAGTTCGCCCGACAGCATGGGCTTGTACCTGACCTGGGCGCCGCAGGCCGGCCTGACGGACGCGAGCCGCAACTGCATCTCGAACGTGCGTCCGGCCGGCTTGCCCTATGAGGAGGCGGCGTTCAAGCTGCACTATCTGCTGACACAGTCGCGCCAGCGCCAGTTGTCCGGCGTGGCGCTGAAGGATGAAACGGCAGGCGAGCACACGGCGCTGGATGCGCCGCGGACCAATTTCTTGCTGGATCTCGATTAGCCTGCCGGAATTCCTCGTATTTGTGTGAGTTGGCGCACAGAGTGCGCGATCTACGCGGCTTTATAGTGGAGCTGTCTCTTTCAGGAGATCCCTAGTTTTGGACTTTGCCCGCTCCCCAGCGGGCTTTTTTTTGCGGATCTGAATTTTCATGAAAGATACTGACCATAGATGTGACCTTATGTTGTGTAAAGTCCTATCTATGGTTTATGTGCGTGAGCCATGGTGTTTATAGATAGGACCTTGCGTGCTATAGTGCCCTGTCTATGAACGGGGGTAAGCCATGCCAAAGAAGCTCTCCAAGCCTGAAACCTGGCCAACACTGGTGCAGGAACGTCTGAATGCCTGGGGCAAGTGCATTAAGACGCAGCGCCTGCGCCAGCGCATCCCCGTCGCTGATCTGGCAGCTCGGCTGGGCATCTCCCGAACGACGCTGCTCCGCCTCGAAAAAGGCGACCCGGGTGCTGGTGCCGGAGCATATTTGACGGCACTGCTTGCGCTAGGCGTCGCAGACCAGGCCGTGCCAGCATTGCCTGCCGGCTTATGGCAGGGCGATTACGGTCAGCGCGTCAAGTTGAGCCTGCAAGAAAAGGGCGGCGACGATGCTGAGTATTTCTAAGCCCTTATACGTCTATCTACAGCGGCCCGATAACGGCGAATGGGTGACAGTCGGCCGGTACAAGACGGGCCAACCGGGGCAAGGTTTTTTCAAATATGCCCCGTCCTATCTTGATGCGGGGCTTGCCTGGGCCATTGACCCGAGAAACTTGCCGTTCTTGCCGGGAACGGAAGTGGCCGCAGCGCGGTATCAAGGCCTGCACGATGTCTTGCGCGACGTCTGTCCGGATGCATGGGGACAAGCTTTGCTGCGCCGAGAATATAATCTGCCGGAAAACACCCCGCCCTTGCAATACTTACTCAAGGCCAGCAACATTGACCGCTGGGGTGCGCTTGCCGTCGGTCTCAGCGTCAAGCCGCCAGCGGCGAAAATGAACACTCCCACGCTGCCTCAACTTGATGAGATTGTCGAAGAATTGGCGGCCCTCGCGGAACGCCGTCCCGCCATACGCGCCAAGATTCGTTCCCGGCTGGTCCAGACGGCTAGCGTGGGTGGTGCGCGGCCGAAAGCCACGGTGCAAGGCGATCATGGTCAGTTTTGGCTGGTGAAGCCGGAGATCGCAACCGACGTCGCCAATATTCCGCTGCTCGAGCATGTAGGCCAGCGTTGGGGCGCGGCAAGCGGCTTGCATTTCGCCGCGACGGTCTTTCACGCTGCCGCGGGTGGCCGGAGTGCTGTTCGGGTTCTACGGTTTGATCGAACCGGCCGGCAGCGCCACATGTGCGTGAGCGCCGCGTCCTTGTTGCAGGCCGAATATCCGGGGCTGCCGCAGACCGACCGCTGGAGCTATCCGCGTTTAGCCGAAGAACTGCGCCTGGCGGGCGCACCAATGGAAGACCGTATCGAACTGTTTGGACGTATGGTGTTCAACGCGGTGTGCGGCAATGACGATGACCACGTGCGCAATCATGCCATCGTCTATCACGCGCAGGAAAGCCGCTGGCGGCTCGCACCGGCGTTCGATGTCGTGCCCAATCCGGTGGAAACGCCATCGCATCTGCACATGCAGCTGTCTCTGGGGCGCTTCGACATCTCTCGGGATGCGGTGTTGGCCGACGCACACCGTTTTGGATTTGCTGGCGCGGCAGACGCAAAAACCTATCTCGATAGCCTGCTCGCGCGCATCACGGCTGGCTTCGAGGAGGTGGCGCCGTGGCTCGACCAGGACTGGAAGAAGTTTCTGCACGAGCGGCTGTCCCACAACGTCGCGGTTCTGAGCGGACCGCCAGCCGCTTAAGACATGTCTGCCTGGCGGCAGGCCATGCATCGAGCACTTGCGCGCTGCAAGCCGGTCGCCGCTCGCCGCAGAGTGTTGCGCGCATCCCGAATTGTGACAATTGACGTAGATATCAGTCACACATTCGCGTATATTTTAGTTTCTAGATTGAATTGTTTCCTGTTGTCTATCTTTCGGGCCGGCCATTCGCGCCGGCACCGCCACTCTCTGCCAGGATGAATCCACCATGACTAACGAAGTGTCTTTCTATTTGAACGGCAAGCTGGTCCACCTCGACAATCCATCGCCCGACCTGCTGCTGATCGACTACCTTCGTTCGCCCGACGTGGCGCTGGCCGGTCCCAAGAAGCCTTGCGGCCAGGGCGGTTGCGGCGGCTGCACGGTGATCCTGTCGCACTGGGATGGCGAGCAGGCGCAGCACCGCGCCATCAACTCCTGCCTGCGGCCGGTGTGCGCGCTGGGCGGCCAGGTAGTGACGACGGTGGAAGGCACGGGCGCGGCGCGTCGACCCAATCCGGAATTCCTGCTGCACGCCGCCACCGCCTCGCGCGGCGGCGCGCCCATCGGCCAGCAGGCCACGCCGGCCATGGTGGAAGCGGTCCAGCAGGTGCAGGACAAACGCGCGGCCGTGGCCAGCAGCGTGGCGGACGCCCTGAAGGAGCAGGCGGGCAAGACCGGCGCCAGCGTCGCATTGAAGGAGGTGGTGGCCCAGCATCCTTCCCAGGCCGAGCATGACGGCATGAATCCGGTGGCGCACCGGCTGGCGCTCAACAACGGCAGCCAGTGCGGCTACTGCAGCGTGGGCTTCGTGATGAATATGTCCGAGTTCATCGTCAATAATCCGCAGGCCACCAAGAAGGAAATCGAAGACTGCTTCGACGGGAATATCTGCCGCTGCACCGGCTACCGCGCCATCCTGACCGGCATGAAGACCTTCGCCTCCGACTGGAGCGCGGCCGATGAGGCCAGGCGCATGATCTGCCTGGAGGATGATGGCTGCGCCGGCCAGCGCCCTTCCGCCGTGTCGATACCCTTTCCCAAGCGCGCGCAGGGTCCGGCCCAGCCGGTCAGCGCCCACGGCGGCGGCCAGCTCTGGCGCACCCCGGCCACCTTGGCGGAGCTGGCGAAGTTGATGGCCGCTCACCGCGACCGCAAGCTGCGGCTGGTACACGGGAATACCTCCTTCGGCATCTACAAGGAGGAATTCCCGCATACCAAAATGTTCGTCGACATCCGCCTGATCCCTGAACTGAACGAGACCAGCCGGATTGAAAACGGCAAGCTGCGGGTGGCGTCCGGCACCAGCTACAACGATCTGATCGCCCTGCTCGGCGTGCAGATGGCCGCGCATGCCGGCGGCGACACCAGCACCCTGGGGGCGCTGCAATTCATGGCGCGCCGCACCGCCGGCCGCATCGTGCGCAATGCCGCCTCGGTCGGCGGCAATACCATGCTGGTGCTGTCCCACATCGCCGACCATAGCGGCGAGCCTTTCCCGTCCGATGCGCTGACGGCGCTGGCGGCCATCGGCGCGCACATCGCTTATCTGGAGCTGGACACGACGGGCCATTTGCAGCCGAAGCAGCACAGCGTGGACGAGTTGGTGCGGCTGGTGCAAGCCGCGCCTGGACTGGCGCACAATATCGTGCTGACTGCCTTCCTGCTGCCGCTGCCGGATGCGAACATCGTCGTACTGGCGCAGAAGGTGGCGCTGCGCGACGTGAATGCGCACAGCATCGTCAACGCCAGTACGGCGCTGCACTTCGGCGAAGGCGCGACCGTGAAACAGGCCGCGCTGGTGTTCGGCGGCATCGCACCGTTCCCGTGGCATGCGGCCGCTACCGAAGCGCTGCTGGCCAACAAGGTGCTGGCGCTGGCCGACGTGGCCACGCTGTCGCTCACGCTGGAGCGCGAGACGCGCGCCGAGCTGGCGCGCTGGAAGGCGCGCATGCAGGGCTTGCCGGACGAAGGCTTTAGCGACGACTACCGCGTCGAGCTGGTGCTGGCCTTCTTCTACAAGGCGGTGGTCAACGCGCTGCCGCAGCGCGGCGTGGCGGTGCCGCCGCAGGTGGCGTCCAGCGGCGAGATCACCTGGGGTAAATGGCCGGTCAGCGATGGTATCCAGAGCTGGCAATCGCAGGACTTCAAGCGTCCGGTGGCCCAGCCCTACATCAAGATCACGGCGATGTACCAGACCTCGGGCCAGCTGCACTACACCCAGGAACTGGCGGTGCCGCCGCGCACCCTGAACGCGGCCTTTGTGCAAAGCACCCGCGCGCTGGGCAATTTCCATTTTCGCGTGCCGGGCCATGCCGGTCCGGCCACGCCGGGGCAGTTGCGCGAGCACCTGAGCGGCCATGACGCCAGCTTCGTCGATCTGATCACACAGGAACACATCAAGAACGGCGGCCTGAATCTGCAGGGCATGGGCATGGACCAGCCGCTGCTGGCGGTGCAGCTGATCAGCTATGTAGGCCAGTCGATCGCGCTGGTGCTGGCCGAGACCGAGCAGGAAGCCATCCGCATCGCCGAGTATGTGAGCAGCACGTGCATAGGCTATACCGATGTGGACTGGCCGGCGCCGTTCAATAAGCCGATTATCGAGCTGGAGGACGCGATCGCCGCCGACAGCGTGTTCCCCGATTCGCCGCAAAGCGCCAGCTATGTCGCGCACATCTGGAAGATCACCCGGCCCGGCAGCAATTTCGACTGGGCCAGCAGCAAGGCGCCGCTGGACCGCGCCATCGTCCAGCGCGACGCGAACATCAGCGGTGCCAACTGCCTGGTGCTGGAGAGTACCCAGCGCAACGGCGGCCAGGTGCACTTCTATATGGAGACCCAGGCCTGCATCGCCGAGCCGCAGGATCAGGGCCGCATCATGATCCGGCCCTCTACCCAGAGCCCGATGGAGATGCACCAGACCACCGCGATGGCCTTGGGCGTGGCCTACCACCAGGTGGACGTGAAGGTGGCGCCGGTGGGCGGCGCCTTCGGCGGCAAGACCGAACCGGCCCGCTTCGTGGTGGGGCCGGTGGCGGTGGCCGCGCGCGCGGTCAAGCGCCCGGTGCGGCTGGCCATGCCGCGCGACCAGGACACCAGCATGATCGGCAAGCGCCACGCCTGTTACGGCCAGTACCAGATCGCGCTCGACCGCGGCGAGGGCAGGCCGCAGGACAAGGGCATCATGCGCGGCTTCCAGACCAAGATGTGGGCCGACGGCGGCGCCTTCTACGACTGCTCCTACATCGTCAGCAACTGCATCCAGCTGCGCGCCGATAACGCCTACCGCGTGGCCAACTTCGAAAACCAGATCGACGTGTGCCGCACCAACACCGCGCCGAGCACGGCCTTCCGCGCCTTCGGCGATGTACAGGCCAAGAACATCCTGGAGAACGCGGTGGACGATGCGGCCTTCGCGCTGGGCATGTCGGCCGAGGATGTGCGCGAGAAAAACCTGTACGAGCGCGGCGACGTCACGCCCTTCGGCCAGGCGCTGTCCTACTGCTATATCCGCCAGGTGTGGGACTTCCTGAAGGATAAGTGCAAGTACGAAGAGAAGAAGGCCGCGGTCGACGACTTCAACAGCAAGAACAAATGGCGCAAGCGCGGGCTGGCGATGGTGCCGGTCAAGTACGGCTCGGGCTACAACTGGCAGCAGCTGGAACAGGCCGCCGCCATCGTGGTGGTGAACCAGGCCGACGGCACGCTGATCATCCACCAGGGCGGGGTGGAGATGGGCCAGGGCCTGGCCACGCAGGTGCTGCAGGTGGCCGCGTATGTGATGAATATTCCGATGGACCTGATCCATGTGGAAGGCCCGCGCACCAGCATCACGCCGAACCCCACCAGCAGCGGCGCCTCCACCGGCACGCCGTACAACTGCGAAGTGGTCAAGCAGACTTGCCAGGACCTGCGCGGACGGCTGCTGGAATTCGGCTACCAGATGCGCAATGAGCAGGGCGACGCCTGGTGTACCGGCATGGGTATCGACTTCTGGAATTTCCCCGATGGCTGGGCCACCAGCGTCACCATCAACAAGCGGGTGTCGCTGATCTGGCAGAACCTGATCCAGCTGGCCTACGCCAAGCGGGTCAACCTGATCGCCAGCTTCACCGCCAGGATCAAGGGCGGCGGCGTGCCGATTCCGGCCATGACCTTCAAGCCGCAGGATTTGCAACCGAATCCGCCGGGCATTCCGCGCGACACCACGGCGGTGCTCGGTGGCGGGGTCGATTCCTTCGTCGGCTTTACCTACTCGGCCGCCTGTGCGGTGAGCGAGGTCGATGTGCTGACCGGGGAAGTGAAGATCATCAGCGCCGACATCGTCTACGACATCGGCTGGAGTTTGAACCCGGCCATCGACGTGGGCCAGGTGGAGGGCGCTTTCGTGCAGGGTATCGGCTATCTGCTGACGGAAAAACTGGTGTTCGAACCGGAGGGCGCCGATCAGGGCCGCCTGAACACCACCAACACCTGGCGCTACAAGGTGCCGGCCGCCAGCACGATTCCGCTGGAGATGAATGTGCATCTGTTCCCGCGCAATCTGCCGTCGGTGCAGGGGATACCGGATGATCCGCACGATATTTTCTCGTCCAAGGAAGTGGGCGAGCCGCCGCTGGTGCTGGCCAATAGCGTGTTCTTTGCGGTGAAGGCGGCGGTGCGCGCCTCGCGGCTCGAGCGCGGGCTCGATGGTTTGTTCAGGATGGATGCGCCGGCCACGGTGCAGGAAGTGCGGCGCGCTTGCGAGGTGAGTACCGCGCAGCTGGGTTAGGAAGTTTGGAGGCGGGCCGCCAGCTCGCTTTAGAACCCAAGGCGTAACCCTGGGGTACGACCCGGCGGGTCGTACCCCGGCTCTTTGCCGTGGGTTTTAAGGGGAGCCGCCGGCCCGATTAGAGCATCAGAACCGAGATGAGGGACTTCACTTCCTCGGCCGATTCGGCCAGGATGGAATGCAAGGTGCCTTCGCCGATGACGAAGTCGATGGTTTGCGCCGCATGCAGCGTGGTCGCACCCGGCCGTTCGTGCAGCGGCGACAATATCGGCGCCAGGTCGTTGGCCAGCAGCAGGGTGTCGCCCAGGTTTTCGGGCGGCAGCGCGCGCATGCCTTGCCACAGTTCCTCGATCGCTTCCATCACCGGTTGCGGAATCACCAGCTTGGTCAGCACGCCGCGGCCGATGGCTTCTTCGCCATGGCCGACCCAGTCGCCCGGATCGCCATCCATCAGCGTGGGGTAGGCGTCGGCGCGCGAGAGCATATAGAAGCCGGCCACCTCGTGCACGATGCCGGCGAACAGCGCCGTCTCGGGATCGACATGGGTGACTTTGCGCGCGATGACCTGGGCCAGCGCCGCCACATGGGCGGTGTGCTCCCACAGCTGGGCGGCCTTGGCTTTCAGGGTGGGATCGGTGATCTGGCTGCCCAGCTGGCGCACGATCATCGCGGCCACCAGCGATTGCAGGGTACGCACGCCCAGCCTTTGCACGGCCGTGCGCACGCCGGTGATTTCATTGCCGGAGCGGTTGTAGGCGACGGAATTGGCGATGGCCACGGTACGGGCCGAGAGCAGGGGATCGGCCTGGATCAGCTTGGCCGCCGTGTCGATGTGGCAGTCGGGATCGCTCAGTGCTTGTTGCAGCTTGACGGAAGCGGCCACATTGGTGGGGAACGTCAGCTCCCCACGGCTCGCTTGAGCTGCGATGTCTTGAAAGGCTTGCAATCTGTCCATGAAAAAATTATACCCGGTTTATTGCCGTGCGGAACTTTTTTTGATGCGAAGATCTGATACAGCTTGCAAGTATGCGCCTAAACCACGGCGCCGCCTATCTTTGCCCGCTGCGCGAGCGGACCTGGACTCAGGCTTCGCTGAAGATGGCGTCGCAGCCATCCTGGGTCGCGTCGGTGTCTTGCAGCTCGTCGACCAGGCCCAGATCGAACAATTCTTCGATCGCGTTCATGAAGCTGTTGTGCTTGGTGGCGCCGATCAGACGGTAGATTTCGCCGTCTTCATTGCGGATGCCGATCAGCAGCTTTTCCTGGCGCACTTCGTCCGGGGTGCTAACGTTGAGCAAGAGATTGCCGATGATGTGCTTGTCGAATTTCGCAGGCTTTTTGCCTTCGAGGAGAGAGGTTTTCAAATGATTTCCTTAGTGTTGATAATGCTGGGTGGCTTGCTGCCGGCCACGATGACCTGTTTGAGCCCGGCCAGGGTGGTTTCCAGGGCCGCGAAGTCGGCTTCGCTGTAGTCGGCGAAGACCTGGGCGCCGCGCGACAGGACCTTGGGGAAGGCGTCGTGAAACACCGCTTCGCCCTGGGCGGTAAGGCGGATGAAGAAGGAACGCTTGTCGTCGACGCTGCGTTCGCGCTGCACCAGCCCCTTGCCTTCCAGCCGTTCGATAACGCCGGTCAGTGTGCCCTTGGTGATCAGGGTTTTTTCGCCCAGTTCCTTGTACGACATGCCCGGCGTATTGCCCAGCGTGGCGATGATGTCGAACTGGGCATGCGTCAAGCCGCACTGACGCACGTGTTCGCTCGACAGCCGTTCAAAGCTCTGCATGCATTCGGCCAGCAGCCGGATACTTTTTAAATATCGTTCACCCATGGGACAGGATTATAGCCGTCCGCGTCCCCGGCAGTTTCGCTGTTCGCCAATTCAGCTGGCGGCAGGTACACTATGCCCGGCGCCAATATTGGTAGTTTTATATCTTCGCGAGACCCCATGCCCCATCATTTACGCGGTATCGCCGCCTTGCTGCTCGTCACCGTCGTCTGGGGCACCACCTTCCCGGCCATGAAGGACATGACCGGCTACCTGTCGGCCAGCTGGATCGTGTTCGTGCGCTTCGCGCTGGCCAGCCTGCTGCTGGCGCCCTTCCTGTGGCGGGCGCGCCGCGCCGACCTGGGGCAGGGCGTGCTGGTCGGGGTGGTGTTGTTTTTCTGTTATGTGTTCCAGATCGAGGGCCTGGCCCTGACCAGTTCCAACCGCAATGCCTTCGTCACCGGCCTGAACGTGCTGGTGGTGCCGCTGCTGGGCGTGCTGGCGGGCCGTGCGCCTGAGCGCCGCATCATCGTCGCGCTGCTGCTGGCGCTGGCCGGCCTGTTCGCGCTGTGCTGGGAAGGCAGCTTCACCTGGGGCCTCGGCGATACGCTGGCCCTGCTGGGGGCCTTGTCCTTCGGCGTCTACGTCAAGCTGATGGAAGGCGCCACCCGCAAGGTCGACAAGCTGATGACGCTGACGGCGGCCCAGATCATGACGGTGGCCGCCTGCGCGGCCCTGTGGCTGCTGCTGCGCGAAATTCCCTTCGGCGAGGGCAGGGCCGAGTATCAGACCTATATAGTCAAGGGCTTGCAGCAGTACGGCGTGAACCTGGTCTATCTGGGCGTGGTGGCCACGGCCGCCATCATCTCGCTGCAAACCTGGGGCCAGAGCCACAGTAGCGCCAACGAGGCGGCCGTGATCTACGCCTTCGAGCCGGGATGCGCGGCGATCTTCGCCTATTTCTGGCTGGGCGAGACCCTGGCCTGGAACGGATTGCTGGGCGCGGCGCTATTGATCTCCGGTATGATTGTCAGTCAATGGAGCACCCAGCGCCCGTCCGCGGCGCTGGCGCCCGAATAATAACGAGACCATGCCGTACTGCCAGCCAAACGATGTCCTTCGCTAATCTATCCCGTATCGCCCAGGAGCGCCCGCTGCGCATGCTGCTGGTGAATGCGGGCGAGGCCGATACCCTGACCTGGGCGGGCCTGATCCAGCCGCTGCGCCGCGCCGCCGCCATCCTGGGGCCGGACACGCTGCAGCTGGAGGTGTGCACGCCCGCGCAGGCGGCCGAGGCGCGTCCCGGCTGGCATCTGGCCCTGCTGGTGGCCGACGAGAACCAGACCCCGCCCGACCCCGCCCTGTGCCGCGCCATCATCGAGCGTTGCCGCTCCGCGCCCTTCTGGGGCGGAGTGGGCGCCGGGGTGCTGTGGCTGGCCGAAGCGGGCGTGATGGCCGGCGTGCGCATCGCCCTGCCTTGGGCCCTGTATGCGGACACCGACGAAATCAGCGACCGCGCCATCCTCACGCCGCATCTGTTCGAGATCGATGGGCGCCATGTCAGTTGCTGCGGCGGCGCGGCCAGCGTGGATTTTTCCCTGACCCTGGTCGAGAGCCTGTTCGGCGCCTCGGTGCAGGCGGCGATCAAGGAAGCGCTCTGTATCGAGCGGGTGCGCTCGCACGAGGAGCGCCAGCGGGTGGCCTTGCAGGCCCGTTTCGGCGTGCTGCAGCCCAAATTGTCCGAGGCGGTCACGCTGATGGAGGCGAATATCGAGGAGCCGCTGTCGACCGACGATATCGCCGGCCTGGTGAGCCTGTCGCGGCGCCAGCTGGAACGCCTGTTCAAGCAGTACCTGGGCAGCCTGCCCTCGCGCTACTATCTGGAGCTGCGCCTGCAAAGGGCGCGCCAGCTGCTGCTGGAGACGAATTATTCGATCGTCCAGGTAGGGCTGATGTGCGGTTTTTCGTCCGGATCGCACTTTTCCACCGCCTTCGGCGCCCTGTTCGGCAATACCCCCCGCGAGGAACGCCAGCGCAAGCTGATGCCGGCCGCCTGAGCCTAGCGAGGCCCCATGCGGGCTTGCGCGTGGCTATTCCGCCAAGATTGCATGGCGGTCAAAAATGAAAATCCTTGTCGCACATTCAAAAGAGTTTTAGGATGCCGCTTTTTATAATGCGTACACACGCGGCTGTTGTGCCGCCACCGTACCTCTAACACTATTGATGGGGAATGCAAATGAATGCCAAGCTTGATACGACCGTGACCACACGTCCTGTGACCCGTCAGACCTTCGACGAGGTGCTGGTTCCGACCTACGCCCCTGCCGCGATGGTGCCTGTGCGCGCCGCTGGACTGGATCTGTGGGATCAGACTGGCAAGCATTACCTCGACTTCACCTCGGGCATCGCGGTCGCGTCGCTGGGCCACTGCCACCCTGTGCTGGTCGAAGCGCTGACCCGCCAGGCCAACACCCTGTGGCACCTGGGTAACGGCTACACCAACGAGCCGGTGCTGCGTCTGGCCCTGGCGCTGACCGAAGCGACCTTCGCCGACCGCGCCTTCTTCTGCAACTCCGGCGCGGAAGCCAATGAAGCGGCCTTCAAGCTGGCGCGTAAATACGCCCACACCAAGTTCGGCGCGCACAAATCGCGCATCATTTCCTGCTTCAACTCCTTCCACGGCCGTACCCTGTTCACCGTGTCGGTTGGCGGCCAGGCGAAATACACCGAAGGTTTCGAGCCGCTGCCGCAAGCGATCGACCACATCGCCTTCAACGACATCGAAGCGGCCCGCGCCGCCATCGGCGACGACGTCTGCGCCGTGGTGGTTGAACCGGTGCAGGGCGAAGGCGGCGTGATGCCGGCCGACGTGGAATACCTGAAAGAGCTGCGCGCCCTGTGCGACAAGACCGGCGCGCTGCTGATCTTCGACGAAGTCCAATGCGGCATGGGCCGTACCGGCGACCTGTTCGCCTACATGGGCTACGGCGTGACGCCGGACGTGCTGACCTCGGCCAAGGCGCTGGGCAATGGCTATCCGATCGGCGCGATGCTGACCACCGAAACCCTGGCGGCCGCCCTGGGCGTGGGCACCCACGGCACCACCTACGGCGGCAACCCGATGGCCACCACCGTGGCGCTGAACGTGCTGGAGACGATCAATCAGCCAGCCTTCCTGGCACGCGTGAAAGAAGCCGGCGCCAAGCTGCGCGCCACGCTGGAAAAGCTGGCGGCCGATTATCCGCAGTTCCTGTCCACCGTGCGCGGCTCCGGCCTGCTGCTGGGCGTGGTGCTGGCCGATGCGTTCAAGGGCCGCTCCAAGGATATCCAGAAAGCCGCTGAAGCCCAGGGCCTGATGATGCTGATCGCCGGTACCGACGTGGTGCGTTTTGCCCCTGCACTGATCGTCACCGATGCCCAGATCGCTGAAGCGGACCGTCTGCTGCGCGTAGCACTGGACAGCCTGGCTGCCGCTTAATAAGCGCAGGCAGGACAACAAGGCAATGGCTGGCGGGGGACACAATCCCCGGCTGGCCGGCAACCCGGCCGGGAGCTACTCTGCTCCCGGCCAAATCTTTATGCTTAGCCCGCAACTGAAGGAGCTCACATGTATGTTGTCCGTCCGGTAGAACCCGCGGATATTCCGGCGCTCGAAGCGCTGGCCGCAGTGACCATGCCGGGTGTCCATACCTTGCCCAAGACGCGAGATAAAATCGCGCTGGCGGTCGAACGCTCGATTGCCTCGTTCGCGGCGCACGTGGACGTTCCGAGCGAGGAATCCTATCTGTTCGTGCTCGAATCGCTGGATGAACAGCGCATCGTCGGCACCGCCGCGATCTTCGCATCCGCAGGCAGCAACGGCACCTATTTTTCGTTCCGCAACGACGTCATTCAACAGGTCTCGCGCGACCTGAATATCAGCCACAGCGTACACGCGCTGACGCTGTGCTCCGAACTCACCGCCTGCTCCCAGCTGTCCAGCTTCTACGTGGACGAGAAGGTGCAGTCCGGTCCCGAAGCGGCCCTGCTGTCGCGCGCCCGCCTGCTGTACGCGGTGCTGGCGCCGCAGCGTTTTGGCGACCGCTTCTTTGTACCGCTGGCCGGCATTACCGATTCGAACGGCGACTCGCCGTTCTGGAACGCGCTGGGCCGCAAATTCTTCCAGATGGATTTCCTCGACGCCGAGCGCGTCATCGGCGGTGCGCGTAACCGCACGCTGATCGTGGAACTGATGCCGCACTATCCGGTGTACGTGCCGTTGCTGCCGGGCGACGCCCAGGCGGCGATGGGCCAGATCCATCCATCGGGCGAAACCGCTTTCAATCTGCTGACGGCCGAAGGCTTCGAAGCCGACGACTACATCGATATTTTCGACGGCGGCCCTATCCTGCAGGCCAACAAGAACGCGCTGCGCACCATCAACGGCGCCTTGCAGCGGCGCGTGACGACCGTGCAGCCGGAGCCGGACCGCAACCGCGAGCCGATGTTCAGCTATGCCATCGCCGCCAGTTCCGAACACCATTTCCGCGCCGTGGTCACATCCTGCCCGGCGCTGGAAGCGCAGCAAAGCGTGGGCCTGACACCAGAAGTGCAGGCCGTGCTGAAGATCGCGGACGGCGACACCGTCGTCTGCGTCAGAATCTGAGTTGCAGAGGAATCCTATGCTAGTAGTACGCGCAATCAAAGCCGACGATCTCGACGCCCTGTACGTGATGGCGAGCCAGGTCGGCAGCGGCATGACCACGCTCAAGCCGGACATGAAGATGATGGGCGACCGCGTGGCGATCGCCGTGGCCTCCTTCGCCGAAACCATCGCGCCGGAAAAGCGCGACTACATGTTCGTCATGGAAGACACCGACACCGGCCGCATGGCTGGCGTGTGCGCCATCAAGGGCGCGGTCGGGCTGGAAGAGCCGTTCTATAACTACCGCATCGGCACGCTGGTGCATTCGAGCCGCGAGCTCGATGTGTTTACGCGCATGGAAACGCTGTACCTGTCGAACGACCTGACCGGCAGCACCGAACTGTGCTCGCTGTTCCTGCATCCCGACTACCGCAAGGGCAATAACGGCAAGCTGCTGTCGAAGAGCCGCTTCCTGTTCATCGCCCAGTTCCCGCATCTGTTTACCGAAAAGCTGATCGCCGAAATGCGCGGCTTCCAGGAAGAAGATGGCCGCTCGCCCTTCTACGAGGGCCTGGGCCGGCACTTCTTCAAGATGGATTTCGACCACGTGGACGATCTGACCGCGCTGGGCAAGAAGTCCTTCATCGCCGAACTGATGCCGCGCCAGCCGCTGTACGTGGCCTACCTGCCGGCCGATGCGCAGGAAGTGATCGGCAAGGTGCACGTATCGACCGCGCCTGCGCGCCGCCTGCTGGAGCAGGAAGGCATGCACTTCGAAGGCTATGTCGATATCTTCGACGCCGGTCCGGTGCTGCAGGCGCGCGTATCCGAGCTGCGCGCCATGCGCGACAGCACGCTGGCCACCATCGGCGCGCATGACGACTGGGACGATGCCTGTTCGGCCGATACCTCGAATGCCGAACCGTTGCTGGTGTCGAATACCGTTCTGAGCGATTTTCGCATGATCCTGTCGCAGGCCAATCCGGTCGGCGGCATCACCGCCCTATCCGAGGCGGAACAGCAGCTGCTGCGTTGCCAAACCGGCGACACAGTGCGTACCCTGCCACTCAATCTGAGGAAGAATCCCCATGTCTGAACAAGTCCTGAGCAATTTCATCAACGGCGCCTGGCTGCCAGGCAGCGGCGCGCAGCTGGTCACCGTCGATCCGGCCACCGGCCGTCAGACCTGGGCCAGCCGTGAAGCGACTCCCGACGAAGTAGGGCAGGCTTGCGCCGCCGCGCGCGCCGCCTTTGAAGGCTGGGCGCTGACACCACTGGCGGACCGTATCGCCGTGTGCACCCGTTTCCGCGATCTGCTCAAGGAAAACGCCGAGACGCTGGCGCTGCTGATCTCCGAAGAAGTGGGCAAGCCGCTGTGGGAGTCGCGCACCGAAGTGGCCACCATGGCCAACAAGATCGACATCTCGGTGCAGGCGCATGGCGCGCGCACCGGCGAGAGCCACAGCAAGGTCGCCGATGGCGAGGCTGTACTGCGTCACCGCCCGCACGGCGTGTTCGGTGTGTTCGGTCCCTACAACTTCCCTGGCCACCTGCCGAACGGCCATATCGTGCCGGCCCTGATCGCCGGTAACACGGTGGTGTTCAAGCCTAGCGAGTACTCGCCGCGCACCGCCGTCAAGACGGTGGAACTGTGGGTAAAAGCCGGCCTGCCGGCTGGCGTAATCAATCTGGTCAACGGCGGCCGCGATACCGGCATCGCGCTGGGCCAGAACAAGCTGCTCGATGGCGTGCTGTTTACCGGCAGCTGCCAGACCGGCACCGCGCTGCACCGCCAGTTCGGCGGCCAGCCGGGCAAGATGCTGGCGCTGGAAATGGGCGGTAACAATCCGCTGGTGGTGTGGGATGTGCAGGATGTGGATGCCGCCGTGTTCATGGCGATTTCCTCGGCCTTTATCTCGGCTGGCCAGCGCTGCACCTGCGCGCGCCGTCTGATCGTGCAGGACAACGCGCAAGGCCAGGCCATCATCGCGCGCCTGGTCGACGTGGCCAGCCGCCTGACCATCGGCGCCGCCGCTTCCGAGCCGGCACCGTTCATGGGTCCTGTCGTATCGTCCGCCATTGCCGCCCGCCTGGTGCAGGCGCAGGCCGACATGGTGGCCAAGGGCGGCAAGACCCTGTTGCAGATGCGCCATATCGACGCGGCCAGCGGCTTCGTCTCGGCCGGTATCGTCGACGTGACCGACGCCAAGGGCATTCCGGACGAAGAGTGGTTCGGCCCGCTGCTGCAGGTGATCCGCGTGGCCGATTTCGACAGCGCCGTGCGCGTGGCGAACGACACCTCCTTCGGCCTGGCCTCGGCCCTGATCTCGACCGATCCGGCACTGTGGGCCAGCTTCCAGCTGCGCGCTCGCGCCGGCATCGTCAACTGGAACCGTCCGACCACCGGTGCGGCCAGCAGCGCACCGTTCGGCGGCGTGGGCCAGTCGGGCAATCACCGTCCAAGCGCCTACTACGCGGCGGACTATTGCGCCTACCCGGTCGCCTCGATCGAGAACAATGTACTGGAAATGCCGGCCAAGCTGTCGCCCGGCCTGAATTTTTAAGGACGCATGATGCAAAGCGCACGCGAATTCAACTTCGACGGGCTGGTTGGCCCTTCGCATAACTATGCCGGTCTGTCCTTCGGCAATGTGGCCTCGTTCAGCAACGTCAAGAGCGCCTCGAATCCCAAGCAGGCCGCCCTGCAGGGACTGGCCAAGATGCGCGCGCTGGCCGCGCGCGGCTTCGCCCAGGCATTGCTGCCGCCGCAGGACCGGCCCAACTTCCGCCTGCTGCGCAGCATCGGCTTCAGCGGCACGGATGCCGAAGTGCTGGCGCAAGCCTACAAGGAATCGCCGGTGATCCTGGCCTGCGCCTACTCGGCTTCGCCGATGTGGACCGCGAACGCCGCCACCGTCAGCCCCTCGGCCGACAGCGCCGATGGACGCACCCATTTCACCGCCGCCAACCTGAACAACAAGCTGCACCGCGCTTTCGAGCACGCGCAGTCTGCGGGCAGCCTGCGCGCCATCTTCAAGGATGAGCGCCACTTCGCCGTGCACGACGCGCTGCCCGCCACGCCAGCCTTTGGCGACGAGGGCGCGGCCAATCACACCCGCCTGTGCGCAAATCACGGCGCCGCCGGCGTCGAGCTGTTTGTGTATGGCCGCGTGGAGTTCGACGCATCGGCTCCCGCGCCGCAGCGCTACCCGGCACGCCAGACGCTGGAAGCCTCGCAGGCGGTCGCGCGCCTGCACGGCCTGGCGGCCGAGCGTACCGTCTACGTGCAGCAGAATCCGGACGTGATCGACCAGGGCGTATTCCACAACGACGTGATCGCGGTCGGTAACGGCAACGTGCTGTTCCACCATGAGCAGGCCTTCGCCAACGAAGCGGCCAGCCTGGAAAACCTGCGCCGCGCCATGGCCGGCGTGGGCGCCGAACTGAACGCCATCCGGGTCGACACCGCGATGGTGTCGGTGGCCGACGCGGTGGCCAGCTATCTGTTCAACAGCCAGCTGCTGTCCAAGCCGGACGGCAAGATGGCCCTGGTGATTCCGCAGGAATGCCAGGAAAACGCTGCCGTGGCGCGCTATCTGCAAGGCCTGGTGGCCAGCGGCGGTCCGGTCGATGAACTGATTCACTTCGACCTGCGCCAGAGCATGCGCAACGGCGGCGGGCCTGCCTGCCTGCGTCTGCGCGTGGCGCTGACCGATGCCGAAGCAGCCGCCATGCATCAGGGCGTGGTGATGACCGAGTCCCTGTACCACACGCTGGTGGCCTGGGTGGAGAAGCATTACCGCGACCGGCTGGAGCCGTCCGACCTGGCCGATCCAAAGCTGGCCATCGAGGTGCATACCGCGCTGGAAGAGCTGAGCCGCATCCTTGGGCTGCCGGGACTATACGATTTGTAACAATCGGAGCGTAGACTGGCACGCGCACTTGCGCCCCCGGTTCATGCCCCGATATAGTGCGTCTAAGATTTCTGAAATTGGATGGATCGGGTCAACCCCGGTCTTTTTAGCGAGTCGCCACCGCAAGGCCATAAGCCGGCACGGTGCGAATTGAATACACACAAGGTATTGGAGAATCACGATGAAACAAATGCCACAAGACCTGCGCGCGCAGACACTGGCTCTGGTCAATGCAAGCAAACCGGCCGCTGAAAGCAGCCAGCTCGCATCCCTGATCGGTGCCTGGCTCGGTTCCCTGGACGAAGAAGACCTGGCCGGCATCGCGCCCGACAGCCTGGCCCCGATCCTGTGGGATGGCTTTGCCCAGGCAGTGCGCCGCAGCGGCAACGGCTGCCAGATCGCCCGCCTGCGCTACGCCGATGGCCGCGGCGGCATGGCCACCGCTTTGCTCATCCTGAACGACGACATGCCGTATCTGGTCGACTCCATCGTCATGGCCATGCGCAAGCAGCGCGTGGCCGTCAACGGCGTGCTGAACGCCGTATTGTCGGTGCGCCGCGCCGCCGATGGCAGCGTTGAAGCCGTCGGCCAGGCTGGCGACAAACTGGAATCCTATGTGATGTGCCTGCTGGCCGAAGAGCTGCCAACGGACGAACTGGCCGCCCTGGTGGCCCGCCTTGAAATGGTGGCGAGCGACGCCGCCGTGGTGCGCCGCGACCGCGCCGCCATGAATGAGCGCTTTGCCACCGTGGCCGCAGCCGCTGGCGCCAATGGCGAAGAAGGCCTGGAAGTCGCCGCCTTCCTCGACTGGGCCCGTACCGAAGGCTTCGAACCGTTTGGCTACGCCTATTATCAGGTCAAGCCGGGCGAGCGCGAACTGGAACGCGATATCCCTAGCCGCATCGGCGTGCTGCAGGACACCACGCATCCGGTCTACGGTACCTGCCTGGCGAGTATCCCGGGCGACTTCGACACACTCTCCAAACGCGCGCACACCCTGTCCATCGTCAAGGCCGACGTGGAAGGTACCCTGCACCGCGAACAGCAGCTGGACTTCATCGGCGTGCGCCATACCGACGCGCAGGGCGCCATCCTGGGCGAGTACTGCTTCGTTGGCCTGTTTACCCGCGCCGCCACCGCCACTCCGCTGGGCCGCCTGCCATTCGCGCGCGGCCGCATCGCCAAGGTGCTGAGCATCGCCGGCGTGCGCCAGGAAGGCTTCCGCGCCGAGAAGTTCATCGAGATCCTGGAATCGCTGCCGCGCACCGAAGCGCTGGAAGCGGAACCTGAATGGCTGGCCGAAGTCTGCGGCGCCGTGGTCTCGCTGTACAAACAGCCTCGCACCAAGGTATTTGCCCGTCGCGACGTGTATGCGCGCCACCTGAACGTGCTGGTCTACCTGCCGCGCGAGCGCTACAGCGCATCGGTCGCCAGCGCACTGGCCCGCGCCCTGCAAGCCAGTTCCGGCGCCAGCCATGTCAGCTCCCAGACCCTGGTGGCCGACGGCCCGCTGGCCCGCCTGTACCTGATCGCGCATGCCGCGCGCTATCCGCTGGACCTGGAAACCGATATCCAGCAACCGCTGCTGTCGGTGCTCGACGGCTGGCACAACAGCTTCGCCACCCTGGCCGACGCCGTGTTCGACATGCCGATGCGCGCCAGCCTGCGCAAGCAGTGCGCGACCCTGCCGGCCGACTACGTGGCGGCGACGCCGCCGGCCGTGGCCTTCCACGACCTGGGCACGATCCTGCGCAATGGCGATGCCGAGCATGTCGCCGTGCGTGTTGAAACCGCGGGCGAAGGCACCACCATCCGCCTGTATTCGGTGGACCGTGTGCCGGCCCTGTCGACCATTTTGCCGGCGCTGCACAATGCCGGCGTGGCGATCGACCGTGAGCAGGCTTACAAAATCATCGGCGCCGATGGCAAGCGCCACTTCGTCACCAGCCTGACCGTGGATGCGGCCAGCGCCGCCAAACTGGCGCAGCCGAACGTGGTGCCGGTGGCACAGGAACTGTTCGCCGCGCTGTTCAACGACGAAGCCGAAGATGGCCGCCTGAATGGCCTGGTCATCGAAGGTGGCCTGAGCATGCGCCAGATTCAACTGGTGCGCGCCTACATGAGCTACTGGCGCCAGGCCGGCAGCCGCTTCTCGGTGCGCTACATCGCCGAGAGCCTGCGCAAGCAGCCGGTGGTGGTCAAACAGCTGGTGGACGCCTTCCTGCAACGCTTCGATCCTGCGCTGGACGAAGCCACCCGTGCCGCCGCGCGCGAGACCATGCTGGCTATCAAAGGCAGCCTTGCCAAGATCAATCACGCCGACAGCGAAGAAATCCTGGGCGCCGTGTCCGACCTGATGCTGGCGACGCTGCGTACCAACTACTTCCAGAACGAACAGAAGGGCGACAAGATCATCTTCAAGTTCGATACCAGCAGCCTGGCGCTGGTGCCGGAACCGCGTCCTTTCCGCGAGATCTTCGTGTTCTCGCGCCGCTTCGAAGGCGTGCACCTGCGCGGCGGCCCGGTCGCCCGCGGCGGTCTGCGCTGGTCGGACCGGATGGAAGATTACCGCACCGAGGTGCTGGGCCTGGTGAAGGCGCAGATGGTGAAGAACGCCGTCATCGTGCCGGCCGGCGCCAAGGGCGGCTTCGTTTGCAAGCAGATGCCGAAGGACGCCGTGCGTGAAACCGTGGCGGCCGAAGGCGAAGCAGTCTATCGCCTGTTCATCGCCAGCCTGCTGGAAGTGACCGACAACCGCGTGCTGGGCAATATCGTCTCGCCTGCCGACACCATCTGCTACGACAGCGCCGACCCGTATCTGGTGGTGGCTGCCGACAAGGGCACCGCGACCTTCTCCGACATCGCCAACGGCATCGCCGTCAAGCGCGGCTTCTGGCTGGGCGACGCGTTCGCCTCGGGTGGTTCGAACGGTTACGACCACAAGAAAATGGGTATCACCGCCAAGGGCGCGTTCGAAGCGGTCAAGCGCCACTTCTACGAACTCGATCACGATATGAACACCACGCCGATCACCATGGTCGGCGTGGGCGACATGTCGGGCGACGTGTTCGGTAACGGCGTGCTGCTGTCGCGTCAACTGAAAGTACTGGCCGCCTTCGACCATCGCCACATCTTCCTCGATCCGACCCCGGACGTCGCGGTGTCCTTCGCTGAACGCGAGCGCATGTTCGCGCTGCCGCGCTCCTCGTGGGAAGACTACAACAAGGAACTGATCTCGGCAGGCGGCGGCGTGTTCCCACGTAACGCCCGCAGCATCGAGCTGTCGCCGCAGATCCGCGCCGCGCTCGATATCGAAGAAACCGTGCTGCCGCCGGAAGAGCTGATGCACCGCATCCTGCTGGCGCCGGTGGACCTGTTCTACAACGGCGGTATCGGTACCTACATCAAGTCCTCTACTGAAACCCACGCCCAGGTGAAAGACCGCGCCAACGACAATATCCGCGTCGACGGCAATCAGCTGCGCTGCAAGGTCGTCGCCGAAGGCGGCAATCTGGGAGCGACCCAGTCGGGCCGTATCGAATTCGCGCTGGCCGGCGGCCGCATCTTCACCGATGCGATCGACAACTCGGCCGGTGTGGATTGCTCCGACCATGAAGTGAACGCCAAGATGTGGCTGGACGTGGAAATGAACGCCGGCCAACTGAGCGAAGCGGACCGCAACCGCGTGCTGAACGAAATGACGGCCGACATCGAGCGGCTGGTCCTGCGCGACAACACCCTGCAAACCCACCTGCTGGTACGCGAAGCGCAAGCCCAGTCGGAAAGCGCGGTACAGGATGGCTACGCCGCCCTGATCGCCAGCCTGGAAGAAGAGGGCGCGCTGTCGCGCGAACTGGAACAGCTGCCGACGGTGGCCGAACTGGCGCGCCGCAAGATCGATGGCCGCGGCCTGACCACGCCGGAACTGGCGGTGGTGATCGCCAACGTCAAGAACCGCTTCAAGCGCATCCTGTCGGCGTTGCCGCTGACGGACGCAAGCTGGGCCGAGTCCATCCTCAAGCCTTACTTCCCTGATCTGCTGGTGGCCACCCGCAGCGCGCTGGCGCACCCGCTGGCCAATGCGATCCTGGCCACCGTACTGGCCAATGAATCGGTCAACCGCTGCGGTCCGCTGATGCTGCGCGACCTGGCCAACGATCATGGCAAGGACGAAGCCGACGTGATCCTGGCATGGGGCCAGTCCTGGTCCGCGCTGAATATGGCGCCGGTGTTTGAGGCGCTGGATGCCGATGCGCTGAACGTGCCGCGCGCGATCTCGATCAAGGTTGATGGCCGCACCCGCGCGTTGCTCAAATCCGCCATCGAAGGCGTGCTGTCGGTTCCGGCCGAACAGCTGCGCGCCGCTGGCGGCCTGCAGGAACTCACCCGCCTGTTCGCCAAGCCGGAGATGCTGCAACAGCTGACACCTGCCGATAGCGAGTCCGAAGCCGATACCGTTGCCGGCCTGCGTCCTGCCTTTGTACAGGCATGGAAAGCGGTCGATGCGATTGAAGCCGTGGCGGCCTTCGTGTTTGCCGCGCTGTCGGTCAGCCGTCCGGCGGGCATGGACCTGCCGGCCTTCCTGCAGGTGGGCATGGCGCTGCGTGGCCAGGCTGGTATCGACACGCTGGAACGCGGCCTGAAACTGCCGGCGCAAACGCGCTCGCAGGAACAGCTGCGCAACTATGCTCAGCAAGCGCTGCGTCGTACCCAGCAACGTCTGTTGCAGCAAGTGCTGCAACGCGCGACCGATGGCCATGACGCGGTGGAAGCCGTGGAAGTGGTGACCTGCACGCTGGGCCTGTCCGGCTACAGCGCCGCCTCGGATCTGGAGCAAGCCATGCTGGACGTGTGGGCGCTGTCGGAAGCGACGACCGCAACCACGGCATAAGACGAATGGAGAAAATGGAAGCACACCCAGCTCAATCGGCCAACTTGTCCACCAAGTTGCCCGCCAATGGCGCGCCGCTGTCGGAGGCCGTCAGGGCTCTGGCAGAGGCGGATTTCAGCGCCGTCGCCGCGAAATTTGCGGCGGCCGGTTTTGCCGTCACCCTGCCGGCCGACGGCATCCTGCAAATCAAGGCGCAGGCCGATGCTGGCGCTGAGCAGCGCGCCAGCGTGGTTGTCTCGGTCGGCGTGCATGGCGACGAGACTGGCCCGATTGAAGTGCTGGCGCATCTGCTCGACGCCTTGTCGCAGCAGGCCAGCGCGCTGGCTGTGGATCTGTTGATCTGTGTGGGGAATATCGCTGCGATCCGGGCCGGCAAGCGCTTCATCGACGCTGACCTGAACCGCATGTTTCGTCCTCAGCGCGGTTCGCTGGCCAGCGCCGTGGAAGCGGTGCGCGCCGATGAGCTGATCGCCGTTACCTCCGCGTTCTTTGACGGTGCGGGTCCGGTGCGCTGGCACCTGGACCTGCACACCGCGATCCGGCCGTCGGTCTACCCGACGTTCGCGATCGTGCCTGACCTGATCGCCGACGACGCCAAGGCAGCCCTGATCGGCTGGCTGGGCGAGGCAGGCATTGGCGCCATCATCATGAACCCGCAATCGGCAGGCACCTACAGCTATTACTCCGCCGAGCATCACGCGGCCGCCGGCAGTACGGTGGAACTGGGACGCGTCGGCACGCTGGGCCAGAACGATCTGAGCCAGTTTGCCGATGTGTCACAGGCCTTGAACCGTCTGCTGCGCGGTGCGCCTTCCGGTGCGCCGACCATCGAAGCCCAAGTGTTCAAGTTCGCGCAGGAAATCATCAAGCTCAGCGACGACTTCCGCATGGCTTTCGACCGCAACACGCAGAATTTCACGGCAATGAAGCAGGGCGACGAAATCGCCCGTGACGGCGACACTGTCTATACCGTCAAACATCCTGAAGAGCTGGTGGTTTTCCCCAACCCCGACGTGCGCGTTGGCCTGCGGGCTGGGTTGATGGTGGTGCGCAGCAGCTGACTTTGCGCTCCATCCATTGCGCTTGGCTTTTTTTGTGCCATATTGAAGTAATGAGAGCGCTAAAAAGCAAACTTGCCACTGAAATTCTTGCCGAGTCTGGTTCGAGGGCGCAGTTGCGCCTGTTTTTGGCGAATAGGCAAGGTAGCAGCGCCGGCGCGCAAAGTGCCGATGCGGAACCTTTTTTCATTCGGCGCGAAGATGGTACTCGCGTTGAAGTGAAATTTGTCCCCAAGGCTGGTATCCCGCGCTGACGTTCGTCTTGCATGAATGTCGCCTTTCCAGCGCTGCTTGCATTCTTGATACTTCTTCCGGGTTTTATTTTTCGATCCCGTCTCAAGTTGGCTGAGCGGACGATTGGAAGCGAGGCAATAACGCGTTTCATTGGATGGTGGTGCAAATTATAGACCTTCGGAACCCAGTCATCGCAGAACGCATCTAGCTGTCGAATTCGTCACTCGTGCATCAAAATCTGCAGGTGTCGGCACGTTGGCCGCGCGGAGAATTGACTGCCCAAATTCTCGCAGTGCTGCTACGTATGAGGCCTGCACCTCCTCGAAAACGTTAGAGTGCAGCCAGCTCGGATGTACGTGCCGCATCGGCTTGTTTTTGAAGCTTAGCAATTTGTGCCTGTCATTCAGAATATGACAACATATGTTCTCCCAGAAATGAAACGATAATTTAGCATAGCAAGCCCGTCCGAACTATAGCAATTCCGAATTCTTATCTAATATTTTCCAAGATATTTTTAAAGTAGGCTGGATACTGCGCAATTGATGCTGCAATGACCGGTCGATGCGTTTTAAAAGCATTTGACACGTATTGTTCGCTGTAGCCACCGCTTCGTAGCCCCTCCGCTACGTCAGTTGCAATCACCCTATCTGCCAACCCGGCGTCAAAAATAGATATCGACAAGCGGTCTTTAAGGCCATACTTAAGAGATTTCTGGAAAAATTGCAAGACAATGGCTTCTTCGCTTACTAGATTACTTCCAAAAAGAAATTGTGAGACAGCAGATACAATCAAGGAGCAGTCAAAGCACAACTGCTTTTCTAAAAACTCCATAATATCGAGCTCGGTCAATTTTCTGGTTCCTTCTCCCCATGGCCGAGTTCCCTCCATCAGCTTGGCACCGCCAAAAATTGAGGAATAAGGCGCAGAGTTAATCCACAATTGGGCTAGCAAATAGGCAACATTCGGAGGAAGAACAGAATGGAAGAACATACTGTCTAGTAATGCCTGAAAGAGAGGCCAAATCGCCTTCAACCATTCTTCGTTGGTCTGGAAGCTGAGCAAGGATTCTCTATTCTGTTCAACCCATTCTTCAACCGAACGGGCGTCGGCAACGCCCAGCAGCGTTTTTGCATAGATGTGTTGCTTGTCCTGTCGCGGTGCCAACCCATCAACGTAAATCGCTACCGTTCGGAACAATATTTGCAACTGCTCCTTCTGTTCGTCCGTCGCTATTGAGAAGGCCAATGTGGCTTCGGATAAGGACGCAGCACGACTCTGGAACTCGTCCGGTGTATCAAAGCCGCGATTTGACATCAGATAGCTCTCGAGCGCTCTTTGGAGCCGACGTTTTTTCTTTAGTTGCTTAATTAGCCACTCGGCAGTAAATCCTTGAACCGCGAGCACCTTCAGATGAGCCCATTGGACTATTTGTTCATCCGTTGCAACAAGCAGTTGAGTTAAATCCGAAAAAGGCATTGGAAGAATAAGCTTTTTAGTTGCATCGCGTATCGGCGCTACAATGGTTAGCAACGAACTTGAGGTGTCCTCAGACTTTTCCGGGGCCATCAGATTGGCTGACATGTCAAATTGCCACGCCTTGGATACCGTGTCATCAATGACGGACGAATCCGCAAAAATTACTAAGCCCTCGGTATGCATGCCTGCGCGTCCGGCACGTCCGATAAGGTTGAGGAAATCCCGAGTTTTGATTTGTTCGCCCGCTTGATAAATACTTGAGACAATTAAGTATCTAATCGGAAGGTTGACTCCCTGTGCAAGGGTGGAGGTACAAATAACGAATTTCAGCAAACTCTTTTGCATGCCGTATTCAACTGCTAACCGAATACCATGTGGGGTATTGCCATGATGAACAAAGCAACCCAACTCTGCGGCCTTAAAAAGGTAGGACACTTCACCAAAATGTTTGCCAAGCAACGCCGTCATGGCCTTGATTTCACCTCGGTCAGAAAAATTATTTGGGGCGGCCTTCAAATACTGCCGTGCGTAAACCTCAACTATTCGCTTGGCCATTCCCTCCGCAGTATCCTTTTTTCCGCAAAAGACGGCAACAGCACCTTGAGGTACCAGTGAGATTCCCAAGTACAGTGAAACATCCTTAGCAGCCTCTTTTCCTTTTTCAGGAAACTTTCGTTGCTTTTCCCTTGGCTTTTTAAACAAATCCTGCTGTTCAATTACCCTAGGCACGAAATAGTCATACTTGTCTCGGCGCACAGGCCTTTCATCAAAGAATCGAAGTTGGCCAGCGGTTTCCAGCCACGACGCGAACGCGATGGACCGTGCTGTGGGGAAAAGCGTAGTTCCATCAACTACAACTGCACCCTCTCCAATCAGCCAATTCGCTACAGGGGTAGCATTTTTAATTACGGCAGAGATAAGAATAGTCTGGACATTTTGCGGAAGTATAGCCTTCAGTTCTGTCAGCAATAATTCATACACGATACCGCGAGAGCCAGTATCAAATTGATGGCCTTCGTCGTAGGCAACGAGACCAATTTGCTGGGACAGAGTGGGCTGCTGCCTTAGTACATACAGTAATTTTTCCGGAGTAAGGACTAGAATGTATTTTGTAGAAGGTGCCTCCCCCCCGAAGATTTCAGCTATCTCCGCCACAAAGTCCATTTGCAGAGCGTCACTAAGTTCGTCGACTTTTACATCATCAGATGCAAACGATTCGCGCAGTGAACCGCCGACCTCATGACATAGGGCCCTGAAGGGTACGACAACAATCGCAAGCTTCGCACGGCCGGACAGAAAGGCACTTCGCAAAATGATTTCGAGCGAACGTGTTTTGCCCGCACTGGTAGGCATTTGCACCAAACCTGAGACACCGTTGTAGATGCCATTCATGCCTAACAAAACCTGAGATGGCCAAAGCTCCTTCGGGAAGTGGGGGTGCTGCAACGCAGTGGCCCACAGTGAGGCAGGCAATCCGGTGTAACGAGGCAGCAACTCCCAGGACGAAGCCTCCACGCGCATTGCAGCCACGGCCACCACCAAATCAGTGAAAAGCAAATTCCTCGCTGTTCCCCATTGATACACTGTCTTCCGCAAAGTGGAAAACGAATCGTGCAAAGCACTAGCCCCTGGGAACCCTAAAATAAAATGATTCGAAATCTCGACAGAGAGGGAGTAAATTTTCTCAGAAAATGCCCCCGAGCCTGTTAGCGGCTCGGTCCACTTCGCATTCAACAACCAACGCAGAAAATTTTCAACGATATCGTCGTCCGCAGTACTGACCAGTCTCTTTGCAAGAACAAAGCTGCTGCCGGGACGCTCAGCAAGATAGTAAGCAGCGGATGCCAGTAAAAGAACATCCTGTGTTGGGGCGTCATCAAACTTTGAAGCGAGATAGGCATCAAAGAACTTGGCGGCAAACTGGAGTTCCTCGCCCGGAAAAATCTCAGCGTCAGGAGCATTCGCTATCTCAGCCGCATAATCGCCAAGAATGCCGACGGTTAGCAAAAACAGTGAAGCCGGTTCGACTCCTTCCGGGATAGCGATATGGTGAGATTCATCAATCCCAAACTCATACATCTTTCCCTTTGAACGGGTAATCTTTAGAATATTTTTGCTTCGATACTCAGGCTTCATCAGCAGCTCGCTTGTAAATAGCATGAGCCAAGGCCATAAGGCCTGAGCCCTTAATAACAATTAGCTGTAGATTTTTCTCGTTGATGTGATTTACTACAGTAGAAGATTTCAATTTTTTTTCATCAAACGCGGTGGTTGAGAGCATTGTTGCTGCTCCAGATTTATATAGAAATGGTCTATCATTTTTATTTTGAAATCGCGCAATCAGACCAATTTTATTGTCGTCCTTACCTTTGATAAATCGACGCTTGGTTGCATTCAACGAAATGGCTGCACGTAAATAATCTTTGTGTGAGTGGTCGATTGCTTCCTGGAGCTTTGCGTTGTATGAGGTTTCCGATAGCTGAGCTTTTACTTCATAAGTTAAAAGCTCATCACTTGGGTCTGCCTTTCCTAAGCTTGCAACTTTGAACCCAAGAATATCTACGCCTTTTGCTGATTCGTTCCGGCTTTCTTTTTCGCTGTACTTGCCCCGAGGAACCCAATAGCCAAGAACGTGCTCAACGTAGTCGGAAATTAGCAGTTCCGCAAAATCGCCTGCACGGATTGAGGGGCCTGGTGCGACTTTCTCATCAGGGAAAGCAAAGTCCAACAGGTACTGGGAACGGGTAAGGCCCGTACCATCCCGAAGAGCATCTATATCAGAGTCGGGGCAGTAATTTTGGCGAAACTGTGTGGCCCAGTCTTTCAGGCAAGGGTCATCACTGGGCGGGACCGTGAGCTCCCAGATGGGGACAGACTGCCCTTCATCGGTTTGGACAACCTTGCCCGTGTTTGTAAGAAGTTTTAAGTAGGCTGGAGCGGTCATTGTCGGACGCGCTCGAAGCGCGATGAATACGTGTTTCATGCCATTTTACAAGTGTAGTTACCAGAGCGGAAAATTTTGTGTTAATTGCAAAAAGATAGTATCCCGTTGGACGGCACGGACACAGCAACTGAGTGCTTGTGGAGGGCTTGCCAGAGCTCGATGTCGTTAAGGATTGAATCCATTGAGCGCGCAAGCCTTTCCTTAAATCACTAAATTTGGTGCTTAATGGAAACTAATATGTATAATCTGCATGTTGCCAATTTTTAAGGCTGGATGTATGAAACGTACCCTTGTCGCCCTGGCTGTCCTTGCAACCATTACTTCCGTAGCTCAGGCATCAGAATGGTAAGCACTGAGCATTGGCAGCTTCGGGTTCCTGTTGGTTGACAAAGAGAGCTTGGTCACAGACGGCCATACCGCAAAGGTTTGGGCTATCGAGAGCCCCCGTCAGACTCGAGAGGCACCTTACATCTACGCCCAGTAGCTGATGGTTTTTGATTGCGCGCAGAAGACCTACTACATCAAGCAGCGCGAAATCTACAAAGACGATTTAGTAGGGCTGCAAGACACTCGCGTTCCAACCCCACCACAGGAACCGTCTCCAGACTCGAAAGAACAATGGTTCATGAAGTTTGCCTGCAACCCGAACTCCGGCGTGGCAACCAAGATTGACGGCGTTCAGTCACTTTTGCGCACACGTGCAGAGAGCCGAAAAATGAGTCTTTTTGACTCAAAGTAACTAATCCGGCGATGTAAATAGCTCGGTCTGATAAGCTCGTTTGGTAATTTATTTAATTTGAACCTATGGGGGGGGTAATGATTCAAGAACGATATCTAGTTAAATCTACAGGTGATAATCAAAGTGGTGCTGAAGCGGGACTTATAAAGGCACTAGAATTGTTGGGGAAGCATAAGGCCGCTATGATTGTTGTCCCCACAATTGGCAACTTCAAGCACAGCATGCTTACTAAAGTATTGCTGCCGGAACATGCAAAGCTCCTCCTGAAAGAACGTAAAATTACTTTTTCAGATGGAACAACAATTGGACTTTGCGCCCAGTCGCAGCTCAAGAACCATCGAAATATCGATGTTTTCCTAGATATGTGGGGGACTCAATATTCAATCGCTGACATTGAGAGCATGTTCGGCTGGAAGGCTGTAGTTTTAGTTACATGGGGGCCAACCGATTCAAAGGAATGGGAAGCGAAGTATCCTGTTTCCATAATTTTTGACGATAGTGGTGTTTCATAATGGAATGGGGCTGTAGCGTACTGGAAGATGGATTCTGAAGACCTCCATACGTTCTTTTAAAGCAGGTGGCTCCACAAATTCTTTATTAAATAGAAAAAGGGAAATATTTTGGATATGCAGGAAGTTGTATCTCTGATTAAAGAGGTGGCCAAGGAACAGAATTACACCCTAACGGACGGCGAGACAAAATTTCAAGTTTATCTTGACAATTACAATGCTGTTGCATTTGAGGTTTGGGCGAATGGCTCTTCCGGATATGTTCAAGTTCATCAATGGGAGGAGGAGGAAGGAAGTCGGGGAAGATACGGCCGTGGAGTTTATTCAATCCGCAGCTACAGTGATGCTGTTCAATTTTGCAACATACTGATTGCCAGTGCTAACCTGCGAGCCCGACGTAGTTCGTAAAGATTGGAAGATGACGGCAAGTGCAATTCGCGTTTGTCGTCACTAACTAACCAAGACTACATCCTCTATCTTAAATATTGGAATAATTTCATTGTCCTTATTTCGACTACTATGGGCCATTGCTGCCACGCGAATCTTCGGTCCTGGTCAGGCTTGCTTGCGTCACCAATTGTGCCGTCTGCTTGGATACCGATAGTTATAAGTCTGCGTGCCGCAGCAACCGTACGTTGCCGATAATTTTTGTCGAGGTCCTCGGTGGGAAATAAATGCGCAGCATTGTTCACAAATGTAAAGAATCCTGCGCAGTATTTTGCAAGCGTTGCGTAACTGGTGTCTGCGGCTGTAGCGCGATAGGGCTTGATGATAATTTCCGAAGGGACTCCATCCAGCATCGCGCTGCCAAAGATCATTGCGCCCACCTGCTGTTCGTTTGACAGCTGAAAAATCTTGTTGCCACCGGTGGAGTAGCGCTCTAGACCATTGTTGTCGGTCGTGGTGACCGCACTATCCGCCGCAATGACGATGGCGTATTTACTCATTACGGCAACTTCGCAGGTCATGGCAGGCCCCTTGGTTGTAAATAAAATAATGCTGGCAGCATCTACCGATAACGGTAATAAACTTACGGCGTGAGCTTGCAATTACGTAGGCGACGCGGCGGTGCTATGCTGCCAGCGCGGCCGCATTCCCGCCGCCGCATACTGCCGTTTTCACTACAAAGGATCCACGATGTCCCTGTCGATGCATCAAGTAACCGTCCCTGTGTTTTTGCGCGGCCTGCGCGTGCTGGCCTCCTTGCTGGAGAAGGGCCAGGCGCATGTCGAAGAGCACGGCATCGTGCCGGATATCCTGCTGGGCGCACGCCTGGCCGACGATATGATGCCGCTGACGGCGCAGGTGCAGCGTGCCAGCGATACGTCCAAGCTGTCGGTGGAGCGACTGAGCGGCGTAGCCTCGCCGCGCTTCGAAGATAACGAGGCGAGCTTCCAGCAACTGCATGAGCGCATCGCCAGCACCATCGCCTACATCGAAAGCGTGGACGCGGCGCAGTTTGAAAACAGTGAAACCCGCGAAGTGAAGCTGACCTTCGGCTCCTACCAGCCCGAGTTCAAGGGCGACGATTATCTGCTGTCGTTCGCGCTGCCCAATTTCTACTTCCACCTCGTCACCGCGTACGACATCCTGCGCAACCAGGGCGTGAAAGTCGGGAAGCGCGACTTCCTGAGTGCGCCGAACTAGATCGTACAAGTCGACACAATAAACAAAGCCGCCGGACCCTGTAAAAGGTCCGGCGGCTTTGTTTTAGCGAACTGTCAGCGAATGATTAACGCTGTTCCGGTTGCTGCTGCACCTGTTTCTGTACCTGATTACCCAGCATGCCGCCGCCGATCACGCCTGCCACGGTCGCGAGGGTGCGGCCATTGCCCTTGCCAACCTGGTTGCCCAGCAGGCCGCCGATCACTGCGCCGGCGCCGATGCCAACGTAATTAGGCTGGGCTGGTGCGGGCGCCGGGGCCGGAGCTTGCTGCTGCTGCGGCGGACGCTCGTAATTGGTCTGCGTTGCGTGTGCCGTCTGCGTGTTGTGATGCGGACGCGGCTTGTGGGCCACCGGCGCAGCTGCTTCACGCGGCGCCTCGGTTTGCAGCGTCGCTGGCTGCAGGCCGGCTTGTGCCGAGCCACTCGGTGCAAGGCCTTGCGACAGGCCCGGCGTCATCGCCGTCACGTTCGGACCAACAGCAGGAGCGATCTCGCCTTTCGACGTGGGCAGCCAGCCTGCGATCGCCGCGGTGCCGACCAGGGCGAGGAGTGTCACCGAAACGGCGGCGCCGGCGATCAAGGGGTGAATGCGGGATACGGTGCTGATCTTTTCCATTTTTTTACTCCTGGTTGTCATGGGGTACTGCATGGCTTTAGATTAACGGCGCGGGCAGTTACAAGCTATACATTGCGCTGTATCAAAAGTAAGCATGTGTAACGCTGATCTTGTGCAGACAATTGATCCGATCAAGTGGCCGCGCTACACTGTCAGCCCGATAACCGTGCTCGCACAAGGACCTGGCAATGAAAAAACTGTTCCTGCTGTCTCTCGCTAATCTGCTGCTGTGCGGCGCCGCGCATGCCGCGCCCGCCACCTACAACATCGACCCTGACCACACCTTCCCCAGTTTCGAAGCGGACCACATGGGTATCTCGGTCTGGCGCGGCAAGATTAACAAGAACAGCGGCACCGTCACGCTGGACAAGGAAGCCGGTTACGGTATCGTGGATATCAAGATCGACCTGGCCAGCATCGACTTCGGCCAGGATGCGCTGAACAAATGGGCGCAGGGTGCGGACTTGTTCGACCTGGCCAAGTATCCGCAGACGACGTACCGCGGCAAGATCACCGGCTTTATGAATGGCGTGCCGACAGTGGTGAACGGCGAACTGACACTGCATGGCGTGACCAAGCCCGTGTCGCTCAAGCTCAATTCCTTCAAGTGCATCCCGCATCCGCTGAACAAGCGTGAGCTGTGCGGCGCGGACGCCTTTGCGGTGATCCAGCGCGACCAGTTTGGCCTGGTCGCGGGTAAGGACTACGGCTTTAATATGGATGTCACCTTGCGCATCCAGATCGAAGCACTCAAGGCGGAGTGAGGGCCGCCGGTGGCGGCTCGAACGGGCCGCTGAAGACCCGTCAGGGGATCAAATGTTCAGCAGATCCGGCCCAAACACTTCGCGGTGCAGGCGCGCGGCGGGAACGCCCGCTTCCAGCAAGCCTTGCCACTGCGCGCTCATGAAACCGGCCGGGCCGCACAGGTAGACATTGGCTTCGTCGCGCGCCCATTCCGGCAGGGCGGAGGTTTGCATGCGGCCTTGCTCCGACTCGTAGAAAGTCACCGTCTTCAGATTCGGCATGACCGCCTGCGCGGCGGCCAGGTCGGACTGGTGCGCGTGGTGCTCGGCGCTGCGGGCGGCGTGGCCGAAGATCACCTCGCGCAGCGGATTGACGCGGGCGATCTCGTTCAGCGTGGCGATCATCGGCGTAATCCCCACACCTGCCGACAGCAGCACAATCGGCTTGGATGATGCGGTATCCGGTGTGAAGTCGCCGAAGGGATGGCTCAGTTGCAGCACGCTGCCGGCCGTGACATTCTCATGAATCCAGTTCGATACCTGGCCGGCCGGCGTGGTGGCGCCCGCACCTTCGCGCTTGACGGAGATGCGGATCTGGCGCGCATCCGGCGCGTCGGACAGGCTGTACTGGCGCGGCTGGCGGCGGCCATCGTCAAAGGTCACGGTGCAGCTGACGTACTGGCCCGGCTTGAAGGCCGGCACCGGCTGGCCGTCGGTCGGCTGCAAAGTGATCGATGCGATGTCGGCACTCTCGCGCTGTACGGAGATCACCTGCATCGCGCGGGTGGCGCCCGCGTCGGTACCCGATTGCGCATACAGCGCGCGCTCCGCTTCAATAAACAGATTGGCCAGCGATTGATAGGCTTCGCCCCAGGCTTCCAGCAGGGCCGGGGTGGCCGCTTCGCCCAGGGTTTGCTGGATCGCGCCCAGCAGATGGCGGCCGACAATCGGGTAGTGCTCCGGCTTGACGCCCAGCGACACATGCTTGTGGACGATGCGGTTGATCACCGGGCCCAGTGCGGTCGGGTTGTCGATATTCGAGGCATACGCAAACACCGCCGCCGCCAGCGACTGCTGCTGCGCGCCATTCGCCTGATTCCCCATATTGAACACATTGGTCAGTTCGGGATATTCAGCGAACAGATTGCGGTAGAAGGTGGTGGTGATGGTGACGCCATGTTCTTTGAGGACGGGGACGCTGGCGTCGATATACGGGCGGGCAGTTGCGGAGATCATGCTTGCTTCCTATGAAGGGCGCTGGCCGGGCCGGCGCGGGTTGTGCTTGCCACCGGGAGACATGGGTGGCCACCTTTTCTGCTCAATATTGGCAGGAACAGGAGTATTGTACATTAAGATGTATTTTATATGTATGTTTAAGCCGGGGGCATTTGCGGGGACTTGGCGCGGCTTGTGCACAGGCTGCAACCCATTTGCAATTCTTGTATAAATTACTTGATAGTGACGTAAGGTAAAGCCCTATAATCGCTTAGTTTTTTTGACCCCGAACCCTTACGCAGGCGGTGTTACCCACGCTGTTGCTGCAAGCATTGAAGGAATACCTGTGAACCAAACGCTGGTCCAGAAGTTGACCCGTATCAAGCCGGTCGAAACCTCAGTAGAACGTGAACACGCCACAAACAGTCAAGGCCTGAGCCGCTCCATCGGCCTGTTTCCCCTTACGATGATTGGGGTCGGCGCCACGATCGGCACCGGTATTTTCTTCACCATGGTCGAAGCGGTGCCCAAAGCCGGCCCCTCGGTCATCCTGTCCTTCCTGATGGCGGCGATCACCGCCGGTCTGACAGCGCTGTGCTATGCCGAACTGTCGTTCCGCATTCCCGCTTCCGGTTCATCGTATTCCTTCGCCTACGCCACCGTGGGCGAATTCGCCGCCTTCATCATGGCCGCCTGCCTGCTGCTCGAATATGGACTGGCCGCCAGCGCCACCGCGATCGGCTGGTCGTCCTATCTGAATAACTTCCTGGAAAACGCCTTCCATCTGCAGATTCCCGAGATGCTGCGTTCGCCGATGATCGTGTCCGGGCCCAAAGGGACGGAGTTCCATCCCGGCCATGTGAACCTGCCGCCCGTGCTGCTGGTCTGCCTGTGCTGCTTCCTGCTGCTGCGCGGGACCAAGGAATCGGCCACCACCAATGCGATCATGGTACTGATCAAGCTGGCGATCCTGATTTTCTTCGTGGTGATTGCCTTCTCCGGTTTCGATATCAATAACTTCACGCCCTTCTTCAATAGCGACAACAGCAAAGGGCTGGCCGGCATGCCGGGCGTGATGGCCGCGGCCGGAACGGTGTTCTTCTCCTTTATCGGCCTCGATACCGTGGCCACCGCGGGCGAAGAAGTGCGCGACCCCAAACGCAATGTGCCGATCGGGATCCTGGCGGCGCTGGTGATCGTGACGGTGTTCTACCTGCTGGTTGCGGTGGCGGCGCTGGGCGCCCAGCCGGCCGCCAAATTCGAAGGCCAGGAAGCTGGCCTGGCGGTGATTCTGCAAAACGTCACCGGCAAAGCCTGGCCGGCGCTGATCCTGTCGGCCGGCGCGGTGATTTCGGTATTCAGCGTGACGCTGGTAACGATCTATGGCCAGACCCGGATTCTGTACGCGATTTCGCGCGACGGCCTGATTCCCAAGTCCTTCCAGACCGTCAATCCACGCACCTCCGCGCCGGTCAGCAATACCGTGATCGTTTGTCTGGTGGTGGGGCTGGTGTCCGGCCTGGTCGATGCGACCTTCCTGTGGGACATGGTCAGCATGGGTACGCTGACGGCCTTTATGGTGGTGTCGGTGGCCGTGCCAGTGCTGCGCAAACGCGAAAACGGCAAGGGCGAAGCCGGTTTCCGTGTGCCTTTCGGCCCCTATCTGGTGCCGGGCATGAGCATTCTGGCCTGCCTGTACATGATGCGCTACCTGTCGCCGGCCACTTACCGCATCTTTGCGGTGTGGATGACGGTCGCGGTGCTGACCTATTTCTTCTACGGCATTCACAATTCGCGCCTGAACAAGCAGCGCTAAGCGAGAGCAGACAAAAAAAGACCCGGTGCGCGTGGAGCGACCGGGTCTTTTTGCTATTTTGCGCGCTGTGAGCGGGACTTATTCGTCCGCGCCGCCCAGATAGACACGTAACATCAGGCCGACGGCGGCCATGGCGGCTGGCAGGTTTTGCAGGATCTCGATCATGATTAACCCCGCGAAGCCATGAAGCGCAGCTCAGCCGACAGATTCGGTGCGATGTGCTCGTAGTCATTGGCCATACGCGACAGGTAGGCGTGGCTGACCGACAGATCAGCTTGTGGGGTCGCAGCGGTGACAGGCTGCACAGCGAACACGGCTGCCAGCAGGCCGCCGATGGCTTTAACAATATTGCTCAGGTAAGAGGCGCCGGCGAAATCTTCGTCGTTGAAGGTATTGTTGAAGGCGCTGTGTGCTTTGTACATGTGGAACTCCTATGTGTTTGTCTGTATGTTGCTATGCAGTATAAAGAGGTTTTCGTCATAAATAAACTTTCAATTTATGATAAGTGCGATATGCAAACCGTATAACTCTGTGAAATTTTTGTATACAAACAATGTCCACAACGCATAAGTAGATATTCCTAAAAGCAATAATGTCTATGAAGACGGGCTGCCGCTTGGAGTATCATTGCTGTCCATTAAGCAATGAAATAAAAGTGGAGTAAGGGATGTCCCTGCGGATCAAATTAATGCTGGCGCTGCTGTTGAGCGGACTGGCGACGGTGGCCATGGTGGGCGGACTGGCCTATGTGGGGCTCACCGACAAGGTCGATATGCTGCGGCGGCAGCAGGCGGCGGATCATTTTTACCATTTCATGAGCGGCTATCTGAATGAGTATGGCGACTGGCGCCGCGCCAGCGCGGCCGAGCCCTTCGACCGCTACGTCCAGCGTATCCGCCGGATGGAGAGCGATGCGATGAACGCCAGCGCCGATTCGCCGGTGCTGGGCGGGCAGCTGGGGCAGGCCAATTCCTTCCTGCGCGGGAGCATGCCCGCGCCGCCGCCGAATGCCTATCCGGGGCTGGACAGCGATGGCGGCCCGGAGCCACGAGGGGAACGGCCGCCAGGGCCGGATGGCCGGCCACCCCGGCCGCTGGAATGGTCGCCCATGCGCCCGCCCGAGCAGGCGCAGGAACAGGAGCTGCATGGCGAGCCATCGCGCCAGCCGCCGCAGCAGCAGCGCGCGCAGCGGCCCGGCCGGCCAGCGCCGCCGCAATCGGGCGAGCCGCCTTTCCACTTCATCGTGGCCGATCAGGATTTCCGCGTGCTGCTCGGGGCCGGTGTTTACCGCCCCGGCGAATCGTTGCCCGAGGCTGCCCGCAAGGGCGCGCGCGCCGTCAAGGTGGGCGGCCGGATCGCGGCCTATATTTCGGCCGAGGGCGTGCTCACGCCTGGCAAGGAAGAGATGCAATACATCGAGGCGATGCGCGAAGCGCTGCTGGCTGGCGTCAGCGGCGCGGCCGTGCTGGCGCTGGTGCTGGGCCTGCTGCTAAGCCAGGGCCTGAGCCTGAAGCTGTTCCAGCTGACCCGCGCCGTGCGCGCCATGCAGGGCGGTTCGCTGCTGCAGCGCGTGCCGGTCAAGGGCAAGGATGAAGTGGCGGCGCTGGCCACCGCCTTCAATGCGATGAGCGAGCAACTGGCGCGCAGCCATGAGGAGTTACAGGCTTCGCATGTGACGATCCTGGCGCAGGCCGAACAGCTGCGCGAGTTGAGCGTGCGCGATGCGCTGACCGATCTGTATAACCGCCGCCACTTCGACGAGCAGGCCAGCACCTTGTTCAATCAGGCGGTGCGGCATAAGCGGCCTTTGAGCCTGGTGATCGGCGATATCGATTTCTTCAAGCGCATCAATGACCAGTTCTCGCACGCCACTGGCGACGCGGTGCTGCGCCGGGTCAGCGCCATCTTGCGCAACCATATGCGATTGACCGATCTGGTGGCGCGCTATGGTGGTGAAGAGTTTGTGATCGCGTTGCCGGAGACGGCCTTGCCGCAGGCCGCCGCGCTGTGCGACAAGCTGCGCAATCTGATCGAGGGGCATCCCTGGCACGAGGTGCATCCGGATCTGAAGGTCACCATCAGTATGGGCGTGAGCGCCGATCTGGCGGCCGGCACGGCCGAGGCGATGCTGCGCCATGCCGATACGCTGCTGTACCGGGCCAAGGAGGCGGGGCGCAATCGGGTTTGCTTCGCTTGAGGTGACGGTGTCGCCTTTTAAAACCCACGGCAAAGAGCCGGGGTCTGACCCGTCGGGTCAGACCCCAGGGTTATTCCGTGGGTTGTAACAGCGTTGCCGGCCCCTTGCCGTTGTTTTAAGCGGAAGTGCCGCGCATTACCGCTTCGCTGTGGACGATAATCTTCTGCGCGTCGGCCTGCAGCAGGCCGATACGGCGCTGCACCAGCGGCCAGCCGCTCCAGTCTACTTGAGCCTCTTCCATTGCAGCCGGCACCGGCGCCACCGGTGCGACCGCCACCGCCTGGCCGTGCTGGCGCAGCGCGCGCGCCAGGATACGGCAGACCTGCCCGTGGCTTTGCTCCAGCATGGCGTTGACCGCGCCGGCCGGCAGTTCGCGCACGTGGCGCCGCAAGATCGCGCGCAGTGCCGCCACGTGGGCCACCAGCAGATAGTTCTGCACGATGAACAGATTGATATCCTCCACCGCGCGCTGCTTGCGCGCCGGTTCGTCCAGCATGCGCACCAGCGCTGAGCTGAGCGCGGCCAGGCTGTCCATCAGCCGCTTGCGCTCGATGCGGTAGGCGAAATCGTCACGCCCTTTGCCCTGCAGCAGATCGAAGCTGGCCTGCATATAGCGCAGGTTCATGTTCAGCACTTCGCGGATCAGGCGCGGCAAGGTCTGGTATTCCCAGTTGGCCAGCACAAAGCTGAAGGCGGTGGCCACCGCCGCACCGATGAAGGTATCGACCAGCCGCTCCATGATCAGGTGCTGGTTGCCTGGCGCGACCAGATGCATCTGCAGCAGGATCATGATGGACACGGCGATCGCCGCATAGCGGTAGCGCAGGTAGATGAAGGTCGGGGTGGCGACGGTCGCCAGGATCAGGCAGCCCAGCAGGATGGCCGGGTGATTCAGCCAGGTGATGAGGGCGGCCGTGATCAGGCAGCCGATCACGGTGCCGATGATGCGGTCGCCGCGGCGCTGCTTGGTCATGCTGAAGCTGGGCTTGAGGATGATCACGATGGTCAGCACGATCCAGTAGCTGTGCGCCGCATACGGCAGCCAGTTGGCCACCAGCAGGCCACTGGCAATGGCCAGCGCTACCCGCAGCGAGAAGCGGAAGATCGGCGAGTCCATGCGCAGGTGCGACAGGATCATGCGCAGCTCGTACTTTTGCTGCGATAAGAACGGCCCCATGTCGGCATCGTTCCAGAACGGGGTGCTGTCGGAGGCTTTCTGGCTGGCCTGATGCAGCTCGCCGATCATCTTGATGATGGCGACGATCTTGTTGCGCTGCGCGCGCAGTACGGCCAGCGCTTCCTGCACCGGCTTGCCTTCGGCGCTGCGTTGCTGCAGGCTGGCCAGTTCGGCTTCGATGGCGGCCAGTTCCGGCGCATAGCTGATGGCGCTGAAGGAGGCGCGCTTGCGCGTGACCGCATAGGCCACCGCTTCGATATCGCTGGCGGCCTTGCAGGCCAGGTCGCGCAGCGAAATCAGTACCGGCGAGTCGGCCAGGTGCAGGCGCAGCTGGGCGTAGTCGGTGTGGGTGGACAGGATCAGTTCATACAGGTCGAGCATGCAGACGTGGACCTGCACCACGATGGCGTCCTTGCTGTTCTGGTGCGCGCGCAGGATCAGGTCGCGCGAGGCTTGCTGGCGGTCGGCCAGCAGGCTTTGATGGCGGATCAGTTTATTGAACTGCAGGTTCAGGTTGTAGCGGGTGTCGTAGAAATCGGCCTTGATGGCGATGTAGGCGGCCAGTTCGAACAGGGCCTCGGCCAGCACCTGCTGCTTGATGCGGTGGCGCAGCAGCCAGGAGACCGTCATCGAGTAGGCCAGGTAGGCCAGTGCACCCAGCGTGAACAGGCCGGTGTGGATGAAGGATTCGGGTACCGTCATCTCGTGTTCCATCGACATGGTCATGATGAACAAGGTGGCCAGTTGCAGCGGCATCGACTTTTTACCGTAGACCACCATCATGCAGGCCAGGAAGCTGATCAGCACCAGCATCGTCATCAGCAGCCATTGCAGCGGCGCGCACAGGCTGATCAGCAGGGTCACGGCGCTGCACAGCAGCACCGAGGCGGACATCTCGTTGAACTTGTGGCGCAGCGGGCTGGGCATGTCCATCAGCGCGGTGCACAGGGCGCCGATGCAGACCGTCATGGCGGTGGCCACGTCGGCGAACTGCAGGGTGATCAGGGTAACGCCGAGCAGGCCGGCGGCAAAGCGCAGGCCCAGGTAGAAGTAGTGGCTATAAAAAAACGTGCGCAGGTTGAGTGCGTAATGCATGGCTGTGACCTTGTGGGCAGCGAAAAACCAGGGTACTGGAATGACTTGTTGCAGGGTGTCGTGGCGGGCATGGGTGAGCCGCCACACGAAGTGGCGCCGCACCGGGATCGCCGGTACGGCGCAGGGGAATTGCTGTTAACGATTGCTTTTAGCGGTCGCTTTTAAACCCAGGGTTACGCCCTGGGTTTAGGATGATGCCGGCGGCCCGCGAATTAAGAGCGGAGTTACATGATCGACAGGACGGGATAGCGGCGCCATTCCGGTTCCGCGTGGCGCTGGCCATGCTCGAAGATGAAGCCCAGTACCGCCTCCTGATTCGACAGCAGCTCGGGATTCGAGACCTTCCACTGCTCAAAGCTGGCCTTGAGCGCCGGCTCGGTCTCCAGCATTTCCATGGCCAGGTCTTCGAACACGTAGTCGGAGAAGGCTTCCTTCTTTTCCAGCACGCTGTTGAAGAAGCCCCAGCGGAAGAAGCTGTCGTGGCCTTGCGGCTCCAGCGTCTCGACCGCGTAGCGGGCCTGGTCCTGGTCCAGCGAGATCAGGCAGTCGCCCGGCTGCAGCGTGAAGGTGCCGGTGCGCGCTTCCAGGCTGACGGCGTCATGGAACATATGGCCTTCGTAGGCATGGCCGCGCGATTCGACCGAGGCGATATGGTAGTAGCGTGCCGTGACGGTGGTCGCCGTCTGCACGCGCGTCATCTCGACGCCGTTCCATTGCAGGCGCTCGATGGCTTCGCGCCAGGCTTGCGGCACCACATAGGTATTCGGTGCGCGCACCACTGCGTCCGGGACGAAGTGGTTGTAGTAGGCGATGTCGCGTTCCCATGGCGCGCTGCGGTCGTAGGACAGGCGGGTGTAATTGCCCAGTAGGCTGGGGCTGCGCTTGGCGGCATAGCCCTTGAAACGGAAGCTGGCCGGATGGGCTTCGTCCAGCGTCCAGCTGACCGGCCATTCGGCGCGGCTGCGCGCCTGGCGTTTGGCGTCGGCGCGCAGTTTCTGGATCTGCCCGGCGTGGCTGACGGTGAAGGCCAGCGTCACGTCGACCAGCGCGCGCATCGAGGCGTAGCGGTCGGCATAAGGCTTGAGCATATGCGTTTCGGGCATGAAGCCGATCACATGGTGCAGGGCGGCGAAGCCGGTCGAGAAGCGCGGCACTTCGAGGAACTCGGCCAGGCCGTCGTCCGGACTGTCGGAGACCGGATTGACATACGGGCAGGTCGGCCAGCCGCGCGCTTCCATCTGGGCATAGATATGCGGCAGCATGGTCTCGCGCAGGAAGGGGCCGAGGCCGCTACCGAGCTTGTCGGCCTGGGTGTGAATCAGGGTCATCGTGTACGGGTAGTCGGCGCCGTTGGAGGTGTGGGTGTCGACCATCACGTCCGGGTCCCAGGCCGTCAGCAACTGGTTGAACAGGCGCGCGTTCAGGGTGTCGCATTTGATGAAGTCGCGGTTCAGGTCCAGGTGGCGGCTGTTGCCGCGGAAGCCGAACTGCTCGGGGCCGTCCTGGTTGACGCGCGAGGTGTTGGCGCGGTTCAGGCAGCCGTCCACATTGTAGACGGGGACGAACAGCAGCACGGTGCGCCCCAGCGCGGCCAGACGTTCCGGCTCGAAGCACAGGTCGCGCACCATCGCCATGCAGGAATCGATGCCTTCCGGTTCGCCCGGATGGATGCCGTTGTTGTTGAAGAAGACCGGGCGGCCATCGCGCTTGATCTGCTCGCGGTCGAACACGCCGTCGGCGCTGACCACGCCCGCATGCAGGGGAATGCCGCCATCGGATACGCCGATCTGCTCGAAGCGCAGCACCTGCGGGAAGCGCGCGGCCAGCCCCTGATAGAAGGCGATGCAATCGCTCCATTCGGCGGTCTGGTTTTTATTGCCTTTTTCGTAAGGCGTGAGCATATCTGCGTGCATGGCGGTCTGGATCTCAGAGGGTGGGTTGGTGCGGTGCCGCGCCGGGTAAGCGCGCTGCCGAAGAGGCGAATTGTATCATTCGTGCCGCTTTTCCGAGCAGCGGCCCCGCGCCGGGGCGCAGGGCTTGCGCTGTTTCAAATACCTTGCTGGCCGTCAATGCTATTACTGGATGCTTCAGCCAGCGGTAGGGGAGACGGCCATGCAAAACGGCTTTGGCGGAACAATGCTGATCAAGGTGTTCGCGGTGGCGGTGCTGTGCAGCGTGGCGCTGGCGCAAGGCGGTCCGCGCCATGTGCTGCAGCTGGCGGCGCCAGCCGTGGCCGGCGCCGCCAGGGATGGCGCGCTGCCGGGCAGCGTGACCCTGCGCGCGGATGGCGGCGCCAGCATCGTCTGTGCCGGTATGTTGATACGGCTGGGCGCGCCCGGCGCCCCGGAAGCAAATGGCATGCGCAGCGAGCGGGTGCTGCTGCCGCTGGCCGCCGTGGGGCCGGCCGCGGCGTCCGCTTACGCTCCGGACCGGCTCGCGCGGGAAGCGGAAGTGCGCGCGCAGGCGGACGCCCGGCCCGATTTGCTGGTGCTGCCGGAGCAGGATGGCGCCGCCGCAGCGCAACTGGCGGCGCGCCTGCCCGAGCGTGGCCAGGCCATCGCCGCCACCGAGGCGCTGGCGCAGGCCTTGCGGGCACGCGGTTATACCAGGGTGTTCGCTTTTCATAGCTGGGATGCCCTGCACCTGAACAAGGGCAAGACGCAGCTGCGCCTGACCGCGCTGGCCGGACGCGACGGCGGCACGCTGCCGGCCGGCTTCATGCTCGATTTTGGCCAGGGCCGCGGTTCTTACCGGATTTACCTGAGCGGCGGCGCTGCGCCCACGGAGCAGGAGCGCGCCGAGATTCCGCGCCGCTATCCGGGCGCCGATATGGCCGTGCTGGACGCGGGCGGCCAGGCGCGGCTGGCGCTGGTGCGCCGTGGCGGCCATCAGGGCGCCGCCACGCTGCAGGAGGTGAGCGGCGCCAGCATCGGCTTTGCGTTGCTCAGGCGCTGATGCACGCCCACACTCCCCGGGATCGGGGCGGGGTGGGGCAGCAGCCATGGTGGCAGGAACAAGGCGCGTCTGCGGTCAGGATTTTTTGGCGTTGGTCTCGACCCACTTGGCATAGGTGGTGACGATTTTGTGCAGGAACTGGCGGGTGCTGTCGTTGCTGATCTTGCCGTCCGCGCCGAACAGGGCGGCGGCGTTGCCGATATACGCTTCCGGCTGCTGCAGCAGGGGCACATCGAGGAAGACCATCGACTGGCGCAGATGGTGGTTGGCGCCGAAGCCGCCGGCCGCGCCGGGCGAGACGCTGACCACGGCGCCGGGCTTGCCGCTCCAGACGCTGCTGCCGTAGGGGCGCGAGCCCACGTCGATGGCGTTTTTCAGGCAGGCCGGCACCGAGCGGTTGTATTCGGGGGTGAAGAACATCACGCCATCGGCGGCGGCGACGCGCTGGCGGAAATGGGTCCAGGCTTGCGGTGCGGTGGCGCCGTTTTCTTCCAGGTCCTGGTTGTACATGGCCAGCTCGCCGATCTCGACGATCTCGAAGTTGAGCGAGGCGGGCGCCACGGCGATCAGTTCGAGCGCGACCTTGCGGGTGAGCGATTCCTTGCGCAGGCTACCAATGACGACGGCAATCTTATAGGCCATGACGACTCCTTGCGGTGGGTTGGACAAACCTTAATGTAACCGATGTGGCAAGGGAGCGGCGTTTGGATAGGTGCGAAAAAGCGGTTTACCGTTTGGCTGCGGGCCGGCGGCTCTTTTAAAACCCACGGCGTACCCCTGGGGTCTGACCCGGGGTCCGGGGAGGGGCTAAGCCCCGCCTGTTCCTATGGAACAGGCCCCCGGCTCTTTGCCGTGGGTTCTAAGGAAGTCGCCGGCTCTTTGCCGTGGGTTTTAAAAGAGCCGTCGGCACCTTGGCTCAAAAAAAACCCCGGCGCGCTGGCCGGGGCTGTTGGGCTTATTCCGCGCCCATTTCTTTCAGCAGATTATCCGCGTGGTCCACATGCTTCATATTCCACAGGATGTAGCGCAGGTCGACCTGGATGTCGCGGGTGTTGGCCTTGTTGTAGTCCCAGTCCGAAATGATCGAATCGAGGGTGCCGTCGAAGGCCAGGCCGATGAACTCGCCCTTGGCGTTCAGCGCTGCCGAACCCGAGTTGCCGCCGGTGATGTCCAGCGTGGCCAGGTAGTCGACCGGTACCGTCTTCAGCTTAGTATCGACGTACTTGCCGAAGTCCTTGGCGCGGATCGCCGCCAGCTGGGCCGCAGGCGCGTTGAACTCGCCCTGGCCGGTGGCCTTGGCCAGCACGCCGTTGACGGTGGTGAAGGCGGTCCAGGCGGTGCCGTCCACGCCGTGGTCGCGGCCGGCGATCTGGCCGAAGGTCACGCGCAGGGTGCTGTTGGCGTCCGGGTAGACGGCCTGGCCCTTGCTGTGCATGTAGGCGATCTTGGCCTTCATGTAGTTGGCGTAGGCTTGCTGGATGTTACCGCCCAGCTCTTCCTCTTCCGCTTCTTCCTTCAGGCCCGGCTCGTACATCGCCACGGCGGCCTGGATGAAGCTGTCGCCGCTGGCCTTGAACTCGGCCGGAGTGCGGCCCAGCCAGGCGTCGCGCTCGGCCTTGTCGCCCAGCTTGCTGCCGGCGTACAGCTTGGCCAGCGCGGCTTTCAGCGCGGCTTCGTCCATGCCGTCCTGGATACCGACCACGGCGTCGAAGGCGGCGTGGCGCTCGGCTTTCGGCTGGGACGCGTACTTGCTCAGCGCGTGCAGCACCAGCGCCTTGTCGACCTGTTCGTCGTAGTTGCGCACCAGCGCGTCCACGCGGGCCTTGATGCGCGGCAGGTCGCGCACCTGGTAGTTGGCCTTGCGCTCGGCGTCCGGCTTGGTGTTTTCATTGGCCAGGCGGTACAGATTGCGGGCCGTGCCTAGCAGGCGCGGCTGGGCGTAGTTCAGGAAGAAGTCGCGCTTGACGTCGGCGTCGCGCTTGGCGATCAGCTGTTCGATCTGCTCGATGTCCTTGGCGTATTCCTGCTTGCGTGCCGGGTTGGCGTTGACCCAGGCCTTGAGCTGCTCGTGCTGGGCGGTTTTACGCGCCAGCATATCGCTGCCGGCGTAGGAGTCCAGCATGCCCTGGCGGTTCTTGTAGTAGTTATTGGTGCCGGCGACCTGGGCCGCGTACTTCAGCGCCGTGTCCTTGTTGTCGCGGGTTTCGCGCGCGATGATGCCCAGGTTCTCGCCCGAGATCTTCACGTAGGCCGGATAGTTCCAGCCGAAGGTGAAGCTCACTTCGGACGGCAGGCGATGACGGTTGGTACGGCCGGGATAGCCCAGCGCCATGATGAAGTCGCCCTCTTTGACGCCTTCCTTGGCCAGCTTCAGCACATGCTTGGGCAGGTAGGGGACGTTGTCCTTGCTGTAGTCGGCGGCCTTGCCGTCCTTGCTGACGTAGGCGCGGTAGAAGCCGTAGTCGCCGGTGTGGCGCGGCCACATCCAGTTGTCGGTGTCGCCGCCGAACTTGCCCACGCCGGCCGGCGGCGCGTGTACCAGGCGCACGTCGCGGATTTCCAGCTGCTTGATCAGATAGTATTCCAGTCCGCCGTAATAGGACGAGACGGTGCAGCGGTGGCCGGCGTCGAGCTCGCAGGCTGCCATCATGTCTTTCTGTTTTTTCTCGATCGCGTCGCTGCGCTGCTTGCCGCTCAGCTTGGCGACCGTGGCGTCGATGATCTTGCTGCTGACGTTAGTCACTTCCTTGGTCACGTAGACGCGGCTGCCCGGGCTGGCCGGCAGTTCCTCGCCCAGCGACTTGGCCAGGAAGCCATTGGCCAGCAGGTCGCGCTCGGGCGTGGAGTTGTGCGCCACGCTGTCGTACACGCAGTGGTGGTTGGTGGCGACCAGGCCCTGCGGCGACACGAAGGAGGCCGAGCAGCCGCCCAGGCTGACGATGGCGCCCATGGGGAATTCGGTCAGCTTGGTCAGGGTGGCGGGATCCAGCTTGAGGCCGGCGGCTTTGAGTTGCTTGGCTACTTGTGGCAGCTGTTGCGGCATCCACATGCCTTCGTCGGCATGGGCGACGCTGCTCAGGATGGCGAGCGCGATGAGTGTCTTGTTCATGTGATGGCGAAAAAGAAAAATTGAGTAATGCACCAGATCGGTGCTTGGGGTGGCGAGGCAGAGTATCCGCAACAGTGCCGTATACGTCAACTGAAATTGCCGGGGCTAACAAAAAAAGCCCCTGGCTTGCGGCAGGGGCTTTCTTGCTAGCGCAGGCGAGGTTTAGTCGGCCTTGATCGCTTCGACCTGGATCGCCAGTTTGACGTCCGGCGAGAAGTTCGGCACGCCGAAGTTCAGGCCGAAATCGGTACGCTTGAATTCGGCGGTGGCGTTGGCGCCGCACACTTCACGCTTCAGGCGCGGGTGGATGATGCACTTGAACTTGTTGACCGTCAGCGCGACCGGCTTGGTCACGCCCAGCAGGGTCAGTTCGCCCTCGACGCCGACCAGCTGCTCGCCGTCGAACTTGAAGGACTTGCTCTTGTAGGTGACGGTCGGGAATTTCTCGACGTTGAACATGTCCGGCGACTTGGCGTGGGTGTTCATCTTGTCGAAGCCGAAATCGATCGAACCGGCCTCGATGGCCAGGTCCAGCGCGCCGGTCTTGGCCTTGCGGTCCAGGCTGACGGTGCCGCTGGTTTTGTCGAACTTGCCGCGCCAGACCGACAGGCCCATGTGGTCGGCCTCGAAGCTTGGATAGGTATGGGTCGGGTCGATATTGTAATTATCTGCCAGGGCTGCGCTGGTCGAAACGGCCAGCAGTGCTGCGAGCAAGAACTTGGACTTCATCGTGTCTCCTGATGTGGGGGGGGGGGGGCTACTTTTTGTGTTGATTTAAGGTGCTGCCACTACGTGGAACTTGATGGTTACTTCATCGGCGACCATGCCGGTATCTTTCCATTCGCCTTCGCCGACATTGAAGGCCAGGCGCTTGATCGGCAGGGCGCCGTCGAAGACCTGCTTGCCCGCTTCGGTCTTGACGGTCAGCGGGAAGCTGACGTCGGCGGCCTTGCCCTTGATGGTCAGCTTGCCGCTGACGGTGAGCTTGCCGGGACCGGCGCCCTTGATGGCGCTGGAGACGAAGCTGGCTTTGGGGAACTGGGCCGAATTGAACCATTCCTTCTTGGCCACTTCCTTGTTCATGTCGGCGTCGCCCAGGTCCAGGCTGGCCGTGTCGATGTCCACGCTGGCCTTGGCCGCGTCCGGGGTGGCGGCGTTGTAGTCGATGGTGAAGACGAATTTCTTGAACTTGGCTTCGACCGGCACATTCATTTGCTTGAAGGTGGCCGACACGCTGGTCTTGGTGGGATCGGCCTTGAGCAGGGTGGCGGCGCCGGCGGCTGCCACGGACAGGCTGAGCAGGGAAACGAGTAAGGCTTTCTTCATGGAAGGGCTCCTGTGGATAGGACTGCGTTAAGGCAGCATGCGGCTAAGGACGCCGTCGCGGTCGATGAACTGGTGTTTCAGTGCGGCCAGCGCATGGGCGACGACCGCTGCTGCCATGGTCATGGTGAGAACATAATGCACCGTCTTTAAGATGGGCTTAAGCTCGGTGCTCGGTTCGATCAGGGAGGGCAGGGGAATGAGGCCCAGGTAGACCACCGGCACGCCGGCGGCGCAGGAATACAGATATCCCGACAGCGGCACGGCGAAGATCAGGAGGTAGAGCAGCAGGTGCATGCCGTCGGCGGCCTTGTGCTGCCAGGCGGGCATGCCGGCCGGGTGCGGCGGCGGCTTGTTGGCCTTGCGCCACAGCACGCGCAGGCAGGCCAGCAGCAGCACGGTGACGCCCAGCCATTTATGCCAGGAATAGTATTTGAGCTTGGTGGGCGTGATGCCGTGGATCTCGGTCATGGTCAGCCCGAGGAAGAAGGCGGCGATGATCAGCAGCGCGGTGAGCCAGTGGATCAGCATGGCGGTTTTGGTGTAGCGGAGCATCGGCATTTCCCCTTTTGATAATAGTACGGACTAGGACTAATATACCAAAGAAACATGATGCGTGCCTGCGGCGGGCTTTTGCAAGCGGGCCGCTGGCGCTGTTAAAACCCAGGGCAAAGAGCCGGGGGGGGGGCCCC
>JABTBR010000003.1 GCA_013284265.1 Oxalobacteraceae bacterium | reverse complement strand
GGCGGCGCGCCCCCGGGCGCCGCCGCCAGCCAGTGTTCCAGCCGCTGCGCCAGCACGGCGAAGTCGATCGGTTTGCTCACATGTTCGTTGCAGCCGCTGGCCCGGCAGCGCTCCACATCCTCGGGCAGGACATTGGCCGTCAAGGCCAGGATCGGCCCCTGGTAGCCGGCCGCGCGCAGCAGCGCGGTCGCTTCCAGCCCGTCGAGCACCGGCATCTGCATATCCATCAGGATCAGGTCGTAGCGGTGCTGCAGCGCCGCCTGCACCGCTTCGCTGCCGTTCTCGGCCATCGTATAGGCGAGCCCGCAGCGTCCCAGGAAGGCGCCCAGCAGCTTGCGGTTGTCCGGCCCGTCCTCGGCCACCAGCACATGGCCGCGCAAGGCGCGCACGACCGGCCGCGCCGGCGCGGCCGGCGGCGCCGGCGCGCACAGCAACCAGGGCGCCTCGGCGGCGGTGGCCGGAATGCTGACCGTAAAGCGCGACCCGACGCCAGCCGCGCTGCTCACCGCCACGCTGCCGCCCATCTTGCGGGCCAGTTGCTGAACCAGGTGCAGGCCCAGGCCGGTGCCGCCGTATTGGCGGGTGGTTGCGGCATCGGCCTGGGCGAAGGGCTGGAACAGCGCGGCCAGATGGGCCTCGCTCATGCCGATGCCAGTGTCGCTCACGCAGCACTCCAGCCTTTGCCCAGCCACATCGTAGTGCAGCGCCAGCGTCACCGCGCCGCGCTCGGTGAACTTGACGGCGTTGCCGCACAAATTGAACAGGATCTGGCGCCAGCGCGTCGGGTCGCCCAGCACCAGCGCAGGCAGGGGGTAGCCGATCTCGCACGCAAAGCCGATGCCCTTGGCCTGGGCCAGGGGCAGCAGCGCGGCGCTGATGCCGGCCACGCAGGCATAGGGGGAGAACGGCAATTGCTCCAGCTGCAGCCGCCCGGCCTCGATCTTGGAAATATCGAGGATGTCGCTCAGGATGGCGAGCAAATGCTGGCCGTTGCGGGCGATGATCTGGCCGGCCTCGTGCAGCTCCTCGACTTGGTGCGCCTGCTCCAGCAGCTCGGCGAAGCCGATGATCGCCGTCAGCGGCGTGCGCAGCTCATGGCTCATCATGGCCAGGAAGTCGGACTTGGCGCGGCTGGCCGCCTCGGCCCCGGCCTTGAGCTGGGCCATGAGCAGCAGGTCGCGCTCGCGCCGCCGCACCGCGCCGAGCAGGAAGCAGAAGGTCAGCCCGACGGCGCCGGCGGCCGCGCCGCCCATCAGGCCCAGCTTGACGGCATACTGGCGCCACTGGGCCAGGAAGCGTTTCTCGGTGACGGTGAGGTTGACGATCAGCGGATACTTGTCCACCCGCCGCGGCGCGCCCAGGCGCAGTACCGGCGCCCCATCCTGGGACAGGCGCGGCAGCGCGTTGAGCAACACCCCATGGCTCAGTCCCATCGTCTCGATCACCGTATAGCTGCTGCCGCTGCGGTTGACCTGGCCCATCAGGGCATCCACATGGGGCCAGCGCGCCAGCAGGGTGAAGTCGCGCCGGTACAGCGTGATGCTGGCATCGTCGCCGAGGCTGATCTTCTGGTAGAAGTCGCTGACGAACTTGCAGGAAAAACCGACCAGGGCCACGCCGATGAACTCGCCCTTGCGTCCGTTCAGGCGCTTGCTCAGGTAAAAGGTCCACTCGCCATTGCCCTTGTTGCGCACGGGCGCGCTGATGAACACGCCGGAGCGCGGCGCGCCGCGCTGGACCTGAAAATAATCGCGGTCGGCCAGGTTGATCGGCGGGGCCGGATGGGCCCGCGTGAAATTGATGACGTCGCCGTTGTCGGCAATGATGGTGGCCACATCGACCTGGGGCAGCGCGCGGTTTTTATCGCGCAGGCTGGCGTAGACCTGCTGCGACGCCATGCGCTCGCGCAGCTCGGCCGCGCTGCCCACCTCGGCCGCCTGCACCGCCTCGACGATGCTGTCGAGGATCAGGTAGGCTGCCGTCACTTCCTGCGACGTCTGCTCGGCCAGCATCAGCGACAGATTGTTCAGATGCCCGCGCCATTCATCGATCGCCTGTTCGCGCGCCATCCAGATCATCCAGGCGCAGCCGGCGAGCAGGGCGGCCACCAGCGTCACGCCGGCCGCGATCACGATGCGGCTGGCGCGCAGACGCTGTTGCATCGGCATGGCGTGGGCGCTAGCGGCGCGGGGCGGCAGCGCCGGCCCACATGCGCTCGAGGTCGTCGAAATCCCAGTGCTCGCGCGGCTCGCGCCCGACGATGCCGTCGGCGCCGGCGGCCGCCAGGTCGAGCCGCTCGGGCACGATGCGCGCCTTGGCGCCGATGGCATAGAACACCCGCACCACCGGCTTGGTCAGCGCGGCCTTGTTTTGTTCGATGACCATCGCCAGCCGCTGCGACTTGAGCCGCACCAGCGTGCCGACCGGGTAAATGCCCAGCAGCTTGACGAAGGCCGCCAGCACGGCCGGATCGAAATGGCCCTGCCACTCGAGCATGCGCGCCACCGATTCGGACGGGTCCCAGCCGGACTTGTAGGGGCGGTTGGAGGTGATGGCGTCGTACACATCGCACACCGCGCCCATGCGCGCGAGCAGGGAAATGTCGGTGCCGGCCAGGCCGTCGGGATAGCCGCCGCCGGCGAATTTCTCGTGGTGGTGCAGGCACACGTCGGCCACCGCGGCGCTGACGCTGCCGCCCTCGCACAGCAAGTCATAACCATGGCGCGGGTGGTTGCGCACCTGGGCGAATTCGTCCTCGCTCAGCTTGCCCGGATGGTTGAGGATGTCGAGCGGGATGCCGCTCTTGCCCACGTCGTGCAGCAGGCCGGCCAGGCCGGCCTCGCGGCAGGCGGCCGCGTCCAGCCCCAGGTTCTGGCCCAGGCCCACCATCAGCGCGCACACGGCCACCGAGTGCATATAGGTGTAGTCGTCCTTGGTCTTCAGGCGCGCCAGGCTGATCAGCGCGCCCGGGTTGCGCATGACCGAGCCGGCCAGCTCGTCGACCAGCTCGGCGCAGCGGGCCACGTCGACCGCGTTGCCCAGCCTGGCCTCGCGGAACATCGCCTCGGTCGCGCCGCGCGCCTGCGCGCACAGGGCGCTGGCGCGCACCAGCTCGCGCTCGAAGTCGCTTTGCGGCGCGGCCGCCGCGGCAGGCGCGGGCGGCGCGGCAGGCGCGGTCGGCGCGGTCGGCGCCGCGTCCGCGCCACGCTCCGCGTCGATCCAGCATTCGGCGATACCGCTGGCCAGCGCAGCGTTCAGCTTGGCCGTATCGTCGAGCAGGATCTTGCTGCGCCAGAAGGGGTTCGATAACCAGGAACTGTCAAAGGCGTGGACGAACATGCCCAGCCGCAATTCGGCCACCTGAATCTTTTTCAGATTTGTTGCCATTTTTTCACTCTTGCAAGCGCACCACCGTCCGGGGAGCGGTTCCGATATGGCCGGCAGAGGTAGGGCCGGAATGGCAGCAAGCGCGCGGTTTGAGCGATTTGGTGCTTGACGGAAATAGTATCAGATCGGCGGCGGCCGCCGCCGGTATTTTTCCCCCGCCCTCAAAAGATGCCCTGCAGCGAAATCGACAGCAGCTTGGAATCGCCGAAGAAGGGATAGCTGTACTGGGTCTTGTCTTTGCTGATGTCGTACTGGAACTTGAGCGTGGTGTTCTTGCGGAAGTCCCAGCGCAGCGACAGATAGCGGGTATCGCGCCCTTCGATCGGCGCCAGCACCGTGCGGTAGCGCGAGAAGGTCAGCATCGGCGTGAACGCGCCCCACTGGTAGCCCATGCCGACCAGCGCGTACTTGTAGATATTGTTCAAGCCCTTGGCCTCGTCGACCTGTTCGTAGCGGTCCACCTCGGACTTGATCAGCCAGTCCTTGTAATCCATATTGGCCGAGATGCCCATGATCCTGGTGCGCTGGTCGCGCACCGTGTAGGTGGCGCCGGCGGGACCGTCCTGCCAGGTGCTGTCCTTGTACCACATCATCATGCCGCGCAGGTCGAACACGCCGTTGTTGGCCGTGACCGAGGTGCCGATGATGTTCTTCCACGATTCATGGGTAGGGGTGGTGTAGTAGATCAGCGTGTCGTAGGCGTCGTTATGCTGGGTATAGCCGCCGGCCCAGCCGTGGAAGGTGGCGGCCCAGTCGGACTGGCCCAGCTGGGTACGGTAGCTGACGTTGGCGCCCTGGTAGGCGTAGATCGGCCAGCCATACACGTCCGGCATCGGCCGCACCCAAGGATAGGCATAGCCGATGTACAGATAATCGCTGTAGTAATACAGCGGAATGCGGAACTGCCCGGCCTGCACCGTCCACTGCGAATCGGCCGAGGGCTGCCAGGTCAGGTAGGCCCAGTCCAGCGTGGGGCGCGAGCCCCGGTTCGGATTGTTGGCGCGCGCCACCAGCTGGGCCGTGGCCGACAGGGTGGGCGAGAATTCCTTCTTGATCTGCACGCCCAGCAGCGACTCCTGGTCGAACTGCCAGCCCTCGCTTTTTTCGTAGACCGAAGCGTATTCCCAGCCCTGGATGGTGCACGGGCATTTCCATTGCTGGTAGGTCCAGGGGCTGCTGCTGCCCAGGGCCGAGCCGCTGAGCACCTTGGCGCCGGTCAGGCTGTAGAAGCCGGTCAGCTTGAGCGAGCCATCTTCCGTCAGGTCCACCGCGGCCGCGCCGCCGGCCGCGAGCATCGTTACCGCCAGTGCCAATATTGATTGTTTCATCGAGCTGTCTCCAGAAGGGTACGGTAAGGGGCAATGAGGACGGTTCCTCAAGGAACGGTTGCGACGACCTTGACGCTGTCGTCCACCGCCGATTTCTCGATATACCCGATCGCGTTGACGTTATCGCTCACGGCCTTCTTGATTTCCGCGCTGCTCTTGTATTCCCTGGGCGGCTTGCCCTTGGCCGTAAACACGATCTTGGACCAGATGGCCTCGACCTGGGCCGGGGTCTTCTCCAGCACCTTCTTGCAGAATTCGGCGCGGATAGCCGAGCCCTCGGCCTGCTCGATCGGCGTAAACAAGACCGAGCCGCCCAGGAAGAACTGCGCCGCCTGCGAGGGGAACATGCGGGTGGCGGGATTTTGCGGATTGACGATGATGACCAGTTCGGCCCAGGCCGGCGCCGGCGCTAGCGTGGCCAGCGCGGCGCTCAATGTGGCGGCCTGCGTGGCCACCCGGAGGATACGTTTCATCGGTTCGCCCCTTGTCGTGATCAGTACGCGGTCCTAGCAAGCCGCCAAACCAGTCTACCCCCGGCGCCAGGCCTGGCCGCGCATTTTGGGGCCGTATCAGGCAGTTTCCTTGGGTACTGTTTCGCTTGCGCAACGTTTATCGCCGCGCGGCTGCACCGCGGGCAAGGCGGTTACAATGCTGGCTTCCCTGCCTTCTACAACTTCCTGTGCATAGCCGCCAACTCTATTTCCGCCTGCTGCAGCAATTCCGTCCCTACGGCCTGATCGCCTTTGCCACCCTGCTGGCGGTGGGCGTGGCCTCGGCCACCGACGTGATGCTGATCCGCCAGCTGCAAAACGTGGTCGACGCGCTGGCGCCGGCCAATGCCCTTGGCGGCATGGGCGGCGCTGGCGCAATGGCCGGCCACGGCGCGGCCGGCGGCATCCTGGCCACGGTGCAGGGCTGGATGGCGCTGATCCTGCCGAACGACCCCGGCAAAGCGGCGCTGTGGGCCATCCCCGCCATCATCTTCGGCCTGGCCGTGCTGCGCATGGTGGCCAGCTTCTCGGGTGACTATGGCGCGGCCTGGCTGAGCAGCCGGGTCCAGGCCAATCTGCGCGAAACCATGTTCGGCCGCGTGCTGCGCCTGCCCAACCGTTTCTACGACCAGTCCTCCACCGGCACCACGCTGTCGCAGATCGCCTACGACGCCAGCCAGGTGTCCCAGGCCGGCCTGAATGTGCTCAACGTGGCGGTGCGTGATTCGGTCGCCACCGTCGGCTATCTGCTGTCGCTGTTTGCCATCGACTGGCAGCTGGCGCTGTTCTGCCTCGGGCTGCTGCCGCTGGTGGCCATCATCGTCACCTTCGCCGGCCGGCGCATGCGCCACCTGAGCCAGAGCGCCCAGCTGGCCATGGGCGAGCTGACCAGCGTACTGGACGAAAGCATCAGCGGCCAGCGCGTGGTCAAGATCTTCGGCGGCCAGGAATATGAACAGGCGCGCTTCGACGAAGTGGTCAAGCGCAACCGCCAGCTGGCCGTCAAGCATGCGTCCACCGCCGCGCTGAACTCGGGCATCATCATGCTGCTGGTCGGCGCCACGCTGGCCTCGGTGATCTACTTCGCGCTGCTGCGCGCCCAGGCCGGCGCGCTCTCGCCCGGCGCCTTCGTCGCCTTCATGGGTTCCCTGATGGCGATGCAGTCGCCGATCAAGAACCTGACCAAGATTAACGAGCCGCTGCAGCGCGGCCTGGCCGCCGCCGAATCGGTGTTCGGCCTGATCGACCGGCAGGTCGAGCCGGACAGCGGCCAGCAGGTGCCGGTCCGCAGCCAGGGCCATCTGGTACTGCACGAGGTCAGCTTCCGCTACAACGAGGATGACGCCGATGCCCGCCCGGCCCTGCACGAGGTCTCGCTCGACATCGCCGCCGGCGAGACCGTGGCCCTGGTGGGCAGCTCGGGCAGCGGCAAGACCACGCTGGCCAGCCTGCTGCCGCGCTTCTATGACGTCAGCGGCGGCCGCATCGAACTCGATGGCGTCGACCTGCGCGACTACCGCCTGGCCGCGCTGCGCCGCCAGATCGCCCTGGTCGGCCAGGATGTGATGCTGTTTAACGATACGCTGGCGGCGAACATCGCCTATGGCGACCCGGCGCCGTCGCAGCAGCGCATCGAAGCGGCCGCGCGCGCGGCCCATGCGCATGAATTCATCGAACGCCAGCCGCAGGGCTACCAGACCCCGGTCGGCGAAAACGGCCTGCGCCTGTCCGGCGGCCAGCGCCAGCGCCTGGCGATCGCCCGCGCGCTGTACAAGGACGCGCCCATCCTGATCCTGGACGAGGCGACCAGCGCGCTCGACACCGAATCGGAACGGCTGGTGCAGGCGGCGCTGGAAGTGCTGATGCGGGGCCGCACCACGGTGGTCATCGCGCACCGCCTGTCGACCATCGAAAACGCCGACCGCATCGTGGTGCTCGATGGCGGCCGGATCACCGAGATGGGCAGCCATACGGCGCTGCTGCAAAAGGGCGGCCAGTATGCGCGCCTGTATCAGACCCAGAAGAGCGTGCAGACGCCGCCGCTATAAGCAGTATCGTTGACGCATGGCGCACCGCCGCCCGGCGTTGCGGCCGCAGGCCGCACTGCGCTAGCTGGCGTCGTGGAAGATGATGCCCAGGGTGTGGCGGCTGCCGCTATGCAGCCGGCTCACGCCATGGCGCAGATTGACCCGGTAGCTGCCGCGTGTGCCCTGCACCGGGCGGTGAAACACCGGGAACAGCACCGCATCGCCGCGCCGCAGCGGCACCACCTCCACCCGCGACTGCATGCGCGGACGCTGCTCGGTCAGCACAAACTCCCCGCCCGTGAAGTCTTCGCCCGGCTCGGACAGCAGGATTGCCAGCTGCAGCGGGAACACCTGCTCGCCGTATAGATCCTGATGCAGGCAGTTGTAGTCGCCGGGGCCGTATTTGAGCAGCAGCGGCGTGGGCTTGAGCTGGCCGGCGGCATGGCAGCGCGCCAGGAATTCGGCATGGTCGGACGGGAAGCGCGGCGCCAGCTGCATGGTGTCGTACCAGCGGTTGGCGATCGCGGCCAGCGGGCCGTATAGCGATGCGCGCAGCTGCGCCACCAGCGCCGGCAGGGGGTAGGCGAAGTATTGGTACTCGCCCTGGCCGAAGCCGTGGCGTGCCATGACCACGCGGCTGCGGAAGCGCTGGGCTTGCGCGTACTGGCTGGCCAGGTCGGTGCACTGTTCCGATTCGAGCAGGCCCGGAAGTAGCGCATAACCCTGCGCGTCAAGCGCGGCCTCGATCGCTGACCAGTCCAGCGTCGCGATGTTTTTCATGGAGTAAACCCACGGCGTAACCCCGGGGTCAGACCCGCCGGGTCTGACCCCAGCTTTGCGCCTTGGGTTTTAAGCACACCGTGGCGCGCTAGCCTAACGGCGGCAGGGCCAGAACCCTGCTCCCGGCCTTGGGTTGTTGCTGGCGCCGCCGGCCCGCCCACATTCATCAACGCCCTCATTTCCCCGCCTCCCGCTCCAGCAGCGCGGCCTTGCGCTCCACGCCCCAGCGGTAGCCGGACAGCGCGCCATCGTTGCGCACCACCCGGTGGCAGGGGATCGCCACGGCCAGTGCGTTGGCCGCGCAGGCGCCGGCCACGGCGCGCGCGCCGCGCGGCAGGCCCACCAGCTCGGCCAATTCGGTATAACTGACGGTGCGCCCCGACGGAATCCCGCGCAGCGCCTGCCACACGCGCTGCTGGAAGGCGGTGCCGCGCACGTCCAGCGGCAGGTCCAGCCCGATCTCCGGCTGCTCCACCAGCCCCACCACCTGCGCCACCACGGCTTCGTACTCCGGCTCGGCCCCGCGCAACTCGGCCTTGGGGAAGCGGTCCTGCAGCTCGCGCGCCAGCGCGTCCGGGTCGTCCCCCATCAGGATCGCGCAGATGCCCTTGTCGGTGCTGGCCACCAGGATCGCGCCCAGCGAGCAAGCGCCGATGGCGAAACGGATCACGGCGCCGCTGCCGCCGGCCCGGAAGGCCGTGGGCGTCATGCCCAGCACGGCGGGCGACTGGGCGTAAAACCGCCCGCTGGACTGGAACCCGGCCGCATAAATGGCGTCGGTGACGCTGGCTTCCTGCGCCAACCCATCCTGCATGCGCCGGCCGCGGCTGGCCTGGGCATAGGCTTTCGGGGTCAGGCCGGTATGGGCCTTGAACACCCGGTGAAAGTGAAACCGGCTCATGCCGCTGGCCAGGGCCAGGCTGTCCAGGTCGGGCGCCTGTTCGGCCGCGTCGATCAGGCGGCAGGCCTGGGCCACGATGGCGGCCTGGCGCTCGGCCAGCGGCGGCTGGTCCGGCTGGCAGCGCAGGCAGGGCCGGAATCCGGCCGCCTCGGCCTCGGCGCAGCTGGCGTGGAAGGCCACGTTGCGGCGCAGCGCGGGCCGGGCGCCGCAGGACGGCCGGCAGTACACCCCGGTGCTGCGCACCGAATAGTAAAACTGGCCGTCGGCGCCCCGGTCGCGCTGCCGGACGGCGGCCCAGCGCTGCTCTTCGCTGCGAAAGGCCGCCACCGGCGCCGGCGCACCCGCCGCTGCGCGCGGTCCTGCGGCGGCGGGCTGGCTATCGGCGCCGGGCACCGCCGTGCCGGACGCGCCCGTGCTGGACGCTGCCGTGCTGGACACGCCCGTGCCGGACGCCGCAGTGCCGGACACACCCGTGCTGGACGCCGCAGTGCCGGACACACCCGTGCTGGACGCTGCCGTGCTGGACACGCCCGTGCCGGACGCCGCAGTGCCGGACACACCCGTGCCGGACACTGCCGTGCTGGACGTTCCCGTGCCGGACGCCGCAGTGCCGGACACGCCCGTGCCGGACGCTGCCGTGCCGGACGTTCCCGTGCCGGCCCCTCCCGGGCGCGAGGCCTGCGGCGCGGCGCTGGAAAACTGCTGCTCGATTCTGGCGATCTTGCTCATGGCCCTGCTCCATTGGATGGTGACGAATGCTGCCATCTTAGCCAGCGCCGACTGGCCGCACACTCCGGCGCTTGCTTTTGAATTCGCGGCGGCGGCCCCCATGCGGTGCTAAAATGCCGCTCAGCGGCCCGCCGGGGGCAGCCTTCGGAGCAGCGGTTTGAACGAATTATCAGCGCAAGAACATACCCCGATTTTCCAGCGTATCAAAGACTACCTGCTGGAGCAGATCGCCGCAGGCACCTGGAAGGAAGGCGACGTGATTCCTTCCGAACAGGCTCTGGTCAAGCAGTTTGGCGTCTCGCGCATGACGGTCAACCGCGCCGTGCGCGAACTGACCTCCGAGCAGATCCTGACGCGCCGCCAGGGCGCCGGCACCTATGTGGCCCAGCAGAAATACCAGGCCACGCTGCTGGAAATCAAGAGCATCGCCGATGAGATCCGCGCCCGTGGCCACGCCCACCGCAGCAGCCTGCAGCAGCTCGAGCGCAGCAAGGCCAGCGAACTGCTGGCCAAGCAGTTCGAGCTGGCGCCCGGCCACGCCCTGTTCCACTCCATTATCGTCCACTTCGAGAACGGCGTACCGATTCAGGTGGAGGACCGCTGGGTCAATCCCCTGTGCGCGCCCGACTATATGGAGCAGGATTTCGCCAACGTCACGCCCAATGAATACCTGATGGCGGCCGCGCCGCTGCAGGGCGCCACCTACAGCATCGAGGCGCTGGCGGCCCCGCGCGACATCGCCGACATGCTGGCGATCGATATGCGCCAGCCCTGCCTGGTGCTGAAACGCCAGACCCGCTCGAATGGGCAGGTAGCCTCGATCGCCACCATGTGGCATCCGGGGCACCGCTACCAGTTCGCCGGCAGCTTCGCCTGAGGTCCGGCGGCCTAGCACGTTTTCGCCCCGCCAATTCTCACGGTTTGTCACCGCCGGCCCCGCAAACATGCCATTTTCCGGGGTTTTTTCATTCTTGCGGCGCAGTCCATTTAGGTGGCCAAAAGTAAACACTACAGGCAAATTTTCGATGCTATAGTGATTCGGATATCGCCCCCTGCCGCGCCAGGGCGCCTTCCACTACGATGTTGAAAGGGATGCTCTTGCTGCACCGTCCTGCGTTTCGATTCACCCTGCACCGGCCGGTGGCGGCGCGCTGCCTGCTGGTTTTGGCGGCCTGGATGGCCGGCGGGGTGGGCCAGGCGGCCGAAAAAGTCTCGGTACAGCTGCAATGGCTGCACCAGTTCCAGTTTGCCGGCTATTACGCGGCCCAGGACAAGGGCTTCTACCGCGACGCCGGCCTCGACGTGACCCTGATCGAATCCCAGCCCGGCCGGGATCCGGTGCAGCAGGTGATCGACGGGCGCGCCCAGTACGGCGTCGGCAGCAGCGCCCTGCTGCTCAATCGCGGCCTGGGCCAGCCGGTGGTGGTGCTGGCCTCGATCTTCCAGCATTCCCCTTCGGCCCTGCTGGTGCGCCATGGCCCGGACGGCAAGCCGCGCCCCTGGGCCGGCAGCCGCGTGATGCTCGCGCCGAACAACCATGAGCTGACCGCCTATTTCAAGAAGCAGAACATCCGCCTCGACAGCCTGTTCGTGGTGCCGCACAGCTACCGCCTGGACGATCTGCTCGAAGGCCAGGTCGATGCCTATGCCGCCTACAGCACCCAGGAACCCTTCCTGCTCAAGCACAGCACGGTCGGTTACGACCTGATCTCGCCGCGCTCGGCCGGCATCGATTTTTACGGCGACAACCTGTTTACCACCGAGAGCGAGCTGCGCGAGCACCCGGCGCGCGCGCGCGCCCTGCGCCAGGCGACGCTGCGCGGCTGGCAGTATGCGATGAGCCACCAGGGCGAGATCGCCGACCTGATCCGCGCGCGCTATCCGCAGCGCCACAGCCGCGAACACCTGATGTTCGAGGCCCAGCAGATGGCGCCGCTGCTGGAGCAGGGTTTGATCGAACTGGGCTACAGCAACCCGGAACGCTGGCGCGCGATCGCCCAGACCTATATCGAAATGGGCATGCTGCCGGCCGATTTCTCGCTCGACGGCTTCCTCTACCAGCCCAGCGCCCCGCAGCCGCTGCTGCGCTACGGCGCCATCGGCCTGGGCGTGCTGCTGATGCTGGCGGTGGCGGTCTGGCGCCTGCGCCGCCTGGCGCGCAAGCTGCAAACGGCCGAGGCACGCATGGACAGCGCCGAGCACCTGGCCAGCCTGGCCGTGCACGGCGCCGGCGCCGGCGTGTGGGACTGGCAGCCGCAAATCAAGCGCATGACCTTCTCGGCGCGCTACTGCGAACTGCTGGGCTATGCCGAGGGCGAATTCGCCCCGCTGGCCGAGCAGTGGATCGACCATGTGCACCCGGACGACCAGCCGCGCATGCGCCAGGAAATCCTGGCCTATATCAATGTCAGCTTCGGCCAGACCGCGTTTTCCACCGAATACCGGATGCGCTGCAAGGACGGCAGCTGGCGCTGGCTGATGGGGCGCGGCATGGTGATCGAGCGCGACGCCCAGGGCCGGCCGCTGCGCTCGAGCGGCACCATCATCGACATCAGCGAGCGCGCCGCCGCCGAGGAGCAGCGCATCATCACCATGCTCAACGCCTCGCCCGGCGCGATGCTGGTGGCCGCCCCGAACGGCCTGGTACGCTATGCCAACCACGCCTGCTCGCGCTGCTTCGGCTATCCGGACGGCGCCCTGCCCGGCCTGTCGCTCGACCAGCTGGTGCCGGACGCGATGCGCAGCAACGGCCGCGGGCGCGAACTGTTCGTGCGCCCCAACCTGCCGGGCCGGGTCTTGACGGCCCAGCGCAGCGACGCCAGCAGCTTCCCGGCCATGGTGCACCTGACCCCGCTGCACCTGGCCGGCCAGGACCTGGGCGTGATGGCGCTGCGCGACATGACCCAGCGCAAGCGCGCCGAGGAAGCGCTGCACGCCAGCTCGGAGCGCTATCGCCTGATCGTCCAGACCGCCGCCGAGGGCATCTGGATGAGCGACGGCGCCGACAAGACCACCTTCGTCAACCCCACCATGGCGCGCATGCTGGGCTACCCGGTTGACCAGATCATGGGCCGCACCATGGGCGACTTCATGGACGACGAGGGCCGCGCCCTGCTGCGCGAGCACCTGCAGCGGCGCGCCTCCGGCCTGGCCGAGCAGAGCGATGTGCACTTCTTCCGCCAGGACCGCTCCTCGCTGTGGGGCCTGCTCTCGACCACCGTCATCAACGCCGACAACGGCGCCTATGCCGGCACGCTGGCGATGATCACCGACATCACCGGGCGGCGCCTGGCCGAGATCGCGCTGCGCAATTCCAGCCAGCGCATGGCCTCGGTATTCAATGCCGTCACCAACGGCCTGGTGGTGCTCAACGCCGACGGCCTTATCCTGGAAAGCAATGCCGCCGCCGTGCGCATGCTGTCCAACGCGGCCGGCGCGCGCCTGTGGCACGGCATCCACGAGGACGGCGGCGCGGTCGATCCGGCCAGCCACCCGGTGGCGCTGGCGCTGGCGAGCGGCCAGCCGGTGCGCGAAGTGGTGATGGGCGTGCGCCAGCCCGACGACAGCCTGACCTGGTTGTCGGTCAACGCCGAACCTATCCGCGACGAGCAGGACAAGGTCACGCTGGTGGTGGCCAGCCTGACCGATATCACCGAACGCAAGCACAACGCCGACGCGCTGCGCCAGGGCGAGCAGCGGCTGCAGGAAATCATCCAGATGATGCCGATGGGCCTGTTCATCAAGGACAGCGCCGGGCGCTTCGTGCTGATGAACAGCGCCTGCGAACAGCAGTTCGGCTTTACCCTGAACGACCTCGAAGGGGGCGACGACTTCCGCCTGCTCACGCCGGAGCAGAAGGCCCATTTCCACAGCCAGGACCAGGCCGCGTTCGCCGGCGGCGTGCTGATGAACTACGAGCAGACCATCTGGAGCCGCAGCCTGAAGCAGCAGCGCCATATGCTGATGTTCAAGAAGCCGGTGTTCGATGAGCTTGGCAAGCCGGCCTACCTGATCGGCATGGCCGTCGACATCACCGACAACAAGCACGCCGAGCAGGCGCTGCGCGAACTGAACGAACACCTGGAAGAGCGCGTGGCCCAGCGCACCGAGCAGCTGGGCCAGGCCAAGCTGCTGGCCGAGGAAGCAAGCCAGGCCAAGGGCCAGTTCCTGGCCAATATGAGCCACGAGATCCGCACCCCGATGAACGGGGTGATCGGCATGGCCTACCTGGCGCTGAAGACCGACCTCGATCCGCGCCAGCGCGACTACCTTGAAAAGATCCGCTTCGCCGGCGAGCACCTGCTCGGCATCATCGACGACATCCTCGACATCTCCAAGATCGAGGCGGGCAAGCTGGAGATCGAGCACGTCGACTTCTCGCTCGAACACGTGATGCAGACCCTGACCACGGTGGTCGCGCCGAAGGCGGCCAGCCGCGAACTGGCACTGGTGTTCGAACTGGAGCCGGGCCTGCCCGAGGTGCTGCGCGGCGACCCGCTGCGCCTGGGCCAGGTGCTGATCAACTACACCAACAACGCCATCAAGTTCAGCGAAAAAGGCGAGATCGAGATCCGCGTGCGCCAGGTGGTGGGCGACGAGCATGGCTGCCTGCTGCGCTTCGAGGTGAGCGACCACGGCATCGGCCTGACCGAGGGCGAGATGGACAAGCTGTTCCAGTCCTTCCAGCAGGCCGATACCTCCACCACCCGCGAATACGGCGGCACCGGCCTGGGACTGGCGATCTGCAAGCAGCTGGCCCAGCTGATGGGCGGCGACGTCGGCGTGCGCAGCGTCTCCGGCGAAGGCAGCACCTTCTGGTTCACCGCGCGCCTGGGCATCTCCACCAATACCGTGCCGACCCTGATCAACCAGGTCAACGACGCCGCCGCCGAGATGCTGGCCACGGCGCGCACGGCCGCCGTCATGGCCGCGCTCAAGCACGCGCGCATCCTGCTGGTGGAGGACAATACCTTCAACCAGCAGATCGCGCTGGAAATGCTGGAGGAAATGGGCGCCTCGGTGTGCCTGGCCAATAACGGCGCCGAAGCGCTCGAGCTGCTGCGCCAGACCGCCTTCGACTGCGTGCTGATGGACGTGCAGATGCCGCTGATGGACGGGCTCGAGGCGACCCGGCGCATCCGCGCCGATCCGCGCCTGGCCGGCCTGCGCGTGCTGGCCATGACGGCCACCGCCACCAGCGAGGACCGGGTGCGCTGCATCGACGCGGGCATGGACGACTTCATTTCCAAGCCGATCCAGCCGGCCCTGATGTACCAGACCATCGCCAACTGGCTGCCCGAACGCGACCCGGCCGCCGAAGCCGCGCCGGCGCCGCGCGCCGCGCCGGTGTTCAAGACCACGCTGGGCGGCGACCCGGCCGTGATCGACCTGGCGATCCTGGCCAAGCTGTTAGGGTATCATCCCCACAAGGTACGCAAATTCGCCTTCAAGTTCCTGCAGACCACCCAGGAAGGCCTGGCCGACATGGAAGCGGCGCTGCTGCGCGGCGAGGTGCAGACCGTGCGCGATCTGGGACACCGGATCAAGTCCTCGGCGCGCACCGTCGGTGCGCTCGGCATGGCCGAACTGTGCCTGGCGCTGGAACAGCTGGCCGAGGGCGAGCCGGCCGACGAAGTGCGGCGTGCCCGCGCGCTGCTCGAACGCCTGTGGCCCTTGCTGGAACAGGTGACCGAACAGATTATGACCAACACCACTTTTGCCAACGACGACTGATATGCACATGCGCCACCGGGAATCTCCATGAACGACGCCGGCAACCATCCATCGCCGCTGCGGGTGCTGGTGCTCGACGACGACGCCTTCATGCTGTCGCTGCTGGCCGACATGATCGAGGGCTTCGGCCCCTACCAGGTCGATTGCGCGGCCGACGGCCAGAGCGCGCTGGCCATGCTGCGCGCGCACGCGCCGCAGCTGCTGATCTGCGACCTGTCGATGCCGGACATGGACGGCATCGAGTTCCTGCGCGAGGCGGCCGAGGAATCCTACCGCGGCAGCGTGGTGCTGTTGTCGGGCGTCGACAGCGGCGTGCTGAAGGCGGCCGAGCGGCTGGCGCTGGCCCATGGCCTGGCGGTGCTCGACGCCCTGCCCAAACCCCTGAGCCGGCCGGCCCTGGGCAGCCTGCTCGAGCGCGCCGCCAGCCCCAGACCGGTCTGAACCGCGGCCGGAAAACGGATGGTCATTTGATCCATGTTGCAGCGGCGGCGAGAACGATTTATACAAAAGGCCCACATATTTCAAAAATGGGTTATTATTTCAGCCATCCCCGCCTGCCTATCTTCTTGCCATCCCTTCCAAAAACATTGAATTGACGCACAAAGCCCCCATCTGCTGCCTGTAGTCCGGCAACGTTGATGGCGATTGCAGACAAGAATGGTACGATCCCCAGGCGTTATTGATCCCACACTAGACCCTCATCTGAGGAAAACATGAGCGAAAATATCAAACACATTACCGATGCTTCCTTCGAAACCGACGTGCTCAAGTCCGACCGCCCTGTGCTGGTCGACTTCTGGGCCGAGTGGTGCGGTCCTTGCAAAAGCATCGCCCCTATCCTGGAAGAAGTGGCCAAGGAATACGACGGCAAGATCCTGATCGCCAAGATGGATGTGGACGCCAACCAGGCCGTGCCGGGTAAATTCGGCATCCGCGGCATTCCGACCCTGATCCTGTTCAAGAACGGTGTCGCGGCGGCGCAAAAAGTTGGCGCGATGGCAAAAGGTCAGCTGACCTCTTTCATCGATAGCAATATTTAAGCAAGCTACAAGACGGCGCTGCGCCCGCAGCACCGTCTGATCGGCAGGGAAGCTTTCCGCTTCCCATTATTTAACACCACGCAGTTCCCTCCCCTACCTTTATTTCCCGTCACGGGACACTCAACACATGCATCTATCTGAATTAAAGGCCTTACACGTCTCGGCACTGCTGGAGATGGCAATCGGTCTTGATATCGACAACGCGGCGCGTCTGCGCAAACAGGAACTGATGTTTGCGATCCTGAAAAAGCGCGCGAAATCCGGTGAACAGATTTTCGGCGACGGCGCCCTCGAAGTGCTGCCGGACGGCTTCGGCTTCCTGCGCTCGCCCGACGCCAGCTATATGGCATCGACCGACGACATCTACATCTCGCCGTCGCAGATCCGCCGTTTCAACCTGCACACCGGCGATTCGATCGAAGGTGAAGTACGCACGCCAAAAGACGGCGAGCGCTATTTCGCCCTGGTCAAGGTAGACAAGGTCAACGGCGAATCGCCGGAAGCCTCGAAACACCGCATCCTGTTTGAGAACCTGACGCCGCTGCACCCGAACGAGCCGCTGCGCCTGGAACGTGAAATGAACGGCCAGGAAAACATCACCGGCCGTATCGTCGACCTGATTTCGCCGATCGGCAAGGGCCAGCGCGGCCTGCTGGTGGCTTCGCCAAAATCCGGTAAATCGGTGATGCTGCAGCACATCGCGCACGCTATCACCGCCAACCACCCGGACGTCACCCTGATCGTGCTGCTGATCGACGAACGTCCAGAGGAAGTGACCGAGATGCAGCGCTCCGTGCGCGGCGAAGTGGTCGCCTCGACCTTCGACGAACCGGCCACCCGCCACGTGCAGGTCGCCGAGATGGTGCTGGAAAAAGCCAAGCGCCTGGTCGAAATGAAAAAAGACGTGGTCATCCTGCTCGACTCGATCACCCGTCTGGCCCGTGCCTACAACACCGTGATCCCTGCCTCCGGCAAGGTATTGACCGGTGGTGTCGATGCCAACGCGCTGCAGCGTCCGAAGCGCTTCTTCGGCGCCGCCCGTAACATCGAAGAAGGCGGCTCGCTGACCATCATCGCCACCGCCCTGATCGAAACCGGTTCGCGCATGGATGATGTGATCTACGAAGAATTCAAGGGTACCGGCAATATGGAGGTGCACCTGGAGCGCCGCCTGGCCGAGAAGCGCGTCTACCCGGCGATCAACCTGAACAAATCGGGAACCCGCCGCGAAGAACTGCTGATCAAGCCCGACCAGCTGCAAAAAATCTGGATCCTGCGCAAATTGCTGTACTCGATGGACGAGATCGAGGCGATGGAGTTCATTCTGGACAAGATGAAGGCCACCAAGAACAATGGTGAGTTCTTCGACATGATGCGTAGAGGCGGTTAAGGCGCCGGCGGCACAATTAAAACCCACGGCAAAGAGCCGGGGAATTCATTAGAACCCACGGCAAAGAGCCGGGGTCTGACCCGGCGGGTCAGACCCCAGGGTTACGCCCTGGGTTTTAATTGAGCCAGCATCATGCCAAAGTGGCAACCACATGCGCAAGCATCTGGTTGCCACTGTCACATTCCCGCTGTATAATCGGCGGTTGCACTATTTTAACCACTGGCAAGTGAGCGGCAATCGGGTCAAGAAGCAGTAAGGACCGACGAAGTGCTGTTTGGCTACCAACCCATACCGAGGCTTCAACATGAAACCAGAAATCCATCCAGATTACCGCGAAGTTGTCTTCCACGACCTGTCGTGCGACTTCAAATTCGTTACCCGTTCGACCATCCAGACCCGCGAAAAAATCGAGCACAACGGTAAAGAATACCCGTTGGTCAAGATCGAGGTGTCGGCTGAATCGCACCCGTTCTACACCGGCAAGCACAAAATCGTCGACACCGCTGGCCGCGTCGAAAAATTCCGTCAAAAGTTTGGTACCGTTGGTTCCAAAACCGCGATCGCAGCAGGCTAATTTTTGCCGCTACGCAAAAAAAGCAGCCAATGGCTGCTTTTTTTTTGCCGCTACGCCGTTTTCCTGCATACTGCCGTCTACCTCTTATTTGCCATTCGCTTACTGATCAATGAAGCCAGTCCGTCTTCCTGCCGCCGCCGTGCTCGCGTTGCCACGCTGGGCCCTGTTCGTGCTGGGTTTGCTCTATATTCTCCCCGGCCTGATTGGCCGTGATCCCTGGAAAAACGACGACGCCGCCAGCTTCGGCATCATGTGGACCATGGCGCAAGGCGGCTGGCAAGACTGGCTGCTGCCCAATATCGCCGGCCTGGCCATGCCCGACGAAGGCCCGCTGGCCTACTGGCTGGGCGCCATCGGCATCAAGCTGTTCGGCTGGCTGCTGGGCGACATCGCCGGCGCCCGCATCGCCACCGTCGCGGTATTCCTGCTGGGCGCGCTGTCGGTCTGGTACGCCACCTTCAATCTGGGCCGCCGGCCCGACGCCCAGCCCTTGCGGCTAGCCTTCGGCGGCCAGCCCGAGCCGGACGACTTCGGCCGCACCCTGGCCGACGCCGCCGTCCTGATCTATCTGGGCAGCCTGGGCCTGCTGCTGCACAGCCACGAATCGACCGCCGAAGGGCTGCAAGTGGCGCTGACCGCCTTCCTGGTCTACCGCGCGATCCGCTATATCGAACTATCGACCTTGCGCAATGCCGCCCTGACCGGGCTGGCGCTGGGCCTGATGACGCTCACGCGCGGCTATGTGGTACCGGCCGCGCTGACGCTGGCCCTGTTCGTCTGCACCCGCTTCCTGGCCCTGCCGGCCGCACGCGCCCTGCGCGACCTGGCCGTCTCGGTACTGGTGGCCGCAGCCATCGCCGCGCTGTGGCTGCTGCCGGCCCATCTGCTGCTGGCGCCGGGCCAGTCGCCGCTGCCGGGCTGGCTGGCCTGGAACAGCCTGCAATTCGCCCTGCCGACGCTGCTGTCGCTGCGCTTCTTCCTGCGCGTGGGTCTGTGGTTCTTCTGGCCGGCCTGGCCGTTTGCCAGCTGGGCCGTGTACGCCTGGCGCCGCCAGCACCATGTGCTGCACATCGTGATGCCGGTCACCTTCGTATCGATGGGCGCGCTACTGGCCCTGTTCCATCCGAATCCTGAACAAGGCCAGCTGCTGGTACTGCTGCCACCGCTGGCCATCATGGCCGCCTTCGGCCTGCTGACGATGAAGCGCGGCGCCATCAACGCCATCGACTGGTTCTCGGTGATGGCGCTGACCTTGTGCGCGGCCGTGATCTGGGTATTCTGGATCGCCAAGCTGACTGGCTGGCCGGCCCAGGCCGCGCGCAATGCGCTGAAACTGGTGCCGGGCTTCAAGCCGGAACTGGGCCTGCTGGCCTTGCTGGTGGCAGCCGCCGCCACGGCCGGATGGATCGCGCTGGTGCACTGGCGCATCTCGCGCCAACCCGCCGTGCTGTGGCGCGCCGTGGTGCTGTCCTCGGGCGGCCTGATCCTGATCTGGATTCTGCTGATGACCTTGTTCCTGCCGGATATGAACTACAGCAAGAGCTACGCCGCCGTGGCACGCCAGATCGCCGAAAAACTACCGGCCGGCACCAGCTGCATCGAGACCAATGTCGGTCCGGCCCAGCGCGCCTCCTTCGCCTACTTCGGCAAACTGCCCTTCACCGGCACCGATGGGGGCCGCTGCGAAGTGCTGCTGCTGCAAGACAGCACCAAAGTGCGCGACGACCGGGAAATCGCCGCCCAGCACCGCGGCAAACAGTGGACCCTGCTGTGGGAAGGCCGCCGCGCCTCGGACCGGGACGAGCGCTTCCGTCTCTATCGCCGCGCCGACTGATGTACCGCCAAAGCCGCCTTTCCAGGCGGCTTTTTTACGCCCACGGCAAGGAGCCGGGGAATTCATTTAAACCCACGGCAAAGAGCCGGGGTCTGACCCGCCGGGTCAGACCCCAGGGTTACGCCTTGGGTTTTATTAGGGCCGATGGCTTGCAGAGGCCTCCCCCCTTAACCGCCCCCTGATGCGCCGTAGTTCGCCCGCTGGCTTGCCGTATGAATCCCAATCCTGCTATGCTTGACCCGAACCCAGGCTTCCGATACCCCGTCTTCCAGCAGGGATCTTATGGTATATCGCATTTCCGGCCTGGCCCTCTGCTTGACGGCCTCGTTCGCCGCCGCGGCACCGGCACAGACCGTTACCACACTCTCCATCACGGCCGAACACGCGCCGCCGTCGAGCATGCTCGATGGGAATGTCGTCACCGGCCGCGAAACGGACAAGGTGCGCGAAATGATGGCGCGCACCAACACCCCCTACAAGATCGAGCTACTGCCCTGGAAGCGCGCCTACACCATGGCGCTGACCCTGCCCAATACCTGCGTCTACTCCACCTCGCGCACGCCCGAGCGCGACAAACTGTTCAAATGGGTAGGCCCAACCGATGAGGCGGAATGGGTGTTCTATGGACGGCCCGACCGCAACCTGGCCCTGCGCACGCTGGAAGACGCCCGCCCCTTGCGCATCGGCACCTACAACGGCGACGCCCGCGATGAATTCCTGCGCAAGCGCGGTTTCAATGTCGACCCCGCCACCAACGATCTGGTCAATCCGCAAAAGCTGCTGCTCAACCGCATCGACCTGTGGGCCGTGGGCATCCGCATGGGCAGCCCTGCCTACACCCAGTTCGAGGGCGCGGATCAGATCAAGCCACTGCTGGTATTTAATCGGGTGAAAGTGTATTTGGCCTGCCACAACAGCGTGCCGGACGCGCTGGTCAGCCGCCTGAACGCCGCCGTGGCCGAAATGCGGCGCGACGGCACCATGGGCCGCCTGGAGCAGAAATACCAGCACTGGAGCGCGCCCAAGTAAGCCAGACCCAGGATGGGGCCGGGTGACGACCAAGCTGCCTGGCGGACGCCGCGCTAGTGGCGCACGCCCTGGCGCCTGGCCACGATCACCGGATCGCTGGGTTTGCGGTCCAGATAGGTGATGGCCAGCGATTCGCCACGATCGCGGAATTCGATGCGCGCACCGTTGGGGCTGACAAACACCCCTTTCGCCACGGGAAAGATTTCGACCTGATCCTCACCATGCAGGGCCGCATAGAAGCGGTGCAGGCGCTGGCTGAATTTGACCAGATGGCCGGTCTCCAGCAAATACGGCTGGGTGTAACTGGAAAACTCCTTGGGCGACAGCACATAATTGCCACCGCGTTGCTGCTTGATGTTCTGGTTGCCTTCACTGGCTGGCGTCGCTGCCGCGACCGGGGTGGGGGATGCGGCATAGGCTATCGACGGGCATATCAGTGCGATGGCGGCCAGAGCGCTGAATATGATCGTTTTCATGATCGCGCCTCCGACACTGTGAGAAATCGCGTGCTTCCCGTGTCACCATGATTTTTCAGGTGATCCCATCATCGTAGCATTTACGCCATATTTTTCTAGGGCCGAAAACGCCACATCCGCACAAATTATTTTCATACAACGCCACCACGCCAGCAGACCTACCCCACATTTTTTGCCGCTGGCTGAATCCAGCGCCAGCGCCCGTCCGTATATTCCTTGCCTGCCATATAAAACAAGCAATTTTGCTAAACGGCATAGTCGAATATCGCCTTGCGAGGAGTCTCCCATGCGGTCGCGTCACACTCTCTCCACCATCGCCATGGCGCTGGCCTGCGCCGGCCCGCAGCCCAGCCGCGCCGACGAGGCCCTGCCCTTGACCAGCGTGACCATCACCGGCCACTACAACAACGCAGTCGGCAGCTCGGACGCGGCCAGCGAAGGCAGCATCCGCGCCGAGCTGATCGCCAGCCGCCCCGCCCTGCGCACCGGCGAGCTGCTCGAATTTGTGCCCGGCATGATCGTCACCCAGCACAGCGGCGACGGCAAGGCCAACCAGTACTTCCTGCGCGGCTTCAACCTCGACCATGGTAGCGACTTCGCCACCTTCGTCGACGGCATGCCCATCAATATGCGCTCGCATGCGCACGGCCAGGGCTATTCCGACCTGAATTTCCTGATCCCCGAACTGGTGCAGCGCATCGACTATAAAAAGGGCACTTACTTCGCCGACGAGGGCGACTTCGCCTCGGCCGGCGCGGCCCACATCCGCCTGGCCGACCAGCTCAAGCAAGGCCTGGCCAGCGTCACCCTGGGCAGCTTCGGCTACCAGCGCGGCGTGCTGGCCGACTCCTTCGGCGCCGCCGGCGGCACCCTGCTGTACGGACTGGAACTGAACCGCAACAACGGTCCCTGGGACGTGCCGGAGCGGGTGCGCAAGGCCAGTGCCACGGTGCGCTACAGCCGCGGCGGCAAGGACGAGGGCGACAGCGTCACCGCCATGGCCTATCGCAACAGCTGGAGCGCCACCGACCAGATTCCACTGCGCGCCGTGCAGTCCGGCCAGCTCGGCCGCTACGCCAGCCTCGACGCCAGCGACGGCGGCGACAGCGACCGCTACAGCCTGGCATATGCCATGCACAAGCGCAGCGCCGCCAGCCAGTTCGCGCTGGACGCCTTTCTGCTGCGCTCCACACTGAACCTGTTCAGCAACTTCAGCTACCGGCTCGACTATCCCGAGCAAGGCGACCAGTTCCGCCAGAGCGAACGCCGCACCGTGGCGGGACTGAACGCGGCCCAGACCTGGATAGTCACCATGGGCGGCCTCGACATGCGCAACAAGATCGGTGTGCAGACCCGCTACGACAAGCTCGCGCCAATCGGCCTCTACAGCACCATTGCGCGCGCCACCACCGGCACCGTCCGCGAAGACCGCTTGCGCGAAACCAGCGCCGGCCTGTATGCCGAGAACGTCACGCAATGGTCGCCCGCGCTGCGCAGCATTGCCGGCCTGCGCTACGACGATTTCCGCTTCGATGTGGACAGCAGCATCGCCGGCAACAGCGGCAAGGCCAGCGCCCATATCGTCGCGCCCAAGCTGTCGCTGATTGTCGGGCCGTGGAACAAGACCGAATACTTCCTCAACTACGGCAAGGGCTTCCACAGCAACGACGCGCGCGGCGCCACCCAGACCCGGCTGGCCGACGGCACGGCGTCGGCGCCGGTGACGCCCTTGGTGGCCACACGCGGCGCCGAGATCGGCATGCGCAGCGAGCTGATACCCGGCCTGCAAAGTTCGCTCGCGCTGTGGCGCCTGAACATCGCTTCGGAGTTGCTGTTCGTTGGCGACGCAGGCGTAACGGAACCCAGCCGAGCCAGCCGTCGCAGCGGCATCGAATGGAATAACCACTACACCGCCGCGCCATGGCTGCTGTTCGACCTGGACCTGGCCGTCTCGCGTGCCCGCTATGTGCAGCACGGACCGGAGGGCGACTTCATCCCCGGCGCGCTGAACCGGGTGCTGTCCTTCGGCGCCACGGTCAACGACCTGGGGCGCTGGTATGGCGGCTTCGAACTGCGCCATTTCGGCCCGCGTCCGCTGACCGAAGACAACAGCGTGCGCTCAGCTTCGACCACGCTGGCCACTTTGCGCGCTGGCTACCAATTCAGCCCACGCACCAGCCTGACGCTGGACGTATTCAATCTGTTCGACAAACAGGCCAGCGATATCGACTACTTCTACACATCGCGCCTGGCAGGCGAAGCTGCCGAGGGCGTCGCCGATCTGCACTTCCATCCGGTGGAACCGCGTTCGTTGCGGCTGACGTTGAATCACCGGTTCTAAGCAAGGGACGCAGCGCTAAGGCGGGGCACGGGTAACGATATCTAGCTTATGCATGCCGCAGCACGCTTTAGAACCCACGGCAACGAGCCGGGGAATTCATTAGAACCCACGGCGTAACCCTGGGGTCTGACCCGGCGGGTCAGACCCCGGCTCTTTGCCGTGGGTTTTAGTTTGCAGCCAGCGGCTCGCCGGCCATGCACACTTCGTCCGGCATCCGCAAGACTCAGCCCGGCAGCCGGGTCGGGAAGCCCGACAAAATGCCCTGGTACTGGTTCAAGGGCTCGCCAATAACAATGCCCTGATTGTTGATGTCGAAGAAGCGGATATCTTTGCTGTGGTCGCTACCGCGCACCTTCACCACCGACAGCACGCGGCGGAACTGGCCGCCCAGTTCCACATAGCGCTGCATGATGATGGCGTCGGCCAGGAAGGCGTTGCCGTAGGAGCTGAAGCTGAGCATGGTGTAGCGGTCTTCCAGCTCGGCCGTCATCAACACGGTCACGCCCATCGAGGTCAGCACCGCCACCATGCGGTACAGCGACTCGCGGAAGTCTTCGCGGAACACCGACGCCAGCGCCAGCTCGAAACCGGACAGGGAATCGATCACCACCCGCTTGGCCTTGGTGCTTTCGATCATCTTCACCATATCGTGCAGCACTTCGTCGATCGACAGATCGAGGGTGCGGGTATTGATGACGCCGACCAGGCCGCTGGTGACCAGTTCGCTCAACTGATAGCTGAGCAGCTGGTTCGGACTCTTTTCAAAGGCCGCGATCACGCCCGCCTCGCCCTGGCGCACGCCCTCGGCCAGGAATTCGGTGGCCAGGATGGTCTTGCCCGAGCCGGACGGCCCCACCAGCAGCAGCGAGTAGCCGGCCGGCACGCCGCCGCACAGCATCTGGTCCAGTTCCGGCACGCCCATCGACAGGCGCAGATTGTCCGGCTGGTTCGCCTCGGCCACGCTGATCGGCTTGACCACCGCGCGCGGGAAGATTTCCACGCCATCGTCGCCGATGCGGCAGGTGTGCACGCCCAGGCTCTGCGGCTGGCCGCGCATCTTGACCACCTGGATCTTGCGCACCAGCGCGTCGCGGTGCACCAGTTGCGACATCCAGATGATGCCGTCGGCCACGGTAAACACCGGGCTCGATTCGGCCTCCGGCGCCAGGTACTCGCCGATCAGGAAGGTGGTGGCCAGCCAGCTGGTCATCTGCATGCCCAGTTGCTGGACGAAATGCTGCAGGCCGACGCTGCCCTGCTCCATCGAACTGGCCGACTGGGCCACGGAACGGAAGGAATCGACAAACACCAGGCTGGGCTCGAAGTCGCGCACCTCTTCGGCGATGCGCGCCAGCACCTGGTCGAAATTGCCCTTGAGCAGATCGGCGGCCAGGTTGACGAATTTGATCGAGTGGTTGATCTTGGCCGCGTCGAAGAAGGAAAACTGCTGCTGGTAGCGCAGCATCTTCAGCGGCGGCTCGCCGAGCACGGTAAAGAACAGGGCGCGCCGGTCCGGCGCGGCCAGCGCGAACATGATCTGGTGGGCCATGGTCGTCTTGCCGCTGCCAGGGGTGCCGGCCAGCAGATTGAACGAGTATTCCGGAATACCGCCGCCAAGCAGCTCGTCCAGGCCGGGTACGCCCGTGTGCAGGCGGCGGATGGTCACTTTATTACTCATTATTGAATTTCCTTACCAGCAATGTCGATGTCATCACCCCACGCCGAGCGCAGTATGCTGGTGGTTAACACTTCACCGATCAGCAAAGCCAGGGTATCGGTAAAAATATGGAGCAAGGCAATACTTGCTTCGATGGCGAGGGCGGGCAAGGCCTCCTCCAGGCTGCTGCGCAGATGCGCAAAGCCTTGTTGATCCGGGGGCAGCAACCAGGGATAGCGCAGCGCGGCCAGGTGGACGCTGCGGCTGTACAAGGTCTGGAAGCCGCCCTGGCCCACAATGCCGCTCAGTTCGGCGGCAAGCTGTTCCCAGCGCCCTATGGTGGCATCGACGACGTGATCGGGCCGCAGCATCACAGTGCGTTCGATCATCTGGTGGCGCGTTTCATCGTGGTTCGACATGATTAATTTTTCAGTGCGTGCAAAGCGGGCGCGCGCGGCGTGATCGAGGCCGCGCCGCGACCGCCCTGCCGAAGAAGGGTCGGCTTAGTGCGCATGGTGTTCGATCAGCGCCAGCAGCACATCGATGGCCAGCGGCTTGACCAGATAATGGTCAAAGCCGCAGTCTATCGCACGGGCGCGCTGGATGTCCTGCTGATAGCCCGAGGTGGCGATAAAATACGGCAGCCGGCCGGATGCGTGGGCGCGGATTTCCTGCACCAGCTCATAGCCATCCATGCCCGGCAAGCCGATGTCGGAGATCACAAAATCGTATTGGCACAGCAGTGCCTCGGCCGCCGCGCTGACGCCGTTGAAGCAAGCCTTGACCTCGTGCCCGGACAGCACCAGCAGCAGGCGCAGGGTTTCGTTGGCATCGGGATTGTCTTCCACCAGCAGGATCTTGCAGGACTTCGCCGGCTGGGCGCTGACCGTGGCCGGCACAGGCGGACTGGCCCGTTCGAACTCCATCGGCAGCAGCACCGCGAATTCGCTGCCGCAGCCGGCGCCGGCGCTGCTCACCGCGACCGTGCCGCCATGCAGCTCCACGACGCTGCGCACCAGCGACAGGCCGATGCCCAGCCCGCCCTGGGCGCGCTCCATCGAACGCTCGCCCTGGGTGAACAGATCGAAAATAAAGGGTTGCATGGCCGCACTGATGCCCATGCCATGGTCGCGCACCAGGATGCGCGCGGCCTGTCCATGGGTGCTGACATGCACGGAGATGTGCTCGCCTTCGGGCGAAAATTTGGAGGCGTTGATCAGCAGATTGGTAAATACCTGGGCCAGGCGCACCAGGTCGCCCTTGATGACGATGGGCTGCTCGGGCAACTCGACGGTGACGGTCTGGCGGCGCCGGTCCAGACTGGGCTGGCTGGTTTCGATCGCGATCTCCAGCATCTCGGCCAGCCTGACCGGGCCATTTTGCAGCACCAGCTTGCCGCTGGTCACGCGCGAGGCATCGAGCAGGTCGTTGACCAGCCGGGCCAGATGCTGCACCTGGCGGTCGATGATGCCCTGCAGCCGCGGCAGTTCGGGATGGCTGCCCGTCAGTTTGCCCAGCAGATCGTTGGCCAGCGCGATCGGTTGCAGCGGATTGCGCAGCTCGTGTGCCAGCATCGACAGGAATTCGGTCTGGCGCCGCGTGGCCGCTTCGGCCACCGCCTGCAGATCCTGGGCGCCGAAGGTGGCGCGCACCAGGTTTTCATTGGCTTCGCGCAATTGCAGCACATGGTTTTCCAGCTGGGGCATGCCGCTCTGGCGCTTCTGCAGCACGTCCACATCCTGCAGCAACTGGGCGATCAGGCCGCCGAGCCGGGCCACCTCATCCCCATGCAGCTCGGCCAGCTCGCCCCGGTTGCCCCGGTTGCCGCCGACATCGTCGCGCGGCATGGCGGACAGGCCGGACAGGCTGATATCAAGTTCCTTGTTCATGATCGCGGGCGTGCCACATGGTCTAGCGCTTCCAGAAAAATGCTGCGGAGAATGCTGCGCCAGCCGGTGGGAACAAGGAAGATCGGGCTTCGGTGAACTGCGGTTGCATTGGACCAGCCAATTGCGTAGGGCAAACTGAGGCAATGATGAATGACTGACATCGTCATAATATGCTGCCACGATACACGCTATTTCCCTGCGCCGGTGAAATACCGCTGGCTGCGCGCGCTAGCATGGCGTGCCCGGTCCCGGATTGCCGCCCAGCAGCGCGACGAAATCGTCCGGCGCCAGGGGCTGGCCGAACAGATAGCCCTGCCCTTCGGCGCAATGGCGGGCGCGCAGGAAGCCGCGCTGCGCCTCGCTTTCCACACCTTCGGCGATCACCCGCTGGCCCAGGCTGGCGCCCATGGCGATAACGGCGTCGACGATGGCGCCCTTGCCGGGATCGGCTTCGACGCCGCGCACGAAGGATTGGTCGATCTTCAGCACATCGATGGGGAACTGGTTCAGATAGCTGAGGCTGGAGTAGCCGGTGCCGAAATCGTCGACCGCCAGCGAGACGCCCAGGCTCTTGAGCTGGTGCAGGATGGCCGCGCTGGCCTCGGCATCCTCCATCAGCACGCCTTCGGTGATTTCCAGCTCCAGGCAGGCGGCGGGCAGTCCCGTCGTGCTGAGGATGCGGCGCAGATTGGGGATGAAATCGGCGCAGCGGAATTCCAGCGCCGAAATATTCACCGCCATCGAGCCCGGTTGCAGGCCGGCGTCGCGCCAGCGCCGCGCCTGCTGGCAGGCCGCCCGCATCACCCAGTCGCCGATCGGCACGATCAGCCCGCAACTCTCGGCCACCGGAATGAAGCGGGCCGGCGCCAGCACGCCCATGCGCGGATGGTCCCAGCGCAGCAGCGCCTCGGCGCCGATGATGCGCCCGCTGTCCAGATTGACCTTGGGCTGGTAGCACAGGAAAAATTCGCCATGTTCAAGCGCATGGTGCAGATCGGTCTCGGTGCGCTGGCGTTCGACCACCCGCAGGTTCAGTTCCGGACGGTAGAAGTGGTAGCAGCCACGCCCGCTCTGCTTGGCGTCGTACATGGCCACGTCGGCGTTGCGGATCAGCGTGGCCGCGTCGTCGCCGTCGTCGGGATAGACGCTGATGCCGATGGTCACGCCGATATGCACTTGCTGGCCCGGCAATTCATAGGGTGCCGCGATGGTCTGGCACACCTTGTCGCCGACCTCGCTGACATCATGCTCGTCCTCGATGTCGGGCAGCAGCAGCACGAACTCGTCGCCACCCTGGCGGCAGGCGGTATCGCTGTTGCGCAGCACGCTTAGCAAGCGCTGCGCCACCATCTGCAGCACCAGGTCGCCCATCGCATGGCCCAGCGAATCGTTGATCACCTTGAAGCGGTCGAGGTCGATGAACAGCACGGCCAGCTTGCCGCCCTGGCGCGCCGCCATGCTGATGCCCGCCTCCAGCCGCTCCATCAGCAGCATGCGGTTGGGCAGATTGGTCAGGAAATCGTGGCGCGCCATATGGCCCATGACCTCGTTGGCGTGGTGGATCTGCTCGCTCATTATTTGCGCCTGGATGGCCGAAATCACCAATTGCTCATTGGCTTGCCTGAGCCTTTGCACATGCTGCTCCAGCGTCAGCCGCACATGCTCGGTTTCGCCGAGGACTTTTTCACGGATCTGTATCAGCTCTTCGCGCATCTGCAGCGAGAGCAGACGCTGCTGCAGATCCTGCTCCATCTGCGTCATGGCCTGCTCGCGATCGCACACCAGTTGCTCCTGTCCTGCCTGCATTGCCTGCTCTTGACTCAACTCCTCGTGCAACGCCAGTTGCTGCTCGCGCTCGGCCATGAAACGGTCGCCACTCTGGTGACCGGCACGCCGCTCGACCAGGTGAGCGCGCGTATGTACGCGTCGCTCTATGCTCGGGGGCATGTCTTCGGCAGTCATCGCAAGGGGCTCCTGGCCAGATCAGGCGGACGCGAAGGCACGCAATCCGGACGGCCCGCGCCGCGCTTCCGGTCCAATGTACGCAAGCGCACATACAGGTGCGGACAATGAGAATCTGGAAGCAGTGCAAGCATCACAGGAGTTCCTCGCCCTGCAAGGGGCAGATGGCTTTGGCAGGCATGCGGCGCGCGCAGTGCCAAAGGTGATGCACACAGGGGAAGGACGGGGCAGCTGCCGGTCTCGGCACACTGAGCCTGGTATCAGCATAGCACGCATAGCTCCGAATGCTGTCAAAAAAACACTGGCTTTCATCCGGCGCCGCACGCTCGCCGCCGTCTGTGTACGCCATCGCAAGCGCATGCCGCATGCCGCACATCGACACAGGGAGACCAGGGGCCGCATCTGGTCTGGGCTGCATTTTTACGATCAGCCTGCCGCGCCATTCGGTGCCGACCTGAGGCCACGGAAAGCGTGCTAGCGCACCGAGTGTTTCCGCACATCATGTTAGCCTGCAGCATCGCCTGAACGCCATCCCGGATCATCAGTCGACCATGCCGCATTTGTGGCGGAAGGCTCGGCCACGATGTACGACTTTCTTAGCAATAACCGCGATGAACTGGCCGGCCGTTGCCGCCTCAAAGTAGCGGCCCGGCCCGGACGTTCGGCCACCGAGCTGCAATTGCTCAGAGGGGTACCGAAGTGCCTCGAACAGTTGATCCGCACGCTGCGGGTCGAGCAACTGGCCGACCAGGGGGAGCGCCGCGGACTTGCCCGCGAATCCGGCACCGCCCTCGCGGCCCCGGACATCGGCGTCTCGGCCGCGCTGCACGGCAAGGAATTGCTGAACATGGGATTTTCCGCCGCTCAGGTGGTGCACGATTATGCCGACCTGTCCGCCTCCATTACCGACCTTGCAAGCGCGTTCCACCAGCCCATCGAAGGCGACGCCCTGCGCACCTTGAAGCGCTGCCTTGACAATGCCATGGCCGCCGCCATCACCGAGGTCAGCCATCAACGCAATGCGTTGGTCGTCGATCTGCATGCCTGCAATGTCAATCAACGCATGGCCGGTTTCGCGCAGGAATTGCACGACCTGCTGGGCACGGCATCGATGGCCCTGTCGGCCACCCGGGGCGTCAACCTCAATCTGGGCGGCGCGGCCGGCTCGATCCTGGAAAGCAGCCTGCAGAAAGTGTCCGGCCTGATCGAACTTGCCGTCAGCGATGTGCTCGAATACGCCCATCCGCTCAGGGTATCGAATACCTTCTCGCTGGCCGAATTTATTGCGGAACTAAAAGACTGGGCCAGCGTCTCCGCGCTGGCCAGGCAATGCACGCTGGACGTGCCGGCGGTCGACGCCGGGCTGGCCATCAGTGGCAACCGCGCCACGCTACTGTCGGGCGTGGCCAACCTGCTGCAAAACGCCATCAAATTCACGCACCGCCATTCCACCGTGACGCTGAGCGCCTATGCCGCCGGGGAGCGCATCTTCATTGATGTGCTCGATCGTTGCGGCGGCTTGCCAGCAGGCCTGGCACTGACACTGCTTGAACCCTGTCCGCATAGCGGCACGGCCGCGCCCGGCGCCGGCCTGGGCCTGCGGATCGCGCAGCAAAACATCGCGGCCAACGGGGGCCTGCTCAGCGTGCAGGATTTCCCCGGCAAGGGTTGCGTGTTTACCGTCTGCCTGGCGCGCCACAATCTGAGCGACTGAGGGCGGCGATCGCCCGCCCCTTCACGCCACCTGCAAGAGCGCCTTGCGCGGCAAGCTGGTCTGGCGTTCCGCCAGCAGGTCGAAGATCGCATCCTTGGACAGCACATAATGCTCCAGCAGCACATCCTTGAGCGAGTCAATCGGCTCGCGATACTCGGCGATCGCGCCCAGGGTGTAGTTGTACAGTTCATCCGCCTTCGCTTCCACCTGGCTCAGCGTGCGCTCGGCGCTGCCCTCGCCCTTGAACTGGCGGTAGTCGAGCTTGGAGCGCGAATACATCGACAGGCGGTTGACCATCAGGTCCAGCAGCGAGGTCGCCTTTTCGATATCGTTCTGGCTGCCCACCGAAATGCCGCGTGCGCCGTAGAACAATTCCTCCGCCGCCACGCCACCATATAGCTGGATCACATCGCGCTCCATTTCCTCCAGCGTGCGCAGTGCCACATCATCGCCAGCGGACAGCACATAGCCGAGCGCACCCAGCTTGGAAACCGACTCGGTGCTGATCTTGAGTAGCGGCGACTTTTCCTTGACCTCGGCCAGCGACATGCCCTGGCGCAACCAGGGATCGATCTGCATGAAGAAGTGGCCCAGCTCGTGCAAGGCGATGCGCTCGCGCTGGCGCTGTTTTTCGGCGGTCGTGGCGCGGTCGGTCAGGCCGATGGTGGCACGCTCGAAGGCGCGGAACATCAGGTCGGTGTTGATGGTGCAATGTTCCTGAATCGCGATCATGCTGGCGCGCTCGGCCACGGTCTGCAATAGCGCCGGGCTGAGGTTGGCCGTGATCTCGGCCACCTGGTTCAGGTCCAGATGGGCCCAGTCGACGCAGCCCTCGGCCTTGCGCGCCAAGAAGGAATGCAGCAGCTGATGGCGCTCGCTCTTGTTGGGCAGGCGGAAATTGATCTTGACGGAGAAGCGGCGCAGCATCGCCTCGTCCATCTGCGAAGAGGCATCGTCGAAGTTGGAGGCGACCACCCAGATCACGCCGGCGCCCTGATCGCTGCGCACGCCGTCGAGCAGGCCGAGCAAGGTGTTGGCGGTATCGTCTTCCCACTTCTTGTCGCCGCGCCCGCGCGGCACGAACAGGGTCTGTGCCTCGTCCAGGAAAATGATGCAATTGCCGCGGGCGCAAGCCTTGCGGTGCAGCGCCTGCAGGGCCTTGGAGCCGCCGCCGATGAAACCCGATTCCAGCGCCGAGGCCGACGCCTGGATCAGCGGCATATTCAAGCGCTTGGCCAGATAACCGGCCAGCTTGGTCTTGCCGGTGCCGGCCGGCCCCGTCAGCATCACATTGAAGGGGCGGTCGATATCGTGTTCGCGGTAGAGGCCGCGGTTGCGTATCATGTCTTCCAGGTGCAGCACTTCCTGCTTGATGTCTTCCATGCCGATCAGGTCGTCCATGCTGCCGCCCAGCTGCTCGGGCATCAGCACGGTGGCCGAGGCGCCCGCGCCGGGCATGCCGAACTTGAAGAAATACAGCACCAGGCCGATCAGCAGCATATCGACAAAATGGGCACGCAGGAAAATCCCGGCGGCGGCCATGGCGCTGCCATCGTCCTCGGCCATGACCGCCTTGTGGCTGGCCAGAAAGTCATCCTTGGCAATCGCATACGGCAGCGCATTGCGCAGCAAGACTTCGCGCTCCAGGCTCAGGTGGGAGGTGCTGGGCACTTTCACCACATGGACAGCGGACTCGTCTTTGAACTTGAAGATATAGCGCGGCGCCTCCGACAGCGGCGCGGCCACCAGCAGATAGGCCAGGCGCTGGCGCTGGCCCACCAGGGCGGTGATCTGCGAGATGTCCTGGGACCGCAGCACCGGGCTGGGGTCTTGCGCCACTTCGCCGCGCCAGTTGAACAGCGCGACGGCCAGCGCCAGCAAGGCGGCCAGGCCGAAACGGACATAGTTGTTCTTCAGCGCGAGTTGAAATTTATACAGAGTAGACATGATGACGATCCGGCGGCGAGCGGGAAAAACGCGGCGCAGGCCGGCGCGCATGGACGAGGCGCGGCAGCCGTGCTGGCCAGTACCGGTGCGCATGGTGGGGCGCTGCCGGACGGTACACCTTCCACTTGAAGGAAGGCGCCAATGCATGCGCGCTCAGTGATCCGAATGAGATGCCGCGTGGCAATACATTGAACCCCGACTATAACGCGGATCGGCCGCTTTGTGACGCTCAGCCTGCACAAAAAAACAGCATGCGCAACAGCTATGAGGAACTTGATAACAGGGCTTAACTACTTGATATTGTGGCGAAAAAAGGATTTCCGGCGGCCCCGCTCGGGCCGTGCCTGGCGCCGCTATCCGGATGCTAGTTCCTGCAACTATCGACAAAGCTTTTGAGAACACGTTAAGCTCTGAGGTACCCGACCTTGACGGAGTCTTCCCATGTCCCATGGTGTCAGCAGTTTTACGGAACGTCTGCTGGCCGACGCCGGCATTACGCAAGGCATGCGTGTACTCGACATCGGTTGCGGCAGCGGCGAAGTATCGTTTCTGCTGGCCTCGATGGTGCGCAAGACCGGCCAGGTGGTCGGCATCGACCGCGAGGCCGCTCCCCTGGCCGCCGCCCGCGAAAAGGCCGCCGCGCTGGGGCTGGCGAATGTCTCCTTCGTCGAATACGACCTGAGCAAGCATGCCGATCTGGAACCCTTCGACGCCGTCGTCGGCCGGCGCGTGCTGATGTACCTGCCCGACCCGGTGGAAACTCTGCGCGACTGCGTGGCCGCGCTGCGCCCCGGCGGCATTGCCGTGTTCCAGGAGAGCGATTCGACGATGGTGCCCGGCACCGTCCTGCCCCTGCCCCTGCATCAGCAGGTCAATGCCTGGATCTGGCAAACGGTCGCCCGCGAGGGCGCCAACATCCATATGGGCTTCGCGCTGTCGTCCGTGCTGAGCCAGGCTGGGCTGGCGGTCGAGCAGATCCGCGCCGAGGCCGTCATCCAGGGCCAGCAGTCCCACTATCCGCTGGCCGGCATCATCCGCGCCATGCTGCCGCGCATCGTCCGCCATGGCGTGGCCAGCGCGGACGATATCGGCATCGACACGCTGGAGCAGCGCCTCAATGCCGAGCGCGCCAGTATCGACTCGATTTATGTCAGCGATATGGCCTTCGGGGCGTGGGGCCGCAAGCTCTGAGCGTGCCCGGCAGGCTGTCATCAAATGACAATTCTTTGACATGAAATGCGAAGACGAGTTACTTGCATTCCTGTAGGGTCTCAGTTATAAATTCCATGCGGAAACAAAATAACGCCCGATAGGAGTACCAAATGAAGCCGTCGAGTATCAAAATGATGTTCATGGTCACCCTGGCAATTGTACTGGCACTGGTTGCCATGCTGGGCATTGGCATCCGCCAATTGGGCGCCGCCAACGCGGCGGTCGCCAAGGCCAACGAATCGCGCTACGCCTCCTATCTGCTCGCCGACGAAATGCGTCAAAGTTCGGACGACCTGACGCGCCTGGCGCGCACCTATGTCGTGTCCGGCGACGCGAAGTGGGAGCAGCAATATCTGGACATCCTCGCCATCCGCAACGGCAACAAACCCCGCCCCAATGAATACGAAAAGATCTACTGGGATTTCCGCGCCGCCGACATCGATCCCGGCAAGGGCACGGGCGCCACGATTGCCCTGAACGAACTGATGAAACAGGCCGGCTTCACCGACGCCGAGTTCGGCAAGTTAAAAGAGGCCGGTGAAAACTCGAACGACCTCGTCAAAACAGAAACCATCGCCATGAACCTGGTCAAGGAGCGCGCTCCGGCGGCGCAGGACGGCGCCGGCGCGGAAACCAAGTCCAGCCTGGAAAAGGCGCGGGACATGATGCACGATGCCGCCTACCACCGCAACAAGGCGAAGATCATGAAGCCGGTCGATGAATTCCTGGTGATGCTGGACAAGCGCACCCAACACGAAATCGATCAGGCCGAGGCCGGCAAGCAAACCTGGTTCTATGTGCTGATCGGGCTGGCGCTGCTGCTGCTGTTCACCATTTCGCTGGCGCTCTGGTATGTCTACCGGCAGATCGCCCGTTCGCTGCGCGACGCGGTGCAGTTGTCCGATGCCATGGCGGCCGGCGACCTGTCGGTCGATATCGCGGTGCAGGGACCGGCCGAGGTGGCCAAATTGCTCGCAGCCTTGAGCGGCATGCACGCCAATTTTGTCAACGTCGTGAGCAAGGTGCGCAGCGGTTCGGACACCGTCTCGACAGCGTCGAGCGAGATCGCGCAGGGTAATCTGGACCTCAGCGCCCGCACCGAGGCGCAAGCCAGTTCGCTGGAAGAGACCGCCGCCTCGATGGAGGAACTCAACTCGACGGTCAAGCAGAACGCGGACAATGCCCGCCAGGCCAATCAGCTGGCGCAGAGCGCATCGCACATCGCCATCACCGGCGGCGAAGTGGTGGCCCAGGTGGTGCAGACCATGCAGCAAATCAGCCAGTCGAGCAAAAAAATCGCCGACATTCTCAGCGTCATCGACGGCATCGCCTTCCAGACCAATATCCTGGCCTTGAATGCCGCGGTGGAAGCGGCCCGGGCGGGAGAGCAGGGCCGCGGCTTTGCCGTGGTGGCGAGCGAGGTACGCAGCCTGGCCGGGCGCAGCGCCGAGGCGGCCAAGGAGATCAAGCAGCTGATCGCCGACAGCGCGCAGCGGGTCGACCAGGGTAGCGCCCTGGCCGACAGCGCCGGCAGCACGATGACCGAGATCGTCGCCGGCATCCAGCGGGTGGCCGACATCATGGGCGAGATCAGCGCCGCCAGCACCGAGCAGAGCCAGGGCGTCGCGCAAGTGGGTGAGGCGGTCAACGACATGGATTCCGTGACCCAGCAAAACGCCGCCCTGGTCGAGCAAATGGCCGCGGCGGCCGGCAGTCTGAAAATCCAGGCCAGGGAACTGGTCGATACCGTCGCCGTCTTCAAGCTCGCTCCGGACCACAGCGCTGCCAGGCGCCTGGCGCCCCCTGCGCTGGTAGTGGCAGCGCCAGCGCGCCGCCCAGTACCGGCGGTGGCCGCGAAGACGCCGCCGCGCAAGCAACTGTCTTCCGTCCAGCATGCGCCGGCTGTGGCATCCCAGTCCAGCAACGACGGCTGGGAGGAATTCTGACGTGCCAGACATGGCGGGACGCCGAATAAAAGGGTACTCTTCAGACTGGCAGCGCTTGCTTCCGGGAAATCAACTTTCCTTGCCAGGCCCATCCTTGGGCGCAAGTGATGCGGACATCAAACTCTGTGGAGTAAGCGTGTGGACATTTCTTCCCTGCGTGCGGCCATGATCCGACAGATCGCGCGCGACAGCTTTACGCTGGTGCTGGCGCTGTTTGTTGCCGTCGCCTGTGTGGCGGTGGCGGGCGCGTTTTATACCATGCGCAGCGCCGACCGGGACATGATGGAGGCGGTGCGGCGCCAGCAGGTTTCCAGCCAGTTGATGGACGAACTCAGGCAAAGTTCCGACGACCTGAGCCGCCTGGTCCGCAGCTATATCGAAACGGGCGACCGGCGCTACCAGCGGGCCTTCCAGGACGTATTGGCGATCCGTAACGGCACTGCGCCCCGCCCCCTTCAGTACGAGCGCCTGTACTGGGACCTGGTGCTGGCCGATGAAGCCTCGCTGCCCCTGGCCGGCCAGCCCGGCGCGGCCTGGTATGCCAAGCCGCGGCCCGACGGCGCGGCGGTGGCCTTGCGCCAGTTGATGATCGATGCCGGCTTTACCCCGGGCGAATTGTTTCAGCTCATCACGGCGGAACGCCGCTCCACCGCGCTCACCTCCCTGGAAGGGGATGCCATGGCGCTGATGGAGAAGCAAGGCCCGGACCGGGCGGCGGATCTGAGCAAGGCGCGCGCCCTGCTCTTCGGCCCCGCCTATCATCTCGCCAAGCGCGAAATCATGCTACCCATCGACCAGTGCGGCGAAATGGTTGCCTTGCGCACCCGGCAGGAAGTGGCCCACGCCGAGGCGCGGGTGCGGCAGGCGCAATATGTGTTTCTGCTGGCGGTGGCGATGCTGCTCGCGGTGGCGGCGCTGATGGTCATGCATGTGCGCCTGCGCACCGTCATGCTGTTGGGGACCACACCGGAACATTTGCAGGAAGTGCTGCAGCAACTGGCCAGCGGCTCCTTGCCCGAACAGCAGCAGGAGCAGCAGCAGGCGGCGCCGGTCGGCGCCTTGGCCAAGCTGCATCTGACGGCCGAACGGCTACGCCAGCTGATGCGCGAGAATGCCCAGCTGGAACAGGATATCGTGGTGCGCAGCGCCGAGCTCAAGCAGGTCATGGACGAACTGATCCAGAACCAGACCGTGGCCGCGCTGGGCGGCCTGGTCGCCGGTGTCGCGCACGAGTTGAACACGCCGATAGGCAATGCCGTGCTGGCCAGCACCACGCTGGGCAACCAGCTCGAGACCTTGCGCGACATTCATCAGCAAGGGCAATTGCGCAAGTCGCAGTTGGCCGGTTTCCTCGATGGCTCGGAACTCGCCTGCGCCATCGTGACACGCAATTTGCAGCGGGCGGCCGAACTGGTGGAAGCGTTCAAACTGATCGCGGTCGATCAGGCCAGCGGGCGGCGCAATTGCTTCGGCCTGCACAAGCTGGTGCAAGCGACGCTGTTCGCGCTGGAACCGCTGTACAAGAACAAGCCGGTGACGGTACGCACCAAGGTGCCGGACGGTCTTGAGCTCGACAGCTTCCCCGGCGCGCTGGAGCAGGTGCTGGTCAACCTGGTCAGCAACGCGGTGCTGCACGGCCTGGAGGGGCGCGCCAGCATCGCGATCGACATCGAGGCCAGTTATTGCGGCGAGCTGGTGCTCATTACGGTACGCGACGATGGCGCGGGCATTCCGCCCGAGGTGCAGCGGCGCGTCTTTGAACCCTTCTTCACGACCCGCCTGGGCGGTGGTGGCTCAGGACTGGGCCTGTATCTGGTGCACCAGCTGGTGCATGTGACGCTGGGAGGCAGTTTGACTCTGCATTCGGTGTATGGCCAGGGCTGCCGTTTTGAAATCCGCTTGCCGATCCGCTCCGAGGGCAAAGAGCAGCCGGTATTTGAACTCAGTAGGGTTGCCTGAACCGCGCCGCCGCCTTCGCTTATCCAGCGACTCACAGATTTCAGGCTGCCAGCCTGCTTGATCTTGCACGAAGCGTCACGCCCCCCGTTGCCTACAATCGGAGGCATGCCCAAGCTGCAGGATCGAATTCATACCGTTGCAAGCTGCATTCTGCCAAAGTTGGGACTATTATTTCAAAGTGCGACAGTCTCCGAACACGCGAGACATCGCTAAAGAAATCAATTCATCCCGCAGGAGTCAATATGAAGACGATCAGTGTGGCGAAAGATTTTTCCTGCTTCCCATCGGGCCGCTGGAAGGTCAACGGGGAAGCAAGCGGACAAGGCTTGCGTGAGATTTTGCTAGAACCTGAACTCCGCGCAGGAAATGAGATTATGGTCGACCTTGATGGAACAATGGGCTTCAGTTCAGCGTTCCTGGAAGAAGCATTCGGGGGCATTGTACGATCTCTTGACATCGAACCTGAGCGCCTACTGAACCTGCTCCACTTCAAATCCGACGACGACCCGTCCTTGGTGGAAGAAGTCATTGAGTACATTCTGGATGCTGCGAAGAAGCCTGCATAAGTGACTAGATCATGGAATTTGTGCAGCAGGTGCTCCAGTTTACCGCAATTCTTGCCGGCTGGATTGTTGTACACAAGCTATCCGTGCGACGTGAAATCGACAAGGGCAGGCGCGAGTTGGTGGCGAAGGTCACAGACGAGCTCGTGAATGATATTCGCGAACTGTATCTTCAAGCCAAGGAGTACCACACCAATACCCGAAATACGGAGTTGAGTGAAAACATTAAATTCTCTCTTCAAGACATTGCAACTCGGGCAAATCTTTTACACGGATCAGTATTGAATCTCGCGGATTTGCGTGTGTGTACTCAGGCAATTTCAAATTTGCGCCGAGCAATCACGGGCGAACATTTTGAAGATGCTCATGACGGCCCCAAAAAAATATCTGACAGCCAAATGTATAAAATTAATCAGGCAGCCCTTCGCGCGCAGCGCGTACATTTCAATCTTAAGCTGAAACAATTTTCTGCGTAATTGCACTCCATTCAGTAAAAAACCCGCTATACCTGTTCCTTATGCGAGTTTGCACATTAGGCTTTTTCAGCCTTGACGACGGCGACGGGTGACGACACGCAAGCCAACCAGACCAACCAGCAGCATCGCATAGGTTCCCGGCTCAGGTACGAAAGACACCGTCACATTGTCCAGCAGCGTGCCGCACAGGTCACCGCCCAGGTTGTGGAAACTTAAGCCGGCAAAGCCATTCAGCAGCGAATTGTAGAACAGCGAGCGCGTGGTCAAGGCTTCGTTGTCCTGCACGTTGAAGATCTGGGAAATGCTGCCAAAGATGACAATCACCGTGTCGACTCCCCAGTTGCGCTGATTACCTGCCAGGCCGAAGCGCAATTCATAGGTGATGCTAGCGGTCAATTCGACGGAATTGAGGAACAGGCCGCCGACATAGCTGGTACCGTCCTGGTCGACAAAATTCCCGCTGTTCGATACCTGGGGATACCAGCCCGGGACTTCCACATCGATAGTCCCCAGCGGCACGCTCTAGCCCTGCAGGAAGCTGGTCTTGTTGTTGCCGGCCGTATCGTCGTTGAAGTTATCGGAAAAAATGGTGTTGGCCTGAGTTTTATTGATGGGGACAGGAGAGCGACGGCATCGCTTTTTAGCTTAAACCGAACCGGCTAACGATCGCGGGCAACTGCACATTCACTGCACTTCAAAGCATGGCATCGCCTACAAGCATCAATCGCCGCTCGCTGCGTTCGTCTAAAGTTCAGACTATCGTCATGCGGCAGGAAATGACTTGCTGCACTTGCGAAGGAGGCGACAATGGATGAGCTATTTTTGACCAAATCACAGTTAGTTGCAAAAATAAACTAACAGGAGTATATTGCGTTCATACAGCCGGGCAACTGATCTCTGGGCGCTGACCATCGAGTTAACTCACAAAAAATGGTTGCAGAAATTAACCAAATTAGTTAAAGTATTGCCTGAGATGGTAAATTCAGCAACAACAAGGGAGCAATGAAATGTCTACCACAGAATTTGGGAAGGTAGTCCGAATGGCCCGTCTACAAGCAGGTACGAAGCTGAGTGATATGGCAAAGGCATTAAATGTGTCAGCTGCCTTCTTGAGCGGACTTGAAACCGGGCGTAAGAAAATTTCAGATGAATGGGTTGAAAAGATTGCTTTGTACGTTCGCAATGATTTAAAGGTTGATGCACCAAATTTGGAAGCCACGGCAGCAGTCGCAAATAAATCGGTTAGTTTAGATGGATTATCGCCTCAGCACCAAATGCTGATCGCAGGATTTGCACGTATCAAAGATTTCGACGAGGAAACTGAAAAAAAATTTCATGCGCTTTTAATAGCAGCAAGCCGAGGTGATCAGTGATATTAAGTAGCTACAAAGCTGGATTTAGAGTCAAAGGACTGTCGGTTGCAAAGATTCGTGCCAATGCTAGAAATGTTCGTGAACTTTTGATGCCAACTGGAGAGTGCACTGACCTCGAAGCATTCGTTGAAAATCTCGAAAACTTTGGAATAACTTACGACGTAGTTGATGACTCTTTCTTACCGAAAGGAACCGAAGCCAGCTGCATTCCAGAGAAACGTCTCATTTATATTTCTGAATCAACTTATGCAGGTATTTGTCGTAATGATGAGCGAGCACGTTTTACGATTTTTCATGAACTTGGTCATCTATTACTAGCGCACAGCCGAACATTCAATCGAGAAATATCGGATGAGTTCCCAATATTTGAAAATTCAGAATGGCAAGCGGATCAATTCGCGGCTGAGATCCTGATGCCTCTTGAAATTATTTTATCTAAAGGACTTAGAACAGCTGTCGATTTACAAAAAGAATTCGGAGTTTCATATCAAGCCGCAGCGTGTAGACTTAAAAAATTGCGAGCGAAACGCGAAATAAAAAACGCCTAAGGAATGGGGATTCCAAAGGCGTTTAGGTAAAAGAAAATCAAATAGCCTCTGATTTTCTCTTGAATTGCTTGCTGTGGACAGCAGCGGAAGTGTAGTCGCTACTCCGCTGATTTGCAAGCGTCAAGTTCCTGGTCGAGGCTTTCACACCACGAAAGGGACTGGCCATGAAGGCATGCCATTATCCTAAGCCGGTGCATGTGATCGCGTACACGCGCTTCCGTAAAGGTAAGCTCGAGCATGTGTGCGAACACTGCCGGTCGCCCCGCAGCTAAAGCGAAAAGAAGAAAAATGGACAGGAAACTGTCCATTTTTCCAAATGTCATAAATTAGCTTTGTACCCCAAATATCCATCAAGCGAGAACTTACGCTTCTCACAAAATTGTCGCAGGCCTTGCCCCCCCATTGGTATCAGTCACTAGGGTTATGATATGCACGCGATCTTACTCAGCTTACAGCTGACGTCCCTGCTGGCGGCCACCCAGACACCATTCCCCTAGGTAATCAAAAGCGGCGGTGTAGCGCTACCACCCTGCCTGTTAAGTCGTGTCGGATCGCTGTAAAGCCACCGCTTCCGCCACCGATGCAAAAAGCCATCCTTGATCAGATCGCTGCCCGACACTCCGCTATTAAGTGCCAGGGAACTCCACGCATAGGACTGAATTGCCTGACCATCTATTGCCGTGCGAACCTCCTACTGAGATTTTTGCCTAACTTTCGTCGATAGAATTTTTCACAAGAATACGTCCCCCTGACCTAGGAATACAAACGGGAAAATTTCGACAGAGGGACCGGCCGAGAAAACAGATCAATTGAAGAACAAAGTCATTCTGCGGGGATGGAAAGCCACGAAACCCAAGACACTCAAGGTAAGTCTGAGAGGGAATAGACAATGGGGGAATTATTTTTGAGCGGTGTTGATATCCTTGCCACGATGGCCATGTGGCATTTCATGTGACTACCAACGATACGCGATGGCGTCCGCGACAGATGGACCATCATGCGCGATTGCGAGCTTCCGCGCTATTTCATATCCAGAAATCTGGGTCTCAAGCATCCTGGCTACCTTGCGTTACTAGAATTTCTCAGCGGATACTTGAAACACGTCAAATCGCTTTCCCTTCTTCAATGTATTCACATGCACATGCTATTGAAGAAAAATACCGAGTTGGCCAAATTCCGGCTGGACGAAATCAACTCTACATTTACCGTGAACGACCCAGAGTTGCAAGAATTTGTAGATCATATCCTCGCAACAAGCATAGAAGCCATGCTCAAGCATATGATCGAGACCTCCGCACTGGCCATGCTGTTGCCCCAGTTCCTGCGGCTCTTCACGCCACTTCGCGCGAATCCCCGAAGACCGGGTTGCGTGCCCAGGCCGATTTTCAAGTGACGCCAAGCCATGGAAGAGAATACGCACGCATTTAGCAACAGGCAACAAAAAACCCGCTATGCCTGTGCGACATGCGGGTTCATCTGTTGGGTAAATCGTATTCATGGTGCCGGGAGCCGGAATCGAACCGGCACGCCTTGCGGCGCGGGATTTTGAGTCCCGTGCGTCTACCTATTCCGCCATCCCGGCAACGCGACCCGCATTATCACTGATTTCCTCTTATCCGGCAACCCTGCTTCTGTAGTTTTTATCATTGCGAAAAAAGTAACAATCACGGCGGCATTGCTGCGACCGGCGTATCATCTGGGCTGTCTCAGATCCGGCCGGACTTTCCGCCACCTCCCGCATGAATAATTCCAAAATCCGCGAAATCATTCTCGGCAAGCCACTCGATCCCATGAAGAGCGAGACGCGCCACTCGATGGCCCTGGTCGCCTTCCTCGCCTGGGTCGGCCTCGGCGCCGACGGCCTGTCCTCCTCCGCCTACGGGCCGGAAGAAACCTTCAAGGCGCTGGGCGCCCACACCCACCTGGGCCTGTACATGGCCATCGCCACGGCCGCGACCGTGTTCATCATCGCGCTGGCGTATAACCAGGTGATCGAACTGTTTCCCACCGGCGGCGGCGGCTACCGCGTCGCCAGCAAGCTGGTCGGCCCCTATCTCGGTCTGATCTCCGGCTGCGCGCTGATCCTCGACTATGTGCTGACGATCGCCATTTCGATCGCCTCGGGGGTCGACGCGCTGGCGTCCTTCCTGCCGCTGGGCTTCCAGCCCTACAAGCTATGGGCCGAGGTGTTCTTCATCGGGCTCCTGATCGTGATGAATCTGCGCGGCCTGAAGGAGGCGATCCAGATCCTGCTGCCGATCTTCCTCGGCTTCGTCGCGACCCATCTGGTGCTGATCGTCTATGGCATCTTCGCCCATGCGTCCCACCTGCCCGCCCTGATTCCGACTACCCTGGCCGATACCTCGCAACTGGCCGGCGACATCGGCTGGATCGGCGTGGCCGGCATGCTGCTGCTGGCCTATTCCCAGGGTGGCGGTACCTACACGGGGCTGGAGGCGGTGTCGAACAACGTCAATCTGCTGGCCGAGCCGCGCGTGCGCACCGGCAAGATGACGATGCTGTACATGGCGCTGTCGCTGGCCTTCACGGCGGGCGGCATCATCCTGCTGTACCTGCTGTGGGACGCCAAGCCGATGCCGGGCGAAACCCTGAACGCGTCGACCTTCAAGACCATCATCGCCAGCATGGGCCTGGGCGGCCCGGTGCTGAACCAGATCCTGCTGGTGATCGTGCTGGCCTTCGAGGCCGGCCTGCTGTTCGTGGCGGCCAACACCGGCTTCCTGGGCGGGCCGTCGGTGCTGTCGAATATGGCGGCCGACTCCTGGGTGCCGCACAAATTCCGCTACCTGTCGACCCGGCTGGTGACCCAGAACGGCATCCTCGTGATGGGCCTGGCGGCGCTGGCGATCCTGTTCTGGACCGGCGGCAGCGTGACCCTGCTGGTGGTGCTGTATTCGATTTCGGTGTTCCTGACCTTCGCCATTTCCCTGTTCGGCCTGTGCCTGTACTGGTCGCGCAACCGCAAGCCGGGCACGCACTGGCTGCGCCGCCTGCTGCTGTCGGCGGTCGGCTTCGTCATCTGCGCGGGCATCCTGGCGATCCTGCTGGTGGAGCGCTTCGCCGAAGGCGGCTGGGCCACGGCGGTGATCATCGGCGCGATCGCGCTGCTGTGCATCTTTATCCGCAAGCACTACCGCCAGACCAAGCAGGCCATCCATTCGGTCGATGAAGTGTTCGCCAGCCAGCCTTTCGGCCCGAATCCCGATCCGGTCGAACCGAACCCGGACAACCAGACCGCCGTGTTCATCGTCGGTACCTCGCGCGGCGGCGGCCTGCATGCGCTGCTATGGGTGCAGCGCATGTTCCCGGCCCACTTCAAGAACTTCCTGTTCGTCAATGCGCGCACGGTCGATTCGCATGCCTACGGCGGCGAGGGCGCGCTCGAACAGATGCGCGAGGACGCGGCCGAGACGCTGGAATACTTCGTCGACTTCTGCCACAGCCACAATATGGCGGCCTCGTCCTATCTGGGCTTCGGCACCGACGCGGTCGATGAAGTCACGCGCCTGTGTGAGAAGATCAGCGAGGAATTCCCCAACGCGATCTTCTTCACCAGCAAGCTGATCTTCTCGTCGGACAACTGGCTCACCCGCGTGCTGCACAACCAGGCGGCGCTGGCGGTGCAACGGCGCCTGCACCTGGAAGGTTTGCAGATGGTGATCCTGCCGATGAAGGTCTAAGGTCCGGACCCGGCACGCGGACCGGGCGCGGCCCGGCCTGCGCGTCTCGCGCGATGCCACCTTCGGTATCGTCCGGCGCTGCTTTTGCCGACGGCTTACTGCGCAGGCGAGATTGTTGTCACACTGTCCAGTCTGACAACCTTCCCCTTCTTTCTGGAGCACCGTCCCCATGAGATCCGCCGCCCACCTGCTTCGCTCACTCACCTGTAGCCTGCTTGCGTGCCTGCCCTTGCTGGCGCAAGCGCAGGATGCCGCCCCGGCAGCGCCGGCGATCCCGGCCGAGCCGGTGCCAAGCATCCAGGTCACCGGTGTGCGCGATCCGGCCATCCTGCCCTACAAGACCGCCTACGACTTCCTGTCCAAGGTGCGCAGCGCCAGCGAAGACCATGTGCAATTGCAAATCCGCGTGCTGTCGTCCAAGTCGAAGGAGCCGCTGCCGGGACTGGACATTTCCCTGGTCGGCGAACACACTTTTGAAAAGCTGAAGATCTCCCCGGATGGCTTCATCACCGTGCCGATGAGCCGCGAAGCCCTGGTCGACAATGCGGAATTTGTCACCAACCAGAAGAAGGGCGCGCTCCAGGTCCACTTTTTCCTGGTACCCAAACTACCGCCGGACAACATCAAATACGCCGACGTGGTGCGCACCATCAAGGCGGCGCAGGCGGCGCGGGTGGTGATCTTCCCCTGGTATATGCGCATCCTGATTCCCTCGATCAATGGCATCGGCCTGTGTTATGCCGATCCGGCCCAGGCGGTCACCATCCGCGACAATACCGAGACCTTGCGTGCCGCCAACACGGAAGATACGGGCATTCTCGGCAGAAAAGTGTATTGCGCCAGCTTCAACGAAAAAGAGAAAAACATCGATCAGGCCAGCCTGATCATCCCCGCCGCCGGCTGGGAAACCATGTTCCGCTAGGCAGTTTGCCAGCTGCGCAAAATTCGCCGGGGATCACGGTGCTTGTAAGCAAATAACAAAAATATTCTGAAGATATGATTAAATTAAGCACAATATTTTGTGATATTCGTCAATTTCCTGTGTTATTGTTTCTACATGCAATTTTATTCACTTTGTGAGATTGCAATGACCGCCTGACGGTGTATCACACCGCCGGGCACACACAACACTGGCGCGCTACGGCCGTGCCCGTGTCCTGAAGTCGATAACTAAAGGAGTACAGATGGCTGCAATTTTTAAACGTGCTACGATTTCCGCACTTGCTACCGCACTGACCTTGACCCTGGCGTGCTCCACCGCCTCGGCCGCTTCATGGAATGAAAACTTTGACGGTGGCGTCCCAGCCGATTGGACCCAGGTCAATAACAGCGATCCGCTGGGCACCACGTCCTGGTTCCAGGGCAATCCCACCGTGTTCAACGCATTTGAAGGCGCCGCCAATTCCTACGCCGCCGCCAACTTCAATTCGGGTGACGACGTTGCGGCCATCAGCACCTGGCTGATCACGCCTACCCACAGCTACAACAATGGCGACGTGCTGACCTTCTACACCCGCACCACCGATACCTCGTTCTGGCCCGACCGCCTGGAAGTGCGCTTCAGCACCGTGGGCGGCACCGACGTGGGCCACAGCGCCGACAGCGTGGGCACCTTCCAGAAGCAATTGCTGTCGATCAATCCGAATCAGGATCTCTTCGGCTATCCAGAGGGCTGGACCAAGTTCACCGCCACCATCGGCGGCCTGAGCGGCCCGACCAATGGCGCGCTGGCATTCCGCTACTTCGTCGACGACGGCGGCCCGGCCGGCGACAACTCGAACTTCATCGGCATCGACAGCGTGTCCGTGAGCGCGGTGCCGGAACCGAGCACCTACCTGATGATGGGTCTGGGCCTGGGCGCACTGGGCCTGCTGCGCAAACGCAAGGCACAGGCTTAAGCCTATCCGCCGGTCCGCTCCGCGCGGACCCGGCCAGCTAGATACAGCGGCGCCAGCCATCCGCCAGGCGCCGTTTTTTTTCGTCCGCCGTTTCCAACACTTGCGTCCTGCTAGCCGCCGCCGGGCCCGCCCGAATTGCCATCGCCGACCGCGAATGCAATAATGCACAATCACGGGCGCAGTCAGCCGCCCCTTGCACAAGGCCCCCACATGTATCTGGCGACTTTGCTCCAGGCCTTTTCCGCGCCCGACGATCCGTCGCTGCTCAATTACGGCAGCTACACGCCGCCCCTGGTGCTGCTGTCGATCGCGGTGGCGATCTTCTCTTCCTGGATGGCCCTGCAAACCGTGGGCCAGGCCAATGCCAGCACCACCCGCGGCCTGCGCACGGCCACCCTGGGCAGCGGCAGCCTGGCGCTCGGCTGCGGGGTCTGGGCCATGCACTTCATCGGCATGCTGGCCTTCAATCTGTGCACCACGGTCGACTACGACCCGGCCATCACCATCGCCTCCATCCTGCCCAGCTTTGCCGCCTCGGTGGTGGCGCTGTCGCTGCTGAGCCGCCCGCGCCTGACACCCTGGGCCCTGCTGATCGGCGGCGTGCTGGTGGGCGCCGGCATCGGCGCCATGCACTACACCGGCATGGCCGCCATGCGCACCAGCCTGGAGCTGCGCTACGATCCCTGGATGTTCGGCCTGTCGATCGTCGTGGCGGTGGTGCTGGCCACGCTGGCGCTGTGGGTACGCTTCGGCGTGCGCAGCCTGGGCCCGCACGTGGGGCCGCAAACCAAGGGCCTGATCAGCGCCACCGTCATGGGCTGCGCGATCGCCGGCATGCACTACACCGGCATGGCGGCGGCGCGCTTCGTCGGCCAGTTGCCGCCCGGCAGCCAGCCCGGCCCCGGCAGCACCTTCCTGGCGCTGGCGCTGTCGCTGATCACCATCACCTTCACCGTGCTGATCCTGTCGGCCAACGGCCTGCTGCGCTACCGCCAGCTGTTCATCCAGCTGAGCCAGAGCGAAAGCTGGATGCGCGCCCTGCTCACCACCACCGTCGATGGCGTCATCACGGTTGACGGCGCCGGCGTGATCCACGAATTCAATGCCTCGGCCGAACGCATCTTCGGCTGGGCGCGCGACGATATCGTCGGCCTCAATATCCGCCTCTTGATGGCCAACACCAGGCAGTCCGAGGACGATGGCCTGCTCAACTTCCTGCGCACCGGCAACCTGGCGATCACCGGCCAGGGCAGCGAGGTGTGGGCCAGGCGCAAGGATGGCAGCAGCCTGCCGATCCGCCGCGCGATCGGCCATGCGCGCCTGGCCGAGCGCGACCTGTACGTGCTGTTCATTACCGACATCAGCGAGCGGCGCGCCATCATGCAGGCGCTGCGCGACAGCGAGCAGCAGTTCCGTTCGCTGATCGGCAATATTCCCGGCATCTCCTTCCGCAGCAGCACCGCCTATGGCTACCCGCTGGCCTTCATCAGCGACGGCGTCGAGCGGGTGGCCGGCTACCCGGCCGCCGATTTTCTCGGCGAGCAGCGCCGCCGCCAGCTGGCCGACCTGATCATCCCCAGCGACCGCGCGCGGGTGCAGGCCGCCATCGAGCACAGCGTGCAGGCGCGGCTGCACTACCAGATCGAATACCGGCTCCAGCATGCCGACGGCAGCACCCACTGGATGTGGGAAAACGGCGCCGTCAGCGCGGCCGAGGATGGCAGCGAACTGGGCTGGATCGATGGCGTCATCCTCGACATCAGCGAACGGCGCGACATGGAAACGGAACTGCGCCAGGCCAAGGAGAAGGCCGAGCAGGCCGCCGCCGCGCGCGCCAGCTTCGTGGCCAATATGAGCCACGAGATCCGCACGCCGATGAACGCCATCCTGGGCTTTACCGATGTGCTGCTCGATTCCGACCTCGACGCCGACCAGCGGCGCCACCTCGACACGGTGCGCAAGCAAAGCCGCGCGCTGCTGCGCCTGCTCAACGAAATCCTCGACAAGGCCAAGCTCGACAAGGGCGCCATGGAGCTCGAGCCGGACGACTACAGCCTGCTGGCCCTGATCGACGAACTGGCCTCGACCTTCGGCGGCAGCGCGCGCGCCAAGGGCCTGGCCATCGATATCCGCTACGACCCGGCGCTGCCGGCCTGGCTGCACGGCGACGAGCTGCGCATGCGCCAGGTGCTGAGCAATCTGCTCGACAACGCGATCAAGTTCACCGCCGCCGGCCAGGTCAGCCTGCACGCCACCGCGCTCAGCCAGCAGCTGCACATCAGCGTGCAGGACACCGGCATCGGCATCGCGCCCGAGCGGCTCGAGGCCATCTTCGATCCCTTCACCCAGGCCGACGCCTCGATGACGCGGCGCTTCGGCGGCACCGGCCTGGGCACCACCATCAGCAAGCAGCTGGTCGACCTGATGGGCGGACGCATCTGGGCCGCCAGCATGCCCGGTGAAGGCACCACCTTCCACGTCACCTTGCCGCTGCAGCCGGCCCGCAGCGCGCCCCAGTTGCTGGGCGAGCGCAGCGCCGCGGTGCTGCCGCCGCTGCATATCCTGGCGGCCGACGACGTGCCGCAGAATTTGGAACTGCTGGCCCTGCTGCTGAGCAAGCGCGGCCATACGCTGCAATGCGCGGCCGACGGTGCCGAGGCCGTGCGCCTGGCCGGCAGCGGCAGCTTCGACCTGATCCTGATGGATGTGCAAATGCCGCAGATGGATGGGCTGGCCGCGACCCAGGCCATCCGCGCGGCCGAACTGGCCGGCGGCCGCAAGCCGGTGCCGGTGGTGGCGATGACGGCCAGCGTGCTGGAAGCCCACCGCGAGGCCAGCACGGCGGCCGGCATGGACGGCTTCGCCTCCAAGCCGGTCGACTGGCCGGCGCTGTCGCAGGAAATCGCGCGCGTGCTGGGGCTGGCCGTGGCGCCGCCGCAGGACAATATCGCCACCGCCTCGGCGCGCCAGCGCGTACTCAACCGCAAGACCGGCCTGACGCGCTGGAGCGGCGATGGCGACGCCTATCAGGCCGGGCTGGACCGCTTCGCCAGCGACTACGCCGATGCCGGACGCATCCTCAACACCTGGCTGGCCCAGGGCCAGATCGTGCAAGCCCATGCCTACAGCCACAAGGTGCGCGGCGTGGCCAGCAATCTGGGCCTGGAGCAGCTGGCCGGCCTGCTGCTGCATTTTGAACAGCAGACCCTGCACCCCGGCATGGACGCCGAGGCCAGGGACAGCCGCGACACGCTGGCCGCCACCATCGCCACCGCGCTGGCCGCCGCGCTGAGCGCGATCCGGCGCACCTCGCCCGAACGCCAGCCCGCGTCCGCCGCCCCCGCGGCGCCGGCCAGGCCGCTGGACCTGGCTGCGGCCCGCGCCGGCGCGGCGGCCATGCTCGCCGCGCTGCAGCGCGGCGCCTTCGACGATGGCGCCCTGGCCGCGCTGGGCGCCACGCTGCAGGGCCATGGCCATGACGCCACCCTGGCCAGGCTGCAGCAGGCGCTGGCCGACTTCGATTTCCCGCTGGCGCTGGCCACACTGCAAACACTACAAACCCACCTCGCTCCGGAAGTGCCATGACACCCCTGCCCCCCAAACTGCCGCTGATCCTCGCCGTCGATGACGAGGCCAGCAATCTGCAACTGCTGCGCCAGGTGCTGCAAGACCAGTACCGCCTGCTGTTCGCCAAGGATGGCATGCGCGCGCTGGAACTGGCGCGCCAGGAAAAACCGGAACTGATCCTGCTCGACGTGATGATGCCGGGCATGACCGGCTATGAGGTGTGCCGCCAGCTCAAGGCCGAGGAAGCGACCGCCGCCATTCCGGTGATCTTCGTCACCGCCCTGAGCGAGACCTGCGACGAGGTGATCGGCTTCGACGCCGGCGCGGTCGACTACATCACCAAGCCGCTCAGTCCGCCCATCGTGCGCGCCCGCGTGCGCAACCACCTGTCGCTGGTGCGCATCGAGGAACTCAAGCAAACGCGGCTCGAAATCGTCCAGCGCCTGGGGCTGGCGGCCGAGTTCAAGGACAATGAAACCGGCCTGCATGTGATACGCATGAGCCACTATTCGCGCCTGCTGGGACTGGCCTGCGGCATGAGCGAGGCCGAAGCCGACGACCTGCTGCACGCGGCCCCGATGCATGACGTGGGCAAGATCGGCATTCCCGACCGCATCCTGAAGAAACCGGGACCGCTCGATGCGGATGAATGGAAGATCATGCAGTCGCATGCCAGCATCGGCGGCGACATCATCGGCCACCATCCGCAGGGCATGCTGAAGATGGCGCACGACGTGGCCATGACCCATCACGAGAAGTTCGACGGCAGCGGCTACCCGAACGGCCTGGTGGGCCGGCAGATTCCGCTGGTGGGCAGGATAGTGGCCATTGCCGATGTGTTCGATGCGCTGACCTCGGCGCGGCCCTACAAGGCGGCCTGGCCGGTGGAGCAGGCGGTGGGGTATCTGCAGCAGCAGCGCGGCCTGCATTTCGATGGCGATCTGGTCGACCTGTTCCTGACCCAGTTGCCGGCGCTGTGCGCGATCAAGGAGCGCTGGGCCGAACAGCAGGCGGCGGTGCTGAAGAACCGGAGCTAGCGAAGACGGATGGCGATGCCGCCGAATGAAGAAAATAGCTGGCGGGCCGTTGCAGCCGCCTGAAACCCACGGCGTAACCCTGGGGTCTGACCCGGCGGGGCTCGGCGCCCCCGTCGCCCCCGGCTCTTTGCCGTGGGTTCTAAAAACGCCTTGCGGCTCGCTCAATAACTGCTGCGCGGTAACTGGTGAACTCCCGCGCCTGCCGGCGTCGTTGCGCCGCACAATAGGCCTTCCTGTGCTTTTGCAAGGAGGTCATTGCCCGACCGCTCTCAGGGCCAGGAGTTCAACGCAAGTTTAGCGTTTGCGCAAACATCCCGTTTGCGCAAGATCAAACAAGCCGCGATTGCGGTCAAACTCGACGGCGCGCCACCAGTTCCTGGTACAAACTGGCGTAGTGATCGGCCATTTTCTTGGCGGTGAACAACTCCCAATAGCGTGCCGCGGCGCGCTCGCCCATGGCCGCTGCCATCTCTGGCTGCTCCCACAGGGCGCGCATCGCCTCGCCGAAAGCTTGCGGATCGTCGGGCGGCACCACCAGACCGGTTTCCTGGTCGATATTGATATAGGTGGTGCCGGTGCCGATTTCGCTGGAAATCATCGGCTTGCCGTACATCGCCCCTTCCAGCAGCGAAATGCCGAAAGCTTCCGAGCGCAGGTGCGAAGGGAACACCATCGCGTAGCACAGCTGCAGCAGCGCGACCTTGTCCTCCTCTTCCAGCGCGCCGACGAACAGCACATGGCTCAGGCCCAGGCGCTCGGCATGGGCCTTGAGTTCCTGTTCGATCGGGCCGGCGCCCACGATCACCACCGGGTAATCGCGCTTGGCCATCGCATCGAGCAGGATGTGCAAGCCCTTGTAGTAGCGCAGCACGCCGACGAACAGGAAGAAGCGCTCGCCGCAGCACGCGCGCCAGCGCGCCAGCGTATCGGCGGACGGGGTCGGATAGATGCTCTTGTCCAGGCCATAGGTGATCGTGCGGATCTTGCCGCGGTAGCGTCCCAGCACCGGCGACGAGGCCAGGTAGTTCGGCGAGGTCGCCACGATCGTATCGACGCTGCGCAGGAAGCGGCGCTTGAGCGGCGTGTACACGCGCAGCAGGTTCTTCTGGCGCACGATGTCCGAGTGGTAGGTCACCACGCTGGGCTTGTCGATGCGCGCCATGAAGTGGGCCAGGTCCATGAAGGGCCAGGGGAAGTGGTAATGGATCACGTCGGCCTTGCGCGCCAGCCGTGCCAGCTTGCGCACCGCCGCGAAGGAGAAGCCGGTCGAGGCGATCTCGAAGTCAAGCTGGACCCGGTGCACGGTATGGCCTTCGAACTCGATCTGGGACGGGCCGGGATTGCGCGTCAAGGTCAGCACCTCGTTCGTCACGCCCAGATGGCCGGTGCCCACGCACAGCTGGCGGATGACTTGTTCGATCCCGCCCCAGGAATCGGGATAGTAGGTCTTGTAGAAATGGAGAACGCGCATAGGGGCAGACAGAATAAGCAGGCGATAAGCAGGCAATAGGCAGGCAACAGCGGCGGGCGCTATCGGCGTGAAAGGACGGAATGATACACGGCGCTGGTGCGGCGGGCCGTTTCGGCCCAGCTCAGTTCCAGCGCGCGGCGGCGGCCGGCGGCGATGCAGCGCGTGCGCACGGCTTCGTCGCGCGCCACGCTGAGCATGGCGGCCACCAGTTCGTCCACGGACAGGGGGTCGATCTCCAGCGCCGCGCCGCGGGTCACTTCGGGCAGCGAGGTGGTGTTGGCGGCGATCACCGGCACGCCGCTGGCGAAGGCTTCCACGATCGGAATGCCGAAGCCTTCGTACAGCGAAGGAAACACGAAGGCGCCGCTGCCGGCGTACAACTGGCGCAGTTCGGCCGGGTCGGTCAGGCGGCTGAGCCAGACCACGTTCTCGCCCTGCCGGGCGGCGTCGGCCAGGCGCCGCACCAGCTCCTCGCTGCGCCAGCCGGGCGCGCCGACGATCACCAGCTGGCGGCTGGCACGCAGCACCGGCGGCAGGCGCAGATAGGCGTCCAGCAGGCGCTCGACGTTCTTGCGCGGCTGCAGGGTGCCGACGAACAGGAAGTAGCCGGGACGCAGGCCGTAGCGCGCCAGCGTGGCCTCGGTGTCGGCCAGCGGCGGCGCGTCGTACCAGGCCGCGTCCACGCCGTTGTGCACCACCGAGATCCGCTCAGGGTCGACGCCGAAGCACTCCACCAGTTCACGCACCGCGTAGTGCGACACCGCGATCACGTGGTCGGCCTTGCGCGCCGCCTTCACCTGCAGCCAGTTCTTCAGGCCGCGCAGGCGCGGACTGCACCATTCGGGATGGGCGATCGGCAGCGCGTCGTGCAGCGTGGCCACCACCGGGCAATCCATGCGCACGATGCGGTAGTCGGTGGCGTGGTACAGGTCCAGTTCCGGCGCACGCAGGCGCGCACGCGGCAGCAGCAGGTCGCGCAGGGTGCAGCGGGCAAAGGAATGGGGCATCGCGCGGCCCACGGACAGGCGCGCGGCACCCGTGGCGCCGGGCGGCGGGAACGACAGCGGCTGCACGGCGCAGCCGGCGGCGGGGAGATGCTCGAGCAGCGCCCGGCTATAGACGCCGATCCCATCCATGCGCCCGCCGGTCAGGGCAGGTTCGGTGGTGGTCGTCGATAAGCCGATGCGCGGCGCGCTCACGCCAGGTACATCCAGCGCAAGGTGTCGTCCAGCGGCGGCGGCGCCAGCGCGCCCACCACCGAGGCCAGGCGGCGATTGTCGCCCACCAGGCGCGCCACTTCATTGGCGCGCACGAAGGCCGGATTGACATGCACATTGATGCGGTAGCCGGCGATGTCGCCCATCATGTCCAGCACTTCGCCCAGCGAATAAGCCTGGCCGGAGCAGATGTTGAAGGCTTTGCCGGCCGCGGCGGCCGGACTGGCCAGCAGCGCGCGGTAGCAGGCCGCCACCATGCGCACGTCGGAGAAGTCGCGCCACACATGCAGGTTGCCCAGTTCGATGTCGCTGGCCTGGCGGCGGAAGTGCGACACGATCTTGGGCAGCAGGAAGTTCTCGTGCTGGCCCACGCCGGTGTAGTTGAACGGCCGCGTGATAATCAAAGGCAGCTTGTCGCTCCACAGGCGCGCCATGTATTCCATCGACAGCTTGCTGACGGCGTAGTCGTTGGCCGGCGCGGCCGCCACGTCTTCGCCGATGACTTCGATCTCGGTATTGCCGTAGATGTTGGCGCTCGAGGCCAGCAGCACCGCCGAGGGCTTGCACGGCAAGGCGGCCAGCGCTTCGAGCAGATAGCGCGTGCCGACCACGTTGACGCGGTAGATCTGTTCGACGTCGGAATGGGCCACGAAGGCGATGCCGGCCAGGTGGGCCACCACGTCCGGCTGCACCTCGGCCACCATGGCGGCGACGGCGGCGCGGTCGGTCAGGTCGACGGCATAGGTATCGGGCGCCAGCGTGGCGGCGCCGGGATCATGCCCCGCCTCAGGCGCGCCGGCCGGCGTGGTCGTGCCGAACACGCGGTAGCCGGCGGCGCGCAGTTCCTGCGCCACGTAATGGCCGGTGAAGCCGGCCAGGCCGGTGATCAGGGCGCGCTTGCCGGCGCCCTCCTGCAGCGGGGACAGCAGCGACAGCGGCGCGGCCAGGCTCACCCCGGCCACCTTAGAAGGAGAACCCGGCCGCGTTGCGGCGCAGGTCGGCGTCGACCATCATCTGGCACAGCTCTTCGAGCGTGGTCTTGGGCGCCCAGCCCAGTTCGGACAGGGCCTTGGCCGGATTCCCGATCAGCAGCTCGACTTCGGCCGGACGGTAGAATTTCGGGCTGACCTTGACCAGCACCTTGCCGGTGCGCTTGCAGCTGCCGGTTTCGTTCTCGGCCGTGCCCTGCCATACGATCTCCACATCGATCGCCTTGAACGCCATGCTGACGAAATCGCGCACGGTTTCGGTACGGTTGGTGGCCAGCACATAATTATCGGGCTTGTCGGCCTGCAGGATGCGCCACATGCCTTCCACGTATTCCTTGGCATAGCCCCAGTCGCGCTTGGCGTCCATATTGCCCAGTTCGAGCACATCGAGCTTGCCCAGCTTGATCTTGGCGACGGCGTCGGTGATCTTGCGGGTGACGAATTCACGCCCGCGCAGCGGCGACTCGTGATTGAACAGAATGCCCGAGCAGCCGAAGATGCCATACGATTCGCGGTAGTTGACCGTCATCCAGTGGGCATACAGCTTGGCCACGCCGTACGGGCTGCGCGGGTAAAACGGGGTGTCTTCCACTTGCGGAATGGCTTGCACCTTGCCAAACATCTCGGACGTGGAGGCCTGGTAGAAGCGGATCTTCGGGTTGACGATGCGGATCGCCTCGAGCAGGTTGACCGGGCCGATGCCGGTGATTTCCGCCGTGGTGACGGGCTGCTCGAAGGACACGCCGACGAAGCTTTGCGCCGCCAGGTTGTAAATTTCGGCAAAATCGTCCGACTGCAGCAGGCGGATGGTCGAACCCAGATCGGTCAGGTCGTACTCGACCAGCTTCAGCTTCGGGTGCGCGGCAATGCCGAGCTCCTCGATGCGCCAGAAATTGACCGAGCTGGTACGGCGGTAGGTGCCGGTTACTTCATAGCCTTTTTCCAGCAGCAGTTCTGCCAGATAAGCGCCATCCTGGCCGGTAATGCCGGTAATGAGCGCTTTTTTTGTTTTTTGCATGATATTCACATCCGTAGCTTAGCAGGGCTGGAAGGCGTATAAGAAAGCACCCTCCGATCAACCCGATATTGTAACAGAGCGCCTCCGCCGCACTCCTCGGCGGCTGTGGCTATTACAACAATTACATCTTGTAACAGAGTAAGTTTTTCGAGAAAACGCGCATAGTTTGCGTTGCATCAAATACAACGCCGCCATCCCGCTTGAAAACAGCTGCGTTTTCATTCGGGACGGCGGCGTTGCCGGATCAGTCAGATCCGGATGATGCCAAGCGGCTCAGGCCTTGCGTTCGGCCACCGCGTCGACCACGCACAGCGCGGTCATGTTGACGATGCGGCGCACCGTGGCCGATGGCGTCAGGATGTGCACCGCGCTGGCGCAGCCGAGCAGGATGGGGCCGACCGCGATACCGTTGCCGGCCGCCGTCTTCACCAGGTTGTAGGCGATATTGGCCGCGTCGATATTCGGCATCACCAGCAGGTTGGCGTCATGCTTGAGGTCCGAACCCGGCATGATGGTGTTGCGCAGCTTGGAGTCGAGCGCGGTGTCGCCATGCATTTCGCCGTCCACTTCCAGTTCCGGCGCCTGCTCGCGGATCAGCGCCAGGGCGGCGCGCATCTTCTGCGCCGACGCGCTGTTGGAGGAACCGAAGTTCGAGTGCGACAGCAGCGCCGCGCGCGGCGACAGGCCGAAGCGGCGCATCTCTTCGGCGGCCAGGATGGTGATCTCGGCCAGCTGCTCGGCGCTCGGGTTTTCGTTGACGTGGGTGTCGACCATGACCAGCTGGCGCTCCGGCAGGATCAAGACATTCATCGCCGCATACACATTGGCGCCGGCGCGCTTGCCCAGCACCTGGTCGATGTAATGCAGGTGCAGCTGGGTGGTGCCGAAGGTACCGCAGATCATGCCGTCGGCGTCGCCCTTCTTGATCATCATCGCGCCGATCAGGCTGTGGCGGCGGCGCATTTCCAGCTTGGCGTATTCCTGGGTCACGCCCTTGCGCGCGGTCAGCTCGTAGTAGGAGGTCCAGTAGTCGCGATAGCGCTCGTCGTAATCCGGATTGATCACGTCGAAGTCGATGCCCTGCTTGAGGCGCAGGCCGAACTTGGTGATGCGCGTCTCCAGCACGGCCGGACGGCCCACCAGGATAGGACGGGCCAGGCGCTCGTCGACCACCACCTGCACCGCGCGCAGCACGCGCTCTTCTTCGCCTTCGGCGTAGACGATGCGTTTCAGGTCGGCGTGGGTGTTCTTGGCCACCTGGAACAGCGGCTTCATGAAGGTGCCGCTGCGGTAGACGAACTGCTGCAGGCTGTCCGCATAGGCTTGCAGATCGGCGATAGGACGCGTTGCCACGCCCGACTCAAACGCGGCCTTGGCCACGGCCGGCGCGATCTTGATCAACAGGCGCGGGTCGAACGGCATCGGGATCAGGTATTCCGGACCGAAGGACAGGTTGCTGATGCCATAGGTGGTGGCCACGATGTCGGACTGCTCGGCGTGGGCCAGGTCGGCGATCGCGTGCACCACGGCGATTTCCATTTCGCGCGTGATGGTGGTGGCGCCGCAATCGAGGGCGCCGCGGAAGATGTAGGGGAAGCACAGCACATTGTTGACCTGGTTCGGATAGTCCGAACGGCCGGTGCAGATGATGGCGTCGCCGCGCACGGCCTTGACGTCTTCCGGCAGGATTTCCGGCGAGGGATTGGCCAGCGCCAGGATCAGCGGATTGGAGGCCATCTTCATGACCATGTCCTGCTTGAGTACGCCGCCGGCGGACACGCCCAGGAAGATGTCGGCGCCGGGGATCACCTCGGCCAGAGTGCGGGCCGTGGTGTCGCGGGCGAAGCGTTCCTTGTCCGGGTCCATCAGCTCGGTGCGGCCCTTGTAGACCACGCCGGCCAGGTCGGTGACGAAGATGTTTTCCAGCGGGAAGCCCAGGTCGACGATCAGGTCCAGGCAGGCCAGCGCCGCGGCGCCCGCGCCCGACACGACCAGCTTGCATTCCTTGATATCCTTATTGACGACCTTGATGCCGTTCAGGATGGCCGCGCCGACGATGATGGCGGTGCCGTGCTGGTCGTCATGGAAGACCGGAATCTTCATGCGGTCGCGCAGCTGGCGTTCGATGTAGAAGCACTCGGGCGCCTTGATGTCTTCCAGGTTGACGCCGCCGAAGGTCGGCTCCAGCGAGGCGATGATGTCGCACAGCTTGTCCGGGTCCAGCTCATTGATCTCGATGTCGAACACATCGATGCCGGCGAATTTCTTGAACAGTACGCCCTTGCCTTCCATCACAGGCTTGGCGGCCAGCGGGCCGATATTGCCCAGGCCCAGCACGGCGGTACCATTGGTGATCACGGCCACCAGGTTGCCGCGCGCGGTGTATTTATAGGCATTGGCGGGATCGATCACGATCTCTTCGCAGGGCGCGGCCACGCCAGGGGAGTAGGCCAGCGCCAGGTCGCGCTGATTGGTCAGCGTTTTGGTGGGGGTGACGCTGATTTTGCCCGGCTTGGGAAACTCGTGGTACTCGAGTGCGGCAAGGCGCAGTTGTTGACGAAGCTCTTCTTTTTGATCAGATGACGAATCCATGCTGTGCAGCCTTCCTGTTTGTACTATCGGAAAGGCTACGATTTTATCAGACCAATTCTTTCAATTAGATAGGTATTTTTACCAAGTGATATGACGTTTTACGCTTGAGATTGCAAAAAAGTATGGAATAGGCTTCAAGTAATACCCGTTAAGATATCACTTTGATGAATGTTGCATAATTGCATCATTAATATTTCGTGATATTTGCCCGGGACGGCGATTGGCAGAAGGAACTTCTGCCGCGCACGGGCGCGCCCGCGCCACCCCGCTTCGGTACAATACCGCCATGCTCTCCGAATTCGACCTGATCAAGCAATACTTCGTCCGTCCCCACCACCCCACGCGCGCCGCGCTGGGCATCGGCGACGACTGCGCCCTGCTCGCGCCCACGCCCGGCATGCAGCTGGCCATCTCCTCCGACATGCTGGTCGAGGGCCGGCATTTCTTCGCCGGGGCCGATCCGCGCAAGCTGGGCCATAAATGCCTGGCCGTGAATCTGTCGGACCTGGCGGCGATGGGCGCGCGCCCGCTCGGCTTCACCCTGGCGCTGGCGCTGCCGGCCGCCGAGCGCGGCTGGCTGGCCGGCTTTGCCGAAGGCCTGTTCGCGCTGGCCGACGCCTTCAATATCGAACTGATAGGCGGCGACACCACCAAGGGGCCGCTCAATATCTGCATCACCGTGTTCGGCGAAGTGGCGCCCGGCCAGGCGCTGCGGCGCGACGCCGCCCGCGCCGGCGACGACATCTGGATCTCCGGCACCCTGGGCGACGCCCGTCTGGCATTGGCCGGCTACCGCGAAGAGTTGACGCTGACGCCGGCCGCGCTGGAAGCGGCCGCCGTGCGCATGCATACTCCGGTGCCGCGCGTCGAACTGGGCAGCCTGCTGGCCGGGCAGCGCCTGGCGCATGCGGCCATCGATATCTCGGATGGGCTGGTGGGCGATCTGGGCCACATCCTGGCACGCTCCGGCGTGGGTGCCACGCTGCAGGTGGACGCGCTGCCGCCGGGCGCCGTGCTGGCCACGCGCGAGACGGCGCTGCGGCGCGCCTTCACGGCGGCCGGCGGCGACGACTACGAACTGTGCTTCACCGCCCCGGTGAGCGCGCGCGCCGCCATCCTGGCCGCCGCCGACAGCGTGGCCACGCCGGTGAGCCGGGTCGGGACCATCGATGCGCAAGCGGGCCTGCGCCTGGTCGATGCGGCTGGCCAGGAACTTGGTTTGAAACTGAGCAGCTTCGACCACTTCAGCGCTTAATTGCCGGCGCGCCGGCGGCCTCCTTTTAAACCCAGGGCGTAACCCTGGGGTCTGACCCGGCGGGTCAGACCCCGGCTCTTTGCCGTGGGTTTAAAGATGGCCGGCGGCTCGCAGGCATCGAAATCTGACTCCGGCTCTTTGCAGAGGACCAAGCGCCAGCACCCGGCACACCCCTGACGCAAACCCTCACATCGCCGTGGCATCCTCGCCCGGCAAGCCCACCCGCAAACCGCTGCCATGCATCAGCCAGTAGTGGTGGAAGGCCAGCCGGATATTGTCGCGCAGCTGGGTGTCGTCCCAGGGCTTGGTGTAGAAGCGGTAGATCGCGCCGCGGTTGATCGAGTCGAGCACCGCCTCCAGCCCCGTATAGCCGGACAGGATGATGCGTATCGTGTCCGGATACATCTCCTTGACCTTGCTGAGAAACTCGGTGCCGCTCATGATCGGCATGCGCTGGTCGCACAGAATCACTTGCACCTGATGCAGGGCCAGCAGCTCGAAACCCTCGGCCGGCGACACCGCCGTCAAGATACGGTAGCCGTCGCGCCGGAACAGGCGGTGCAGCGAGGACAGCACGTTGGCGTCGTCGTCGACGATCAGCAGGGTCTGGGCCGGCTGGGCCGGCTGGTCCGGTTCGCCCGGCAGGCATTTGCCCTCCTCCACCAGCTGCGCCATCTCGGCCGCGCCCACCGGACGGCTGAAGTAATAGCCCTGGATCTCGTCGCAGCGGTTGCGCCGCAGGTACTCGAGCTGCGGACGCGACTCCACCCCTTCGGCGATCACGCGCAGCTTCAGGCTGTGCGCCATGCTGATGATGGCCAGCGCGATGGCCGCGTCGTTCGGATTGGTGGTGATGTCGCGCACGAAGGCGATATCGATCTTGAGCTTGTCGATCGGGAAGCGCTGCAGATAGGCCAGGCTGGAATAGCCGGTGCCGAAATCGTCGATCGCGATCTGCACCCCGATCTCCTTCAGGTTGCGCAGCACGGTGATGGTGCGCTCGGCGTTGGTCATCAAGGCCGTCTCGGTCAGCTCCAGTTCCAGCAGCTCGGCCGGCACCTTGTATTTGTCCAGCGCTTCGCGCACCTCGGTTTCCAGGTCGCCCTCGACGAACTGGCGGCTCGACACATTGACCGCCACATGCACCGGTCCCACCGCGCTGCGCGCCCAGGCCGCGATCTGGCGGCAGGCGGCGTCGATGATCCAGCCGCCGACCCGCACGATCAGGCCGGTCTCCTCCAGCACCGGAATGAACTCGGACGGGAACACCATGCCGAAGCCGGGCCGGTGCCAGCGCAGCAGCGCCTCGGCGCCGCTGATGCGGCCCGTGTGCAGGTTCACCTTGGGCTGGTAGAACAGCACGAACTCTTCCTGCTCGAGCGCGCGGCGCAACGCCATTTCCAGGTCCAGCCGCGCCAGCACCTGCACATTCATGCCGGCCGTGAAGAAGCGGTAGCCGTCGCGCCCGGCCTGCTTGGCGCGCTCCATCGCCGTGTCGGCGTACTTGACCAGGGTGTCGGGATCTGTGGCGTCGTCCGGGTACATGGCGATGCCGATGCTGGCCGTCAGCGCGGCCTGGTGGCCGCGCAGGTCGAAGGGCGCGCGCAGCGATTCGCGGATTTCGGTGGCCACGTAGACGGCGTCCTGCTGGTCGCGCGTCATGGTCAGGATCAGCGCGAACTCGTCGCCGCCCAGGCGCCCGACGGTGTCGCGGATGCGCACGCACTGCACCAGCCGGTTGCTGAACTGGCGCAGCAGCTCGTCGCCCAGGGTGGCGCCGAGCGAATCGTTGACGTTCTTGAAGCGGTCCAGCGTGATGAACAGCACCACGATGCGCCACTGCTTGTCTTGCGCCAGCTCGATCGCCTCGGCCAGGGTCTGGTAGAACAGGGTGCGGTTGGGCAGGCCGGTCAGGCTGTCGTAGTGGGCCATGTGCTGCAGCCGCTCGGCGGCCTGGCGCCGCTCGCTGATGTCGCGCGCCACCCCGATCAGCATGGTGCCGTCCTGGCCCAGCTGCAACTGCCAGCTGATTTCCACCGGCACCGTGGCGCCGTCCTGGCGCTGCAGCTCGCTCTCCTCCAGCCCGGCGCCGGCCGGGTCGGGCGCGCGCAATTGGGCCACCTGGCGCCGCAGCGCGGCCGGCTCGCCCAGCGCCAGCTGCTGCGGCGTGCGCGCCAGCAGCGCGGCGCGGCCGTAGCCCAGCATGCGGCAGGCGCCGTCGTTGACGTCGACCAGGCTGAGCTGCTCGGCGTCGAGCAGGAACACCGCGTCGGCGGTGGCGTCGAGCGCGCTGCGAAAGCGCTGCAGTTCGGCCGTGCGCTCACGCACGGTCTGTTCCAGCCGGCTGTTGTAGTCGCGCGCCTCGCGGTACAGCAGCCGCACTTCCAGCATATTGCGGATGCGCGTGAGCACCTCGACCGGGTCGAAGGGCTTGCTGACGAAGTCGCGCGCGCCCGCGTCCAGCGCGGCCAGTTTCTTGTCCGGTTCGGCCGTCACCACCAGCACCGGCAGCCAGGTCTCGAGCTCCAGCGGCTTGAGCGCGGCCATCACGTCGAAGCCGCTCATCTTGGGCATGTGCAGGTCGAGGATGATCAGGTCGTAGCGGTGCTGCGCATGCCACGCGGCCACCACACAGGGGTCCATGGTGGAGCTGACCGCCGTATAGCCGGTGGAGCTGAGCAGGAATTCGAGCAGCTGCACATTGACTTCCTGGTCGTCGACGATCAGGATGCGCGCGTGCAGGATGTCGTCCGGACCGATCATGCGCCCCCCGCCGTATTGATGGACTGATTCGCGCGCAGCGCCAGCGTGCTGTTGATGGCCTCGGTGAATTCGTCGATATTGAGCGGCTTGACCAGGTAGCGGTAGAAGCCCTGCGCCAGTCCCCGTTCGATATCGCGCGGCATCGCGTTGGCCGTCAGCGCGATCACCGGGATATGGGCGGTGCGCGGGTCCTTGCGCAGCAGCTTGAGCGCATCGAGGCCGCTGACGCAGGGCAGGTTGATGTCCATCAGGATCACGTCGGGCAGATGGGCGCGCGCCAGTTCGATGCCGAGATGGCCGTCCGGCGCCGACAGCAGGCGCAGGTCGGGACGGAAGCGGATGATCTCTTCGACCAGCTTCAGATTGGCCGGATTATCTTCCACATACAGCAGCGTGGCGCGCTCCTGCGGCAGTTCGGGCGCGGTCACCAGCGCCAGCGCCGTTTCGCCGTCCAGCCGCGAGGGCACCGGCGTGGTGGTGCGCAGTTCGATCCAGAACATGCTGCCCACGCCGGCACTGCTGCTCGCGCCTATGCTGCCCCCCATCAGTTCGACCAGGCGCTTGGTCACCACCAGGCCGATGCCGGTGCCCTCTTCGCTGCCGGCCTCCTGGCCCAGCCGGTTAAAGGGCTGGAACAGCAGTTGCAGCTGATCGGGCCGCAGGCCGTGGCCGGTGTCCTGCACCGACAGGCGCAGCAGCCCCGGCGCGGCCAGGCTGCAGTCGACCACCACGGCGCCACCCTCGCGGTTGTATTTGATGGCGTTCGACAGCAGGTTCAGCAGGATCTGTTTCAGGCGCGTGCGGTCGGCCTCCACATTGAAGTCGCACTGGTCGGGGAACAGCATGCGGATGCCGCGCTGGGCCGCCAGCGGCGCCGTCATGCTGTGGCACTCCTGCACGATCTCGCCCAGCCCCACCGGTTCGAGCGACAGCGCCACCGCGCCCGACTCGATCTTGGCCAGGTCCAGGATCTCGTTGATCAGGGTCAGCAGATGGCGCCCGGACTTGAGGATGTGGCCGGCGAATTCCTTCTTTTGCGGCAGCGTCGAGGGCAGCTTGTCGGAGGTCAGGATCTGGGCGAAGCCGAGGATGGCGTTGAGCGGCGTGCGCAATTCGTGGCTCATCGAGGACAGGAAGGCGGTCTTCGCAAGGCTGGCGCTCTTGGCCTCTTCCATCGCCAGCGCCAGCTCGCCGTTGATCACTTCGAGCTGCAAGGTGCGTTCATGCACGCGCTGTTCGAGCCGCTCGTTCAGGCGCATCACTTCCTGCTGGGCGGCGGCGCGCTGGCCGGCCTCGCTGGCCAGCGCGCGGTTCGAGCTTTCCAGCTCGCCGGTGCGCTGTTCGATCTCGGCCAGCATGCGGTTGAAGGATGTGGCCAGCTGGGCCACCTCGTCGCCGCTGCGGGCGGGGGCGCGGCGCGAGTAGTCGCCCGTTTCCACCACCTCGTGCGCCACCGCGGCCACATCCAGGATGGGCTGGGTCACCACATGGTTCAGGCGCCGCATCATCAGGTAGGCCGTCAGCAGCGCCACCAGGGTCACCCCCAGCGCGACCGGCAGATAGTCGGCGGTGCGCGCCAGCATTTCATCGTCGGCGCGCAGATAGACCGTGCCCAGCAGTTCGCCATTGTCGACCACGCGGCGGAACAGCAGCAGCTGGCCCTTGACATCCTGCACGCCCTCGGCGCCGGCCACGGGCGGGAAGTCGCCCGGCTGGCCGGGCGCGGCATAGCTGGCGAACAGCTTGCCGGCGGCGGTGTAGATGGCGCCCGCATGGATCTTGGGGCGCAGGCGCAGCAGGCCCAGGTTCTCGCGCGCCAGGCGCTGGTCGTCGAAGGACAGCGCGGCCGCGCTCATATGGCCGATCAGCTCGGCCTGGGTCCCCATATCGCCCAGCATATTGCGGTAGTTGGCGCGCAGGTCGTAGGCGATCAGGGTGCCGACCGACACCAGCAGCGCCACCAGGGTGGTGAGCATGACGACGGCCAGCATTTTCTGGCGCAGCAGGCGCGGCTGGATCATATCGCCCCCTGCACCCGCACCGCGGCCGACAGCATGCGCGCGCTGATCTTCAGGCGCGCCGTGGCGGCGGCCTTGAGCGCCACTTCGAAGCGCAGCTTGTCCTCGGCGACGACGAAATTGATGATGGTGCCCAGCGCATAGGCTTGCTCGGTATCGGACACGGTCAGCACCGGCAGCGCGGCGCTGGCCGCCATCAGTTCCTGCAGCGCGCCCTTGTCGAGGGCGCCGACAAACAGCATGTGCACGGCCGCCGGCGCCTCGCCGCGCTGCAGCCGGCGCACCTGCAGCGGATGGCCGTTGGCGCTGCGCCCGGCCACGGTCTGCTCGAGCTGTTCGGCCAGCGCGTCGGCGCCGGCCACGCCGATCACCAGCGGCGCATCGGCCCGGGCGAAGCTGCCCTCGGGCCACTCCACATAGCCGGCGAATTTGTACAGGAAGGCGGCCTTGACCTGGCGCTCCAGCGCGTTCTGGGCCTGCGCCAGCGGTTGCGGCAGCAAGCTCAGCGCAAGCAACAGCGGTGCCAGCAGCAGCCGCAAGGCGCGCCGCGGCGGGGCCAGTCGCGCGCCTGCGGCGGCAGGCACTGCGGCTGACAGGGAGGAATGCACAGAACACACCATAAAGTATCAGCCAGAGAATGGCGGTCGGGAAGTACGCGCACTGGCGCGCGGTACGCGCCCAAGCCGCGTCCACGTTAACTTGCATATGAGAAGGCGGTCAGCGTGCCTCGCCCGCGGCCCGGCTGCGAAAACCAGTGTACGCATTTTTCAAAACGCCTGGGAGTTTTTTTGCTAGTTTGCCTGAGCCTACTGCTGAGTGGCGCGCCCCTGGCGCGGACGGTGGCAAGGGCCAAACCGGCATGGTACAGTGAAGCCCCCCCACCCTTGCCTCCAGGAGTTTTCCGTGACAACCGAGCTGATCGAACTGGCCACCCAACTGGGACTGGCACTGAAAGCCAAGGGCCTGCTGATGGCCACCGCCGAATCGTGCACCGGCGGCGGCGTGGCCCAGGCGATGACGGAAGTGGCCGGCTCGACCGCCTGGTTCGACTGCGGCTTCATCACCTATTCGAACGCCTCCAAGAGCGCCCTGCTGGGCGTGCCCGACGCGCTGATCGCCCAGCTCGGCGCCGTCAGCGAGGAAGTGGCCGGCGCCATGGCCAGCGGCGCGCTGGCCGCCAGCAATGCCCATGTGGCCGTGTCGACCACCGGCATCGCCGGCCCCACCGGCGCGGTGCCGGGCAAGCCGGTGGGCACGGTCTGCTTCGGCTGGGCCGGCAAGGATGGCGTGCATACCGAGCGGCTGGTGTTTGCCGGCGACCGCCAGGCCGTGCGCGAACAAAGTGTGGCGCATGCGCTGCAGGGTCTGTTGCGTTTCATTAACTGAATTATCAAGCGCGCCTGTCCCCCTCGCCTGTTGCGGCGTCCCCCTGTATAGTTCTGGCGAAATAGCGTGTTTATCCAGTCCGACTCAGGGAGTAATTCGATGCAAAATACGGTACATTTCATCCTTCAGGGCAAAGGCGGCATCGGCAAGACCCTGGTGTCGACCATCCTCGCGCAATGGATCGCCGGCAAGGACGAGTCACCGCTGCGCTGCTACGACACCGACCAGGAAAACGCCACCTTCTCGCGCTACAAGGCGATGGAGGTCAAGCACGTGCCCGTGATGACGGACAGCCGCACCATCGACCCCAAGCGTTTCGACGCGCTGATGATCGACATCCTGGAAGAAGACGGCAACTGCGTCATCGACAACGGCGCCAATACCTTCTCGCCGCTGATGGGCTACCTGATCGAAAACGACTGCTTCTCACTGCTGCAGGAATCGGGCCGCAAGGTCTATATCCACACCATCGTCGGCGGCGGCGACACCCTGCACGATACCGCGATGGGCTTCGTCTCCACCGCCAAGTCCACCACCGTGCCGCTGGTGCTGTGGGAGAACGAGCATTTCGGCCTGCTGCAATCGGCCTCCGGCAAGCAGTTCACCGAATCGCAGACCTATGCCGACAACGCCGCCCGGGTGCAGGGCCGCATCGTGCTCTCGGCGCGCAACAACGACACCTTCGGCGCCGACATCAAGAAGATGAACACGGCGCGCCTGACCGCCAACGAGGTGCGCGAGAGCGAAAAATTCAATGTAATGGAAAAGCAGCGCATCAAGGTCGTGTTCCGCGACCTGTTCGAGCAGCTCGATAAAGTCCAGTGGTAAGCGGCCATGGATCAGCAAAAGCTGCGCACACTGGTATTTGAGAAAACCGGTGTGCGGGTCGATACCGACGACCCGATCTTCGCCCTGGTGGCCCTGAACGAGGCGGTGCTGGCCGAGGCGGTGGAACGCCATGTGGCGCGCATCGACGCGGCCTCGCATGAACTGCTGGCCAGGGCCGGCGCGCCATCGGGCGCAAATGGCGCAAATGGCGCGGCCCACAACGGTGTCCCAGCCACTGGCGGCATGGCCGGCATCGGCCTCGATCATGACCCCGCCGCTGGCGCCAAGGGCGGCGATAGCGGCACCGGCCAGGCCGGCGCCGCCCCTGCGGCCGGTCCCGCGCACGCCACCGCCACCGCTGCGGCATTCCCCCTGACGCCCCGTGAACTGCGCCTGCTGGGCGCGGCGGCCGGCGTCGCCGTGCTGTCCGCGCTGCTGGTACTGGGCGGACAGGCGCTGCTCTTCAAGCCGCAGCCGATTCCGGCCCCGGTGTACCAGGCCAAGGCGCTGACGCCGGAACAGACGGCCGCCCTGCGCGACGGCGAAAAACTGGCGCGCGCGGTGCAAAAGCTCGATCCCAAGTCGCGCGGCCTGATCCAGGCCGAGATGCAAAAACCCTGAGCCGGGTTTTTTTCTGCTAACATATGAACACCTATTCATTTGTTAGCCTCATGAGCGTCTACCCCGAATCCGATCCGGCCATCGCCGAACTGGCCGACCTGTTCCACCTGCTGGGCGATCCCACCCGCCTGCGCATCGTGCTGGCCTGCCTGCGCACGCCGATCGCCGTCAGCGACATCGCCGCCTCGCTGCAGCTGAGCGGCTCGCTGGTCAGCCACCATCTGCGCCTGCTGCGCGCCGCCCGCATCGTCAAATCCGAGCGCCAGGGCAAACAAGTCTTTTACACCGCCGCCGATGCCCACATCAGCGACGTCCTGAGCGATATGCTGGAGCACATCGCCGAACCCGCCAATGGACACGAAGCATGAGCAAACACCACGACCACCAGCACGGCGACGGCTGCCAGCACGATCACGACGATGATCACACGGCGAAGCACGGCCACAGTCATGAACACGAACATGAGCACAGCGCGCAAGGCCACGATCATCCGCACGATTGCGGCCACGATCACGGACCCGGCGAACATGGCCACGATCACGCACCGCTGCCCCGCAGCAGCCAGAAAGCGGCCCTGACCAGCAAGGCAGCGCACAGCCACGCCGCCCATGACCATGACCACGGCCACGATCATGCCGACGATCACGCTCATGATCAGGCGGCGGTCAAGGGCCACGCGCACGGCCACGGTCACGACCATGGCCACGGACATGGCCACGGACATGGCCACCATCACCACCATCACGGCGATCCGAACAGCCAGGGCCGCGCCTTCGCCATCGCCATCGCGCTGAACGCGGTGTTCGTGGTGGTGGAATTCTTCTACGGCTTCCTGGCCAACTCCACCGCGCTGATGGCCGACGCCGGCCACAATCTGTCCGACGTGCTGGGCCTGATGCTGGCCTGGGGCGCGGCGATCCTGGCCAAGCGCCAACCCAACGGCCGCTATACCTACGGCCTGCGCAGCAGTTCCATGCTGGCCGCGCTGTTCAACTCCATGCTGCTGATGGCCGCCTGCGGCGCGATCGCCTGGGAAGCCGTGCAGCAGCTGCTGCATCCGGCGCCCGTGGTCGGCCTGACCGTGTCGGTGGTGGCCGGTGTCGGCATCCTGGTCAACGGTTTCTCGGCCTGGCTGTTCATGGCCGGCAGCAAGGACGACATCAATATCCGCGGCGCCTACCTGCATCTGGCGGCCGATGCCGCGATTTCGCTGGGCGTGCTGCTGGCCGGCCTGGCGGTGATGTACACGGGCTGGCGCTGGCTCGACCCGATGGTCAGTATCGCCATCGTGGTCCTGATCGGCTACAGCACCTGGCTGCTGCTGCGCGAGTCGCTGCGGCTGGTGATGGCGGCGGTGCCGGACAATGTGGACGCCGACAAGGTCAGCGCCTACCTGGGCAGCCGCGCCGGCGTGAGCGAGGTGTACGATCTGCATATCTGGGCCATGAGCACCACCGAAACGGCGCTGACGGCGCACCTGGTGATGCCGGCCGGGTATCCGGGCGACCAGCAGCTCGACGCGATCGCCCAGGGCCTGAAGGATGAATACGCGATCCACCACAGCACCCTGCAGGTGACCCAGGGCGGCAGCGCCCACGCCTGCAGCCTGCATGGCGAGGCCGCGCACTGAAGCCGAGGGCCGCCAAGAAAAATTCGGCGGCAGCGGGCTGCCGGCTGCCCCGTAAACCCACGGCGTACCCCTGGGGTCTGACCCAGGGTCCGGGGAGGGGCTGCGCCCCGCCTGTCCCAGCGGGACAGGCCCCCGGCTCTTTGCCTTGGGTTCTAACAGCGCGGCGGCACGCTCAATTTAACTGCATTAGCCCCTCAACCCAAAGCTGCTCAGCGCTCCAGCTCGCGCTGAAAACCATCCCAGATCTGCTGGAAACGGCCACTGGCCTTGAGCCTGCGCAGGCCGGCGTTAAACAGCGCCAGGTAGCGCGCCGACTCGGCCGTTTTCCGCGAAAACATCACGCAGTAATGCCACTGCTGATAGCTGACCGTGTGCCCGACCCTGGCCCGCTCGGCCGGGGTAAATTGCCGCTGCAGCAGCGCCAGCCCGGCGCTGCGCGCCAGATCGACCGCCTCGAAACGGCGCGCCAGCAGCTTGCGCAGATTGGTCGCGCTGTCGCCGCTGACCTCATAGCGGATCGCTCCGCTGCGCTCGGCCTGCGCCAGCAGCGGTGCCTTGGCCGAGCCTAGCGGCAAACCCACGGTCAGCCCGCGCAGCGCCTCGCTACTCTTGCCATCCCAGGCGATCGGCTGGTCGCGCCGGTAGAACAGCACCAGCTCGTCGGTAAACACGGTATCGGAAAAATCGAACAGCGCTTCGCGCTCCGGGGTGTGGCCCCACAGCGCGGTGGCATGCACCTGGCCGGCCAGGGTCTGCGAATAGGCGCGCTTCCACGGCACAAAATCGAAATCGACGGCGATGCCGGCCGCGCCGAAAATTTCCACGATCAGCTCCGGCACCACGCCCCGCTGGGGCAAGCCCACCCCGATCACCGGCGGCATCTCACCGATGGCGATGCGGATGCGCTCCTGCGCGCCCGCGCGCGCGGCGGCGACCGGCAATAACATGAGCAGCGTCAGCGTCGCGCGCTTGCGCATACAGGCATCTCCTGGGGGCGGTGCGCGGACGCAACACCGAATACTTTCCATATTACTTCAATACGGAAAGGGAATACCATGGGGATCGTCCCGCAGCGCGAAACTGAAAGATTTCCGTGCAAACATCCCTGCCCCGCGCCGCCAGCCTGCTGGCCGCCGCCCTGACCCCGCTCTGGGCCCAGGCCCAGCCACCGGCTGTGACGCCCGAGGTGGTGACCATCTTTGGCCAGGGCCAGACCCGCCAGGTGCAGTCGCTGGGCCGGGCCGAACTGGAGCAGGCACTGCCCGGCACCAGTCCGCTCAAATCGCTGGACAAGCTGCCCGGCGTCAGCTTCCAGTCGGCCGATCCCTTCGGCGCCTACGAATGGTCGACCCAGATCAGCGTGCGCGGCTTCAAGCAGAACCAGCTCGGCTTCACGCTCGATGGCATCCCGCTAGGGGACATGACATACGGCCCCAATAACGGCCTGCACATCGGCCGTGCGATCTCGTCCGACAATCTGCTGCGCGCCACCCTGTCGCAGGGCGCCGGCGAGCTGGCCACCGCCTCCACCAGCAATCTGGGCGGCACGGTGCAATTCTTCTCGCAGCAGCCCGCCGATGCACCCGGCCTGCGCTGGACCCAGACCCTGGGCAGCGACGCCACCGCCCGCACCTTCCTGCGGCTAGACAGCGGCCTGTCCGAACACGGCGGCAAGGCCAGCCTGAGCGCCACGCGCCAGCGCACCAGCAAGACCAAGGGCTGGGGCGAGCAGAATCAGGACCAGGTCGACGCCGCGCTGGCGCAGACCCTGGGCGCGCACCAGTTGCGCGCCTTCGTCAACAGCTCCGAACGCCACGAAGTCGACTACGCCGACCTGTCGCTGGACCTGCTGCGCCGCTTCGGCTACGACTGGGACAACTATGCGCCCGACTGGCAGCGCGCCGTGGCCGCCGCGCGCGGCCAGTACAGCGGCGGCGTCAGCACCGCCGACGACGCCTATTTCCTGGCCCGCGGCATCCGCCGCGACACCCTGGCCGGCGCCACGCTGGAGCTGGCGCCCAACGCCGCCGGCACGCTGACAGCGAGTCTCTACCACCACCGCAACGTCGGCCAGGGCCATTGGTACACCCCGTTCCAGGCCTCGCCTTCGGGTCTGCCGCTGTCCATCCGCACCACCGAATACCAGTTGCGGCGCAATGGACTGATCCTCGACTGGAGCCTGGCGCTGGGCGCCCATACCGTCAGCGCCGGCCTGTGGCGGGAACGCAGCAGCCATCAGGTCAGCCGCAATTTTTACAGTGTCGACGGGCCGCAGGACAGCGACCGCCTGCTGTCCGGCCCCTTCCGGACCGCCTTCAGCCAGGACTTCCTGAGCACCACGCACCAGTGGTACCTGGCCGACAGCGTCCTGCTGGCCGATGGCCGGCTCAAGCTCAATGGCGGCGTCAAGTCGCCGCACAGCCGCATCGTCGGCGTCAACCGGGTGCCCGGACGCGCCGAGGGAACACTGACGGCGGCGCGCAACTTCCTGCCGCAGGCGGGCGCCAACTACCGCTTCAATCAGCGCGACGAAGTATTCCTGTCGCTGGCCCGCAATATGCGCGCCTACCAGCCCGGCACCGCCGGTCCCTTCTCCACCACCCAGGCCGCCTTCGACGCGGGCGCCGCCGCGCTGCGGCCGGAAACCTCGACCAATATCGAAGCGGGCTACCGCCTGCGCGGCCCCGCGCTACAGGGTTCGGTATCGCTCTACCATGCGGATTTTCGCGACCGCCTGCTGAACGTGGCCAGTTGCAGCGGCATCGCCGGCTGCCCCAGCACCTTCGTCAATGTCGGCAAGGTGCGCAGCCGCGGCATGGAAGCGGCCGCCGTATGGAAGGCTGCGCCGGGCTGGTCCTGGTTCAACGCCGTCACCTGGAACGATGCGCGCTACCAGTCCGACTATCTGGACGCGGCCAGTCCCGTCAGGGACGCCAATGGCAACGGCGTGGTGCGCGCGGCGGGCAAGCAGGTGGTGGACAATGCGCGGGTGCTGCTCAGTAGCGAACTGGCTTTCGAACATGGGCGCTGGTTCGGCCGCGCCGGCGCCAAGTACACCGGCAAGCGCTATTACACTTATCTGAACGATATCGAGGTGCCGGCCTACCGGGTGGCGAGCCTGAGCGCCGGCTACAGGCTGCCCGCCATGGGCTGGCTCAAGTCGGCCACACTGCAGCTGAATGTAGAGAACCTGTTCGACCGGCGCTACCTGAGCACGGCCGGCACCAATGGCTACGTCAATAGCGACCCGCATGGCGATTTTGCCACGCTGATGTCGGGTGCGCCGCGCCAGTTGTTTATTTCGTTCAGTGGAAAGCTATAGGGGAGGCCTTTGCCCGGCTGGCGGGCCGGCGGCTGCGATTAAAACCCACGGCGTAACCCTGGGGTCTGACCCTGGGTCCGGGGAGGGGCTGCGCCCCGCCTGTCCCGGCGGGACAGGCCCCCGGCTCTTTGCCGTGGGTTCTAAAGGGCGCCAGCGGCAGACTGAATTTGAAACCGGCCGCGCCGCTTAATCAGCCAGATTGAGATACAGCGAAGTACTCAGATAACGCTCGCCAAAGGATGGGATGATGGTCACGATGACCTTGCCCGCGTTCTCCGGCCGGCGCGCCACCTGCAGCGAGGCCCACAGCGCGGCGCCGGAGGATATCCCCACCAGCAGCCCTTCCTGGGCGGCGGCCGCGCGCGCGGTGGCAAAGGCGTCGTCGTTGCTGACGCCGATGATCTCGTCATACACCTTGGTGTTCAGCACGGCCGGCACAAAGCCCGCGCCTATGCCCTGGATCTGGTGCGGCCCCTTGACGCCCTTGGCCAGCATCGGCGACGCCTCCGGCTCGACCGCGATCACCTGCAGCGAAGGCTTGCGTGCGCGGATCACCTCGCCCACACCGGTGATGGTGCCGCCGGTGCCGACACCGGCCACCAGGATATCGATGCTGCCATCGGTGTCGCGCCAGATTTCTTCGGCCGTGGTGCGGCGGTGCACATCGGGGTTGGCGGGATTGTTGAACTGCTGCGGCATCAGATAGCGCGGATCGGCTTCGACCATTTCTTCGGCCTTGCGGATCGCGCCCAGCATGCCCTCGGTGCCGGGGGTGAGCACCAGCTCCGCGCCATAGGCGCGCAGCAGCATGCGCCGTTCGCGGCTCATGGTGTCGGGCATGACCAGGGTGCAGCGGTAGCCGCGCGCGGCGCACACCATCGCCAGCGCGATGCCGGTGTTGCCGCTGGTCGGTTCGAGTATGGTGGTGTCGGGACGGATCTGGCCAGCCGCTTCGGCCGCCTCGATCATGGCCAGGCCGATACGGTCCTTGACGCTGTGGGCGGGGTTGCAGTATTCCAGCTTGGCCAGGATCTGGGCTGGATAGCCGGCGGCCATCCGGTTGATGCGCACGAGGGGGGTATTGCCGACCAGTTCGGTGACGTCGTTGGCGATATTCATGGGCAAAACTCCGCAGTAGGATGATGCCTTAGTCTACCGCTTTTTCCCCCGTGCGCGCAGCACCATTCTTTATTTTACGTCCATCAGTTCCACATCAAAGATCAAGGCGGAATTCGGTGGAATCGAGCCGCCCGGTGCGCCACGCGCGCCGTAAGCGAGCTCGCTTGGAATGATCAGGGTGCGCTTGCCGCCCACCTTCATGCCGGCCACGCCCTGGTCCCAGCCCTTGATGACGCGGCCGCCGCCCAGCGGGAAATCGAGCGCGTCGCGGCCTGGCACGCGCGAGGAGTCGAACTGCTTGCCGCGCGAATTCTTGGCCAGCGGGCGATACAGCCAGCCGGTGTAGTGCACGAACACGGTGGCGCCAGCGGTCGCTTCCTTGCCGCTGCCGACCTTGACGTCGGTGACGATCAGGCTGTCGGCGGCCGGGCCGGGCGTGGCCGAGCCGGCGACCGGGGCCGCCTCTGGCGTTGCGGCGGCGGCGCTGGCAGATGCGCTGGCCTCGTTCTGGCCGGCGGCCTGTGCCAGCGTGGCGCTGGCCAGGAGCATTGCGAATAAAACGGAACTACGCGTCATGATGTATTCTTTCGATCGGGTTCGGTGAAGCGCGGCCCGCCCTTGGCGGCCGCAGCGCGGCACAATCATAGCAAAACCATGGATTGAAATGACAGGCACTGTAGCGGCACACCGGCTTTTTTTCGCGCTCTGGCCCGATCCGGCTACCCGCGCCGCGCTGGCGCGGCTGCAAAGCCTGGTGCCGGGGCGCGCGGTGCCGGCGGCGAACCTGCATCTGACGCTGGCTTTCCTGGGCCGGCAGCCGGCGGATCTGCTGCCCGTACTGGACGCGTTGCCGGACAGCCTGGACTTTGCGCCGCTGGTGCTGGCTATCGATCAACTGGGGTATTTCGCCGGGCCGCGCATCGCGTGGGCGGGCATGCGGGAGCCGCCGGCGGCGCTGATGGATTTGCAGGGGCGCTTGATGGCGCGGCTGGCCGAGGCGGGGATCGCGGCGGCCGATACGCATGGCGTGTTTCGTCCGCATGTCACTTTGGCGCGTCATGCGCCGCCGCTGGATCGGGGCGGGACGGTGGCGTCATTCGCACCGCTGCCATGGCGGGCGAACCAGCTTGCCCTGGTCGAATCGGGCGCACCGGATGGTTTGTACCGGGTGCGCAGCGTGATCTGTCTGGACTGAGATCTGTACCTGCCGCCGCGGTTGTTAGAACCCACGGCGTACCCCTGGGGTCAGACCCGACGGGTCTGACCCCGGCTCTTTGCCGTGGGTTTTAGGAAATCGCCGGCGGCCCGCTAACGAGAGGCGCCAGCCTAAACCGAACGGCACCACCGTCAGACCTAAGAGTTACGCCGTGGGTTCAAGCGGCTGAACTTCATCCGCCACCGGCGCTACCTGCGCCGCCAGCTTGTTCAGCAAATGTCCGGCGGCCACCATGCCGAAGGTGGCCGTGACCACCATCGCCGAGCCAAAGCCGGCGCAGTTCAGGCCCGTGATACCGCTGCTGCTGTCGTCATCGCCATCGACGGCGCACACCTCCGCGGTATCGGGCATCTTCAGCGGCTCCATCGAAAACACCGCATCCACATTGAACTTGTTCTTGATCCCGCGCGGGAAGCCGTACTGCGTGCGCATCAGCTTGCGCACCTTCTTGAGCAGCGGTTCCTGCTCGGTACGGGCCAGGTCGCGCACGGCGATCTGGGTCGGGTCGGTCTTGCCGCCAGCACTGCCGATAACGATCAGGGGCAGCCCGTGCTGGCGGCAATAGGCCACCAGCGCCGTCTTGGCCTTGACGCTGTCGATCGCGTCGACCACATAGTCGTAGCCATGCCCGCCTATCATCTGGTCCAGATTGTCGGCACTGACGAAGTCCTCGATCTGATGCACCTCGCAATAGGGGTTGATCTGGGCGATGCGCTCGGCCAGCGCGCTGATCTTGGCCTGGCCGACGGTGCCGCTCAGGGCCTGGATCTGGCGGTTGATATTCGATTCGGCCACGTTATCCAGGTCGATCAGGGTCAGCCGGCCAATGGCACTGCGGGCCAGCGCTTCGACGATCCAGGAACCGACGCCGCCGACGCCCACCACGCACACATGGGCGGCACGGAAGCGTTCCAGCGCGGCCGCGCCATACAGGCGGCCGATACCGCCAAAACGGCGCTCAAAGTCGACTGGATCGGCCAGGGCGGCCAGATCGGCTGCCGCGGGCGGGAAAGGGGAAGTGATGGTATTCATATCGCCATTTTAACGGACGCGGCGGCAAAGATTATTCTACAATGATTTTCCTGGCCCCCGCCCTCCCCCATTTTTATCGCCACCGAGACCCCCATGAGCGAATCCCTGATCGACACCGCCCCCGACTTCAGCCAGCCGATCGCGGTGCTGAAGCACTGCCACGACCGCATCCGCAAGCAGCTGACCACCCTGCGCAATCTGCTCGAGCACCTGCCCGCGCACGGCGCCGACGCGGCCGCCCAGAAAGCCGCCCAGGCGGTACTGAAATACTTCGGCAACGCCTCGGTGCTGCACCACGCCGACGAAGAATACGATCTGATCCCGATGCTGCAGGCCACCGCGCGCGACGCCGACGCCGCCCTGCTGGCCACGCTGGTGCCGGAAATCCTGGCCGACCACGAACGCATGGACGCCGACTGGGCCATTCTCAAGGTCACCCTCGACCAGGTCGCCACCGGCCTCGATAGCGTGCTCGATCCGGCCGGCGTGACGCGCTTCACCGACGCCTACGAAGCCCATATGGCCAAGGAAGAAGCCAATCTGGCACCGATGGCCAAGCGCCTGTTCAGCCCCGATCAGATGGCCGTGCTGGGCCGGGCGATGCAGCAGCGCCGCGGCCTGGCGCCGGCCAGCGGCGCCGAACTGGCCAGCCTGCGCCAGGACTACAGCCAGGCCACGCTGATGGAAACCGATGTGCTGGCCGACCCGATTGCGCAGTTTGCCAAATGGTTCGACGAAGCGATCAAAGCCCAGGTCAACGAGCCCAATGCGATGAGCGTGGCCACCGTGGACGCCGGCGGCAAGCCCAGTTCGCGGATCGTGCTGATCAAGCAGTACGACGCGCGCGGCTTCACCTGGTACACCAATTACGACAGCCAGAAAGGCCAGCAGCTGCAAGCCAATCCGCAGGCGGCGCTGCTGTTCTTCTGGAGCGAAGTGGAGCGCCAGGTACGCATCGAGGGCAAGGTGGTGCGCACTTCCGAGGCCGAGAGCGACCAGTATTTCTACAGCCGTCCGGTCAAGAGCCAGCTGGCCGCGATCGCCTCGCAGCAGAGCGCACCGATTGCCAGCCGCCAGCAGATGGAAGCCAATTTCGACGCGGTCGCCAGCGAACAGGGCGAGCATCCCAAGCGCCCGGCGCACTGGGGTGGTTTCCGCGTGGTGCCGGAACGGATCGAATTCTGGCAGGGGCGCCGTTCGCGCTTCCATGACCGGATTGTGTATGTGCGCCAGGCCGATGGCAGTTGGGCGATTGAACGGCTGCAGCCCTGAGCATCGAGGTGCCGGGGCCGCTGTTAAAACCCACGGCAAAGAGCCGGAGACAGCTTTAAAACCCACGGCAAAGAGCCGGGGGCCTGTCCCGCAGGGACAGGCGGGGCGCAGCCCCTGCCCGGACCCCGGGTCAGACCCCAGGGTTACGCCGTGGGTTTTAAAGACTTACGCCGCGGATTTTTTAAGGGCTACACCACAGGATTCGAACCTGCGATACGCTCCCCCAACGCCTCATACAACTGCTCCAGCGCCGACTGCAGCCGCGCACCCGCCCCCAGCCACTGGGCCGGACTCTCGTCCGTATGCAAGCTGATGGACAATTGCTCCACCAGCCCTAGCGCCCGCGCCGCGCCAAAATTCACCAACACCCCCTTCAGGCTATGCAGCGCCCGCGTGCTGCGCGCCTGATCGCCTGCGGCCAGCGCCGCGCTCAGTTCCGCACACAGCGCCGGACCGTCGGCCAGGAACAGCGCCGCCAATTCCAGCAGCAACTCGCTGTCGCCATCGAGACGCAGCAAGGCGGTCTGCCAGTCCAGCACCTGCATGGCCGGGTCGGGCCGGAAGCGTTCCAGCATCTGGCGCAGCCGGTGGCTGTCCACCGGCTTGGACAGATAATCATCCATCCCCGCTTCCAGACACCGTTCGCGGTCTCCTGTCATAGCGCGCGCCGTCATCGCGATGATCGGCACATGGCCGCCCTGCAGCAGCTCGCGCAGGCGGATCTGGCGCGTCGCCGCCAGGCCGTCCAGGCCGGGCATCTGCAAGTCCATTAGCACCACGTCGAACCGCGCCACCGCCAGCTGGTCGAGCGCCCCCTGGCCGCTGTCGACCAGCGTCACCGTATGCCCCAGCTTTTCCAGCAGGCGCAGGGCCACGCGCTGATTGACCGGATTGTCCTCGGCCAGCAACACCGCCATGCCGGCGCGCGGCAGCGGCGCGGAAGGATCGTCCACCGCCACTGGCTCCGGCACGGCCAAGTCATCGGGCGACAGCGGCACCGGCCAGGAGGTGGGCACGCCGCTGCCGTCATCGGCCATACCGCCACCGGCAGCGCCGGCGGGACCCGCAGCATCGGCGCCAGCGGCGGCGCCGATATCGCCCAGCACCCCGCCACGTCCGCCGCTGCCCGCGTCGCCATCCACATGCAGCGGCGGCAAGGGCGGCAGCGGCACCACCAGCGACACCGAGGTGTGGCTGAGCGGGACGGTGAAGCGGAAGGTGCTGCCCTGTCCCGGCTCGCTGTGCACATCCATGTGGCCCTGCATCAGGATCACCAGGCGCCGGCAGATCGCCAGTCCCAGGCCGGTGCCGCCGTACTGGCGCGTGGTCGAGCCGTCGACCTGGGCGAAGGCTTCGAAGATCAGCCGCTGTTTTTCCAGCGGCACGCCGATGCCGCTATCCTGCACCGCGAAGCTGATGTCGCTGCGGCCATCCTGCTCGCGCCCCATCGCCAGCGTCACCGTGACGCCGCCTTTTTCGGTGAACTTGATCGCGTTGCCCAGCAGGTTGATCAGCACCTGGCGCAGCCGCCCCGGATCGCCCTTCATGATGGGCGGCAGGTCGGGCGGCAGCTCGCAGCGCAGTTCCAGGCCTTTCTGCTGGGCGCGCAGCGCCATCGCGCGCACCGTGTCGAGCACCATCTGGCGCAGCTCGAAGGGCACTTCCTCGATCTCCAGCTTGCCCGCCTCGATCTTGGAGAAATCCAGGATCTCGTTGATGATGTTGAGCAGCGCCGCGGCCGAGGCCTGCACCAGCGCCAGGTCGGCGCGCTGCTCCGGGCGCAGCGGCGACTCCAGCACCAGCCCCGTCATGCCGAGGATGCCGTTCATCGGCGTGCGGATCTCGTGGCTCATATTGGCCAGGAATTCGCTCTTGGCGCGGCTGGCCGCTTCGGCCGACTCCACCGCGCGCTGCATCGCCGTGCGCGCGGCGCGCTGCTCGCTGATGTCGATGAAGTAGCCCAGCATGTAAGACTGCTCGCCGCTGTTGATGATGGCGCGCGAGACCAGCACATCGATGGGCGGATCAAAGCTGAGCAGGCGCCGTTCGCTGGTGACCATTTTGCCGCTGGTCCAGGCCAGCGCGTCTTCGGCACGGGTAGCCTCGGCCCAGCGCGGCGAGGCGATGTCGTCGATGGTGCGGCCCAGGATCTCGACCTTGCTGCGCCGGATCAGCTCCTCGAAGCGGCGGTTGAAACGCAGGAAGCGGCCCTGGCGGTCTTTCAGGAACACCGGTATCGGCAACTGGTCCAGAATCTGCTCGGTCAGTTCCTGCTGGTGGTAGGCGTCATCGGCGGCGGCGCGCTGCTGTTCGAGCTGCGACAGCCGATCGTCCTGGCGCGCGCTCTTCTTGTGGCGCCAGGTGCCGCCGCTACCGCGCTGGCGGTCGACCTCGTCGCGCAGCAGCACATTGGCCGAATGCAGCTGGGCGTTTTCCAGCTCCAGTTCGTAGATGCGCTGGATGGTGGTCGGTTCGGTCTTGCCGCTTTCCTGCAGCAGCGCGGCCAGTCCCTCGGCCAGCGTGCCTTCGCCCAGGGCATGCAGTTCGTCCAGCCGCGGCGCCAGCGCGTCATGGCCGGCCACGCCGAGCGCGCGCAGCAGCAGTTGGTGCAGTCGGTCGGCGCGCATCGCGGCTCCGCGCTAGCCCGGGGCCTGGCCGGCGCTACCCTCGTCGCGAAAGCGCGCGCGGATGTCCTGCACTTGCGGCCAGCAGCGCAGTAGCGCCGCCACGCATTCGGGATCGAAATGGCTGTCGCAGTTGTCGAGCAGGTACTGGCGCGCCGCCTCCATGGTCCAGGCGCGCTTGTAGGGGCGCACGCTGGTGAGCGCGTCGAACACATCGGCCACGGCGACGATGCGCCCGACCAGCGGGATGCCGGCGCCGGCCAGGCCGTTCGGATAGCCGCTGCCGTCGAAGCGTTCGTGGTGGCTGAAGGCGATTTCGGCGGCCAGCTGCAGCATCGGCGCCTGGCTGCCCTTGAGGATCGAATGGCCGATCGCGGCGTGCTGGCGCATGATCACCATCTCGTCCTCCGTCAGGCGGCCGGGCTTGAGCAGGATGTGGTCGGGCGTGCCGACCTTGCCGATGTCGTGCATCGGCGCGGCGTTGAGGATATCTTCCTGGTCGGCCGCCGACAGGCCCAGCTCGGCCGCGATCAGGCGCGAATAATGGGCCATGCGCAGGATGTGGGCGCCGGTTTCCGGGTCGCGGTATTCGGAGGCGCGGCATAGCAGCATGATGGTTTCCTGCTCGCGGGCGCGCAGTTCGGCGGTGGCCTTGCTCACCTCGCTGGCCAGCCAGCTGGCGCGGTGCTGCAGGCTCAGCGTGGCGCTGCGCAGCGCCAGCATATTCCGGGTGCGCGCCAGGAATTCGACCTTGTCGATCGGCTTGATCAAAAAGTCGCTGGCGCCGTTTTCCAGCGCGCGGTGGCGCACCTCGACGTCCATGCTGGCGGTGACCATCAGCACCGGCGGACGTTCTTCGGGCGCGGCCGTCAGGCGTGCGATCAGTTCCAGCCCGTTCATATCGGGCATCATGTAATCGACGATCAGCAGGTCGTAGGGGTTGTTATTACACCACAGCAATGCTTCCTGGGCTGACTGGAACGTGATGGTGCCGACATCGGGCAACTTGTCCATCAGGCGCGACATCAATACCAGATTGATATGGATGTCGTCGACAATGACTACCTTCATGGCGCCCCGATCTATCTTATTGTTGTGCGGTCCGGCGGGCGGACCTGTTTTATTTCAGGCGATTCGAATAGGTGTTTTTAAACTTGGCCACCTTGGGCGCGACCACGAAGGCGCAATAGCCCTGCAGCGGATGCTGGCGGAAATAATCCTGGTGGTAATCCTCGGCCCTGTAAAAGGTCTGGGCCGGCGCCAGTTCGGTGACGATGGGCGCATCCCAGACGCAGGCCATTTCGGCGATCACCTGGCGCGCCGTGGCTTCCTGCTCGGGCGACTGGTAGTAGATGACCGAACGGTACTGGGTGCCGACATCATTGCCCTGGCGGTTCAGCGTGGTCGGATCGTGGATGGTAAAGAAGATTTCCAGCAAGTCGTGGTAGGCGATGACGGCCGGGTCGAACTCGATCTTGATGACCTCGGCATGGCCGGTGCCGCCGGCGCAGACCTGCTCGTACGTGGGATCGGGCTGGTGGCCACCGGTGTAGCCGGACTCCACCCGCAGCACGCCGCGCACTTCCAGATACACCGCTTCGACGCACCAGAAGCAGCCGCCTCCGAGCACCGCGGTCGCTGTTGCGCCTGCTCCTGCATTCCCAGTCATGACTCCCCCTGCCGCATCGAATACCCCATAAAGTAACTGTAACGCAAACGGCCAGCGCACGCACCTCCAATCGCCCAAGGCGGGGCGTTTATGCTACGCCCCGTCATTCTTTGGCATAATGAGGGAAAGTCACAGGTTTCTTATGAACACAAGTTCCCCCCGCGCCCCCGCGGCCGCCTTCGACAGTGCCCACTTCCGGCAAGCGCTGTCCCAGTTTGCCACCGGCGTTACCGTCATCACCACGCGCCTGGCCGACGGCAGTTTCCGCGGCCTGACGGCCAGTTCCTTCAATTCCGTCTCGCTCAGCCCGCCGCTGGTGCTGTGGAGCCTGGGCACCAGCGCCAACAGCCTGCCCATCTTCAGCGGCAACTCGCACTATGTGATCAACATCTTGTCGGCTGAGCAGGCCCATCTGGCCAAGCTGTTCTCCTCGCGCGGCGACGATCCCTGGGGCACGGTCGAATATGAACTGTCGCGCACCGGCCAGCCCATCCTGAAGGGGTGCAGCGCCTGGTTCGAATGCCATAACCGCAGCCGCTATCCCGAGGGCGACCACGTGATCTTCGTCGGCGAGGTCGAGGAATGCGCGATTTCGCCGCAGGCGCCCTTGATTTTTCATGGCGGCCAGTTCCGTAGCCTGCTGTAGGGTTGGTTTTTAAACCCAGGGCGTAACCCTGGGGGCCTGTCCCAACGGGACAGGCGGGGCGCAGCCCCTCCCCGGACCCGCCGGGTCAGACCCCGGCTCTTTGCCTTGGGTTTTAAGGGCGCTGCGGCGTGCTTAAGGGAATTACCATCCATCCTCGCCGTCTTGCGCTGGGTTTTAAACTGGCAATCCGTGAATAAGCTTAATTTTTTACCATCTGATACACGCTGGCGGTGAGAAAACGGAAATTGGTGTCGCCATTTGGAAAGCCCGGCGCCTGCCATCGTCTTAGAATATTGGCATCCTCCACCATAACGAGAGACTAGGAAACACGATGAGCCAAGCCCGCGCGCAATTCCACTGGGACGACCCCCTGCTGCTGGACCAGCAACTGAGCGATGATGAACGCATGGTGCGCGATGCCGCCGCTGCGTATTGCCAGGACAAGCTGGCGCCGCGCATCCTGGAAGCCTTCCGCCACGAGCGGATAGATACCAGCATCTTCCGCGAAATGGGTGAACTGGGCCTGCTCGGCCCCACCATTCCCGAACAATACGGCGGCCCCGGCCTGAACTATGTGGCCTACGGCCTGATCGCGCGCGAAGTCGAGCGCATCGATTCCGGCTACCGCTCGATGATGAGCGTCCAGTCCTCGCTGGTGATGGTGCCGATCTTTGAATTCGGCACCGAAGAACAGCGCCAGAAATACCTGCCGAAACTGGCCTCCGGCGAATGGATAGGCTGCTTCGGCCTGACCGAGCCGAACCACGGTTCCGACCCTGGTTCGATGATCACCCGCGCCAAGAAAGTACCGGGCGGCTACTCGCTGAGCGGCGCCAAGATGTGGATCACCAATTCCCCGGTGGCCGATGTGTTCGTGGTCTGGGCCAAGGACGATGAAGGCGCGATTCGCGGCTTCGTGCTGGAAAAAGGCATGGCCGGCCTGTCCGCCCCTGCGATCCACGGCAAGTTCGGCCTGCGCGCCTCGGTCACGGGCGAAATCGTCATGGACAATGTGTTCTGCCCGGAAGAGAACGCCTTCCCGGACGTGCGCGGCCTGAAGGGTCCGTTCACCTGCCTGAACTCGGCACGCTACGGCATCGCCTGGGGCGCGCTGGGCGCGGCCGAAGCCTGCTGGCATACCGCGCGCCAGTACACCATGGACCGCCTGCAATTCGGCCGTCCGCTGGCGGCCAATCAGCTGGTGCAGAAGAAGCTGGCCGATATGCAGACCGAAATCACGCTGGGCCTGCAAGGCTGTCTGCAACTGGGCCGCATGAAGGACGCCGGCACCGCCGCCGTGGAAATCACCTCCATGATGAAGCGCAATTCCTGCGGCAAATCGCTGGACATCGCCAGGGTCGCGCGCGACATGCTCGGTGGTAACGGCATCTCCGACGAGTTCGGTGTGATCCGTCACATGGTCAACCTGGAAGTGGTCAATACCTATGAAGGTACGCATGACATTCACGCGCTGATACTGGGCCGTGCGCAGACCGGTATCCAGGCTTTCCAGTAATGAAATGCCGGGGACTCTGTAAAAACCCACGGCAAAGAGCTGGGGTCTGACCCGCCGGGTCAGACCCCGGATTTACGCCGTGGGTTTTTATAAAAAAACCGCCGCCTCCTCACGGAGCGCGGCGGTTTTTTCACGTCTGGCAACTTAGAACTTGTAGCCGATGCTCACGCTGACCGACAGCGGATTCAAGGTCACATCCTGAGTCTGCCCCGTCGAATAATGCGCCGTGGTCTTCAGGAAAGTCTTGATCACGGTCGCGTCGGCAAACCAGCGCTCATTGATGCGCACGGTGCCGCCGACCTGCACGCTGCCCGCCAGCTTGTTGTCGAGCTTGAAGGTGGTGGCCGGGCCGCCCGGATTCAGGATCGCCGTCAGCTTGGCCGAACCGGTTTCCTTCTGGAAGTACGCATAGGTCAAACCGGCGCCCACATACGGACGGAACATCGCGTTCGGCGCCAGGAAACGGTATTGCACGAAGGCGGTTGGCGGCAGCACTTCGGCGGTGCCGATCTTGCCCGTGCCTTCGATGGCGCCCGCGCCCGACAGATTGTGCTTGTAGGGCATGCCCAGATCCAGCTCGGCCGAAAGATTGTCCGTCACCATGTAGGCGAGCGCCACGCGCGGCTTGGTATCGGCATCGATATCGGCCTTGGTGTTGGGCAGCGAAGGCGCCGACACATTGCCGCTGTCGACCTTCGGGGTGATCTTGTTGATACCGGCCGTGACCAGCCAGTTGCCGCTACTCTGGGCCGATGCGGCCGAGGCCGCCGTCATCGCGGCGGCCAGCGCCAGCAGTTGTGCGGCGCGATTGAAACGCTTAGTCATCTTGTCTCCATTACTTTGTATTGAGGGGGAGCGTCAGCGCTCCCCCCATGTTCTGCCGTCAGGGTGGCGGGGCTTACAGCCAGCCGCGCACGATCAGTTTTTCGGATACATAACGCGCCAACAGCAGGTTGTTATACGGGGTCGGGTGGACCTTGTCGGCAAAAGCGTAGTGGCTGACATCGCCGGCGATCAGGTTGTTAGCCGAGCAAGCCAGCGACAACGCCAGCGGATTCTTGGCCTCGCTCAGGTCGCAGGCCGTATCGACGACATTGGTCAAACCATATTGCCCCGGATTGATCGCCTGATCGTGACTGGAAGAAAACACGTCGATCAGCAGCACTTTCGATTCGCCGTTGAAACCCGCGCTCAGCTCGGCGTTGAAGGCGTTCACCATGGCCATGATCAGCTGCTGGGTGGCGGCCGATTCGGCCTTGCCCGATGGCGAGGTCGCCACGTCCGGCAGGTTGTTGACGGCGACGTAGTTGGCGCCGTTGCCGACGATCTGGGTCTTGACCAGCGCCACCAGCTCCTTGCCGGCCTTGCTCATCGCGCCGACCTGCTCGGCCGCATGGGCGGCCGCGTAATCGGTGCCGGCCTTGGTGCCGGCGGCGGTGGCGGTGGCCACCATCGGACCATACACGGCTTGCGCCGCGACCGCCGCATTGCCCGGCTGCACAGCCGCCGCGCCGACGGCGGCGCCGACGACGCTGGCATCGGTATGGCCGGCACGCGCCGCTTCCAGTGCCATGGCCTGGCCGATCGCCTGCGCGGCGGTCAGCGGATTGGTCGCGCCGGCGGCCAGCTGGCCAACCAGGCTGCTGCCGAAGGCGCTGCTGCCGGCCGCGGTGGCGGCGATTTCCAGATTGTCCAGCAGTTGCAGAACGTCATTGCCGCCCGCCATCACGAAGACCAGCTCATCGCCCTTGAACTTGCCGCCGACGATGGCCAGGTGGTTTTTGACCTGGGTCACGACAGGAACCGTCAACTGGCCCAGCGCCTTGCCCAGGGCCTTGTTGCCAGGGCCGATGGGATCTGTCACGCGGGCGCCGCCCTGGGCATAGCCGAAGCAGCCGGTATGCGTTTCCACCGGCACGAAGAAGCCCAGGCTGGCTTCGCCATCGAGGCCGGTCTGGGCGGCGCACGGTGCGGCCAGGCCCAGTTGAGCGGCCACCAGTTCGGTCCAGTTCTTGCCCGTCAATGCGGCATTGACCTTGGTGTTATCGCCATTGATGGTGTACTTGCCGCCGCCCATGGCCTTGACGCTGCCGACCGCATAGGTGCCGACGTCGGACAGGCTGTCGCCGAAGGAGACCTGGGCGCTGTATTTGATTTTGGGGGTTTGATCGCCGGGGGTGGAACCGCCGCAGGCGGCCAGCACGGCCAAAGCCATGGTAGCGAGTGCTAATTTGGTGTGACGCATTGTGTCTCCTGATAGATTTATTATTTGTATTGGAACGACCGTACTATTCGCAATCCAGCTAATATGCCAGCCCGGCTTGCGCTTGTATAGAGGAAAACTTGTAACGAACTGGACACATGAGCGAGATCATGCGGCAGGCGGCAAAGGCAGGCGCCATCAGGCTTTGGAGGAAAAACAACAGATCGTGGGGCGGCGTAGAAGTGTTAGCCGAACGGAAACTAGCATTCCGTTCAGCTATTTTTATCAAGCAGATAAGACTGGCGTTCAGCGGCCCTTGAAGAACTCGCGCGCCGAGCGCAGGCAGAACGGCGCCACCAGGCCGGCGTGGTAGCTGTCGCGCACGGCCTTGTCGGCGGCGGCGGCGTTGCCACCGGCCACAAAGGCGGCCGCGCGCACGGCCCCCTTGGCCGTCTGGAAGGCCAGCAGTTCATTGCTGAACGGGCCAAAGGCGACACCGCCATCGATATTCAAGGTCGTCAGGCGGTTGGCCGTCATGCCCAGTGCCTTGAAATAATCGGAAGTCGCTTCGGTATTGAAAAAGGGCACGATTGGATCTTCATCGCCGCCGCACAGCAGCAGCGGCACCGAGGGCAGATAGTTGCGCAGATCGTTTTTGACCAGCCATTTGCGCAAGTTCTGGGCAGGCGCGCAGCTGAGCGGATTGGCGATGCTGTTGTCGCAGGCATTGGCCTGCTTGTCGGCCAGATAGCCGTTGCGGTAGCTGCCCTTGATCAAATTGCCGGCGCCGAAGAAGGCCGAGGCGCCCGCCGCCTGCGGCAGCGAATCGGCGGCGAACAGCACGTCATTGGGCAACTTGCCCGCCGCGACCAGATCGCCGATGCTGGAAGCGCCGGGGAACAGCAGGTCGATGCCGCTGGCGTACTTGCTTTCGTAGATATCGCCGGTGCTGGTGTAGATGGCGGCATTGGCGCGCTGGCCGGCGTTGATCAGCAGCGGCAGGAAGGCGGCCGAGCCGGTGCTGGGGGAGCCGCCGAAGATGGTGTCGCCGAAGCGGGCCAGCGCATACGGGCCGGACAGCCCGGCCGCGGCGGTGACGGTAAATTCGCTGGCATAGGTGGTCTGCATGGCGCGCTGGGTCGCCAGCGCCACGTGGCCGCCTTGCGAATAGCCGGTGACGAACAGATCGCTGGAAGCGAGCGCGCCGATGCGGCTGTAACTCAGGCGCGCGGCCTTGAGCGCATCGACCATATCGTTCGATTGCTGGGTGGCGTCGAGATAGGCGTGATAGCCCAGGCTGGAGCCGGCATAGCCCGCATAATTGGGCGCCACCACGATATAGCCCTGGCCCGCGAACATGGCGGCGATCAGGCGTGGTTCGGTCGCGGCCAGATTGGCCATGTCGGTGCTCTTCTGTACCGAGGTGCCATGCGCATACAGCAACACCGGACGGTTGCCATTGCACTCAGGCGCACTGCCGGACGGCACCATGATGGCGGTGCTGGCGTCGGTCGCTTCCCCCGCCCCGCCCACCGTATGGTATTTGACGGTGTAGGTGGTGATCGAACAGACCGGCGCGCCGGTCATGCTGCTGCTGCCCGCCTGGGCATTGTCGAGCAGCTGGGTCATGGCCGCCGGCGTGAGCGTGTTGACGGCCGTACCGTTGACCTGCACCGGCACCACGCTGGCGCTGCCGATCAGGGTGCCGCGCAGGGTAACGGGCGGCGTGGGGGTTTCCGGCACTTGCACATTGCCGGGATTGCTGCCGGCATTGCCGCCGCCGCAGGCGGACAGGTACAGGGTGGCGCAGGCGACCAAGGCCGGCAAGCCGGCACGTTGCAGGAAACAGGGGGGCTGACGCATGGCGATCCTCACAGGTGGATGGCCCGGCATCGCCTGGGCCGATCTGAACGACGGGATGCGGCCGGACTGTATTGTATGTTGGGGCCGGCAGCCCGCCAATCATAGCAGATCGGCAATTACGCCAGTGTAATGTCAGCGCAGGACAACAGCGCAGCGCACGGCGTCGGTGCATCAATTACAGCGCACTAATGCATGGCCGCCTTGAAGAAATCACGGGCCGCCATGAAGCAATACTGGGCCACCAGACGGCCATGGTAGTTGTCGCTGACGGCCTTGGCCGGATCGCGCCCCTTGCTGACGGCCTCGGCCCGCGCCTTTTGCTGGGCCTGCACGAATTTTTGCTTGATGCCCAGGTAAGGGTCTTGCGGCAACTGGGTTTCCAGGTCCACCAGCACGGGCGCGGCGCCGCGTCCGGCGAAATAGCTTTGCGCGGCGGTGGCGTTGGCGAAGGGCACCACCGGATCGAACTGTCCGCCGCACAGCAGCAGCGGGCTGCGTGGCTGGTAGTTGCGCAGGTCGTTGTGGGCCAGCCATTTGCGCAGGCCCTGCTCGGCGCCGCAGGTTTCGGCGTCGCCCGGCGCCTGCAGGCAGGGATGGGCCGCCATATCGCGCAGATAGGCGTCGCGGTAGCTGGTGCGCACCAGATTGTTGGCGGCGAAGTAGGACGCGGCGCCCGCGCCCTGCGGCTGCGAATCGCCGGCGAACAGCACGCCGTCGGGCAGCTTGCCTTTCTTGATCAGGTCATCCATGCGCATGGCGCCCGGCAGCAGGCTCTCGATGCCATTGGCGAAATTGGCTTCGTACAGATCGGCCGGCGTGGCATACAGGGCCGCGCCGGCGCGCTGCCCGGACGTGGTCAGCAGCGGCAGGTAGGCCGTCACGCCGGTACTGGGCTGGCCGGCGAAGATGCCGTCGGCCATCTGCAGCAGCGCATACGGGCCGGACAGGCCGGCCGCCGCCGTCACCTTGAATTCATTGCCATGGTGGGTCTGGATGGCGCGCTGGGTCGCCAGGGCCACGAAGCCGCCCTGGGAATAGCCGGTGATGAACAATTGGGTGGAGGCGCGCACGCCCAGGCGCGCGTAGCTGGCGCGCGCGGCGCGCAGCGCGTCGACCATGTCGCCGGCCTGCTGCTCGGCGTTCAGATAGGGATGGTAAGGCAGGGTGGACGCGCCATAGCCGGCATAGTCGGGCGCGACCACGATGAAACCTTGTGCGACGAACATCGCGGCCACCAGCCGCGCCTCGCCATTCAGGCGCGCCATGCTGAAGTTTTTATCGAGCACGGTGCCATGCGCATACAGCAGCACCGGGCGCGGGCCGCCGCAGGCCGGGTCGTCGCCGGAAGGCACCATGACGACGGCGCTGGCATCGGTCGGTTCGGCCTGGGCACCTGCCGTCTGGTAGCGCAGGGTATGCACGCTGATGCTGCAGTGGGGCTCGCCGGCGATCTGCATCAACGCCCCGCCCTGCGCCCTGCGCAAGACCACGCTGAGGGTGGACGGCTCCAGCGTGTCAATGCTGGAACCACCGCCCAGTTCGATCGGCACCAGCGTGGGGCCGGACAACAGGGTACCGCGCGCGGGTCCGCTGGCGACGGCGGCGACCGCAGGGGCGGCCGGGGCCGCGACGGCGGAAGGGCCAGGGGCGGCACTAGCGGGGGCGGCGAGGCCAATCGGCGTATCGGGAACAGCTGGGGTGGAGGTCGCCGCGGGCGGCGGGCCGGCCGGCACGGCATGCGTGCTGGACGCCGCGGCAACGGCGTTGTCGGCGGCGCCGGCGGGAACGGCAATGGCAGCCGTCAGTAGTACAGCAGCAAACAAAGATGGGAACATGCCGATCTCCTGTCGCTGGTCGAGCGCGCCGGACAGGGCCGGCGTGGATCAGGCCCGCAAATATGACTCAATGATACCTGATGAGCCAAACACTGCGCGCCGCAGACGATCATTTACTCCCAGCCATGCAGCATCCTGCGGTGGCGTTTCGACAATGATCAAATCGGCGCCGGTTTGGTCCATCGCGCGCAAGGCCGCGTACAGGCCATAGGCATAGCCGAAGGGGTCGGCCGGCAGCCTCTGCTGCGGACCGTCGGCGACCGGCTGGGCGTAGGTGATCTGAGCGATGCGTAAGCCTTTATCCAGCAGCCGTGTCAGCGTCGGCGCCAGTTCGGCATGGTCCAGCATGGTGACCGGGGTGCGCGGCGCGTAATGCGATTCCAAGGTGCCGGAAGCGCGCGGCGCGGCCTGGTCAGGCAAGCCCGGCAGCCGGCCGATGACGGCGGCGATCTGCTCGGCGCTGATGTGGCCGGGACGCAGCAGCACCGGGCCGTGGGTGGCCAGGCGCGACAGGTCGAGTATCGTCGATTCGATGCCGACAGCGCTGGCGCCGCCATCGAGCACGGCGCCGATCAGGCCGCCGACGGCATCGCCGAACTCATCGCGCACATGCTGGGCGGTGGTCGGGCTGACGTTGCCGAATTTATTCGCCGATGGCGCGGCCACGCCGCCCTGCCCGCCCTTGAAGGCGCTCAGCAAGGCCACCGCCACCGGATGCGAGGGGCAGCGGATGCCGACCGTGTCCTGGCCGCCGGAGACGGCGTCGGGAATATGGCTGGCGCGCTTGAGGATCAGGGTAAGCGGACCGGGCCAGAAGGCGGCCACCAGCTGGCGCGCTTCGGCGGGAATGTCGCTGACCCAGTAATCGAGCTTGGCGCCGGGCGCCACGTGCACGATCACCGGGTGGTCGTTCGGCCGTCCCTTGGCCTGGTAGATGCGGGCGACGGCCGCCGGATCTTCGGCGTCGGCGCCCAGGCCGTAGACGGTCTCGGTGGGGAAAGCCACCAGGCCGCCCTGCGCCAGGATCGCCGCCGCCGCCGCGATGGCGGCCTGATCGGCCACCGCCGCAGCAACAGAATTAACTGCCGATCCCGCTGCGGATCTCGCTGCCGATCCGACGCCAGTTCCAGCTTGATCCGGCTGCGTCACGGCGCGTCCTTCTCGATACCCAGAATGACGCAGGCCGCCTCCAGCTGCCGCTGCGCTTGCGCCAGCGTCGGTGCGATGAAGGTCAGATGCCCCATCTTGCGGGCGCGGCGCGGATCGTCCTTGCCGTACAGATGCAGGCAGGCGCCGGGCAGCGCCAGCACCTGGTCCCAGGCCGGTTCGCGCGTGGCGTCGGTGGCGTCGGTGAACCAGACGTCGCCGAGGATGTTGAGCATCACGGCCGGCGAATGCTGGCGCACGTCGCCCAGCGGCAGGCGCGCCATCGCACGCACCTGCTGCGCGAACTGGCTGGTGACGCAGGCGTCCATCGTGTAGTGGCCGCTGTTATGCGGACGCGGCGCCATCTCGTTGACCACCAGGCTGCCGTCGGTGAGCACGAAGAATTCGATGCACAGCACGCCGACATAGCCCAGCTCGGCAACGATGGCCTGCGCCGCCAGCTGCGCCGTCTTGGCGCTGGCCTCGCACACGTTTGGCCCCGGCACGGTGGTGGTAAACAGGATGCCGTCGCGGTGCACGTTTTCGGCGATCGGATAGACCACCGATTCGCCGTCGGCGCCGCGCGCGGTCAGCACCGACACCTCGTAGGCCAGCGGCAGCATCTTTTCCAGCAGGCAGGTCACGCCGTCCATGCTGTCGAAGGCGGCGCGCACGTCCTCGCGGCTGCGCACACGGACCTGGCCCTTGCCGTCGTAGCCCATGCGCACGGTCTTCAAAATACCAGGCAGCAGATCGTCAGCGATGGCGGCGATGTCTGCATGCGAGGCGATCACCTTGTGCGGCGCCGGCATCACGCCCGACCTGGGCGCGCAATCGACGAAGAAACGCTTCTCGGCGATGCGGTCCTGCGCCACCGACACGCCCTGCGCGTTCGGCGCGACAAACACCTGCTGCGCCAGGCGCGACAGGCTGTCGGCCGGCACGTTCTCGAATTCGGTGGTGACGGCCAGGCATTGCGCGGCCAGCGCGTCGAGGCCGGCGGCATCGCTGTAGCCGGCGTTGATCAGGCGTTGCGCGACCTGGCCGGCCGGGCAGGCGTCGGCCGGTTCCAGCACGGCCACCTGGTAGCCCATGCTTTGCGCGGCCTGGGCGAACATGCGGCCAAGCTGGCCGCCACCCATCACACCCAGCCAGGCTGGTGGATTGGCGGCTGGCAGCAGCGGCGAGAACTGCGGCGGCAGTTGAGGTGAAAGCGGATTACTCATTATTCAAGCGGTAAAGTCATGGCCTTGGCGGCATTGGTTTGCGTGACACGGAAGGCTTCCAGCTGCTCGGCCAGCGCGTCGTCGTTGGCGGCGATCATGGCCACCGCCGTCAGCGCGGCATTGGCGGCGCCCGCTTCGCCGATGGCGAAGGTGGCCACCGGCACGCCCTTGGGCATCTGCACGATGGACAGCAGCGAATCCTCGCCGCGCAGATACTTCGACGGCACCGGCACGCCCAGCACCGGCACGATGGTCATCGCGGCCACCATGCCAGGCAAGTGGGCGGCGCCGCCGGCGCCGGCGATGATGGCGCGCAGACCACGGGCGCGGGCGCTCTTGGCATAGGCATACATCTCGTCGGGCATGCGGTGGGCGGAAATGACTTGCGCTTCAAACGGCACGCCGAACTGCTTGAGGATGGCGACCGCGTTCTGCATCACGTCCCAGTCCGACGACGAACCCATGATGACGCCGACCAGTGGCTTGGTTTGCTCGCTCATATCAGGCCTTCAGTTTCTGGCCGGTCAGGCGCTCGATGGCTTCGAAATACTTGGCCTGGGTCTTTTCGATGACGTCCGCTGGCAGCGCGGGCGCCGGTGCGGTTTTGCCCCAGCTCAGGGTTTCCAGGTAGTCGCGCACGAACTGCTTGTCGAACGATGGTGGCGACATGCCAGGCTGGTAGGAGTCCGCCGGCCAGAAGCGCGAGGAGTCGGCGGTCAGCACTTCATCCATCAGGTGCATGACGCCGTTTTCGTCCAGGCCGAATTCGAATTTGGTGTCGGCGATGATGATGCCGCGCGTGGCCGCGTATTCGGACGCCGCCTTGTACAGGGCGATGCTGACGTCGCGCATCTTGGCGGCCAGTTCGGCGCCGATGCGGCTTTCCATGTCGGCAAAGCTGATGTTCTCGTCATGCTCGCCCAAGTCGGCCTTGGCGGCCGGGGTGAACAGTGGCTCGGCCAGCTTTTCCGCCTGTTGCAGGCCGGCCGGCAGCTTGATGCCGCAGATGCTGCCCGTGTCCTGGTAATCCTTCCAGCCCGAACCGATGATGTAGCCGCGCACCACCGCCTCGACCATGATCGGTTTCAGACGCTTGGCGACCACGGCACGGCCCTTGACCTGCCCGACTTCGTCGGCGGCCACCACGGATTCCGGCGCCACGCCGGTCAGGTGGTTCGGCACGATGTGGCCGAGTTTCTCGAACCAGAAATCGCTCATCTGGTTCAAGACCATGCCTTTGCCGGGGATAGGCTCGTTCATGACGACGTCGAACGCCGACAGACGGTCGGTGGTGACGATCAGGATCTTGTCTTCGCCGACAGCATAGTTGTCGCGGACTTTGCCATGGCCGAGGAGTGGCAGGGACTGGATGGAGGTTTGGTAAAGGCTGTTCATAGCGGGAGGTAGATAGACTAGCGGTATAGAAAAGCGAAAACCGGCGCAGGGAAAACCTTGCTAGCCGGTCAAGAGATTTGGGTTGATTCCTTTGGGAATCAACCCGTTCCAAACAGAATTTTACTTCACAATCTGGGACAGCTCGCCGGCCTTGTAGCGGTCGGCCATTTTTTCCAGTGGCATAGGCTTGATCTTGGCGGCCTGGCCTTCGCAGCCGAACGACAGGAAACGCGCCTTGCAGATCAGGGTCGCCGCTTCGCGGGCTGGCTTGAGGAAGTCGCGCGGATCGAACTTCGATGGGTTCTCGAACAGGTATTTACGCACGGCGGCGGTCATGGCCAGACGGATATCGGTGTCGATATTGATCTTGCGCACGCCGTGACGGATGCCTTCCTGGATCTCTTCGACCGGCACGCCGTAGGTTTCCTTCATGTCGCCGCCGAATTCGCGGATGATGGCCAGCAGTTCCTGCGGCACCGACGAGGAACCGTGCATGACCAGGTGGGTGTTCGGGATGCGTGCGTGGATTTCCTTGATGCGGTCGATCGCCAGGATGTCGCCGGTAGGCTGGCGCGAGAACTTGTAGGCGCCGTGCGAGGTACCGATGGCAATGGCCAGCGCGTCGCACTGGGTGCGCGCGACGAAGTCGGCGGCCTGGGCCACGTCGGTCAGCAGCTGTTCGCGGGTCATCAGGCCGTCGGCGCCGTGGCCGTCTTCCTTGTCGCCCTTCATGGTTTCGAGCGAACCGAGCACGCCCAGTTCGGCTTCCACGGTCACGCCGATGGCGTGCGAGAATTTCACCACTTCACGCGATACTTCCACGTTGTACTCGTAGGAGGCGACCGATTTGCCGTCCGCTTCGAGCGAGCCGTCCATCATCACCGAGGTGAAGCCGGAGCGGATCGCCGCCTGGCACACGGCCGGGGACTGGCCGTGATCCTGGTGCATCACGACCGGGATATGCGGGTAGGCTTCGACGGCGGCGTCGATCAGATGGCGCAGGAAGGCTTCGCCGGCGTACTTGCGGGCACCAGCCGAGGCTTGCATGATGACCGGGCTGCCGACTGCGTCGGCGGCGGCCATGATGGCCTGCACCTGTTCCAGGTTGTTGACGTTGAAAGCTGGCAGGCCGTAGCCATTTTCAGCAGCGTGGTCCAGCAATTGGCGCATCGATACGAGAGACATGGTATTACTCCAAACAATAAAAAAAACTGTGTGCCCGCCCGGCCCGGCGCGCCCGCCCTTGCGGGAGGCGCCGCGCCAGCGGCCGGCCTATGAAAATTCGCCGATCTTGACGATCTTGAGCGCGTTGGTGCCACCCACCTGGCCCATCGGCGAGCCCCAGGTGACGACGATCATGTCACCCTTGCGCGCCACCCCATTGGCCACGATCAGATCTTCCGCCTGCTTGAGCACGACGGCGCTGTCGGCCGTCTGCAGCAGGTGGTAGGCCCGCACATTACGGTAGAGCGAGGCCTTGCGCTGGGTCGTGATGCTCGGGGTCAGCGCGAAAATCGGCGTATCGATGCTGTGGCGGCTCATCCACAGCGCGGTCGAGCCAGACTCGGTCAGCGCCACGATGGCCTTCACGCGCAAGTGGTGCGCGGTGAACAGGGCGCCATAGGCGATCGACTGGTCGATCCGGGTAAAGGTCACGTTCAAAAAATCGGCGTCGAGCTTGTTGTACTCGGACTGCTCGGCTTCCACGCAGATCGCCGCCATCATTTCGACGGTTTCGATCGGGTACTTGCCCGAGGCGGTCTCGGCCGAGGTCATCACGGCATCGGTGCCATCGAGCACGGCGTTGGCCACGTCGGACACTTCGGCGCGGGTCGGCACGGCATTGAAAATCATCGACTCCATCATCTGGGTCGCGGTAATGGCCAGCTTGTTCGACTCGCGCGCCATCTTGATCATACGCTTCTGCAGCGCCGGCACGGCGGCATTGCCCACTTCCACGGCCAGGTCGCCACGGGCGACCATGATGCCGTCGGAGGCGTCCAGGATTTCCTGCAGCACAGGAATCGCTTCGGCGCGCTCGATCTTGGCGATCATCATCGGCTTGTGGTGGTATTGCTCGCCGGCGATATTGGCCAGCTGGCGCGCCATTTCCATATCGGTCGCGCTTTTCGGGAAGGAAATGGCGAGGTAGTCGGCCTGGAAGCTCATCGCCGTCTTGATGTCTTCCATGTCCTTGGCCGTCAGCGCCGGCGCGGTCAGGCCGCCGCCCTGGCGGTTGATGCCCTTGTTGTTCGACAGCTCGCCGCCGATCTTGACGGTGGTGAAGATCTCGTGGCCGACGATCTTGTCGACGATCAGCACGATCAGGCCATCGTTGAGCAGCAGCTTGTCTTCCGGGTGCAGGTCGCGCGGCAGCGCCTTGTAGTCCAGGCCCACGCGTTCCTGGTTGCCCAGTTCGCCATTTTCGCCCCACTTGGCGTCGAGAATGAATTTGTCGCCATTGGCGAGGTCGATCTTGTTGTTCTCAAACTTCCCAACGCGGATTTTCGGTCCCTGCATATCGGCCATGATCGCCACTTCGCGGCCGCATTCGGCCGCCGCCTCGCGCACCAGACGGGCACGGTCGATATGGTCCTGCGCCTTGCCGTGCGAGAAATTGAGACGCACGACGTCGACGCCGGCACGAATCATTTTGACGAGCACGTTGAAGTCGGTGGAAGCAGGGCCGATCGTTGCGACGATTTTGGTACCACGGGACATAGTATTCCTTAGCGTTGGGTCAATGGATAATCCCGCCACGGGGGCGGGACCAGGAAAAACCGAAACTGCGCCCAGGCGCTGCCGGCGCCGGACCGATGTTACGGCCGGAGCACAGCGCCTGTCACTGCATATGCCTGATACTGCATATTACTGCGCTGATACTGGAATACTGTTATTTAGCACGCTCGGTCAGGATTTCGACGGCTGGCAGGGTCTTACCTTCCAGGAATTCCAGGAAGGCGCCGCCGCCGGTCGAGATGTAGCCGATCTTGTCGCTAATCTGGTACTTGGCAATCGCGGCCAGCGTATCGCCGCCGCCGGCGATCGAGAAAGCCTTGGAGTGGGCGATCGCCAGTGCCAGCGTCTTGGTGCCTTCGCCGAACTGGTCGAACTCGAACACGCCGACCGGACCGTTCCAGACGATGGTGCCGGCCGCGGCGATTTGCGCCGCCAGGGTGGCGGCCGTCTGCGGGCCGATGTCCAGGATCATGTCGTCGTCGGCCACGTCAGCGACAGCCTTGATGGTCGCGGTTGCCACTTCCGAGAATTCTTTCGCGCATACCACATCGACCGGAATCGGTACCTGGGCGCCGCGCGCGGCCATGATCGCGATGATGGCCTTGGCTTCCTCGACCAGGTCGTTTTCCACCAGCGACTTGCCAATGTTCAGGCCGACAGCCTTCATGAAAGTGTTGGCGATGCCGCCGCCGACGATCAGATTGTCGACCTTGTCGGCCAGCGCTTTGAGGATAGACAGCTTGGACGAGACCTTGGAACCGGCCACGATGGCCAGCAGCGGACGCGCGGGCGCGCCCAGGGCCTTGCCCAGCGCGTCCAGCTCGGCGGCCAGCAGCGGGCCGGCGCAGGCGATAGTTGCGAACTTGGCGATGCCATGGGTCGAGGCTTCGGCGCGGTGGGCGGTGCCGAAGGCATCGTTGACATAGATATCGCAGAGCTTGGCCATTTTCTGGGCCAGCTCATCGTTGTTCTTCTTCTCGCCCTTGTTGACGCGGACGTTTTCCAGCAGCACGACCTGGCCGGCCTGCAGATTTTCCAGACCGGCGCCATCGACCCAGTTCTGTTTCAGTTCGACGGGTTGGCCCAGCAGTTCGGCCAGACGCGCGGCGACCGGCGCCAGGCTGTCTTCCGGCTTGAACTCGCCTTCGGTAGGACGGCCCAGATGGGACGTGACCATGACCTTGGCGCCGGCATCGAGGGCGGCGCGGATGGCGGGGACGGAGGCGCGGATGCGCGTATCTTCGGCGATAGTACCGTCATTATTCTGTGGCACGTTCAGATCGGCACGGATGAAAACGCGTTTACCTTGCAGCGCGTTTTGCGCGACCAGATCTTGCAGACGAATGAAATTCAGAACAGCTTGCATGGCAACCCAAAGGACGAGTGGAAGAAAGACCGCTATTTTACCGCAAGCCCGGACCCGGAAAACCGTTTATGAAAACACATGAAACAAACGCAGGGCCGTAAACGTGGCCATACCGAACACGATGGTCTGCAACATATTGCGCCGCAGCAAATAAAACGCCGCCGCCAGCACCCCGGCGATCAATTTATAGTTACCCAGCGCCAACTGTACCTGGCCCTCGTTGAGCACCAGGTCGGGCGCGATGATGGCCGCCAGCGCGCAGGCCGGCGCATAGCGCAGCACCTCGTGCACCCGTTTCGGGATCGTGATGTGGTGGCCGATCAGCCAGAACGAGCTGCGCGTGGCCGCCGTGGCCAGCGCCAGCGCGGCGATGGTCAGCCAGATTTCCCAGTCACTCATGCCCTGCCCTTCCATTTGTCCGTCAGTTCCTCGACCGCCATCGCCGTCAGCATGCCCAGCACGACGGCGCCCAGCAGGCCCAGCTTGTAGGGCCAGGCGGCCCCGGCCACCGAGACGATGGCCGCGACCACCACGCCGGCCAGCGCCGGCCGGCTGGCCACCAGCGGCACCGTGATGCACAGGATGGCCAGCGTGCCGGCAAAGCCCAGCCCCCATTGGGTGGGCACGGCGCTGCCGAGGAAGATGCCGGCGATCGAGCCGATCTGCCAGGCCGCCCAGTTCGGGTACAGCAAGCCCTTCAGATAGGACAGCTTGCCCACCTTGGGCTGCTCGTCCGGGTATTTTTGCAGGAAGATGGCGACCGTCATGTCGCCCGCCACATAGCCCAGCAGCAAACGCTTGCGCCAGGGCAGTTCGGCGAAATGGGGAGCCAGCAGGGCGGCGAAGATGACGAAACGCAGATTGACCGCCAATGCGGTGAGGAAGATGATCCAGATCGGGGTGGCGGCGGCGATCAGCGGCAGCGAGGCGAGCTGGGCGGAGCCGGCAAACACCATCAGGGTCATGCCCAGCGCCTGCGGCACGGTCAGGCCGGACTTGACCATCGCGATGCCCACCACCAGGCCCCAGGCGCCGATGCCGAACAGCGTCGGGGTGCCGGTGCGCAAGCCTTCGCGCCAGGACGCTTCATCGTGTTCGGCCACATAGGGTTGTGGCGGGGAAGGCTGGGCAGGCGCAACGCTGGACGGCGGCAGGCGCTCGGGCGCGGCAGAGGACGGTGCCGGTTCCGGCGCCGAGGGTGGCCTGGACAACTCTGTCATGTGGTTTTCCCGCCACAAGAAACAGCGTCCGGCCCGGGCGCGTACTGCGCCGCAGCCAGCCGGAGCGGCGGGGACAGGCGGGAACAGCCCGGCGAAGTTCCGAACGGTGAAGTGGAAAACAGCGTCATGTTGTTGCCGCGACCACGTTGCTTGAATGAAAACAAACGCTGGCGACTATCGGTTTATTAAGTCGCTATTTTACCGATGAATTTTGTTGATTGCGTGAATCCGTTAAAATCGAGGTTTTAAGGGTGTGTCCGGTCATGAGCCGGCCAGCCTATTTTGCCTCAACATCGCCCCCACGGAGAACTTGCAGATGACCCACGCCACCCCGACCGCCGCCGTAGAACTGGACGGCAAAGACTTGCCAGCGCACTGCCCTAACCCGGCCATGCCGCTGTGGTCGTCGCACCCGCGTGTCTTCCTCGAATTCAACCACGACGGCATCGCCAAATGCCCTTACTGCGGCACCGCCTACCGCCTCAAGCCGGGCGCCGTGGTGTCGCACCACTAAGTAGTTCAACGCACTGCGCCACCCAGACCGGAGATCGCATGAAACGTCAAAAGCAGATAGATGGCAGCGCCGCTGAAGTCGAAGCCGCTTTTTACGATGCGCTCAACCGGGCCGATGTGGAAACCCTGATGGCGCTGTGGGCCGACGATGAGGAAGTCGTCTGTATTCACCCCGGCGGCCCGCGCCTGATCGGCCATGCGGAAATCCGCGCCTCCTGGGGCGCGATTTTGGAAAATGGCGGCCTGAACATCCAGCCTTCGCAGCTGCACGAAACCCATACCTTGATGAGTTCGGTGCACGTGGTGGTCGAAGGCACGACCGCCGCCAGCGCCACCCCGGCCCATCTGCTGGCCACCAATGTGTATGTGAAAACGCCGCGCGGCTGGCGCATCGTGCTGCACCATGTGTCGGTGGCGCCCGGTCCCGTGCCGGTCGATACGCACACTCCGATTCTGCATTAAAGAAACAAGCGCGCCCGCGGCTGGCTGGCTTTTAAACCCAAGGTTCAAATCCGGGGTCTGACCCGCCGGGTCAGACCCCAGCTCTTAGCCGTGGGTTCTAAAACGTGCGGCGGCATGTTTAAAAAAGGCAATACGCACCACCAACACCCCATGAACTACACCGCCCCCTTCTGGCTGCCCAGCGGCCACCTGCAAACGATCTACCCGGCCACCATCCTCGCCAAGCCCGCCATCGCCTTCCGGCGCGAGCGCTGGGACACGCCCGATGGCGACTTCGTCGATATCGACTTCGTCGACGGCCAGCCCGGCCAGCCCTTCGTGGTGCTGTTCCACGGCCTGGAAGGTTCATCCAACAGCCACTACGCGCGCGCCCTGATGGCCGAAATGCAGTTGCGCGGCTGGTCCGGCGCCGTGCCGCATTTCCGCAGTTGCTCCGGCGAAGGCAACCGCGCGCCGCGCTTCTACCACTCCGGCGACAGCGGCGAGATCGACTGGATACTGCGCCGCCTGCACCAGCGCAGCACCGGCAAGTTCTACGCCACCGGCGCCTCGCTGGGCGGCAACGCGCTGCTGCGCTGGCTGGGCGAATCCCAGCATTCGGCCGAGTTCGTCGATGCCGCCTGCGCCATCTCGGCCCCGCTGGACCTGGCCGCCGGCGGGCGCTCGCTGGGCAGCGGCTTCAATATGGTCTACACCCGCATGTTCCTGCAAACGCTCAAGCCCAAGTGCGTGCTCAAGCACCAGCAATACCCCGGCCTGTTCGACCTGGACGCGCTGCATGCGGTGCGCGACCTGCGCGGCTTCGACAATGTGGTGACGGCGCCGCTGCACGGTTTCCGCGACGCCGACGATTACTATGAACGCTCCAGCGCCAAGCATGTGCTGGGCGACATCACCGTGCCCACCTTGGTGCTCAATGCCCGCAACGACCCTTTCCTGCCGGGACAGCATTTGCCGCGCCACGCCTCGCCTAGAGTCGTGCTCGACTATCCCGAACAGGGCGGCCACGTGGGCTTTGTCGCCGGCGGTCTGCCGGGACGCAGCAACTGGCTGCCGCAGCGTATGATTCATTTTCTGGAGGGCGTCGATCACGCCCTCGGCCACACCGCGGCGCTGAGCGCCGTTTGAACGGATACCATGGATGACATCGTCAAGAAGTCCCTCGTCAAATGGCCGAATGTGCCGTATTGCTACGGCTGGCTGGGACTGGACGCGCGCGGCAACTGGCGCATGCGCGACGAGCGCAGCCAGCAGCTGAACCTGCCGGGCGACAAGCTGCAGCACGTGGCGCTGCGCGCCTTCATCGGCCGCAATTACGAGGCCGACGCCCAGGGCTGCTGGTTTTTCCAAAACGGCCCGCAGCGGGTCTACCTGAACCTGGAAGCGACGCCTTATATCGTGCGCAGCGACCCGGCCCGGCAATGGCTGCTGCATACGGACGCGGCGATGCCGCCTATCGATGCGGCCTGGCTGACGGAAACGGGGGAATTGATTTTATGCAGCGGCGACATCGTGGCCCAGCTCGATGACCGCGACTTTGCCGACGTGCTGCCGCTGCTGCGCATCGATGGCGTAGCGGCCAGCGATGACGCCCTGCTGGCCTGGCTGGAACAAGGTCAAGGAACGCTCAGTCTGCAGCTGGAAGGGCGCGCACTGGCGGTAGGCCGGCTGGCCCACGCCGACGTGGCGCACCATTTTCAGTTCGTGCGTCTGCCCCAGCCTCCAGCCGGAAAGCCGGACGCGGCTGTTCCTGCTCCGCCTTGAAATCGCGCTTGCCCTTGTCGCCCAGTTCCTCGCGCCGGCGCGCCTGCAGTTCACGCTCGCGCGCATCGATGACGGCCTGATCGTAGAAAGAAGCGTCGGGCGCCTTGCGCGCAATGCTCAACTGGTCCAGCGCCGACAGCACCCCGCCTTGCAGCACATAGGATTCGGCCAGCGCGATATGCTGCAGCGCCTGCTTGCCCTGCTCCGCATAGCTCTGCGCCAGCAAGTCGTACAGCTCCGGCTCGTCGCGGTATTGCTGCACCTGGTCGCGCAGATATTTGGTGGCGCGCTCTTGCTGGCCGTCCGCGATCATCGCCTCGGCCAACTGGCGCGCCATGCCGCGCGACAGCGGGAACTGCAGATGCGCCGCCTCGGCATCCTTCAGCGCCTGCGCGATCACGGCCTTGTTCTTCGGCTGGGCCAGCTTGATTTCCAGCGCCGTGCTGACGAAGATGGATTCAGCCGAGGCCGCCTTCCCGGTCATGCTCAGCACGCCGGGCGCGGGCGCCTTGACCAGCGTTGCGCGCGACTTGGCCAGCCATTCCTCCGCCTTGGCGAACTCGGCTTTTTTGAGCGCAACGAAAGCCAGGCCGTACTGGGCCGCCGCGATCTGCTGGCGTCCTTGCTGCAATAACTGATTTTCGAAATAAGCGCGCGCGTCCGCCAGCCCTTGCGAACTTTCGTCCTGCAACACGCGGGCGCGCGAACGCACCAGATAAAAGTCCAGGCTGTCGAGGCGCTGCTTGTAGGGCTGCTCGCGGATGCGCGCCTGGATGTCGGCGATGCGCTCGGTGGTCAAGGGATGGCTTTGCAGATAGGCCGGCGTCAGGTCGCTATATGAGCGGCTGGCCGTCTGCATGCGCTGGAAGAAGGCCACCATGCCGCTGGTCTCGAAGCCGGCCTCGCCCATGATCTGGAAACCGACCCGGTCGGCCTCGCGCTCGGCGTCGCGGCTGAAATTGAGCTGGCGCTGAATCGCCAGCCCCTGCCCCGCGCTGAACACGCCGATGGCCGCGTCGCCGCCGGCCTTGGACGCCAGCGCCGCCAGGATCAGGGCCGCCAGCGGGATCAGCGCATCCTGGCGCTGCTGGCCCAGCTGGCGCGCGATATGGCGCTGCGCCACGTGGCCGATTTCATGGCCCAGCACGGAAGCCAGTTCCGATTCGGTCTGGGCCGCCAGCAGCAGCGCCGAGTGCACCGCGATGAAGCCGCCCGGCAAGGCGAAGGCGTTCAGCTGCGGATCGCGCACGGCGAAGAAGAAATAATCGAAGCTGGTCTCGCCGCGCGCGCCGGGACGGGCCGCCACCAGCGCATTGCCGAAGCTGTTCAGGTATTCGAGGATGGGCGCGTCGTCGAGGTAATCGTGGTCGCGCCGGATGTCGCGCATGATTTCCTCGCCCAGCTTGCGCTCCAGCAGCGGCGACAGATCCTGGCGCTCGGTGTCGCCCAAGGTGGGCAGATTCGGGATCTTCGAGGCGGACGGCGCGTTCTGCGCCAGCGCAAGTGGCGCGCACAGCAGCAGCGCGGCGGCCAGGCGGCGGCCGGGAGCAAAACTAGCATGCCGCGCCAGGGGCGAGGCGGTGGCGCGGGCCATATCGGCCATATTGGCCATAGGGGAACGTTTAGTAGTCACGGTGCTATCATACCCGCAAAGGCGGCCCTTACACGGCCGTGCAATATCCTGTTACCAGCCATCCATTTTCGACCCATTTTCCCGCCATGACGACCAGCAAAACCACGCCTGCCAGCGAGCACCTGACCCATTTCGACGCCACCGGCCAGGCCCATATGGTCGATGTCGGCGCCAAGCAGGAAACCCACCGCATCGCCATCGCCAGCGGCACCATCCGCATGAAGCCGGAAACGCTGGCCATTATTGTAACGGGAACGGCCAAGAAGGGCGACGTGCTGGGCATCGCCCGCATCGCCGCCATCATGGGCGCCAAGCGCACCAGCGACCTGGTGCCGCTGTGCCATCCGCTGGCGCTGACGCGCGTGACGGTCGATTTTTCCACCGATGAAGCCAGCAGCAGCGTGCACTGCACCGCCCAGGTGGAAACCTATGGCAAGACCGGGGTGGAAATGGAAGCGCTGACGGCGGTGCAGGTCGGGCTGCTGACGGTCTACGATATGTGCAAGGCGGTTGACCGCGGCATGGTCATGAGCGATATTCGAGTGATGGAAAAGCATGGCGGCAAGTCGGGCGACTGGACTGCGGAGATTGATAAGTAACTATTTCCGTTGGCCGAATGGGTCCCAGACTCTTTGATGCGGTCGGGATTCTATGTTGATCCAGCGGGACAGGAGAAGACGGATTGCCTATACTTGCCTTCAGCAACGCAGCTACAGGAGATGTACATGGACTCTCTGAACAAATCGTTGGGCATTCGCCCGACCGAGCCCGACACCAAAAATAAGCCGGCATCCGAAACCATCGAAGAGCGCCGCCAGCGCCGCCGCGCCGCGATCCAGAAGTCGGTAGGCCTCTGGAAGGATCGTACCGACATACCGACCGACGGATTGGAGTATCAGCGTCAGCTGAGGGGCGAATGGGAATAGTTCTGTTCGATACGAACATCCTGATCGATGCACTGAACGGTATCTCAGAAGCTGCCGATGAACTGGCATACTGGGAAGAACCTGCAATCAGCGCGATGACGTGGATGGAAGTCTATGCGGGTGCCAGCCGCCCCGGTGAAGGACCTGATATCGATCAATTCATGCGGAATTGCGAGTTCCATGTCGTTCCCATCGATGCCGAGCTTATGCACGAGGCAGCCAAGCTAGTGGCGGAGCGCCGCCACGCCGGTTCCAAAAAAATCGCGCTGACCGATGCCGTCATCGCTGCGACTGCCAAGATGAGAGGCTTGGTCATCATTACGCGAGACAAGAAAGACTTCAAGGGCGCTGATATACGTATTCCTTACGAACTGCAAACAAAAATTAGCGTCAGCGTCATCAATGTCAACCCTCCAGGTGACACGCCCACAGCGAGCTCTTTCCGCAGCAAATCCAAACGCAAAAAGTCCGCTCGCTAGCGCCGCGAAATCAGCGATCCGAACATACTCATGGCGGGCGCCTCTTCCCCGCTATGTGCAGTTTGACGCCAGCACTGCCAGACTTATTGTTACGGCAACAGCACAGGTATATAATGAATAATGCTTTGAGGAAGCATTTCACAGTTAGCAGGCGCTGGCGTAGGCGGAATGCGCAACATCACGACCACATCATGCAGTTCAAAAGGGCGTACGAATGACGAGCACCACTCCGCCGGCCGAAGCCAAGACCCAGGAATACGAGTTTGAGCAGATGAACCTGCAGGTGGGTGGCAGGATACAGTTCATCACGCACCGGACCATCAAGCCGATCCAGCATTTCTCCACGCTGATCGGCTGGGTCAAAGATGAGTACATGATCGTCAAGGTGCCGTTCGAGAACAATTCCCCGATCGCGATCAACGATGGCGACAAGCTGACCATCCGCGTGTTTTCCGGCGTGAACGTGTGCTCCTTCGCCGCCACGGTGCAGCGCATCTTTCCCCGTCCCCTGTTTTACTGCCACCTGTCCTTCCCCACGTCTATCCAGGGCACCAGCCTGCGCGCGGCGATGCGCGTCAAGGTCGATATACCGGCCCAGGTGACTTCGCCCGCCGGTACCAACTCGGTGTTCCTGGTGAACCTGAGTGTGTCGGGCGCGCTGATCGAATCGTCCAAGAAACTGCCGGAAGAGGCGCTGGTCGGCCTGTCCTTCTATCTGATCGCCCAGCCGGGCAACCGCCAGGTGCGCATCAGCCCGAACGCGACGATCCGTAACATCAATGTCGTCAAACCGGCCGCTGTCGACAAGGCGGAGGTGTTCACCTACGGCGTGCAATTCATCGACCTCGATCCGATGCATTACACCATGCTGCAAAACCTGACCTATGAAGCGCTGATCGCCGACCGCCAGAAAATCGTCTGAAGCACGCCGCATCCCACAGCAAAAAAAGACCAGGCGAACGTGGTCTTTTTGCTTTGGAGGGCGACGCGCGCGCCGCCCTGCCGATCTGGCTTACGGCAGATTGTTTTTGGTCAGTGCTGCCAGTGCGGCGACGTGCGTTACCGTGGTGGTGACTTTCCAGCTCAGGTTGGTTGCGCCAGCGGCGATCGTTGGCGTGAAGGTGACAGTCTTGCCATCCACATCGGTACCCAGGCCGGTACCCAGGGTCGCGGTGATCACGCCATCGGCGACGGTGGCGGTTGCCACTTCCTTGGTTTGGGTAAAGGTAGGGACGCCGTTCGAACCCGTGTCGCAATCGGTCAGCACGCCACCGGCTTCCTGGGCACAGACGGCGACGGCGGTCTTGATCGAGTCGACCGAGCCCTGGGCATTGGCGATCTTGGCCTTGATGGTGTAATCGCTGTAAGCAGGAATAGCCACCGCTGCGAGGATACCGATAATGGCGACGACGATCATCAGTTCGATGAGGGTGAAGCCGGCTTGTGCTTGTTTCTTGATCATTTTCATCGATTTCATTTTGCTACTCCTGAGGGTTGGGATGTTTGGGTACCACACTGAGGTATATGCAATCGCCGTGCCAGACTTCCCCCAGGGCAAACTTCATCAAACGGATGTCAACATCGCCGTTTTTTGTCACTTCGTCTGACATTTTTCGTCAATTGCCTCCAGGAACCGTCAGTCGACCTTGGCGACAGGCGAAAAAAAACCAAGCCGGCGGCTTGGTTTTTTGGGACGCCATCGCTGGCGCCATCCTGCTGATCTTGCTTATGGCAGATTGTTTTTCACCAGTGCTGCGAGTGCGGCGGTATGCGTCACGGTGGTGGTGACTTTCCAGCTCAGATTGGTTGCGCCAGCGGCGATCGTTGGCGTGAAGGTGACGGTTTTGCCATCCACGTCGGTACCCAGACCGGTACCCAGCGTCGCGGTGATCACGCCATCGGCGACTGTGGCGCTAGCCACTTCCTTGGTAGGGGTAAAGGTCGGGACACCGTTCGAACCGGTGTCGCAATCGGTCAGCACGCCGCCGGCTTCCTGGGCGCAGACGGCGACGGCGGTTTTGACTGAGTCTACCGCGCCCTGGGCATTGGCGATCTTGGCCTTGATGGTGTAGTCGCTGTAAGCAGGAATAGCCACCGCTGCCAGGATACCGATAATGGCGACGACGATCATCAGTTCGATGAGGGTGAAGCCAGCCTGGGCTTGTTTCTTGATCATTTTCATCGATTTCATTTTGCTTCTCCTGAGTAATTGAGATGTTTGGGTGCCACACTCAGGTATTCGCAAGCGCCGTGCCAGCTTTGCTCAGGGGCTAGCATCAGAACGATGGGATGAAAACTGCCGTTTTTTGTCGCATCAGCTGACCAGAACTGTCAGTTTGCGCAAATCGGTGGCATCTGCGGACGGTTTTTGTCAGCTTCAAGTGGAGCGCAGGAACAAAGCAAAAAGACAATACAAGACCTTAATGCAGTCCAGTTAAGACTGCGCAACATTAAGGCGTTGCATGTTGTAAACGACGTCAGCCTGGTCCGTTAGGAAATGGCGAAGGCGGCGCGGACGGTGAAATGCGAGCCCACTGAAATCAGTTTCGTATGTGCCTTCCATTTCATCCAATATGAACTGCACTGGGCCGCCGTCGCCCCTTCCTACGGCAAGCTACCAGCCCTGCTGCAACGGTTGCGCCATCGGCTCGTCGAGCTACTGAATGAAGAACGGCCCGGTCGAGGTCACGACCGGGCCGTGAAGGCCTTACCTAAATGCTATACCGTCAGGGTCTTAAAAAGAGACCTTGACTGAATGGCATTAGGGCGGTGTTCCTGGTTTGTTATTTTGGAGGGCAGCCAGTAAGCCGCCCTGCCGGTCTTGCTTAGTTGTTTTTGGTCAATGCGGCCAGTGCGGCAACGTGACTTACGGTGGTGGTCACCACCCAGCGCAGATTGGTCGCGCCAGCGGCGAGGGTTGGAGCGACCGTGACGGTTTTGCCGTCCACATCGGTACCCAGGCCAGTGCCCAGAGTCATGGTGATGATGCCATCGGCCACGGTGGCCGACACGACTTCCTTGGTTGCGGTAAAGGCAGGGATACCAGGCGCACCAGAATCGCAAGTGGTCAGCACGCCACTGGCTTCCTGGGCGCAGACGGCAACGGCGGTTTTAATCGAGTCAATCGAACCCTGCGCGCTGGCGATCTTGGCCTTGAGGTTGTAATCGCTGTAGGCAGGAATAGCCACCGCTGCCAGGATACCGATAATGACAACGACGATCATCAGTTCGATGAGTGTGAAGCCGGCTTGCGCTTGTTTCTTGATCATTTTCATTGATTCCATTTTGCTACTCATGAGTGATTACGAAGATTGGACGCCACACTCGGTAATTGCAAGCGTCGCTTTTGTCAGCCTTTGGACAAAACGCAAGGCCAAAACAAAAAAACCAGGCATAAGGCCTGGTTTTTTTGTTTTGGCAGGCGGCAAGTATGCCGCCGACTCGTCTTATGGTGCTGGAGCAGCAGCAGCAATGTTGTTTTTCTCCAAAGCTGCCTTTGCTGCGACGTGAGTTACAGTAGTGACCACAGACCAGTTCACGTTGCTCGCGCCAACGGTAATGTCCGGGACATAGCTGACTTTTTTGCCATCGAAATCTGTACCCAGACCGCTTGCTGCCAAGGTCAACTCAATAGTGCCATCCGTCACCTTAGCCGATGCGACTTCCTTGGTAGCAGTGAAGGTAGGGACGCCAGCGTCGCCAGTGCTGCACTGGGTCTTATCGTTACCATTTTCCATAATGCAAAGGCCGATGTGGGTTTTCATTGCAAGAACAGCGCCGTGAATGTTGGCAACCTTGGCCTTGACGGTGTAATCACTGTACGCAGGAATTGCCACTGCGGACAGAATGCCGATAATAGCAACGACAATCATCAGTTCGATAAGGGTGAAGCCAGCTTGAGCTTGTTTCTTGACCATTTTCAACGATTTCATATTTTCATTATTCCTGAAAGAGTAAGGTTAGTAGTACTGCATCTAGCTAATAGCAATCGCCGTGCCAGCCTACTTTGGGACAATTTTTGCTGTTAACGCGTCAATCTTGCCATTTTTGGCCATGTTGACTGACAAATTTTGTCAGTCAACATGGCCAGACTGTCAATTTTTGCGTGCAAGCAAGCCAAGTGACGTTTTTTGTCAGTCGCCAGCAGCCATTCAGCTCAGCCGGAAGGCCATCTGCGTGCCGCTCAGGTCGATCACATCGCCGTCCTTGAGCCGCTGCGGCTGCCGGTCCATCGGCTTGCCATTCAGTAAGGGGATGCGTTCGCCTTCGGCATGAGTAATCGTATAGGTCTCACCGTTGCGGTTGATCACCACCACCTGGACCCCAGGACGTCCCAGGCTGGTCAAGGGTTTGCTCAAGGTCATCGTCTTGCCGGCGTTATTTCCATTCAACACTTCAATACTGGCTTGCGGCGGCAACACGGTGGCAGCGGCGGCGGCCAGCGGGCGCACGCCGTCGGCCTGGAACTCGACCTGAAATTTGGCGAGCTTGATCAGGTCCTGATGCTGCAGGAAGTGCTTGCCGATGCGATGGCCGTTAACAAAGGTGCCATTGGTGCTGTGCAAATCCTCCAGGAAGGAATCGTCCAGGATGGTGACGATGACGGCATGCTCGCCGCTGACCGAGGGATGGGCCAGCACGATATCGTTATGGGCATGACGCCCTATCGTCATTCTTTCTTTGCTCAGTTGAACTTGCTGCTCAATCTGGCCCTCGCGCGAAATGATGATTTTTGCCAATCTTGTCTCCAGAATCCTGCTTGTACAAATAATAACGGGGAGCACTATGGCTCCCCGTTATTATTCACTACATTACCGTTGCTGGCTAATTACAGCATAGCTTTCAGCAAACGCGCCATTTCGGACGGGTTTTTGGTCACGGTAATGCCGCAGGCTTCCATGATTTCCAGCTTGGCTTGCGCGGTATCGGCACCGCCGGAGATCAGCGCGCCGGCGTGGCCCATGCGCTTGCCCGGAGGAGCGGTGACGCCGGCGATGAAGCCGACCACTGGTTTTTTCATGTTGTCTTTGATCCAGTACGCAGCGTTGGCTTCGTCAGGACCGCCGATTTCGCCGATCATAATGACCGCGTCGGTGTCAGGATCGTCATTGAACATCTTCATGATGTCGATGTGCTTCAGACCGTTGATCGGGTCGCCGCCGATACCGACTGCGCTCGACTGGCCCAGGCCCAGTGCGGTCAGCTGGCCGACTGCTTCATAGGTCAGGGTGCCCGAACGCGAAACAACGCCGATACGGCCTTGTTTGTGGATGTGGCCTGGCATGATGCCGATCTTGATTTCGTCAGGGGTGATCAGGCCTGGGCAGTTAGGACCCAGCAGCAGGGTCTTGGAACCCGACTTGGCCATGCGGTCCTTCAGGGCCATCATGTCGCGGACAGGAATGCCTTCGGTGATGCAAATGGCCAGATCCATCTCGGCTTCGACGGCTTCCCAGATTGCGGCGGCCGCGCCTGCTGGCGGAACGTAGATGACCGACACGTTGGCGCCGGTTTCTTTTTTCGCTTCGGTGACGTTAGCGAAAATAGGAATGCCTTCGAAATCTTCGCCGGCCTTCTTAGGGTTCACGCCTGCGACGAAGGCAGCTTTGCCGTTCGCGTAGTCGCGGCACATACGGGTGTGGAACTGGCCGGTCTTGCCGGTGATCCCCTGGGTGACAACTTTGGTATCTTTATTGATCAGAATGGACATGTTGATTCCTTAATTAAGCTTGACCGGCAGCGGCGGCGACGACGCTCTTCGCTGCATCTTCCATGGTGTCGGCTGCGATGATCGGCAAACCGGACTCGGCCAGCATCTTCTTGCCCAGATCTTCGTTGGTGCCCTTCATGCGCACGACCAGCGGCACTTGCAGGGAAACAGCTTTCGAGGCTGCGATCACGCCTTCGGCGATAACGTCGCAACGCATGATGCCGCCGAAGATGTTCACCAGGATGGCTTTCAGGCCTGGGTTTTTCAGCATGATCTTGAACGCTTCGGTCACTTTTTCCGCCGTAGCACCACCGCCTACGTCCAGGAAGTTGGCTGGCTCGCCACCGAACAGCTTGATGGTGTCCATGGTGGCCATGGCCAGGCCGGCGCCGTTGACCAGGCAACCGATGTTACCGTCGAGCGAGATGTAGGCCAGATCGAATTTCGATGCTTCGACTTCGGCTGGATCTTCTTCGTCCAGATCGCGGAAAGCCATGATGTCCGGCTGGCGGAACAGCGAGTTCGCGTCGAAGTTGAACTTGGCGTCCAGTGCGATGACCTTGCCCGAACCGGTCAGGATCAGCGGATTGATTTCGGCCAGCGAGGAATCGGTTTCCCAGTAGGCTTTGTACAGGCCTTGCAGGTTGACGCGCGCATCGGCGATCGACTCGGCAGGCACGCCGATCTTGGTCGAGATGGCATCGGCTTCGGCATCGGTCAGGCCGACGGAAGGATCGATGGCGATCGAGTGCAGCAGCTCTGGGTGCGACTCGGCCACTTCTTCGATGTCCATGCCGCCTTCGGAGGAAGCCATCAGCACGACGCGCTGCGATACGCGGTCGGTGACCAGCGACACGTACAGTTCTTTCTTGATGTCCGCGCCTTCTTCGATCAGCAGGCGGCGTACTTTCTGGCCTTCAGGACCGGTCTGGTGCGTGATCAGCTGCATGCCCAGGATCTGCTCGGAGAATTCTTTGACTTGTTCCAGCGACTTGGCCACTTTCACGCCGCCGCCCTTGCCGCGACCGCCAGCATGGATCTGCGCCTTGACTACCCATACCGGGCCGCCCAAGGTCTCGGCAGCTTTGACTGCCTCTTCAACGGACAGGCACGGAATGCCGCGCGGAACCGTCACTCCGTATTTTCGGAGGATTTCTTTGCCTTGATACTCATGGATTTTCATGCTGGCTTCCCTTCTGATGCTGATGTGTAAAAATCGGTTGATACTGCGAAATGAAACAATGGTAGCGGTACTTCAATGCAGCGATGCTGCGATGCGCTAAACAGGAACGGGCTTGACTGCCCAGCGCGGATAAAACTGCGCCACGGCGCCGCCGTCGGTTCGTAGCGCATGGCATTTGTCGAGTTGAAAGGGTTTTTGCTGCGTCGATTCGGCGCCGGGGCTGGCCGCGTCATGGGTGGACCAGACGTCGTTGGCGAAGGCTTGCACCGCGGCGGTGGGCAGGATCTGCGCCAGCTCGCTGATATGGGTGCAGCCGGCGATGCCCGCCAGGCGTTGTTTGACTTCGAAGCGGAAATTACGCATCAGATTCAGGCCGATCAGCGCCTTGTAGGCCGGGCCGATGGTGTTACAGAAACCAGGATAGGGCACGCTGTCGGACACCGCTTCGGCGTCGACGATGTTCAGGTGCAAATCCACGGTGATGCGCAGGGAAAGGTCGTGCAGGGGGCTGCCGCCGGGACGTACTCCCGAAGCGAGCGTGGTGTCATTGACTTTGATATCGGTGATACGGGCGTCGAGATCCCACAAGCCGTCGTCGCGGGCAAACGCTTGGACGTCTATTGCGCGGGTATGCCGCAGCGCACGTCGAGAAACGGGAGTTGACAGGGACATAAGACCAAGCCGCTAATGCGGCAAAATAAAAAGCAGCCATGTGCTGACATCGCACGTTGCCGCAGCTTCTACGGACAACCACCGCACCTGCGGCGCTGCAAAACCCCAAAAGTGTAGCACAGCATGTCTCTTGTTGCGACGGAACATGCATACTGCAGTAGTAAACGTGATGGAAATTTGGGGTTTTCAGTGGAAAAAGTAATCGCAAATAGAGGTAGGCAGCGGGTCTTGCGGTGATTTATTGCATGAATGAAATTAGCATATTGGAAAGCTTGGCTTAAAAATCCTCATCTGCTTCGCTGCCGCGCAGCGCCGCCAGCACGGCGCGCTGGGAAAAGCCGCGCTGCATCAGGAAGCGCATCTGTTTGTTGCGCGTCTCGGCATCGGTGGCCACGGTGCCGAATTTGCGGCGCCACACTTCGCAGGCGCGCGCCGTCTCGCCGTCCTTCAGGCCGGCCTTGAGTTCCTGCAACGCCTCGCCGGCCACGCCATGGCTTTGCAGCTCGGCCACGATGCGGCTGTTGCCGTAGCGGGCGGAGCGGCGGTGGATCAGTGCTTCGGAGAAGCGTTCCTGCGACAGCCAGTTATTCTTTTCCAGCAGGTCGAGCAGGGCTTCGACGTTGTCGTGTTCGTCGGCGTAGCGCGCCAGCTTGCGGCCCAGTTCCAGGCGGCTGTGTTCGCGCATGGACAGGTAGCGCAGTGCGCGGCCTTTCAGGCTCAGTGGTGGTACGGCCATGCTATCTCCCGAAGGGCATGCAGTAAATTTATACATGCCGCAACGCTTTGTTAGAACCCACGGCGTAACCCTGGGGTCCGACCCCAGGGTCCGGGGAGGGGCTGCGCCCCGCCGGTCCCGCTGGGGCCGGCCTCCGGCTCTTTGCCGTGGGTTTTAAATTACGCCAGCGGCCCGCTGGGTTCAATAAAAAAACCACCGGCCGCGGGGAGCGAGACGGTGGCGTTCGGGTACTCAGACTCGGGCTCGAATTTAATCGACGGCCTTCAGCTTGGCCACCGGCTCGGATTTCTCTTCGGCCAGCGGCGGCAGCTCGCGCACGCCCAGCGAGGCGCGCACCTTGTTTTCGATTTCCCGGCTCAGCGCCGGACGCTCCTTCAGATAAGCGCGGGCGTTGTCCTTGCCCTGGCCGATACGTTCGCCGTTATAGCTGTACCAGGAACCGGACTTCTCGACGATCTTGGCATCCGCGCCCAGATCAAGGATTTCGCCTTCGCGGGAAGTGCCTTCGCCATAAAGAATATCGAAGTGGGCTTCCTTGAACGGCGGCGCGATCTTATTCTTGACGACCTTGACCTTGGTTTCGTTGCCGATGACTTCGTCGCCGGACTTGATCGAGCCGGTACGGCGGATGTCCAGGCGCACGGAGGCGTAGAACTTCAGCGCATTACCGCCGGTGGTCGTTTCCGGACTGCCGAACATGACGCCGATTTTCATGCGGATCTGGTTGATGAAGATGACCAGGGTGTTGGTGCGGTTGATCGAGCCGGTCAGCTTGCGCAGGGCCTGGGACATCAGGCGGGCTTGCAGGCCGGGCAGCGAGTCGCCCATGTCGCCTTCGATCTCGGCGCGTGGGGTCAGCGCGGCGACGGAGTCGATGACGACCAGGTCGACACTGCCGGAGCGCACCAGCGCATCGCAGATTTCCAGCGCCTGTTCGCCCGTGTCCGGTTGCGAGATCAGCAGTTCGTGCAGGTTGACGCCCAGTTTTTGGGCATAGCCGACGTCGAGCGCGTGCTCGGCATCGATAAAGGCGCAGGTGCCGCCCAGTTTTTGCATCTCGGCGATGGTCTGCAAGGTCAGCGTGGTTTTACCGGAGGACTCGGGACCGTAGATTTCCACCACGCGGCCGCGCGGCAGGCCGCCGACGCCCAGGGCGATGTCCAGGCCAAGCGAGCCGGTCGAAACAACCTGCACTTCCTCGATCGGGGTGCTGGCGTCCATGCGCATGACGGAACCCTTGCCGAACTGCTTTTCGATCTGGGCCAGCGCGGCGGCAAGCGCCTTGGCTTTTTCGGATGCCGGTATTACAGCTTTTTTGTCGTCCATAATGGTCTTTCAGCCTGGTTGAGCGCGGTGAATTGGTCGGTACAGGCGACACTGTATAAAAAAACAGTGCTTATTGCAAGCACGATTTACGCGTCGGCTTGAAACAGCGCAAACCCGGCGCAATCGCACAGGGCTCGCACATAAATTCGCCACCTTGCGCGAAATGCCACACAATACAGGCTTCCCCCCCCGTCCAGAAGCCACCATGCGTATTTTACTTGCCGAAGATGACAGTGTGCTTGCCGACGGACTGACGCGCTCGCTGCGCCAGTCCGGTTACGCCATCGATTGCGTCAACAATGGCCAGGAGGCCGATACCGCCCTGTCGACCCAGGAGTTCGACCTGTTGATACTCGACCTGGGCTTGCCCAAGCTGTCCGGACTGGAAGTGCTACGGCGCCTGCGCGCGCGCGCCTCGCTGCTGCCGGTGCTGATCCTGACGGCGGCCGACTCGATCGAGCAGCGCGTCAACGGCCTCGACCTGGGTGCCGACGACTATATGGCCAAGCCCTTCGCCCTGTCCGAGCTGGAGGCGCGGGTGCGCGCCCTGACCCGGCGCGGCGCCGGCGGCGGCGCGGCCGTGGTGCGCCACGGTCCGCTCAGCTACGACCAGGTCGGGCGCAGCGCCTATATCAACGAGCAGATGCTGGACCTGTCGGCGCGCGAACTGGGCCTGCTCGAAATCCTGCTGGCGCGCACCGGCCGGCTGGTGTCCAAGGAGCAGCTGGTCGACCACCTGTGCGAATGGGGCGAGGAAGTGAGCAACAACGCCATCGAAGTGTATGTGCACCGGCTGCGCAAGAAAATCGAGGTCGGCGGCATCCGCATCGCCACCGTGCGCGGGCTGGGCTATTGCCTGGAAAAATTTTCCGATGCGCCCCGCCCCGGCAGCGAGGCGGCGGCCAAGCCTGAGGTCAAGTGAAGGTCCACGGGGCGGGAGTGGGGCCGCACCCGGACCCTGAGCCGGACGGCCTCGCCGGCGCCGACGAGGCCTACCGCCCGCCCGCGGCCGAAACGGACGAAGGCATCCAGCACTCGCTGTTCGGCGAAATCCTCGACTGGATGCTGGCGCCGCTGCTGCTGCTGTGGCCGATGAGCATCGCGATCACCTATCTGGTGGCCAAGACCATCGCCAACCAGCCCTTCGACCATGCGCTCGAAGACAGCGTCACCGTGCTGGCCCAGCAGGTGCGCGAAGTCAACGGCAAGCTGGTCAAGCGCCTGCCCGGCTCGGCCCGCGACATCCTGCGCGCCGACGATGTCGACAGCGTGTATTTCCAGATCCTGGGCCAGAACAGCGACTATATCGACGGCGACCGCGACCTGCCCGCGCCGCAGGAAGAAGACGCGGCGCGCGCCGGCATCGTGCGCTTTCGCAACGACAACATGCATGGCACCCCGGTGCGGGTGGCCTACACCTATATCGCGCTCGACGAGCGCGCCGCCGACGAGGCCAGCCTGGCGCTGGTGCAGGTGGCCGAGACGCTGGAAAAGCGCGCCCAGCTGGCCAACGCCATCATCAAGGGCGTGATCCTGCCGCAGTTCATCATCCTGCCGATCGTGCTTGCCCTGGTCTGGTTCGCGCTGGCGCGCGGCCTGTCGCCGCTGGCCCAGTTGCAGGAACGCATACGCGCGCGCCGCCCGGACGACCTCAGTCCCATCGAATCGAAACAGGTACCCGAGGAAATCTCGCCGCTGGTCAATTCCCTCAACGAAATGCTGGGCCGGCTGGCGCTGTCGATCGATATGCAAAAGCGCTTCATCGCCGACGCCGCGCACCAGATGAAGACTCCGCTGGCGGGCATGCGCATGCAATCCGAGCTGGCGCTGCGCCAGAGCGACGCCGGGGAAATCCGGCGCTCGCTGCTGCAGCTGGCCAAGAGTTCCGAAGTGGCGACCCGGCTGGTCAACCAGCTGCTGGCCCTGGCCAGGGCCGAGCACCAGCCCCATGCCGGCACCAGCTTCGTGGCGCTGGAACTGGGCGAGCTGGCGCGCCAGGTTGTGCAGGACTGGGTATCGGCCTCCTTCGCCCAGCAGATCGACCTGGGCTTCGAAGCCCCGCCCGACCCGCTCTACATCCTGGGCGACCCGACCATGCTGCGCGAACTGCTGTCCAACCTGATCGACAACGCGCTGCGCTACACCCCGGCCGGCGGCAGCGTCACGGTGCGGGTGCGGCGCGACGCCAGCCACCCCAGCCAGGCCCAGCATGCGCTGCTGGAGGTGGAGGACACCGGCCCCGGCATTGCGCAGGCCGAGCGCCAGCAAGTGTTCGAGCGCTTCTACCGCATCCTCGGCAGCAACACCGAGGGCAGCGGCCTGGGCCTGGCGATCGTGCGCGAGATCGCCCACCAGCACGGCGCCGAGGTCGAGGTCTATCACAATCCGCGCAGCCAGAACGCCAGGCTGCCCGGCTGCCTGTTCCGCCTGAGCTTCCCGCAACTGGCGCCGGCCGTGCCGGACACCAACCAACTGTATCTGGGATAAACCTATGAGCGCACCTTCGGCCGCACCGGCAAGCACGCCACGCCTGAGCTTGCGCGCCCGCCACTGGCAAGGCACCCGGCGCCTGAGCTTCGCGCTGCTGGCGCTGTGGCTGCTGAGCAGCTTTGGCGCCGTCTTCTTCGCGCGCGAACTGGCCACCGTCAGCCTGTTCGGCTGGCCCGTGTCCTTCTACCTGGCCGCCCAGGGCGCCTCGCTGATCTACCTGGCCATCATCGCCGGCTATGCCTGGCGCATGCGCGGCCTCGACCGCGCCGCGCGCCGCGGGGACGGCGCATGACGCCGCCGCGCAGCCTGTTCCGGCGCCTGGGCCGCCACTACCTGCTGTTTACCGGCGGCTTCGCCTGCTTCCTGGTCGCGCTGGCCGTGCTGGAGCAGGAAGGCATGCCGCGCGTGTGGATAGGCTATCTGTTCATGTTCGCGATGATCGTGCTGTACGCCATCATCGGCGTCATCAACCGCACCTCCAATGTGCTGGAATACTATGTGGCGGGGCGGCGCGTGCCGGCCCTGTTCAATGGCATGGCCACGGCGGCCGACTGGATCTCGGCGGCCAGCTTCATCAGCCTGGCCGGCGGCCTCTACCTGCACGGCTTCGACGGCCTGGCCTATATCATGGGCTGGACCGGCGGCTACTGCCTGGTGGCGCTCTTGATCGCGCCCTATCTGCGCAAGTTCAGCCAGTACACGATTCCCGACTTCCTGGCCGCGCGCTATGGCGGATCGGGCCAGGGCCGCACGGTGCGCCTGCTGGCCGTGGCAGCCACCATCATGATTTCCTTCACCTATGTGGTGGCGCAAATCTACGCGGTGGGCCTGATCGCCTCGCGCTTTACCGGCGTCGATTTCTCGGTCGGCATCTTCCTCGGCCTGGCCAGCATCCTGGTCTGCTCCTTCCTGGGCGGCATGCGCGCCATCACCTGGACCCAGGTGGCCCAGTACATCATCATCCTGGTGGCCTTCCTGATACCGGCCATGTGGCTGGCGGCCAAGCACAGCGACAACTTCGTGCCCCAGCTGGCCTATGGCAAGCTGCTGCCCAAGCTGGCCGCGCGCGAACAGGTGCTGGCGGCCGATCCGGGCGAGCGCGAAGTGCGCGCCATCTTCCGCCAGCGCGCCTATGACTACCAGGCGCGGCTGGCCAGCCTGCCCGATTCCTGGGAGGCCGGCAGACTGGAGCTGCAGCACAAGCTGGACCGCACCAAGCAGCGCAATCTGTCGCTGCTCGACATCCGCGGCGCCGAGCGGGCCCTGATCGCCTATCCGAAGAACGCCGAGGAAGCGGCGCGCGTATGGGCCGAGGCCAGGGCCCAGAACCTGGCGCGGGCCGAAGCGCTGGTGCCGCATGCCACGCCCTATCCGGGCGTCGACCAGGCCCAGTCCGACATCAAGCGGAATAATTTCCTGGCCCTGGTGTTCTGCCTGATGCTGGGCACGGCCGCGCTGCCGCATATCCTGATGCGCTCCTACACCACGCCCTCGGTCGACGCCACCCGCGTGTCGGTGTTCTGGACCCTGTTCTTCATCCTGCTGATCTACCTGACCATTCCGGCGCTGGCGGTGCTGGCCAAGTTCGACATCTACACCGGCCTGGTCGGCAGCGACTTCGCCCACCTGCCCAGCTGGGTGTCTTACTGGAGCAATGTGGACAAGCTCAATCCCCTGCTGAGCATAGTCGACATCAACCGCGACGGCATCGTCCAACTCGCCGAGATCGCCATCGACGGCGATGTGCTGGTGCTGGCCACGCCCGAGATCGCCGGCCTGCCCTATGTGATTTCCGGCCTGGTCGCGGCCGGCGGCCTGGCCGCCGCCCTGTCCACCGCCGACGGCCTGCTGCTGGCCATCTCGAACGCGCTGTCGCACGATGTGTATTACAAGATGGTCGACCCGGGCGCCTCGACCCAGAAACGGGTAACGATTTCCAAGCTGCTGCTGCTGGGGGTGGCCTTCATCGCCGCCTATGCCGCCTCGCAAAAGCCGGGCGACATCCTGTCGCTGGTGGGCGCGGCCTTCTCGCTGGCCGCCTCGACCCTGTTCCCGGCGCTGGTGCTGGGCGTGTTCTGGAAACGCGCCAACGGCCCCGGCGCGGTGGCCGGCATGCTGGCCGGCTTCGGCGTCTGCCTGTATTACATGCTGCACACCAGCCCGGTGCTGGGCGGCAGCGCGGCCGGCCAGTGGTTCCACATCGCCCCGCTGTCGGCCGGCATCTTCGGCGTGCCGGCCGGGCTGCTGGCGATGGCCGTGGCCAGCTGGCTGACAGCGCCGCCGGACCGCCAGACCCTGGCGCTGATAGACTACATTCGGGCACCGGAAGAATAGTCAAATCGATAACGTAATGTTATACTGGGAAATTGTCTAATTTGTAAAAGTTCTGCTTTTACACCCCAGGAACCCCATGTCGACCTTTTTTTCGCGGCCCTTGTGCGCTGCCGCGCTGGCCTTGTGCGCCAGTTTGATGCATATCCAGCCGGTGTTTTCCGCCACGGCAACTCCAGCCGCAGCGGCGAACAGCCCCCTGCCCGCCATCGCCCCCTTCTTTGAAAACGAGCAGTTCAGCGAACCCAAACTATCGCCCAGCGGCACCCATGTGGCCGCCCGCGTCGCCGTCAAGAATGGCCGCGACCGTCTGGCCGTGATCCGCCTGAGCGACAAGAATATCCGGGTCGTGGCGTATTTCGACGATACCGATATCGCCTATTTCGAATGGGTCGACGACGAGCGCCTGATCTTCAACACCAACGACCGCAAGGTCGCCTATGGCGACAAACGCCAGGCCGCCGGCCTGTTCGCGGTCGACCGTGACGGCGGCAATTTCCGGATGCTGATCGCCCGCAGTTTCGAAGCCGCCATGACCACCGGCACCACCATCAAGAGCAACATCCTGCCCTATAACACCAGCCCCCTGTATCAAAAGGGCGCCCAGAATTCCAAGAAGATTTACGTGGCGCAGACCATCTGGTCCGAAGCGAGCGGGGATTTCGAGCGCTTGAACCTGCTGCGCCTCGATACCAGTACAGGCCTGTCCACTCCCATCACCAGCCCGGGCAAGGTCAATCAATGGCTGCTGGACGCGCGCGGCGAGCCGCGTCTGGCGCTGACCACCGAAAAAGACCAGACCGGCGTGTTTTATCTGGACCCGGCCAGCGCGCAATGGCGCAAACTGACGCAGTTCGCGTCGTATGGTATTTCACCAGGCAACTTCGAACCGCTCGGCTTTAGCGCCGAAGGCAAGCTGTATGTATCGAGCAATGCGCGTGGCGACAAGCGCAATGTACACCTGCTCGACCTGAACAGCGGCAAGATCCTGCCGGAGCCGGTGGTCGAGATGGCCGACTACGATTTCGATGGCGAACTGGTGTACGGCAAGGACCAGCTGCTCGGTCTGGAGGTGCTGTCCGATGCGCGCGCCACCCACTGGTTCAACGCGGACATGAAGGCGGCGCAGAAGAAGGTCGATGAGCTGCTGCCCGGTACGGTCAACCTGCTGACGGCCGCCGCCCGCGCCGACGCCCCCTGGCTGCTGGTCAAGGCTTACGCCGATACCCAGCCCGCAGCCTATTTTCTGTACAGCGTGGCCAGCCAGACCCTGAGCGCCCTGGGCGGCGCCCATCCGCAGATCGATGCGGCCCAGATGGGCATGCTGGACCTGAAGCGCTACAAGGCGCGCGACGGCCTGAGCATTCCGGCCTGGCTGACCCTGCCTAAAAACCAGGACAAGCATCTGCCGATGGTGGTGCTGGTGCATGGCGGGCCGTTTGTGCGCGGCGGCGAATGGGCATGGAACGCCCAAGCCCAGTTCCTGGCCTCGCGCGGCTATGCGGTGCTGGAACCCGAGTTCCGCGGCAGTACCGGCTTCGGCAGCAAGCATGCCCAGGCTGGCTGGAAACAATGGGGACTGGCCATGCAGAACGACATCGCCGACGGCGCGCGCTGGGCCATCGCCCAGGGCATCGCCGATCCCAAACGCATCTGCATCGCCGGCGCCAGCTACGGTGGCTATGCCGCGCTGATGGGCCTGATCAATGATCCCGACCTGTTCCGCTGCGGCATCGCCTGGGCCGCCGTCACCGATCTGGCCGCCCGCTATTCCAACCATTACAGCGTGCTGTCCGATCTGCCGGACGACTACAAGGAATATGGCATGCCGCTGCTGGTGGGCGATCCGGTCAAGGACGCCGATCAGTTGCGCGCCACCTCGCCGCTACAGCAGGCCGCCCGCATCCAGCGCCCGCTGCTGCTGGCCCACGGCAGCGATGACCTGCGGGTGCCGCTCGACCAGGGCAAATCGCTGTACCAGGCCCTGAAGGGCAAGAACCCCGGCCTCGAATGGATACAGTACGACGGCGAAGGCCATGGCTGGGGACTGGAAAAGAACCGCGTCGATTTCTGGACCCGGGTCGAGCAATTCCTGGCGCGTCACAACGGGCCGCAATAAATCAGGCATGTACATGCGCCGGATCAATAATGTAATTTGTAAGCAAATGCTACAATTTAATCTTGTCTAATTTGTAAAAGTTTCGCTTTTACGCTACGGAAACCCCATGACGAACTTTTTTTCGCGGCCCTTGTGCGCCGCCGCGCTGCTACTGTGCGCCGGCTTGATTCACGTCCAGCCGGCGTTTTCCGCTGCGGAAAGCCCGGCGCCTGCGCAAAAGGTCACGCTGCCCGCGATCGCCCCTTTCTTTGAAAGCGCGCAGTTCAGCGAACCGAAACTGTCGCCCAGCGCCAGCCATGTCGCCGTCCGCATCGCCGTCCAGAATGGCCGCGACCGCCTTGCCATCGTCCGCCTGAGTGACATGGATATCCGGGTGGTGGCCGAATTCGCCGACACCGACATCGCCTATTTCGAATGGATCGATGACGAACGGCTGATCTTCAACACCAATGACCGCCAGACCGCGATGGGCGACAAGCGCCACCGCGCCGGCCTGTACGCGGTCAATCGCGATGGCAGTCAATTCATGACGCTGGTCGAGAACAAGCGCAACCTCGTGCGCGCCAGCACCACGATCAAGCGCCATGCCTTGTCCTATGACACCGAACCCATGTATCAGCAGGGCGCCCAGGATTCCAAACAGATTTACGTGCAGCAAACCATGTGGTCTCAGGCCACCGGGGATTTCGAGCGGCTTGCCTTGATGCGTCTCGATACCGTCACGGGGGTGGCCAACTCCGTCACCAGCCCCGGCAAGGTCAGCCAATGGGTGCTGGACGCGCGCGGCCAGCCGCGGCTTGCCCTGACCACCGAGGAAGACCAGACCGCCGTGTTCTATCTCGACCCGGCCAGCGCGCAATGGCGCAAACTGACGCACTTTGCCACTTTCGGCAATTCTCCCGGCAGTTTCCAGCCGATGGGCTTTGACGCCGAAGGCAAACTCTATGTGGCGAGCTATGCAAACGGCGACAAGCGCAATGTGCATCTGCTCGACCTGAATACCGGCAAGATCTTGCCCGATCCTGTCGTGGCCATGGCCGACTACGACTTCCAAGGCGAACTGATCTATGGCAGAGGCAAGCTGCTCGGCCTTCAAGTCCTGTCCGACGCGCGCTCCACCCATTGGTTCGATCCCGCCATGAAAGAAGCCCAACAGCACATCGATAGCCTGCTGCCGGCCACGATCAATCTGCTGACGATGGCGGCACGGGCCGATGCGCCGTGGTTACTGGTCACCTCGTATTCCGATGCCCAGCCTGCTAACTACCTGCTATACAACCTCGCCAGCAAGACGCTGAGCCGACTCGGCGGCGCGCATCCGCGGATCGATCCGGCCCAAATGGGCAGGCTTGACCTGATGCGCTACAAGGCGCGCGACGGCCTGAGCATTCCGGCCTGGCTGACCCTGCCTAAAAATCAGACGAAGCAGCTGCCAATGGTGGTACTGGTACACGGCGGACCGTATATGCGCGGCGGCGAATGGGAATGGAATGGGCAAGCCCAGTTCCTCGCCTCGCGCGGTTATGCGGTACTGGAGCCGGAGTATCGCGGCAGTATTGGCTTCGGCAACAAGCATTTCGAGTCTGGCTGGAAGCAATGGGGCCTGGCCATGCAAAACGATATCGCCGATGGCGCGCGCTGGGCCATCGCCCAGGGCATTGCCGACCCCAAGCGCATCTGCATCGCCGGCGCCAGTTACGGCGGTTATGCCGCGCTGATGGGCTTGGTCAACGATCCGGACCTGTTCCGCTGCGGCATTGCCTGGGCGGCAGTGACCGATCTGGCCACCCAATTTTCGAACGACTACAATGTCCTGTCCGACATGTCCGAGTACTACAAGCAGTACGGCATGCCCCTCCTGATCGGCGATCCGGTCAAGGACGCCGAACGCTTCCGGGCCACTTCGCCGCTGCGGCAGGCCGCGCGCATCAAGCGCCCGCTGCTGCTGGCCCACGGCAGCAATGACCTCCGAGTGCCTTACGATCAAGGCAAATCGCTGTATCAGGCACTGAAGGGCAGCAATCCCGACCTCGAATGGATCATGTACGACGGCGAAGGCCATGGCTGGGGCCTGGAAAAGAACCGCATCGATTTCTGGACCCGGGTCGAACAATTCCTGGCGCGTTACAACGCCCCGCAATGAACTCGCACTGGCCGCCGCCACGGCGTGCGGCCAGTTCCAAAAGACAACAATGAAGCTCTCCCCCCCGAGCGGCCTGCGTGCCGCCGTTATGTTCCTGTGCGCCAGCGCCAGCAATGCCGGCCTGGCAGAGGCACCGGTGGCGGTGCCAGCCTTGCCGCCCTTGTCCGCCTTCTTCGATAACCCCGTCTTCAGCGGCGCACTGCTGTCGCCCTCCGGCACCTACCTGGCGGCGAAAGTCACCCCGGCGGCGGCGGCCGGCACGCGCGAGCGGCTGGCCGTGATTGACCTGAGCAACAACACCATCAAGGTCGTGGCGCAGTTCCCCGACGCCGATATCGACAACGTGCAGTGGGTCAATGACCGGCGCCTGGCCTTTAACGTCAGCGACAATGCGATCGCCCCGGGCGACGTGCGCTACGCCCCCGGCCTGTATGCGATCAATGCCGACGGCAGCGAATTCCGCCGCCTGGCCTATCGCGGTGCCGACGGCAATATCAGCAACACCTCGCGCGCCCTGCTGCCCTGGCACACCTATATGCTGGACCAGCCTGGCAGCCAGGATTCGGACGCGATTTATGTGCGCAACGTGCAATTTCACAACGATGACATCGAATATACCAGCCTGGTCAAGCTCGATACCGTCAGCGGGCGCGGCACGCCCGTCCCGCGTCCCGGCGCGACCGATGAATGGCTGCTCGACCAGCATGGCGTGCCGCGCATCGCGACCGTCATCGTCAAGGACCAGGAAACCATCCATTACCTGGACCCCGCCAGCGGACAGTGGCGGGTGATCGCCAGCTTCAACGCCTATCACGGCGGCAAGGAAGCCTTCACCCCGCTGGCCTTCGGCCCGGACGGCAAGCTCTATGTCACCGCCCGCGCCGGCAAGGACAAGCGTGGCTTGTATACCTTCGACCTGCTGAGCAACAAGCTCAGCGCGGCGCCGCTGCTGATGGTGGAAGGGTATGACTTCAGCGGCAAACTGATCATGGACCGCCACCAGCTACTGGGGGTGCGCTACGAGGGCGAGAATGAAGACACGGTCTGGTTCGATCCTGCCATGCAAGCCCTGCAGGCCGAAATCGATGCCCTGCTGCCCAGCACCGTCAATCTGATCTCGCCGCCGCTGGCCGCGCAAACGCCCTGGGTGCTGGTGGAAGCCTATTCCGACGTGCAACCGCGCGCCTTCCTGCTGTACCAGCGCGAGAAGAAAAAATTCAATCCGGTCGGCACCAGCTACGACCGCATCGAGCCCGGCCAGATGGCAAGGGTCAAACTGCTGCATTACAAGGCGCGCGATGGCCGCGACATTCCCGTCTGGCTGACCCTGCCCAAGGGACAGGACAGGAAGCTGCCGATGGTGGTGCTGGTGCATGGCGGCCCCTTCGTGCGCGGCCGCAGCTGGCGCTGGGATCCGGAGGCGCAATTCCTGGCCTCGCGCGGCTATGCCGTGCTGGAGCCGGAATTCCGCGGCAGCGCCGGCTTCGGCTGGGACCATCAGCGCGCCGGCCTCAAGCAGCTGGGCCTGAGCATGCAGGATGACCTCGCCGACGGTACGCGCTGGGCCGTCGCCCAGGGCTATGCCGATCCGGCCCGCGTCTGCATCGCCGGCGCCAGTTACGGCGGCTATGCCACCCTGATGGGCCTGATCAAGGACCCCGAGCTGTACCGCTGCGGCATCGACTGGCTCGGCGTCACCGACATCCCGCTGCTCTACACCGGCAGTTGGCGTTATACCTCGGACCTCAGCGACGACACCAAGCGCTACAGCATGCCCGCCACCTTCGGCGACCCGGTCAAGGATGCCGCCCAGCTCAAGGCCACCTCGCCGCTGCTGCTGGCCGACAAGCTCAAGCAGCCCTTGCTGATGGCCTATGGCGGCGCCGACGAGCGCGTGCCGCTGCACCATGGCATCAAGTTCCGCGACGCCATCCGGCCCTACAACAAGCAGGTCGAATGGGTCGAGTATCCCGAAGAAGGCCACGGCTGGAGCCTGCCGGCCACCCGCATCGATTTCTGGAGTCGGGTCGAAAAATTTCTCGCGCGCTACAACGGCCCGCAATAACCACCATTCAAGGTAATCATGTCCTTTGCTCATCCGCGCGCCCTGCGCACCGCTTTGATATTCCTGTGCGCCTTAGGCGCCGGCCATGCCGTGGCTGCCGACACCGCACCCGCGCAGAACCAACTGCCGCCCATCGCCTCATTCTTCAGCAATTCCAATTTCGGCGGTGCGCTGCTCTCGCCGTCAGGGAAATACCTCGCGGTGAAAGTCGGACTCGCCACAGGGGCAGTCCCGACCGATCCTAGCATCGCTACCCATGATCGCCTGGCCGTCATTGAGCTGAGTAGCAATGCCATCCGAATCGTTGCCCAGTTCCAGGATGCCGACATCGGCAATGTGCAATGGGTCAACAATGAGCGTCTGGTTTACAACGCGACCGACAACTCGCTCGCGCCGGGCGATGTGCGTTACGCGCCGGGCCTGTTCGCGGTCAATGCCGACGGCAGCGGCTTCCGCCGGCTGGCCAGACGCAACGCCAGTCTGCTAACGCGCATGGACGAGCGGAATATCCTGCCCTGGCATACCTATATGTTCAGCCAGCGCGGCAGCCAGGATTCCGATTCGATTATTGTGCGCAATGTGCAATTCAACGATCGGGAAATCCAGAATGTCAGTCTGCTGCGGCTCAATACCGTCACCGGTCGCAGCACCGAACTCAGTCAAACCGGCGATGCCAAAGACTGGTGGCTCGATCAACAAGGCGTTCCACGCCTGAGCACCAGCGTCGATCAGGACATTCGGACAATTCACTATCTGGATCCGGCCACTGCGGAGTGGCGTGATGTGGCCAAGTTCAACCATTACCGTCCCGGCAAGAACAGCTTCACGCCGCTGGGGTTCGGTGCGGATGGCATCTTGTATGTGCGGGCGCGGGGCGAGCGCGACAAAGCCGCACTTTACACCTTCGATCTGCTTAAAAATAAGCTCAGCGACGCTCCGCTATTTGCCATCGAAGAGTTTGACTTCAACGGCAGCGTGATTATGGATGGTCGCACCTTGCTGGGCGTCCGCTACCGCGGCGAGGCCGTCGATACGCTATGGTTCGACCCGGGCATGAAGGCCTTGCAGGCTGAAATTGACGCCCAGTTGCCCAACACCATCAACCTGTTATCCGCGCCTGTCAAACAGGCAACACCCTGGCTGCTGATCGAATCCTATTCAGATGTCCAGCCCAGCAACTATCTGCTGTACAACCGCGAGAAAAAAACCTTCCGACCGATCGGCGGCGCTCGTCCCACTATCGTCCCAGCACAGATGAGTCCCCAGCAACTGGTGCATTACCGGGCCCGCGACGGCCGCAGCATCCCCGCCTGGCTGACGCTGCCTGCAGCTCAGAACAAAAATCTGCCCATGGTGGTGCTGGCGCACGATGGTCCTTTCGCACGCGGCAACAGCTGGGGCTGGGATGCCCGGACCCAGTTCCTTGCATCGCGCGGTTATGCCGTGCTGGAGCCGGAATACCGTGGCAGCGCGGGCCGCGGCCTCGCGCATATGAACGCCGGTTACAAACAATGGGGGCTGAAGATGCAGGACGACCTGGCCGATGGCACCCGCTGGGCTATCGCCGAAGGCTACGCCGATCCCGCGCGCATCTGCATCGCCGGCGCCGGCTACGGCGGCTACGCCACCCTGATGGGCCTGATCAAGGATCCCGAGCTGTATCGCTGCGGCATCGACTGGCGCGGGGTCACCGACATCAAGCTGCTGTACACCGGAAGCTGGTTGTATACCTCGGACATCAGCGATGGTTCGAAACAGTACGCGATGCCGGTCTTCATCGGCGATCCGCTCAAGGACGCGGAACAGCTCAAGGCGACCTCGCCGCTGCTGCTCGCCGACAAGCTCAAGCAGCCACTGCTGATGGCCTATGGCGGCGCCGACAAGCTCGTACCGCTCAATCACGGTCTCAAGTTCCGTGATGCCGTGCAGGCGCATAACAAGCAAGTCGAGTGGATCGAGTACCCCGAGGAAGGCCATGGCTGGAGCCTGCCCGCCACCCGCATCGACTTCTGGACCCGGGTCGAGAAATTTTTGGCACGTAATATCGGCACGCCCTGATCACCAGCACGCAACAGCGCATCGAATTGGAGTAGGCTAGCGACTGCTGCCGTTCAACTCACAAGGAGATGCGCATGTCGTCGGGAAAAATTCTGGTCGCACAGGGAGGCGGACCCACCGCCGTCATCAACCAGTCGCTGGCCGGGGTGGTGCTGGAGGCGCGCCGCTTCCACGATATCACCCGGGTGTATGGCGCCCAGCACGGGGTGCGCGGCATCGTCAACGAAGACTTCGTCGACCTGACCCGCGAAACCACCCACAACCTGGAACTGGTGGCCGCCACACCGTCCTCGGCGCTGGGCTCGACCCGCGACAAGCCCGACATCGCGTATTGCCAGGAAATCTTCCGGGTCTTGCAGGCCCATGAGATCGAGCATTTCTTCTACATCGGCGGCAACGACTCTTCCGACACGGTACGCATCGTCAGCCTGGAGGCGGCCAAGGCCCGCTATCCGCTGCGCTGCGTGCACATTCCCAAGACCATAGACAACGACCTGGTCGGCAATGACCACACGCCCGGCTTCCCCTCGGCCGCCCGCTTCGTGGCCCAGGCCTTCGCCGGCGCCAATCTGGACAACGCCGCCCTGCCCGGCGTGTATGTGGGCGTGGTGATGGGCCGCCACGCCGGCTTCCTGACGGCCGCCTCGGCGCTGGGCAAGAAGTTTCCCGACGACGGCCCGCACCTGATCTACCTGCCCGAGCGCGTGTTCGTGCTGGAACAGTTCCTGGCCGACGTCAAAGCCACCTATGAGCGCTACGGGCGCTGCGTGATCGCCGTGTCGGAGGGCATCCACGACGCCAGCGGCGCGGCCATCGCCACGCTGCTGTCCAAGGACGTCGAGCGCGACGACCACGGCAATGTGCAACTGTCGGGCAACGGCGCGCTGGCCGACCTGCTGTGCGACGAGATCAAGAGCAAGCTGGGCATCAAGCGGGTGCGCGGCGACACCTTCGGCTATCTGCAACGCTCGTTTATTGGCTGCGTGTCCGATGTGGACCAGCGCGAGGCGCGCGAAGTGGGCGAGAAGGCCGTACAGTTCGCCATGTGGGGCACAAAGGATGGCTCGGTGGCGATCCGCCGCACCGGCTTCTATTCGGTCGACTACGACCTGCTGCCGCTCGATGCCGTGGCCGGCAAGACCCGCACCATGGAGGATGAGTTCATCAGCGCCAGCGGCACCGACGTCACCGACGCCTTCCGCATGTATTTGCGCCCCCTGCTCGGCTCCGGCATGCCGGACGCCTACCGCCTGCGGCCGGCGTCGGTGAAAAAAATCCTCAAGAAGTAAGCTGATTGACGGCCTGAGCCGTCAACCTCAGGCAGCGTCCGTGGGCGGGAAAGAAAATGGACGGACGCTGTCTTTCTTGACGGTTTTCTTGGCATGCGCCAGATCATGCGCGCTCTGCATCGCCATCCAGGACTCTGCCGAACGGCCAAATGCCAGGGACAGCCGAACGGCAAGCTCAGCTGTCACGCATGTCTCCCGGGCGAGAAAATGCGTCGCCACATCCTGATCCACGCCAAGACAAGCAGCCACATCAGCCGCGTTAAGTCGATGCGGTTCGACATAGGACATTACGAAGTATTCTGCCGGGTGCATGGTCATCATATTGACTCCATCACGGATAAAGTAGGCTCGACTGCATGGCTTTGCAGCCATCTGCCGGGCCGAAGCCGCTCCCAGCATGAGCATTCAAGATACGGACATTGTACACAAAGGCTTGCGGCGTTTCTGGTCGTCGCAGGGGGCGGACAGCAGCGGCATTTCTCCCGCTTGGGCCAGTGTGCTCAGAGCCGCTCTGGTACATTTAGACACCGCACAATCATTGGACGACATCCTCGCCGGCCTCGGTGTTATCAAACGGGTCAAACGGCTGAGTGGCCACCTGCATCGCTACAGCATGGAAATCAACGCCAACTGGCGACTGACCTTTGATTGCCACAACCCGCTGACAGGCCAGGTAACGCGCATCGACCTGGAAGACCTGCACCGTCCTGGTGGTGCGAAACGACAATAAAAAAGCGGAGGATGCCAGGGGCATGCTCCGCTTTCTCCGACCGGGCGCGCAGCGCCGGCAAAAAAACTTACACGACGATGGTCTGATGCTCGTCACCCACGCGGGCGCGGATGGTGCCGATGCGCGAGACGGACTCGCCGGCCGCGGTCAGCTGGGCAAAAGCGGCGTCGGCGTTCTCTTTCGAGACGATGACGATCATGCCGATACCGCAGTTGAACACGCGGTGCATTTCGGCGTCAGCCACGCCACCGTGCTGCTGCAGCCACTGGAACAGCGGCGGCATGGTCCACGATTTCGAGTCCAGCTCGGCCACCAGGCCAGGCTGCAGTACGCGTGGCACGTTTTCCACCAGACCGCCGCCGGTGATGTGCACCATGCCTTTGACTTCCATGGACTCCATCAGCGCCAGCAGCGGCTTGACGTAGATGCGGGTCGGCTCCATCAGCACGTCGGACAGCTTGCGGCCGTGGAAGTCGCCTTCCAGATCCGGTTTCGCCACTTCGATGATCTTGCGCACCAGCGAGTAACCGTTCGAGTGCACGCCCGACGAGGCCAGGCCCAGCACCACGTCGCCCGGGGTGATCTTGGTGCCGTCGATGATTTTCGATTTTTCGACCGCGCCGACGGCGAAGCCGGCCAGATCGTATTCGCCGGCCGGGTACATGCTCGGCATTTCGGCGGTTTCGCCGCCGATCAGCGCGCAACCGGAGATTTCGCAGCCCTTGGCCACACCCTTGATGACGGCCGTCGCGGTCGGCACGTCGAGCTTGCCGCAGGCGAAGTAGTCGAGGAAGAACAGCGGCTCGGCGCCCTGTACCAGGATGTCGTTGACGCTCATGGCCACCAGATCGATGCCCACGGTGTCGTGGCGGTTCAGCTCGAAAGCCAGTTTCAGCTTGGTGCCCACGCCGTCGGTGCCCGATACCAGCACCGGTTCTTTGTACTTCTTGCTGATCTCGAACAGTGCGCCGAAACCGCCAATGCCGCCCATGACGCCTTCGCGCATGGTGCGCTTGGCGAAGGGTTTGATGGCATCGACCAAGGCATCGCCTGCATCGATATCGACGCCGGCGTCACGGTAGGACAGGGAAACATTAGAAGTTTGGCTCATGGTATTTGGCAGCGAAGGCGGTAAAATAGAAGGCGGACACTGGAATGACGCGAAAGTGCAACAAACCCGCGACAAACCCGGCGAATCCGCTATTTTATCAAACTGCCCCGTCCACCGCCCTTTTTTAACGTAAAACAATCTAAATCCATGCCATTTCCCCTCTCGGTAGAGCAAAAGCAAACGGCATTCTGGGTAGCGGTCTGGCTGGCATTCCTCCTTCTGTTGATCACTTTGGGTCCGGTGCTGACCCCTTTCCTGGCCGCCGCCATCATCGCCTACGCCTTGAATCCGGGCGTGGACCGCATCGATCACCTGCGCGTGGGCAAGCTCGACGTGCCCCGTCCGCTGGCCGTGGTCATCGTGATGGTGTTGTTTTTCTCCGCGATCGCCGCCCTGGTGCTGATCGTGGTGCCGGTGCTGCAGACCGAGGTACCGCTGCTGCAAGCCCAGATTCCCGCCTTCCTGGCCAAGCTCAACGACCTGCTGGCGCCCAAGCTGCAGGAAATGGGCATCAAGGTGCGCCTCGACAGCGCCGGCATCAAGCTGATGGCCGCCAAGCAGCTGGCCACCTCGGGCGACGAAATCTGGAGCGCCGTGCTGGCCTCGGCCCGGGTCGGCGGCACCGCCGTGCTGGGCTGGATCGCCACCCTGGTCCTGATTCCCGTGGTGCTGTTCTACCTGCTGCTGGACTGGCATCCGATGCTGGCGCGCATCGCCGACGCCGTGCCGCGCCGCTTTATCATCCGCACCATGTCCATGGCCGAGGAAGTCGACACCCTGCTGGCCCAGTACCTGCGCGGCCAGCTCTTGGTGATGCTGGTGCTGGCGGTCTACTACTCCACCGGCCTGATGATCGCCGGCTTCGATGTGGCGTTGCCCGTGGGCATCATCACCGGCCTGCTGGTGTTCATTCCCTACCTGGGCTTCGGCCTTGGGCTGATCCTGGCGCTGATCGCCGCCGTGCTGCAGTTTACCGACTGGAGCGGGGTGCTGTGGGTGGCCGGCATCTACGGCCTGGGCCAGGTGCTCGAAGGCTTCTTCCTGACCCCGCGCCTGGTGGGCGAACGCATCGGCCTCAATCCGCTGGCCGTCATCTTCGCCCTGCTGGCCTTCGGCCAATTATTCGGATTTGTCGGCGTATTGCTCGCTTTACCCGCTTCGGCCATCTTAATGGTCGCTTTTAAGCACCTGCGCCGCCACTACCTGAGCAGCAGCTTCTATAATGCGTAACGCAACAAAAAACACGCATATGCAATTAATCAGGACAGGGCGAACGCCATGAAACAACTGGTGCTCGATTTAGGCGCAGACCAGGCGCATAGCCTCGAATCGTTCGAGGTAGGACAAAATGCCGAGGCGGCACAGCTGATGGGCCAGTTCGCGGCCCGCCGCTCGCGCGAGCATTTCGCCTACCTGTGGGGCGAGGCCGGCGTGGGCAAGAGCCATCTGCTCAAGGCCTTGGCCAGCACCGAGCGGGCGCGCTATATCTCGCCGTTTTCGATCGAGTCCGAATTCGTGTATTCGCCCGAGGTCGATCTGTATCTGCTGGACGACTGCGAAAAGCTGTCGCCGGTGTCGCAGATCGACGCCTTTGCCCTGTTTAATGAAATCCGCGCCAACAACGCCTTCATGGTGTGCAGCGGCGCGGTGGCGCCGGCGGTCTTGCCGGTGCGCGAAGATTTGCGCACGCGCATGGGCTGGGGCCTGATTTACCAGATCCACGGCCTGTCCGACGATGAAAAAGTGGCGGCCCTGAGTACCGCGGCGGCGGCGCGCGGTTTGACGCTCTCGCCCGGCGTGTTACCCTATTTGCTATCGCATTTCCGGCGCGACATGCGTTCCCTGTCGGCCATGCTGGACTCGCTCGACCAATATTCCCTTGAAACCCAACGCCCGATCACCTTGCCGCTATTGCGCGAGTGGTTGCAGGCGGAAGCGAAAGAATGATGAAACTCGCCCTGTTTGACCTTGACCATACCCTGCTGCCGATCGACTCCGACTTCGAATGGGGCCAGTTCCTGGTACGCCAGGGCGCCGTCGACGCCGCAGCCTTCTCCAGCCGCAACGAAGCCTTCTTCCAGCAATACCAGGCCGGCACGCTCGACGCGGTCGAATACCTGGAATTCGCGCTGGGCACGCTGGCCGCGATCCCGCGCCCGCGCCTGCTGGCCCTGCAGCAACAGTTCATGGCCGAGGTGATCGCCCCGGCGATCCGTCCGGCCGCGCTGGAACTGCTCAAGCGCCACCTGGACGAAGGCGACCTGGTGGCCATCGTCACGGCCACCAATCAGTTCGTCACCGCGCCGATCGCGCGCGCGCTGGGCGTCGAGCACCTGATCGCCGCGATGCCCGAGACCGATGCGCAAGGCAATATCACCGGCCGCCTGCTCGGCACCCCGACCCAGGGCGCCGGCAAGGTGGTGCACACCCAGGCCTGGCTGGCAAAGCTGGGCCACACCCTCGATGGCTTCGAGAGCAGCCATTTCTACAGCGACTCGCACAACGACATCCCTTTGATGTCGGTAGTCACCCATCCGGTTGCGACCAATCCCAACGCCGCGCTGAAAACGCATGCATCCGCCCAAGGCTGGCCATTACTCGACCTATTCAATGATTAAGAAACTCATCCGCAAAATCCTGGGCACCAAGAGCAACAAGGGCGGACGCAATAGCGACGAACCGGTCATCCTTGGCGCGGCTGACCACGGCATCGACCCGCGCCTGCTGTCGGCCAACGCGGTGCGCGTCACCAGCACCCTGCAGGAAGCCGGCTTCGAAGCCTTCGTCGTCGGCGGCGCCGTGCGCGACCTGCTGCTGGGCGTGAAGCCGAAAGACTTCGACATCGCCACCAACGCCACGCCGGAACAGGTGCGCAAGCTGTTCCGGCGCGCCTTCATCATCGGCAAGCGTTTCCAGATCGTGCACGTGATGTTCGGCCAGGACCTGCTGGAGGTGACCACCTTCCGCGGCACCGCCTCGGCCTCGGCCCCCAAGGACGAACATGGCCGTGTGCTGCGCGATAACACCTTCGGCTCGCAGGCCGAAGACGCGGTGCGGCGCGACTTTACCATCAATGCCATGTACTACAACCCGGCCAATGAACAGGTGCTGGACTACCATGGCGGCATCGAGGACATCCGCGCCAAGACGCTGCGCATCATCGGCCAGCCGGAAGCGCGCTACCGTGAAGACCCGGTGCGCATGCTGCGCGTGGTGCGCTTCGCCGCCAAGCTCAAGTTCGGCATAGAGCCGCATACCGCCGCGCCGATTCCGGTGATGGCGCCGCTGATCAACAACGTCCCGGCAGCGCGCGTGTTCGACGAAATGCTGAAGCTGCTGATGAGCGGCCAGGCCCTGGCCTGCCTGCAGCAGCTGCGCAAGGAAGGCCTGCATCACGGCCTGCTGCCGCTGCTCGACGTGGTGCTGGAGCAGCCGCTGGGCATCAAGTTCGTCACGCTGGCGCTGGACGCGACCGACGCGCGCATCAGCGCCGGCAAGACCGTTTCGCCCGGTTTCCTGTTCGCCTCCCTGCTGTGGCACCAGGTGCTGGAAAAATGGACCGCCTACCGCGCCGCCGGCGAATTCCCGATTCCGGCCCTGCACCTGGCGGCCGACGACGTGCTCGATTCGCAGACCGAAAAACTGGCCCTGCAGCGCAAGATCGGTTCCGACATGCGCGACATCTGGTCGATGCAGCCGCGCTTCGAGCGCCGCTCCGGCAAGTCGCCGCACAAGCTGCTGGAGCACCTGCGCTTTCGCGCCGGCTACGACTTCCTGCTGCTGCGCTGCGCCTCCGGCGAGATCGACGCCGAACTGGGCGAATGGTGGACCGCCTTCTACGAGGGCGACGAAGCCACCCGCGACGATTTGGTCAACAGCGCCCAGCGTAGCGGCGCCGACGGCGCACCGAAGAAAAAACGCCCGCCCCGGCGCGGTCCGCGCACCCGTGGCGCCGCCGCGGCGGCCGACAGCAGCGGCCAGGGTGGCCAGGGCGGCGGCGAGTAAGCCACTGCCATCGATCCTCTGACACTGAGCGCACCATGAGCAGCATTGATAACGCCGGCGGCACCGGCCCTGGCGGCGGCGCCAGCGGCCAGGCGGTAATCGCCTACATCGGCATCGGCGCCAACCTGGGCGATGCGCGCGGCCACGTGGCCGACGCCATCGACCGGCTGGGCCGCCTGCCCGCCAGCACGCTGCACAGCGTGTCCGGCCTGTACCGCACCGCCCCCATCGATTCGAGCGGCGACGACTACCTGAACGCGGTCGCCCGCGTCGACACCACGCTCGACGCCGAAGCCCTGCTGCGCGCCCTGCAGGCGATCGAGCAGGCGCACGGGCGCGAACGTCCCTACTACAACGCGCCGCGCACGCTGGACCTGGACTTGCTGCTGTATGGCGACGCCCAGATCGCCAGCCCCACGCTGGACGTCCCGCACCCGCGCATGAGCGATCGCGCCTTCGTGCTGGTGCCGCTACTGGCGCTGGCGCCGCAGGTGCGCATTCCCGGCAAGGGCCCGGCCCACAGCTTCCTGGCGGCCGTGGCCGATCAGGGCATCGAACGTCTGGACTGAGCATGCAAATTCCCGTCATCGTCCAGACCGTCGGCCTGCTGACACTGTCGAACGTGTTCATGACGATCGCCTGGTACGGCCACCTGAAAAGCCTGTCCAGCAAAGCCTGGTGGATCGCCGCCCTGATCAGCTGGGGCATCGCCCTGTTCGAGTACCTGCTGCAGGTGCCGGCCAACCGCATCGGCTTTAGCCAGTACAGCCTGGCGCAGCTGAAGATCATGCAGGAAGCCATCACGCTGACGGTGTTCGTACCCTTCGCGATGTTCTATATGAATCAACCTTTCAAACTCGACTACCTCTGGGCCGGACTCTGCCTGGTGGGCGCCGTCTACTTCATCTTCCGCAGCTAAGTCCGAAGCTAGAGGCCTGCCTCGGGCAGGTTTGCGCGCAAGCGACTACAATCTCGCGGTCTGTCCCTATTTCATTCGAAGGATTTACCATGTCTGGTTATTTGCAAGGAAACGAACTGGCAGCAAGCCAAAAGCCTGCCGCCGCTACGACGCCTGCGCCGGCCAAGCCGGTCGCTACCAAGGCTGTCACCATCCCTGCGCTGAACGCGCTGCGCGCCGCCGGCGAGAAAATCAGCATGCTCACCTGCTATGACGCCAGCTTTGCCTCGTTGATGGACCGCTGCGGCGTGGAAGTGCTGCTGATCGGCGACTCGCTCGGCATGGTCTGCAACGGCCACCACTCCACCCTGCCCGTGACCGTGGCCGAAGTGGCCTACCACACCGCCGCCGTCGCGCGCGGCAGCAAGTCCGCCATGATCCTGGCCGATATGCCCTTCGGCAGCTACGCCACCCCGGAAGCGGCCTTCCACAACGCCGTGCTGCTGATGCAGGCCGGCGCCCACATGGTCAAGCTCGAAGGCGGCGCCTGGCTGGCCGACACCGTGCGTTTCCTGACCGAGCGCTCGGTCCCGGTCTGCGCCCACCTCGGCCTGACGCCGCAGTCGGTGCACCAGCTGGGTGGCTACAAGGTGCAAGGCAAGACCATCGAAAGCGCCGACCAGCTCAAGAGCGACGCGCTCAAGCTGCAGGCCGCCGGCGCGGCCATGGTGGTGCTGGAGGCGATTCCCACGCAGCTGGGCAAGGAAGTCACCGACCTGCTGTTGATGCCGACCATCGGCATCGGCGCCGGTCCCGACTGCTCCGGCCAGGTGCTGGTGATGCACGACCTGCTGGGCGTATTCCCGGGCCGCAAAGCGCGTTTCGTGAAGAACTTCATGGAAGGCCAGAGCAGCATTGACGCCGCCGTTGCCGCCTATGTGCAGGCCGTCAAGGACAGCAGCTTCCCGGCGGCTGAGCACTGCTTCTAAAGCAGGCGCGCCACGGTGCATGCTTAAACCCACGGCAAAGAGCCGGGGGCCTGTCCCATCGGGATAGGCGGGGCGTAGCCCCTCCCCGGACCCTGGGGTCAGACCCCAGGGTTACGCCTTGGGTTTTAACTACGCCGTGCCCCTTCCACTCGCTACACCAGCGCCTCAACGCAATCATCAAAAGCCCGTATCAATCCCGCCACCTCATCCACCGTCGTCTGCGGACACACCAGCAGCATATTGTGGAATGGGGTGATCAGATAGCCGCGGTTAAGCAGATATAGATGAATAATCTGCTCCAGCTCCCCATCCAGCACCGCCCCCGCCGCGCTGCCGTTATGCGGCGCACTGGCCGTAAACTGAAACTCGGTGCGCGCCCCCACCTGCGTCACACACCACGGTAAGCGATGCCGCGCAATCACCGCGCGCAGGCCCGCCGCCAACTGAGCCGCCAGCGCAAACATCGCCGCATACGCCGCCTCCGTCATCACCTGCTCCAGATTGGCGCGCATGGCCGCCATCGCGAACATATTCGCGCTCAGCGTGGTCCCCACGCCGGAGTGCCCAGGCGGCGCCTCGCGCTTGGCCCGCTCCACCCGCCGCGCCACCGCCTCCGTAAAGCCATACACCGCGCAGGGAATCCCGCCACCTATCGGCTTACCCAGCACCAGCGCATCCGGCGCCAGCCCATGCGCCTGCGCATAGCCCGCCGGGCCGCTGCTGATGGTATGGGTTTCATCGAGCACCAACAAGGCGCCATGCCTGCGTATCAGTTCCTGCGCCGCCAGCCAGTAGCCCGGCTGCGGCAGCACCATGCCGATATTCGTCATCACCGGCTCGGCCAGCACGCAGGCGATATCGCCCTTGAGCAGCGCCGCTTCCAGCGCAGGCAGGTCATTGAACTCGACCACCACCGTGGTGCCGGTCAGATCGTGCACCTGCCCCAGCAGGCTGTCGCGCTGCACCGGCACGCCGTCGACCAGATCGACAAACACATCGTCCACGGTGCCGTGATAACAGCCGTTGAACACCAGGATCTTGCTGCGCCCCGTGGCCGCACGCAGCCAGCGAATGACGAAGCGGTTGGCATCGGAAGCCGACAGCGCAAACTGCCAGTACGGCAGGCCGAAGCGGCGCGCCAGCTCAGTGGCCACCGGCGCCGCATCCTCGGACGGCAGCATGGCCGTGTAGCCGCGCCCGGCCTGGCGTGCGATCGCCTGCGCCACTGGCGCCGGCGCGTGGCCGAACATCGCGCCCGTATCGCCCAGGCAGAAGTCCACATACTGGTGGCCGTCCGCATCGCGGAAGTGCGCGCCCTGCGCATCGCGCACCGTCAACGCGAACGGGGTGGACCAATCCTTCATCCAGTGCATCGGCACACCGAACAGCATATGCTGGCCCGCCTGCGCGGCCAACGCCGCCGACAGTGGATTGCGTACGATGAAGCTGGCGCGCTCGGCCGCCGCCAGTGCCTGGGCCCGCGCCCAGTTCAGTCCCTGCCTTGTATCCGCCTGCATAGCCATCTCCTCAACTCACTGCCGGTGCCGTGTGCGTCCACATCGCCGCTATACCAGCAGCATCAGATGCTCGCGCTCCCACGAGCTGATCACCCGGCTGTAGGTGGCAAATTCCAGTTCCTTCACCTCGCAGAATGCGCGCACGAACAGCTCGCCCAGAATGTCGCTGAGCGGCACACATTCGCGCAGGCGCAGGATCGCGTCCTCCAGATTGCGCGGCAACTGGTCATGCACATGCTCGGCGCTGTCGGCGGTGGGCGCGGACGGCTGCAGATTTTCCGTCATGCCCAGATAGCCGCAGGCCAGCGTGGCCGCCATCGCCAGATAGGGATTGACGTCCACGCCCGGCACGCGGTTTTCCACCCGGCGGTTGGCCGCGTTCGAATTCGGAATGCGGAAGCCGCAGGTACGGTTGTCATAGCCCCAGTGCACATTGGTCGGCGCCGACATGAAGCGCGACAGGCGGCGGTAGGAATTGACGTGCGGCGCCAGCAGCAGCGTGGCCGCCGCCGTGTATTTTTCCAGCCCGGCGATATAGTTGAAGAACAGCGGGCTGGCCGTGCCATCGGCCAGGCTGAAGATATTCGTGCCGTCGGCGCTGGACAGCACGCTCTGGTGAATATGCATGGCGCTGCCCGGCTCGGCTTCCATCGGCTTGGCCATGAAGGTGGCGAAGATCCCGTGCCGCAGCGCGGTCTCGCGCACGGCGCGCTTGAACAGGAACACGCGGTCGGCCAGCTCCAGCGCATCGCCATGGGTGAAGTTGATCTCCATCTGGCCCGCGCCGGCTTCGTGGATCAGCGTTTCCACACCCAGCTCGTGCTGCTTGCAGAAAGCGGATAGCTCCAGGAAGAAGGGATCGAAGTCGTTCACCGCGTCGATCGAATACGATTGGCGGCCCGACTCGGTCTTGCCGCTGCGGCCCAGCGGCGGCACCAGCGGCTCATGCGGATTGGCGCTGCGCGCCACCAGATAGAACTCCATCTCCGGCGCCACCACGGGTTGCCAGCCACGCTCACGGTATAGCGCCAGCACCTTGCGCAGTACCGCGCGCGGCGACAGGCCCACCGGCGAGCCGTCGAAATTCTGGCAGTCGTGGATCACCAGCGCGACCGACTCGGCCGCCCATGGCACCTGGCGCAGCGTGGCCAGATCCGGCACGCAGATCATGTCCGGATCGGTGGCGCCGGTGTAGGGCGTATTGTTGGGCTGCTCGCCATTGACGGTGTTCAGCAATACGCTCTTGGGCAAGCGCATCTCGCCCTCGCTCAGGAACAGGTCCTTGGGCAGGATCTTGCCGCGGGCGATGCCGGTCATATCGGCGATAACGCATTCGACTTCGTGGATATTACGGTCGCGCAGAAAATCGCGCATGGCCTGGCTCATTTGTTTCTCCTGAAAGACAACGCTACAGCAAATCCCTGATGCGGTGGTACAGCATGCCCAGCACCAGCGCGGGCGTGCGCATCGCCGGCCCGCCCGGGAAGGCATGGTGGCGCAGGCGCGCCAGCAGATCGAAGCGGCCCGCCTGGCCGGCGATCGCCTCGGCCGCCAGCTGTCCGGCCATGCCGGTCAGCGCCAGTCCATGGCCGGAAAAGCCCTGCAAATAATAGATGTTGGAATCGACCCGGCCGAAGTCCGGCCCGCGATTCATGGTGATGTCGACAAAGCCGCCCCAGGCGTGCGGCACGGCCAGGTCGCTCAGCTGCGGAAACACCGCCAGCATCCGCTGGCGCATGCTGCCCGCCAGGTTCATCGGCGTGGCCCCGCTGTAGCTGACGCGGCCGCCGAACAGCATGCGGTGGTCGGCCGTGGGACGGAAATAGTCGAGCACGAAATTGGTGTCGCAGACGGCCGCACGCTGGCGTATCAGCGCCTCGGCGCGGCCCGCTTCCATCGGCTCGGTGGCGATGATGTAAGTCCCCACCGGCATGATGCGCGCGCCGATCTCCGGCGCTACCGCCTTGCCGTATTCGTTCAGATAGACGTTACCGGCCATGACGACGAAGTCGCAGGCCACCTCGCCTTGAGAGGTGCGCACCACCGGGCGAACGCCGCGCTCGACCTGTACCACCGGCGAGTGTTCGAAGATCTGTGCACCGGCTTCGCGCGCCGCACGCGCCAGTCCCAGGCAGTACTTGAGCGGATGCAGATGGCCAGAACGCGGATCGAACACGCCGGAATGAAAACGCTCGCTCGCTATCCATTCGCCCACCTGGTCCGGCGCCACCGTCTGCATAGCATAGCCGTAGCGGCGCTCCAGCTCCGCCGTGGACTTGACCAGCTCCGCCGCTTTTTTCGCATTGACGGCAAGACTGAGATAACCGGACACGAAATCGCAATCGATCTCGTGCGTGGCGATGCGCTCGCGCAGCAGATCGAGCGCGTCCACCGTCACCTGCCAGGCCGTGCGCGCATCATCCAGGCCAAACTGGGCTTCGATGGATTCATCGCTGGCATAGCCGACGATGGCCTGTCCGCCATTGCGCCCGGAGGCGCCCCAGCCGGCCGTCTGCGCTTCGAGCACCACCACCGACAGGCCGCGCGCGCGCAGCTCCAGCGCGGCCGACAGGCCCGCCAGGCCGGCACCGATCACGCACACGTCAGCCGTCATCCGGCCAGCCAGCGCGGGCAGGGGCGCGGGCCGCCGCACGCTCGCTTCGTAGTAGGAATTCTCGGTCAGCTTTTCATCGCGCTTGAGCAGCATGTCAGAAGCGCTCCAGATAACGCGCCGTTTCCCAGGCGCTGACCTGCTGGCTGTACTCGATCCACTCGGCGCTTTTCAGGGCCACGAATTCATCGACAAACGCCGTGCCCAAAGCCTCGCCGAGCACCGTATCGGCTTTCAGCGCGGCGGTGGCGACACCCAGATTCTGCGGCAGGATTTCCAGCCCCAGCGCGGTGCGCTCGGCATCGCTCATCTCATACACATCCAGATTGACGGGATCGCCCGCATCGAGCTTGCGGTCGATGCCATCGAGACCCGCCGCGATCACGCCAGCCAGCGCCAGGTAGGGATTGGCCGAGCTGTCCGGCAGGCGCCATTCGATGCGCTGATAGACCACCCGCGCGACTGTGGTGCGGTTGTTGTTGCCGTAGCCGATAAAGGCCGGGGCCCAGCTGGTGCCGGACAGCGACTGCCCGCACATCAGGCGTTTGTACGAATTCACCGTCGGCGCGCACAACGCCGTCAATGCTGGCGCGTGATGCAGCAGGCCTGCCATGAAGTGGTAGGCCAGCGCGGACATGCCAAGACCGCGCGCATCCTGATCGGCCGGGAACACAGGCTTGCCCGCCTCATCGGCCAGCGACAGGTGGAAATGCAGGCCGCTGCCGGGACGATCGGCGAACGGTTTCGGCATCATCGAGAACAGCATGCCCTCCTCCTCGGCGATGTGATGGGCCGCCATCTTGAACAGCATGAAGTTGTCGGCAGCCTTCAGAGCATCCGCATAGCGGTAGTTCACTTCGAACTGGCCGGTGGCATCCTCATGGTCGATCTGGAATACGCCCAGGCCGCAGGCGTCCAGCGATGCCGTCAGCTTTTCCAGGAAGGAGCGGCGGCGCAGCAGGCTTTTGCTGTCGTAGGATGGTTTTTCCAGCGTATCGCCCGGCTCCGCGTCGTAGCCGTTCGGGCCGCGCTGGAGCAGGAAGAACTCCGGCTCCAGCCCGGCGTTCAAAGTCCAGCCGCGCTGGGCTAGCCGCGCCACCTGGCGCCGCAGGATCTGGCGCGGACAGACCTCGAAAGGCTGGCCTGCCACATGCCCGTCCAGCGCGACCCGCGCATAGCCGGGCAACCAGGGCATGGGCTGCAAGGTGGAGAGATCGGCGCGGCCATAATATTCCGAGCGCGGCCCGGTGCGCGGCAGGCCCGTTCCCCAGATCGACGGACCGGAAAAGCCCGCGCCGGGCGACACGATATCGTCCAGATGGGCCAGGGGAATCAGCTTGCCCTTGGCACCGCCGTGAATGTCGGTGAACTGGGCGAACACATAGCGGATGCCTTGTCCGGCCAGCGCGGCCTGCTGCTCGGCCAGCGTCACTGGGGACGCCGCCTGTTTGCTTGTACTCATTGCATCTCTCTGCGGTACAGAACTTAGCCGATCTGGATCCAGGTCGTCTTCAGTTCCGTGTATTTATCGAAGGCATGCAGCGATTTGTCACGCCCATTGCCCGATTGCTTGTAGCCGCCGAACGGCACGGTAATGTCGTCCCCGTCGTACTGGTTCACATGCACGGTGCCGGCCCGCAGCGCGCGCGCGGTCTGGATCGCCTTGCTGATATCGGCGGTCCACACGGCTGCCTGCAAGCCGTAAGGCGTGGCGTTGGCCTGTTCGACCGCCTCGCCGATGGTATCGAAGCTGAGCACCGACAGCACCGGCCCGAAGATCTCTTCGCGTGCGATCGTCATGTTCGAATCGACCTTGTCGAACAGGGTCGGCTCCACATAAAAACCACCGCTCTCATTACGCACCTGGCGGCCGCCCGACAGCAGGCTGGCGCCGCCGGTTTTGCCAGCCTCGATATAGCCCATCACGGTTTTCAGCTGGGTCGCATCGACAATCGCGCCCATGACGGTGGCTTCGTCGAGCGGATCGCCCGGAGTAAAGTCCGGCATCATCGCCAGAGCCTTTTCGATAAACTGGTCCTTGATCGATGCTTCCACAAATAGGCGCGAAGGTGCATTGCAGCTTTCACCCTGATTGAAAAAGATCGAACCGATGGCCGAGGCAACCGCGTTGTCGATGTCCGGGCAGTCGGCGCAGACGATATTGGCGGACTTGCCGCCCAACTCGGTCCAGGCCCGTTTCAGATTCGACTGGCCCGCCATCTGCAGGATCTGCTTGCCAACCTTGGTCGAGCCGGTAAAGCCGATGCAGTCCACGTCCATATGCAGGGCCAGTGCGGCGCCGGCTTCATGGCCGTAGCCCGGCAGCACATTGAATACGCCGGGCGGAATACCTGCTTCCAGTGCCAGGTCGGCCAGCCGCAAGGCGGTCAGCGGCGATTTCTCGGAGGGCTTGAGAATGACGCTATTCCCGGCGGCCAGCGCCGGTGCGATCTTCCAGGCCGCCATGATCATCGGGTAGTTCCACGGCACGATGGCCGCCACCACACCGACCGCTTCGCGGGTGATCAGGGCCAGGCTATTTTCCGCCGTCGGCGCGATCTCGTCATAGACCTTGTCGATCGCCTCGCCATACCAGCGCAGGCAGTTGGCGGTGGAGTTCACGTCCACGCTCTGGCTGTACTTGATCGGCTTGCCCATGTCCAGCGTTTCAAGCAGGGCCAGTTCGGCCCCGTTCTGCTGTACCAGGTCGGCAAAGCGGATCAGTACCCGCTTGCGCTGCGCCGGCGACTTGCCGGCCCAGCGCCGGTCCTCGAAGGCGGCGCGCGCGGCGGCCACCGCCAGGTCCACGTCGGCGCCGTCGCAGCGCGCCACGGCGCCGAGATTGCGTCCGTCCACCGGCGACAGATTGTCGAAACGCTGTTCCGAACGGGACCAGACCCGTTCGCCGCCGATGAAGGCGCGGCCATCGATTTGCAGCGCGCTGGCGCGCGCATGCCAGGATGTTGTTGTCATGTCTTCCTCCACTCCCAAAAACTTAGAAACTGACCACGGTCGATACACCGAGGACGTGATTGTCGCGGCGGTAGTTGTCGTCCGAGGTCTTGAACACATTGGCCGAGGAACGGTCGTAGCGGTATTCACCCTTCACGTTCACGCCCGGCATCAGCGCGTAGTTCAGGCCCAGCGACAGTGCATAGCGGTTGCTGCCCACGGAAGGATCGGCCACCACCCATTCCGTGCCGTCGAACACCATGCCGGAGCCGAAGCCGTTGCGGCCATCCGGGCAGTTGGCGTCGTTCCCAGCCGTATCCTTGCAGACGCCGCCGAAGGTCGAACCGAACACGCCGCCGCCATTGCTCTTGTTATTAATGTAGTCGAAACGGGCGATGGTTTCAAAGCGCGGCGTGACCTTGAACGAGGCCAGCGTGGACAGGCCCCACCAGTGCGAACGCTCGCCCGCGTAGCCATTGTAGGCGGTGGCCTTCTGGCGGCCATAGGACAGCTGGCCCTGCACATTCCAGTCGCCGCGGGTGAAGTAGCCGTCCACTTCCATCAGGTCGGTTCGGCCGAATTGTGAGGAGTCGTCAAAGCCGGAGTGGATGCCGGAGAAACCGAAACCGTTGAACTCGCCCTTGGCGTAGTCGACCCTGTAGAACAGGCCCGGCGTCTCCTGCTTGGCCGTGTCGATGCGCGAACGGTTCAGATTACCCACCATGACCTTGGTATCCCACTGGCCGCGGATGAATTCCATGCCGGCGCCGGTATAGAAGTTCGCCGCCGAGAAGTCGAACAGCAGGTTGTGGGTGATCAGCTTGTTGGCGTTCGACGGAATGTATTCATAGCCCGTCCAGTCGGCCCACTGGCCGGCGATCACGCGGGTGCTCAGGTCGCCCACCGGCAGCACCACGGTGGCCTCGTGCACCAGGCTGCCGAAGTTATAGCCGGAACCGGCGCCTTTGCTCGGCATCATGGTCAGCTTGAACTTGGTGCCGCCTTCGAGTTCCTTCTCGAAGTTCAGCATGCCGCTGCCGAAGAAGGTATTGTCGTAGCCGAAGCTCTCGCCGGAACCGTTGATCGAGCTGTTATTGTTGAAGAACATGAAGCTCGACGTCTTGGCGTTGCGATTGTAGATATAGGTCGGGTCCACATAACCGGAAATCTTCACGCCCTTGAAACCATTGGCTTCCTGCGCATCTTCCATCGCCTCCGTCTTGATGCGGATGCGGTTGAACTCCGCCACGTCAATGGTGTTTTCGCTGGCCTTGTCGGCCTTGGCAGTCGCTTCGACCGCCTTGGTGCTGGCTTGCGCCGCCTGCGTGGTGGCGGCCTGCGCCTGGGTGTTGGCTTGCTGGGCCTGCGAACCGACCTTCTCGATCATGGCTTCCAGGCGCTTGACGTGGCTCTTCAGCGCTTCCAGTTCCGCCTTCAGTTCCTTGGTGCTCTGCGCCATGGCGAGGGCGGGAAAAGCGTTGGCGATGGCGATGGCAATGACAACTTTTTTCAGCAAGTGCATGTCTACTCCCTTTTCAATTGTGGTAGGCGACTACTTTGACTCTGCCGCGTCTGCGGCGGAAATTCTGTTACGGACTCCAGACACTCTCAACCTGATTTGGCGGCGGCGGCCACCTGCTTCATGCGCAAACGTTCCGCGCGCGCCAGATAGAAACTCGATGCGATCACGCCTATCGTCACGGCCAGGATGGTCAGCGCGGCTACCGCGTTGACACGTGGGTCCAGTCCCAGACGGGCCCGCGAGAAGATCACGATCGGCATCGTCGACGAGCCGGGGCCGGACAGGAAGGCCGACAGCACCACATCGTCCAGCGACAAGGTAAAGGTCAGCAGCCAGGCCGAGGCCAGCGCCTGGGTGATGTTCGGCAGCGTGACGAGGTAGAACACCTGATGCGGCTTGCAGCCCAGGTCCATCGCCGCTTCCTCCAGCGACTTGCTCATTTCCCGCAGGCGCGACTGCACCACCACCGCCGCATACGCCATCCCCAGCAGCGAGTGGCCCAGCCAGATGGTGAAGGCGCCGCGCTCGGGGAAACCGAACATCTTCTGTACCGACACCAGCATCAGCAGCAGCGACAGGCCGATGATCACTTCCGGCATCACCAGCGGCGCGCTGACCATGCCCGAAAACAGGGTGCGGCCAAAGAAGCGCTGGTAGCGCTGCAGCACGAAGGCGGCGAAGGTGCCCAGCACCACCGAGGCGCAGGCGGTGGTAAAGGCGATCTTCAGCGACAGCACGAAGCCGCTGATGATCTCCGCATCGTTCATCAGCTCCGCATACCAGCGCAGCGAGAAGCCGCTCCAGATCATGTCCTGGCGCGAGCTATTAAAGGAAAAGACGATCAGCACCACGATGGGCAGGTAGAGGAAGATATAGCCCAGCGACAGCCAGCCGCGTCCAAACCAGCGTTGCAGTAAATTCCCGCTCATGCCCGACCCTCCGCCTGTTCGGCCTGATATTTATTAAAGATCGCCATCGGCACCAGGATCAACAGGATCACCACCACCGTCACGGCGGAAGCCATCGGCCAGTCGTTATTGGTGAAGAATTCATCCCACAGCACATGGCCGATCATCAGCGTTTCCGGGCCGCCCAGCAGTTCCGGAATCACGTACTCGCCCACCGCCGGAATGAACACCAGCATCGAGCCGGCGATGATGCCGGACTTCGACAGCGGCACCGTGATGCGCCAGAAGGTTTGCAGCGGCGTGGCGCCCAGGTCGGCGGCCGCCTCCAGGAAGCGGATATCCATCTTCACCAGGTTGGCGTACAGCGGCAGGATCATGAAAGGCAGATAGGCATAGGTCATGCCGATCACCAGCGAGAACGGGGTATTCATCATGTGCAGCGGTTCAGTGATCGCACCTATGCTGATCAGGAAGTGGTTCAGGATGCCGTTGTTGGCCAGGATGCCCTTCCAGGCGTAGATACGCAGCAGGAAGGAGGTCCAGAACGGCAGCATCACCATCATCATCAGCACCGGCCGCAACGTCGGTTTGGCGCGCGCCATGAAATAGGCGAAGGGATAGCCGATCGCCAGGCACAGCACCGTCGTGATGGCCGCGTACTTGAGCGAACTCAGGTAGGTCAGCACATACAGGTCATCCTGGGCGATGAACAGGTAGTTGGAGATCTTGACCTTGAGCGTGATCACGCCTTCGACCATCGTCATCAAGGTGCCGAAGGGATTGCCGCTATCGGACTCGGTGAAGCTGATGCGCGCCACGATCAGGAAGGGGATCAGGAAGGCGCAGCTCAGCCACAGGAAAGGCACCGCGATGACGACGCGGCGGCCGGTGATCCAGCGCAGGCTCAACGCGTGCTTGAGGGAGGAGAGTCGCATGGCGGGCTCAGTTGGTCAGGACCACGATGTCGGCGCCATCCCACCAGGCGAACACGCGCTGGTCCCGCTCCAGCCTGGCGCTCTGGTGGCGCGCCGCGTTGGTACGCGCCACGCGCAGCTCCATGCCGCTGTCGAGGCGGATGTGATAGCGGGTTTCATTGCCGAAGTAGGCCAGCGCGGTGATCACGCCGGAGGCGCAGTTGAAGCCCTGCTCGGCGGCGCTGGCGCGCTGCTCCAGGCCCGGCTCCTCCAATTGCACGCAGATTTTTTCTGGACGCACCGCCACCGCCACTTCCATACCCTTGGTGCCGGTGATGCCGTGGTTGACGTAATGACGCCCTTCGGGCGAATCGATGATCACGTGGTCGGGTTCATCCACCACCACATGGCCGTTGAACATGTTCACGCTGCCGATAAAGTCGGCCACGAAGCGGCAGTTCGGGGTTTCGTAGATTTCGCCGGGCGCGCCCACTTGCAGGATGCGGCCCTCGCTCATCACCGCGATGCGGGTGGCCATGCTCATGGCTTCGTCCTGGTCGTGGGTCACCATCACGCAAGTCACGCCGACCTGCTCGATGATGTTCACCAGCTCCATCTGGGTGCGCTCCCGCAGCTTCTTGTCCAGCGCGCCGAGCGGCTCGTCGAGCAGCAGCAGCTTGGGACGCTTGGCCAGGCTGCGCGCCAGCGCCACGCGCTGCTGCTGGCCGCCGGACAGCTGATGCGGCTTGCGCTTGCCGTAGGCTTGCAGCTGCACCAGGGCCAGCATCTGGGTCACGCGTACCGATACTTCTTCTTCCGGCAGGCCATCGCGGCGCAGGCCGAAGGCGATGTTGTCCCACACGCTCAGGTGCGGAAACAGCGCATACGACTGGAACATCATATTGATCGGACGCTGGTAAGGCGGCACATTGACCATGTCCTTGCCGGCCAGCGTGATCTGTCCCTCGGTGGGCGTTTCGAAGCCGGCCAGCATGCGCAGCAGGGTCGACTTGCCGCAGCCTGAGCTGCCGAGCAGTGCGAAGATTTCACCCTTGTTGATCGTGACCGAGATGTCGTCCACGGCGCGCACGCCATCGAAAGACTTGACCAGGTTACGGATCAGCAGGAAGGGCTGGCCGGCTTCGATGGCCGGCGGGGCGTTTTGAGCTATCGTCATGGTGGCACAGTACAAAATTAGGTGGTGCAAGTGGTGCAAGCGGTGCACGCAGCTGCGGCGAGCAAGTGCGGCGGACATGCGGCGGCCACACCCGGCGCCATTGCCGGGTGGGCGGTGCGGCAATTACAGGCCGGTCTTGAACTTGGTGTAGACGCGTGTCATCACGCGGCGAATGTCGGAGCTGTATGGCTCGGGCACGGTCATGCGCTTCTTGTCTTCGTCGGACAGGTAGATGGTTTTGTTCTCGGCCAGGTCCTTCTTGACGAACTTGAGCGCGGCGGCGTTCGGGTTGGCGTAGAAGACCTTGTTGGTCAGGCTGGCATGGACTTCAGGACGGGTGATGTAGTTGATCCACAGGTGGGCATTGTTCGGGTGCGGCGCATCGGTGGGGATGGCCATGGTATCGAACAGCAGGGTCGCGGTGGTCTTTGGGATCAGCGCCGTGATGTTGTTGCCGTTCTTGGCGTCGATGGCGCGCTGACGGGCGATGTTGATATCGCCGGACCAGCCCAGCGACAGGCACAGCGAGCCGTTGGCCAGATCGTTGATGTAGCCGGAAGAGCTGAACAGGGTTACGTAAGGCCGGATCGATTGCAGCAGTCGGCTGGCGTCCTGGTAGTCGGAGGCGTTCTTGGAGAAGGCTGGCTTGTTGATGTACTGCAGCGCGGGCGGCAGGATTTCGGATGGCGAATCGAGCACGGAGATGCCGCAGGATTTGAGCTTGGCCGCATACTTCGGATCGAAGATCAGGTCCCAGGCATTGTCCGGCATCGGCGTGGAACCCAGTGCGGCCTTGACCTTCTCCACATTGATGCCCAGCGTGGTAAAGCCCCACAGCCATACCACCAGATGCTTGTTGCCCGGATCGAGCTTGCCGATCAATGCCTGCAGCTGCGGGTCCATGTTCGCCAGGTTGGGGATCTTGCTCTTGTCGAGTTCACGCAGCAGGCCACCATCGATTTGCAGACGGGCCCAGTTCGACGAAGGCACCACGATGTCGTAGCCGGTTTTGCCGGCGGCCAGTTTGGCGTGCAGTACCTCATTGCTGTCGAACAGATCGTAGCGCACCTTGATGCCGGTTTCCTTTTCGAAGTTCTTGATCGTGTCTTCGGCGATGTAGTCGGACCAGTTGTAGATATTGAGGACTTTCTCTTCCTGCGCCACTGCCGGCGCGCTCAGCGCCGCCGCAACCGCGCCGGCGGCCAGGGCGGTGGACAGGCCGCGTGTAATACGTCGCTTAAGATGTGAACGAAGCAGAGCTGCAGGATGTGACGTCATCATTCTTGTTTCCCCTATCAAGGCAATGTGTGTGAATGCATCTTCAAAGTGTGCTGCGTCGAACCGCGATTACATCGTCAATTCCAATAAAGTTTAGCAATTATCATACCCAGCCGCGCTCCTTGATGTCTGCGTATGTCATGTCCAGGCAGCGGCGGATCAGCGCCACCATTTCATCGATCTGCGCGCGCGTCATCACCAGTGGCGGCGCGATGATCATGCGGTCGCCGACGGCGCGCATGATCATGCCGTTGTTGAACATATAGCCGCGGCAGACCATGCCCACCGCCAGATCAGGATCGAAGTTTTCGTTATCGTGCACCACCGCGGCCTTGGTGCGCACCAAATTAAGGCCAGCGACAAAACCGCAGCTGTCCGCATAGCCAACCAGCGGATGATCGGCCAGCGTGGCAAAGCGTTCCTTCAAATACGGACCGGTATCCTGGCCGACGCGCTCGATCAGTTTTTCTTCTTCCAGGATGCGGATATTTTCCAGCGCCGCAGCGCAGGCTACCGGATGGCCCGAGTAGGTAAAGCCGTGGTTGAAATCGCCGCCCTGCTCGATCAATACCTTGGCCACGCGGTCGCCCACCAGCACGCCGCCCAGCGGCACATAGCCGGAAGTGACGCCTTTGGCGAAGGTGATCAGATCGGGCTTGATGCCGAACAGTTCGGAGGCAAACCATTTACCCAGGCGGCCGAAGCCGCAGATCACTTCGTCGGCGATCAGCAGGATGCCGTACTTGTCGCAGATGCGCTGGATCTCGGGCCAGTAGGTAGCTGGAGGGATGATCACGCCGCCCGCACCCTGCACCGGTTCGCCGATGAAGGCGGCGACTTTATCGGCGCCGATTTCGAGGATTTTGTCCTCCAGCCAGGATGCCGCCTTGATGCCGAATTCATCCTGCGTCATGCCACGGCCCGACTCCAGATAATTCGGCTGGCCGATATGTTCGATGCCTGGAATCGGCAGGCCACCCTGCGCATGCATGCCATCCATGCCGCCCAGAGAAGCGCCGGCGACGGTGCTGCCGTGATAGGCGTTGTGACGGCTGATGATGGTGTGGCGTTCCTTGTAGCCGAGGATGTCCCAGTAGCGGCGCACCATGCGCAGATTGGTGTCGTTGCCTTCCGAGCCGGAGCCGGTGAAGTACACATGATTGAACTGCGGCGGCGAGATCTGCGCCAGTTTGGTGGCCAGTTGCACCGCCGGCAGGTTGGTGGTGTTGAAGAAGCTGTTATAGAAAGGCAGAGTCTCCATTTGGCGGTACACCGCCTCGGAGATGCTGGTGCGGCCATAGCCGACGTTGACGCACCACAGGCCGGACATGCCGTCCAGGACCTTCTTGCCCTGCGAATCCCACAGATAGATGCCATCGCCGCGCACCATCACGCGGGCGCCGGTTTCGGCCAGCGCCTTGTGGTCGGTGAAGGGGTGGATGTAGTGGGCGGAATCCATTTTCTGGATTGCGGCGGTGTCGAACAATTCGGTGCGTGCGGCGGCGCTCTTGACCGAGGCAACCAGCGCGGCGCTTGGCGCCATTGGATTTGCGGACATGATGATCCCTGATTCAAAAAATTTGATCGATAAAGGGCCCGGTCACTCGCGAGCCTGCGGTCTGTACTGCTGTACTGTGCTGTGCGGCGCGCCTTGCCGGCGCCGCCGCACCGGCGGAAATTAAACGTGCAGCAGCAAGTGCTCGCGCTCCCACGGACTGATAACGGTCATGAACTCCTGATGTTCCAGATCCTTGATGGCCGCGTACACGTCGATGAAGCGCTCGCCCAGCACGGTGCGCAGCTTGTCTTCGGCGCGCAGCGTGGCCAGGGCTTCCGGCAAGCCTTGCGGCAGCTCGAACTTCAGGTCGTAGGCGCTGCCTTCGGTGATCGGTGTCGGCTCCAGCTGCTCGACCATGCCCAGATAACCGCAAGCCAGCGTCACGGCCAGCGCCAGGTAGGGATTGGCGTCCGCACCGATGATGCGGTTTTCCACACGGCGGTCCTGCACGCCCGATTCCGGAATACGGAAGCCGACGGTGCGGTTATCCATGCCCCACTGGATGTTGATCGGTGCGGCGGTGTGGCGCACGATGCGGCGGTAGGAATTCACATATGGCGCCACGATCGCCATGGCCGACGGCATGTAGCGCTGCAGGCCGCCGATGTAGTGCTTGAAGATCGGCGCGGCCGAACCATCCGGTGCGCTGAAAATGTTCAAGCCGGTTTTCGCATCGACCACGCTCTGGTGCACATGCATCGCCGAACCCGGTTCGCCCGCCATCGGCTTGGCCATGAAGGTGGCATACATATCGTGCTTGAGCGCCGCTTCACGCAGGGTCCGTTTGAAGAAGAACACCTTGTCGGCCAGTCCCAGCGGATCGCCATGCAGGAAGTTGATTTCCATCTGGCCCGCGCCGATTTCGTGAATCAGCGTATCGACGTCCAGGTTCATCAGATCGCAGTAGTCGTAGATGTCTTCGAACAGCGGATCGAATTCATTCACTGCGTCGATCGAATAAACCTGGCGGCTGGTTTCCGCGCGGCCGCTGCGGCCGATAGGCGGTTTCAGGGGCAGATCGGGATCGCTGTTCTTGGCGGTCAGGTAAAACTCCAGTTCCGGCGCCACCACCGGTCTCCAGCCTTTGTCCGCGTACAGCTTGAGCACGCGGCGCAGCACCGAGCGGGGGGCGAAGTCGACCAGGCGGCCATCGGAGAAGTAGCAGTCGTGGATCACCTGCGCGGTCGGATCGGTGGCCCAGGGAACCATGGTGATGGTGGTTGGATCGGCCTTGAGGACCATGTCGCGGTCGGTGGTGGAGATGGCGCGGTCGTAGCCTGCGTCTTCGGTCGGGTAGTTGCCCGTTACGGTCATGCCCAGCACCGCTTCCGGGATGCGCATGCCGCGCTCCTGGGTGAATTTACCGCGCGGCAGAATCTTCCCGCGCGCCACTCCGGTCAAGTCAGGTACCAGGCATTCGATTTCGGTGACGCGTTTTTCGTTCAGCCACAGATCCATATCGGTGTAGGTAAAGTTCTCGCGAATTGCCATGAATTTCTCTCGTTTGTCTTAATCTTGCGCGCGGCCTATGGCCAGCGCGCGCTTGTATTTCTGTAACCGCGTTGCTGTCACTGCCGCAGTTACTGCGAGATCAGGAACACTAAGGAACCCGCCGCGCCCACTGCTCGTAGGTTTTCATGCGCCTCTCCCTGATTGACTTTGATAATTCCGGCATGCCTGCCCAAATGCCTGATACAACTTGATGGAAACCGGATTCTGCGCGAGCTGCCATTCCGGGTGCCACTGCACCGCCATCGAAAAACCGGTCGCATCGGCCACGCTGAATGCCTCCACCAGGCCATCGTCGGCGCGTGCCTCCACGACCAGGCTTGGCGCCAGCAGGTCGATGCCCTGGCCATGCAGGGAGTTGACCATGATCTCGCTGGCGCCATCGAGAATGCGCTGCATCCTGCCGCCCTGCTGCAGCAGCACGCGGTGGGCCGGGCCGTATTGCTGCTCCAGCGTGAGTTCCTTGTTTTCGCGATGGTCGGCCATGCCGGCCACGCCGTGCACCGCCTGATGCAGGGTGCCGCCCAGCGCCACGTTGACTTCCTGGAAGCCGCGGCAGATCGCGAACAGCGGTATGCCGCGCTTGAGCGCCGCGCGTATCAGCGGCAGCGTGGTGGCGTCGCGCGCCGCATCGAGCGGCAGCTTCGGGTCCAGCAGTTCCTGTCCATACAGGCTGCTGTGCACATTCGAAGGAGAACCGGTCAGCAGGATGCCGTCGGCCAGCGCCAGCAAGGCGTCGATGTCGGTGGCGGCGCCCAGTGCGGGCACGATCAGCGGCATGCAGCCGGCGCCCGACTGCACCGTATCCACATATTTGCGCTGGGCGGTGTGGTTGGGATGCGCGCCAATCTGATTGACGCAGGCAGGAACAAGAACGATAGGGCTACGCATGATGTCTTTTAATCAGTGTGAATGTTTTGCGATGCATTGGGCTCTTTCGAACCTTCAATTCTTCGAGCATTTGGAGCCACTCGCCATGAATTACATAACTTACATACCTGCTGCTGAATACTTCGACCTGCAAACACCTCAGCTAAATTAACATTTTTTCTACTTAGCATGAAATTTGATTCATCATATGCGGAATTTGGTATCATTGTCAGTGCCACTTGTTGATAAACGATGGAACCACTTTAATCAATGTCCCCTGCTTCCGACCTGCTAGCCCAGACGCTGGCCCAATCCGGTTTCCATCCGCGGCTGCCCCAGCAGCGCCGTTTGTACGAGGCCGCCAAGGCCGCCATTCACCAGCAGCAGCTGGGCGCGGGAAGCAAACTACCCTCCAGCCGTGACCTGGCAAGGGATCTGGGCATCGCGCGCAATACGGTGATCGCCGCCTTCGAGCAATTGGCGGCGGAAGGCTATGTGACCAGCGCCCTGGGCAGCGGCACCTATGTGGCCGATTTGCAGGCCCACACGGCCAGCATGCACGGCGTTGGATCGGCGCAACAGAGCAAACAGCGCAATGCGGCGCCGGCCAATCGCGCCGCGCCTTTGTCGCGCCGTGGCGAAGAACTCACCAGCTTCGCCGCCGGCGCACGCTATGAGATACAGCCTTTCGCACCGGGCGACGCGGACTTTTCATCGTTCCCCTTCAAGCTGTGGCAGCGCCTGCAAAACCGGGTCTGGCGCGAGGCGCGCGCCGACCTGCTGGACTACGGCCAGTCGGGTGGCTACCTGCCGCTGCGCCAGGCGATCACCGAATACCTGCGCATCTCGCGCTCGGTCAAGGTCTCGGTGGACCAGGTGCTGATCACGGCCGGCACCCAGCAGTCGCTCGACCTGTGCGCGCAGCTGCTGGCCGATGTGGGCGACACCGCCTGGGTGGAAGATCCCTGCTACTGGGGCGCGCGGCGGGTGTTCCAGGCGCGCGAACTGACGCTCCATCCGATCACCGTGGACCACGACGGCATGGCACTGGAGCAGGCCGACCTGGAGACCACCCCGCGCCTGATCTACGTCACACCGTCGCACCAGTACCCCACCGGCGCCGTGATGAGCCTGGCGCGCCGGCGCGAGCTGCTCGATGTGGCGGTGCGCAAGAACGCCTGGATACTGGAGGACGATTACGACAGCGAATTCCGCTATACCGGCCGGCCGCTGGCCGCGCTGCAGGGGCTCGATACCGATGACCGGGTGGTCTATATGGGCACCTTCTCCAAGGTGCTCTACCCCGGCATCAAGGTCGGCTATCTGGTGGTGCCTCCCGCCCTGATCGCGCCCTTCAAGAGCGCGCTGTACGACTTGCAAAGGCCGGGCCAGCTGATGGTGCAGGCGGCGCTGGCCGACTTCATCGCGCTGGGCCACTTCACCACCCACATCCGCAAGATCCGCCAGACCTACGGCGCGCGCCGTGAACTGCTGCGGCGCACGCTGGTGCAGCAACTGGGACCGCAGCTGAGCCAGAGCGTGACCATCTCCAGCGAAGAATCCGGCCTGCATCTGGTGGTGGAGCTGCCCGACCGGGTCGACGACGTGGCGCTGGAAAAACTGGCGGCCGAATCGGGCATCCAGGTCAAGGCCCTGTCCACCTACTACCTGGCGCCGCCGGTGCGGCGCGGCCTGCTGGTCGGCTATGCCTACTGCACGCCGGAGAAGATCGCATATTACGGCCGCCTGCTGGCCGCCGTCATCCAATCGGGAGCGCGCTGATGAAGAACATGGCCTGGCGCGACTTCTTCGCACTGGCGATCAGCATCGGCGTGGTCGGACTGGGCCTGGGCGCCACCATGCCGTTGACCGCGCTGGTGCTGGACCGGCGCGGCATCGGCACCGATGTGATCGGCCTGGTCACGGCCACCAGTGCGCTCGGCATTCTGGCCGCCGCGCCCTTCGTGTCGCGCTGGGTTGGCCGCTTCGGGCCGCGCGTGTGCATGATGGGCGCGGTGCTGGCGGCGGCCATCTCCACCGCACTGATGGAAGCGAGCACCAGCCTGCCGCTATGGGTGCTGCTGCGTCTGGTCTTTGGTGCTGCCATGGGCGTGCTGTTCACCATCGGCGAGGCCTGGGTCAACCGTCTGGCGCCGGGCAACTCGCGTGGCCGTGTGGTGGCCATGTACACCACCAGCTTCACGCTGTTCCAGCTGGTGGGGCCGGCCCTGGTGGCGGCCTTCGAAAGCAAGGTGGCGCTGCCCTTCGCCGCCTGCGGCGCCTTGTTCCTGCTGGCGCTACCGGGCCTGGCGCTGATCGCCAACACCGAACATGGACATGAAGACGACGCCCATGTGGCCTGGCAGGCGGTGTTGCCCCGGATGCCGATGATTGTACTTGGTGCCGCCTTCTTTGCCCTGTTCGATACGGTGGCGCTCAGTTTATTCCCGCTGTATGCGATGCGCCACGGCATAGCGACCGAACTGGCCCTGCTGTCGGCCACGGTGATACTGGTGGGCGACACGGCCCTGCAATTCGCCTTCGGCTGGCTGGCCGACCACGTGGGCCGCGCGCGCGTGCACACCGGCTGCGGCATCGCCGTGTGCCTGCTGCTGCCGCTGCTGCCCTTCGCCGCCGGCACGCCATGGCTGTGGTGGACCCTGCTGCTGATGCTGGGCGCGTCCGCCGGTGCCATCTACATGCTGGCACTGGTGGCTTGCGGCGAACGCTTTCATGGCCAGTCGCTGGTGGCGGCCAGCGCGGTGGTCAATGCCAGCTGGGGCATCACCAGCAGCGGCGGCCCTCTGGTGACGGGCGTGCTGATGCAGACGGTGGGCATCAATGCGCTTCCGGCGGTGCTGTGGGTGGGTGCCGCGCTGTTCGTCGCCAGCGCCTGGTGGGAGCACCGCCAGGGTTTCAATGACGAGGAAATCAAGTAAGTGGCACCATCGAAACGGTGATTGTGGCCCTATTCGTGGTGCCGTTGTGAGGTGTAGTATCGATCCACCCCTCTAACAGCAGACGATGGACGACCAACATGATCAATGCCGAACTTCAGCAACGTAAAGATGCAGCCACGCCGCGCGGCGTGGGCGTGATGTGCCAGTTTTATGCCGAACGCGCGCTCAACTCCGAACTGTGGGATGTGGAAGGCCGGCGCTTTATCGACTTCGCCGCCGGCATCGCCGTGCTCAACACCGGCCACCGCCATCCGAAAATTGTGGCGGCGATCGAGCAGCAGCTGGGCAAGTTCACCCACACTTGCTACCAGATCGTGCCTTACGCCAGCTATGTGGAACTGGCCGAACGCATCAACGCGATCACTCCCGGCAGCCATGCCAAGAAAACCGCCTTCTTCTCCAGCGGCGCCGAGGCGGTGGAAAACGCCATCAAGATCGCGCGCGCCGCCACCGGCCGCGGCGCGGTGATCGCCTTCTCCGGCGCCTTCCACGGCCGCACCATGATGGGCATGGCACTGACCGGCAAGGTGGCGCCATACAAGATCGGCTTCGGCCCCTTCCCCGGCGAGATCTATCACGCGCCCTTCCCGGTCGCGCTGCACGGCGTCAGCGTGGAAGATTCGCTGGCGGCGCTGAACACCTTGTTCAAGGCCGATGTGGACCCGCAGCGCGTGGCGGCCATCATCCTGGAACCGGTGCAGGGCGAAGGCGGCTTCTACGCCGCGCCGCCGGAATTCATGCGCGCCCTGCGTGCGCTGTGCGACCAGCATGGCATCCTGCTGATCGCCGACGAGATCCAGACCGGCTTCGCCCGCACCGGCAAGCTGTTCGCCATGGACCATTACGACGTGCTGCCCGATCTGATGACCATCGCCAAGAGCCTGGCGGGCGGCATGCCGCTGTCGGCCGTCTGCGGCCGCGCCGAGATCATGGATGCGCCCGCGCCGGGTGGCCTGGGTGGCACCTATGCGGGCAATCCGCTGGCCATCGCCGCGGCCCATGCGGTGCTCGACATCATTGAGGAAGAACAGCTGTGCGCCCGCGCCGAAGTGCTGGGCGCGCGCCTGAAGGAACGCGTGCATGGCTTGCGCTCAGCCGTTCCGCAGATCGCTGAAGTGCGCGGCATGGGGGCGATGGTCGCGGTAGAATTCAATCAGCCCGGCACGCAGCAAGCGGACATGGCTTTCACCAAGCAGGTGCAGACGCTGGCACTGCAGCGCGGCCTGCTGCTGCTCACCTGCGGCGTGTATGGTAATGTGATCCGCTTCCTGTTCCCGCTCACCATCGGCGACGCGCTGATGGATGAAGCGCTCGCCATCCTGGAATCGTCGCTGCGCGACAGCGCCGCCAAGTAAAAAGGAAACGCCATGCTCGATCTGAAAGACCCGACCCTGCTGCGCCAGCAATGCCATATCAACGGCGAATGGTGCGACGCGGACGATGGCAGCACCATCACCGTGAGCAATCCCGCCACCGGCGCCAAGCTGGGTACGGTGCCCCATATGGGCGCGGCCGAGACCCGGCGCGCCATTGAAGCGGCCAACGCGGCCTGGCCCGCGTGGCGCAAGAAATCGGCCAAGGAACGCGCGACGATTCTGCGCAAGTGGAATGACCTGATGCTGGAAAATGCCGACGACCTGGCGCTGATCATGACGGCAGAACAGGGCAAGCCGCTGGCCGAAGCCAAGGGCGAAATCGTCTACGCGGCCTCTTTCATCGAATGGTTTGCCGAAGAAGGAAAACGCATCAGCGGCGACACCATGCAGTCGCCATGGGCGGACCGGCGCATCGTCGTCACCAAGGAACCGATCGGCGTGTGCGCGGCGATCACGCCATGGAACTTCCCGGCGGCGATGATCACCCGTAAGGTGGGACCGGCGCTGGCAGCCGGCTGCCCGATGATCGTCAAGCCGGCCGAACTGACGCCCTTCTCCGCGCTGGCATTGGCGGTGCTGGCCGAGCGCGCTGGCCTGCCTGCGGGCGTGATGAGCGTGATCACCGGCGGCTCGCGCGAGATCGGCGCGGAAATGACCAGCAACCCTATCGTGCGCAAGCTGACCTTTACCGGCTCGACCGGCGTGGGCCGCCTGCTGATGGAGCAGTGCGCACCGACGATCAAGAAGCTGTCGCTGGAACTGGGCGGCAACGCGCCCTTCATCGTATTCGACGATGCCGACCTGGATGCGGCGGTGGAAGGCGCGATCGCATCCAAATACCGCAACGCCGGCCAGACCTGCGTCTGCGCCAACCGCCTGTATGTGCAGGATGGCGTGTACGAAGCCTTCGCCACCAAGCTGGTGGCGGCCGTGGCCAAGCTCAAGGTGGGCAATGGCGTGGAGCCGGGCGTGACGCAAGGCCCGCTGATCGAAGACAAGGCCGTGCTCAAGGTGGAAGAGCATGTGGCCGACGCGCTGTCCAAGGGCGGCCGCCTGCTGGCTGGCGGCAAGCGCCACGCGCTGGGCCACTCCTTCTTCGAGCCGACCATCGTGGCGGACGTGACGTCGGACATGCTGGTGGCGAAAGAGGAAACCTTCGGCCCGCTGGCGCCGCTGTTCCGCTTCAAGACCGATGACGAGGTGCTGGCCATGGCCAACGACACCGAATTCGGCCTGGCCGCCTACTTCTATTCGCGTGACATCGGCCGCATCTGGCGTGTGGCGGAAGGGCTGGAGAGCGGCATGGTGGGCGTGAATACCGGCCTGATCTCGAACGAGATCGCACCGTTCGGCGGCGTCAAACAGTCGGGGCTGGGGCGGGAAGGATCGAAGTACGGGATCGAGGATTATTTGGTGATCAAGTACATTTGCATGGGCGGGATTTAGCAGAACTGAGATGCCGGGCCAAGCGACCGGCATCTCAGCGGCTCAGATATACACCGCTTACTTTTCTGAGCCATTCCGTAATGAAGTAGCTGTAGTTGTTGTAGGTAATTTCGTCGATGGCGATGTCTTCATCGGCGCACATACCAGGAAGATCACGGGAAAAGTGGCTGTAACGCCCGGTTATCGATTTCGCACCTGGAATGGTCTTCTTCTGTGAGGCGTCGCTCAACCAGTCACGCACTTGCCTTATCAATGACTCGGCGGCTCCGCCGTGCGAGCGTATATCCTGACCGGAAATATCGGAGATAAATTTCTGATACCTGTATTTCTCGCGATCCAAGATCAGAACAATCTTCTTCTTTTGCTCCGCATCACCATATCTCTTTGCCCCCAGAAACAAGCCCAACTCCAACGGCATATTAAACCTGGGAAGACCGTTCATTAGATCTTGCTCAGTTCTGGAAATGTCATGAATTCCGTAGCCCGAATTCTGGATTAAACGATGAATCTTATCTGCGCGAGTTGCTGAACCATCGTTTTCTTCCAGCGTACATCGTGGCACAAACCCACAGTCGTAGATCGCGAAAACCATTGCATTTTGCAAGTGGCGATATTCATCGTCAAATGGACAATTGATGAACACGCTATTGCTATAGCTAGCTCGCGATCGCATTGGAAACTATTTCTTATGTCGCGCGACGGCGTTGGCCACGGCACGTCGTATTACCGAAAGTGGGATGGTGTTTTTACCAGGAGGATCAAGAATAATACGTTCAGGTACTTTTTTGGCTTTAACCGTGCGGGGGCGAGCAAGTACGGGAACTTCTGGCTCCGTTTGCTCAGGTTTCTTGATCGCATTAGATTTCATAACATCCTCCGCTGAAGAAGGCCGTGCCGCAAACGCGGCCGGTCAAAATAGTTTACACCTCGATTGGCGGCGCGGCGCGGGCTGTTCCGCGCCACCAACTATATAGAGATCAACCTTCAGCGAAAAAGTTCCGTAAAAATCAGCCGGATTTGGCTGCGGCGGCGACTTGCTTCTGGCGTAAGCGTTCAGCGCGGGCCAGATAGAAACTCGATGCGATCACGCCTATCGTCACGGCCAGGATGGTCAGCGCGGCCACCGCGTTGACACGTGGGTCCAGTCCCAGACGGGCCCGCGAGAAGATCACGATCGGCATCGTCGACGAGCCGGGGCCGGACAGGAAGGCCGACAGCACCACGTCGTCCAGCGATAAGGTAAACGTCAGCAACCAGGCCGAGGCCAGCGCCTGGGTGATATTCGGCAGCGTGACCAGGTAGAACACCTGATGCGGCTTGCAGCCCAGGTCCATCGCCGCCTCTTCCAGCGACTTGCTCATCTCCCGCAGGCGCGACTGCACCACCACCGCCGCATACGCCATACCCAGCAGCGAGTGGCCCAGCCAGATGGTGAAGGCGCCGCGCTCGGGGAAACCGAACATCTTCTGTACCGACACCAGCATCAGCAGCAGCGACAGGCCGATGATCACTTCCGGCATCACCAGCGGCGCGCTGACCATGCCCGAAAACAGGGTGCGGCCAAAGAAGCGCTGGTAGCGCTGCAGCACGAAGGCGGCGAAGGTGCCCAGCACCACCGAGGCGCAGGCGGTGGTAAAGGCGATCTTCAGCGACAGCACGAAGCCGCTGATGATCTCCGCATCGTTCATCAGCTCCGCATACCAGCGCAGCGAGAAGCCGCTCCAGATCATGTCCTGGCGCGAGCTGTTGAAGGAAAAGACGATCAGCACCACGATGGGCAGGTACAGGAAGATATAGCCCAGCGACAGCCAGCCGCGTCCAAACCAGCGTTGCAGTAAATTCCCGCTCATGCCCGCCCCTCCGCCTGTTCGGCCTGATATTTATTAAAGATCGCCATCGGCACCAGGATCAACAGGATCACCACCACCGTCACGGCCGAGGCCATCGGCCAGTCGTTATTGGTGAAGAATTCATCCCACAGCACATGGCCGATCATCAGCGTTTCCGGGCCGCCCAGCAGTTCCGGAATCACGTACTCGCCCACCGCCGGAATGAACACCAGCATCGAGCCGGCGATGATGCCGGACTTCGACAGCGGCACCGTGATGCGCCAGAAGGTTTGCAGCGGCGTGGCCCCCAGGTCGGCGGCCGCCTCCAGGAAGCGGATATCCATCTTCACCAGGTTGGCGTACAGCGGCAGGATCATGAAGGGCAGATAGGCGTAGGTCATGCCGATCACCAGCGAGAACGGGGTGTTCATCATGTGCAGCGGTTCAGTGATCGCACCTATGCTGATCAGGAAGTGGTTCAGGATGCCGTTGTTGGCCAGGATGCCCTTCCAGGCGTAGATACGCAGCAGGAAGGAGGTCCAGAACGGCAGCATCACCATCATCATCAATACCGGCCGCAGCGTCGGTTTGGCGCGCGCCATGAAATAGGCGAAGGGATAGCCGATGGCCAGGCACAACACCGTCGTGATGGCCGCGTACTTGAGCGAACTCAGGTAGGTCAGCACATACAGGTCGTCCTGGGCGATGAACAGGTAGTTGGAGATCTTGACCTTGAGCGTGATCACGCCTTCGACCATCGTCATCAAGGTGCCGAAGGGATTACCGCTGTCGGACTCGGTGAAGCTGATGCGCGCCACGATCAGGAAGGGGATCAGGAAGGCGCAGGTGAGCCACAGGAAGGGCACCGCGATGACCACGCGGCGGCCGGTGATCCAGCGCAGGCTGCATGCGTGCAGGAGCTTGTTCTTCATTGCCGCTCCCGCCTTAGCTGGTCAGCACGACAACGTCGGCGCCGTCCCACCACGCGAACACGCGCTGGTCGCGGCGCAGGCGTTCGTCATCGTGGCGGGCGGCGTTGGTGCGCGAGACCTTCAGGTCCATGCCGCTGTCGAGACGCACATGGTAGTGGGTCTCGTTGCCAAAGTAGGCCAGCGCGCTGATCACGCCACTGACACAGTTGTGGCCCTGTTCCGCCGCGCTGGCGCGCTGCTCCAGACCCGGCTCCTCCAGCTGGATGCAGATCTTCTCGGGCCGCACGGCCACGGCGACTTCCATGCCCTCGGTCCCCGTGATGCCGTGCGGGATGTAGTGCTGGCAGTCGGGCGTAGCCACCGTCACGTGATCCGGTTCGTCGATGACGACATGGCCGCTGAACATGTTCACGCTGCCGATAAAGTCGGCCACGAAGCGGCAGTTCGGGGTTTCATAGATTTCGCCCGGTGCGCCCACCTGCAGGATGCGGCCTTCGCTCATGACGGCGATGCGGCTGGCCATGCTCATGGCCTCGTCCTGGTCGTGGGTCACCATCACACAGGTCACGCCGACCTGCTCGATGATGTTGACCAGTTCCATCTGGGTGCGCTCGCGCAGTTTTTTGTCCAGTGCGCCTAGCGGCTCGTCCAGCAACAGCAGTTGCGGGCGTTTGGCCAGGCTGCGCGCCAGCGCCACGCGCTGCTGCTGGCCGCCGGACAGCTGATGCGGCTTGCGCTTGCCGTAGGCCTGCAACTGCACCAGCGCCAGCATCTTTTCCACGCGCGCGGCGATCTCGTCGGCCGGCAGGCCGTCGCGGCGCAAGCCGAAAGCGATGTTGTCCCACACGCTCAGGTGCGGGAACAGCGCATACGACTGGAACATCATATTGATCGGGCGCTGGTAAGGCGGCACGCTGACGATGTCCTGGCCGGCCAGCGTGATCTGGCCGGCGGTCGGGGTCTCGAAACCGGCCAGCATGCGCAGCAGCGTCGACTTGCCGCAGCCGGAACTGCCCAGCAGCGCGAAGATCTCGCCCTTGTTGATCGTCACGGACACATCGTTGACGGCACGCACGCCGTCAAATTCTTTCACAAGGTTGCGGATCAGGAGAAAAGGCTGGCCAGATTCGGCAGCGGCTGCGGCAGGGCGGGCAGTCGTCATAGTGTCGGCAAAAGGTAAGCGGATCGGAAAATCGTCAGTTATTAAAAAGACAGCGAAAAATACGGCGCAAGCGGCGGCGGCCCGCTTTGCGGCCAGCCGCCGTTTTTTGGCAAGACGTGATTATAAATGCAGCGCCAGCCGGCTATGTCCAAGATAAGGAAAATGCTTAATTTGCGGGCCGCTGGCTGCCATCTGAAACCCACGGCGTAACCCTGGGGTCTGACCCAGCGGGTCAGACCCCGGCTCTTTGCCTTAGGTTCTAAAGGTGCCCCCGGCTCTTTGCCGCGGGGTTTAAACGCGTGGCGGTATGCGTCATTCATCCGGCTCAGACATGCAGCAGCAGATGCTCCCGCTCCCAGGGGCTGATGACGGTCATGAACTCCTGGTGCTCCAGGTCCTTGATGGCCGCGTAGACGTCGATAAAGCGCTCGCCCAGCACGTCGCGCAGGCGTTCCTCGGCGCGCAGGGCGCGTAGCGCCTCGGGCAGGCCCTGAGGCAGCTCGAAACCGTGCTCGTAGGCGCTGCCGGTGGTCATCGGGGTCGGCTCCAGCCGGTCCACCATGCCCAGGTAGCCGCAGGCCAGCGTGACGGCCAGCGCCAGATAGGGATTGGCGTCCGCGCCGATGATGCGGTTTTCCACGCGCCGCTCCTGCACGCTCGAATCGGGCACGCGGAAGCCGACGGTGCGGTTGTCGATGCCCCACTGGATATTGATCGGCGCGGCCGTGTGGCGCACGATGCGCCGGTAGGAATTCACATAAGGAGCGATGATGGCCATCGCGGCCGGGGTGTAGCGCTGCAGCCCGCCGATGTAGTGCTTGAAGATGGGTGCGGGCGAACCGTCTTCCGCGCTGAAGATGTTCAGGCCTGTTTTGACATCGAGCACGCTCTGGTGCACATGCATGGCCGATCCCGGCTCGCCGCCCATGGGCTTGGCCATGAAGGTGGCGTACATATGATGCTTCAGGGCGGCCTCGCGTACGGTGCGCTTGAAGTAGAACACCTTGTCGGCCAGGCCCATCGCATCGCTGTCCAGGAAGTCGATGCCCATCTGGCCGGCGCCGGTTTCGTGGATCAGCGTGTCCACGTCCAGGTTCATCATTTCGCAGTAGTCGTAAATATCCTCGAACAGCGGGTCGAACTCGTTGACGGCGTCGATGCTGTAGACCTGGCGACTGGTTTCGGCGCGGCCGCTGCGGCCGATGGGCGCCTTCAGCGGCAGGTCGGGGTCGGCGTTCTTTTCGGTCAGGTAAAACTCCAGCTCGCAGGCCAGCACCGGCTTCCAGCCCTTGTCGGCGTACAGCTTGAGCACGCGGCGCAGCACCGAGCGCGGGGCGAAGTCGACCAGGGTGCCGTCGGAAAAATAGCAGTCGTGGATCACCTGGGCGGTCGGATCGGTGGCCCATGGCACGCTGGTGATGGTGCGCGGGTCGGCGCGCAGGATCATGTCGCGGTCGATGCTGGAGATGGCGCGGTCGTAGGCCGCATCCTCGGTGGGGTAGTTGCCGGTGACGGTCATGCCCAGCACCGCTTCCGGGATGCGCATGCCGCGGTCCTGGCTGAATTTGGCGCGCGGCAGGATCTTGCCGCGCGCCACGCCCGTCAGGTCGGGCACCAGGCATTCAATTTCCGTGACTCGCTTCTCGTTGAGCCACACATCCATATCGGTGTCGGTGAAATTTTCGCGGATTGCCATTCCTGTTCTCGATGAGAATGATCATGCGATCGATGGCTTAATTTATCACATTTTTTGTCAATTTCTCATCGGAAAATGGATGTTCTGGCCGTCATCAGCCCCTCACTCAGGCGGTCAACTCCGCACGCGTCTCCACCAGCAGTTTTTTCAGTTCCGGCACGCAGGAGCCGCAGTTGCCGCCCGCCTTCACGCAGGCCGTCACCTGGGCCACGCTCTGCAGATCATTGTCGCGGATCGCTTCGCAGATAGTGTTGCGGCCCACGCCGAAGCAGGAGCACACGGTCGGTCCAACATCGGCGCCCTTCTCCACCGGCTGGCCCACCAGCAGGCCCACGCGGTCGATTTCGCTGAGCTGGTCCTTGGAGAACAGGCTGGCCAGCCAGGCGCGCGAGGGCATGTCCTGGCGCGGCGACAGGAAGATGCACTGATCGATCTGGTCGTCCGTCACGTGCACGGCGCGGTACACGCCGGCGCTGCGGTCTTCGTATTCAAGCCAGTCGACATCTTCGCTATCGACGCCCAGCAGCGCGCGCGCCCATTGGCCGAAGTCGCTGATGGTGTTGCGGCCGGCCAGCTCGTAGCGGGCGAAGGAGCGGCCCTGGATGCGGGTCCAGTGGGCCACGCTGTCAAGTTCCAGCTCCTTGCGGCTCAGGATGAAGCCATGCCAGGACACGCGGAACTGCTCCACCCGTACCGGCGTGTGCTTGAATTCCGGCTCGCCGGAGATCGGATCGACCACCGGATTGACAACGGCGCCGACGCGCGCGTCGGAGGCGGTCTGGCCGGTCCAGTGGATGGGAATGAAGACACTGCCGCGCGCGATGCCGCCGCCGTGCTGCACGCGCGCCACCATGGCGCCCCAGCTGGAGCTGATACGCGCCAGCTCTCCCTCGCGCACGCCGTGCAGCAGCGCGTCCTGCGGGTGCATGTCGACGAAGGATTCGGAAACGTGATCGGCCAGTTTCGGCGACTTGCCGGTGCGCGTCATGGTGTGCCACTGATCGCGCACGCGGCCCGTATTCAGCGCCAGCGGGAAGTCTTCGCTGACCGGATTGACCGGCAGGCGCGGCGCGGTGGCGATGAAGCGCGCCTTGCCGTCGGCATGGGCGTAGCGGCCGTCTTCGAACAGGCGTACCTGCACGCTCAGCTGGCCGTCGGCGCTGCGGCGTACCGGCCACTGGGTCGGCTCCAGCGCATCGAAATCGGTGCGACTCAGGCCAGCCAGGCCGTCCATGACGAAGGCACGCGGAACGTCATCGGCAGAATTACGGTGGCCGCTCAGGCGCGCGTGTTCGTCGAACACCGCGTGGGCGCTGTCGAAATCGAATCCGCCAAAGCCCATGCGGCGCGCGAAGCGGCACAGGATATCCCAGTCGGCCAGCGCCTCGCCCGGCGCCGGCAGGAAGGCGCGCTGGCGCGAGATACGGCGCTCGGAATTGGTGACCGTGCCATCCTTTTCGCCCCAGCCCAGCGCCGGCAGCAGGATGTCGGCGAAGGCGTTGGTGTCGGTGTTCTGCATGATGTCGCTGGCGACCACCAGTTCGCACTTTTCCAGCGCGCGCTTGACCTGGTCGGCGTCCGGCAGGCTGACCACGGGATTGGTGGCGATGATCCACACCGCCTTGACCTTGCCCGCTTCGATCGCCTGGAACAGGTCGACCGCCTTCAGGCCGGGCTTGTCGGCCATCGCCGGCGAGTCCCAGAAGGTTTGCACCAGTTCGCGGTGCGCCGGCTGATCCAGGTCCATATGCGCGGCCAGCATATTGGCCAGCCCGCCCACTTCACGGCCGCCCATGGCGTTGGGCTGGCCGGTGATCGAGAACGGGCCCGCGCCCGGCTTGCCGATGCGGCCGCCGATCAGGTGGCAGTTGATGATGCTGTTGGCCTTGTCGGTGCCGGCCGAGGATTGATTCACGCCCTGCGAGAAGGCGGTGATGACCTTGGCATTGGCGGCGAAGGATTCGTAGAACTCCATCAGCACGGCCGGGTCGATGCGGCAAATCCTGGCCACGGCGGCCGGGTCGCTGCAATCGATGTTCGCGGTGGCCAGCGCGGCGTCGAAGCCCTTGGTGTGGGCCGCGATGAAGTCAGGATCGACCGCGCCGATGCGCGACAGATAGCTGAGCAGGCCGTTGAACAGCCAGACGTCGGTACCCTGCTTGACCGGCAGGTGCAGGTCGGCCAGTTCGCAGGTGGCGGTACGGCGCGGGTCGATCACGACCAGTTTCATGTCCGGGCGCGCTTCCTTGGCGCGGGCGATGCGCTGGAACAGGATAGGATGGCACCAGGCCGTGTTGGAGCCGACCAGCACGACCATGTCGGCCAGTTCCAGATCCTCGTAGCAGATCGGCACCAGGTCTTCGCCGAAGGCGCGCTTGTGCCCGGCCACGGCCGAGGACATGCACAGGCGCGAGTTGGTATCGATGTTGGCGCTGCCGATGTAGCCCTTCATCAGCTTGTTGGCCACGTAGTAGTCTTCGGTCAGCAACTGGCCCGAGACGTACAGCGCCACCGCGTCCGGGCCGTGCTCGGCGATGATGGCGTTCCAGCGTTCGGCCATCTGGTCGAAGGCGCTGTCCCAGCTGATGCGGCGCAGGCCTTCAGGACCACGCAGCTGCGGATACAGCAGGCGCCCTTCCAGGCCCACGGTTTCGCCCAGGGCCGAGCCCTTGACGCATAATTTGCCCAGATTGGCCGGATGGCTGGAATCGCCAGCGATCTCCACCGTGCCATCGCCTAGCGGCGTGGCCTTGACCCCGCAGCCGACGCCGCAGTAGGCACAGGTGGTACGAACGGAGAGATGGTCTTGGGACAAATTCACGATAATTTCCAATTGGTTGCAGTTCAGGCGGCCCTGGCGCAGAGCGCCTCGCCAAACAAAAGATGACTGCGGATGGAAGCGATGTTGGTGCCATCCTGAATCAGGCCGAAATACCAGGGACCGTCCTGCACGTCGCCATACAGCACGGCGCCGGCGATACGGTTGTCCTTTAACACCAGTCGCTTGTAGACGCCGCGGCGCGCATCGCGCAGTACCAGGTCCTCGCTGCCTTCGCCGCCGATGATGTCGCCCACCGAGTACAAGTCTACTCCGGTCACTTTCAGGCGGGTCGGGGAAGTCTGCTGCACGTAGCGGCGGTGGCCGGCGCCGGCCAGATGGGCGCCACACACGCGCGCCTGCTCCCAGATAGGTGCGACCAGGCCAAACAGGGCTTTGCGGTGCTGCACGCATTCGCCCACGGCGTAGACGCGCGGATCGTAGGTCTGCAAGGTATCGTCGACGACGATGGCGCGGTCGCAGTGCAGGCCGGACGCCTTGGCCAGCGCGATGTTCGGACGCACGCCGGCGGTCATCACCACCAGGTCGGCCGGGATCACGCTGCCGTCCTTGAAGCGCACCGCCGTCACGCGGTCGGGGCCGACGATTTCCTCGGTCTGGGCGCTGAGCATGAAGCGCAGGCCCTTGGTTTCCAGGGCCTTCTGCAGCAGCATCGCGGCCGGTTTGTCGAGCTGCATATTCATCAGCGCGTCGGTCACGTGCACCACGGTCACTTCCATGCCCTGGCGCAGCAGGCCGTTGGCCGCTTCCAGTCCCAGCAGGCCGCCGCCGATCACCACCGCGTGGCGATGGTTGCGCGACGCTTCCAGCATGGTTTCCACGTCCTGGATATCGCGGAAGGCGATCACGCCCGGCAGCTGGTGGCCCGGCACCGGAATGATGAAGGGCGTCGAGCCGGTCGCCAGCAGCAGGCGGTCGTAGCGCACTTCCAGGCCGGACTGCGAGCGCACGATGCGTTTCTTGCGGTCGATGTGCACCACCGGGTCGCCCGCATGCAGGGTAATGCCATGCTGGACATACCAGTCGCGGGTATGGAGCATGATGTCGTCGATGGTCTTTTCGCCCGCCAGCACTGGCGACAGCAAAATGCGGTTGTAGTTACCGTGCGGTTCGGCGCCGAACACCGTGATGTCGTACATGTCGTGGTCCAGCTTTTGCAGCTCTTCCACGGTACGCATCCCGGCCATGCCGTTGCCGATGACTACCAGCGCGGGTTTCATGCGCCTACCCATACCTTGCCGGCGTCGATGCGGGCCGGATAGGTGTTGACCGAGCACGATGGATCTTCCAGGCACTCGCCCGTTTGCAGGTCGAAATGCTGCTTGTAGATCGGCGAGGCGACCACGATGCGCTCGCCCAGGCTGCCCACCAGGCCGCGCGAGAGCACGGCGGCGTTCGAGTTCGGATCGTAGTTCTCGATGGCGAACACGCGCGCTTCGCCGTCGTTGACGTGGAACACGGCGACCTGCACGTCGTTGATCAGGGCGCACACGCCGGTGTTGGCGACGATGTCGTTCAGATCGCAGACGGCGATCCAGTTGGCGGTTTGGATATCACGATGCATGGTTTTCTCCTGGGCTGACATCAAGCTGCTTTAACGGCGATGGGGATGACGCGCTGGCGTTCCTCGAACGTGGCCGGACGGATCTGGCCGCGCTCTTCCATGAACAGCACGTTCTGGTCGGTCTTGTCGCTGTTGACGAAGGCGCGGAAGCGCTTGCGGGTTTCCGGATCTTCGACGGCGGCTTTCCACTCGCAGGCGTAGGTGTTGACGACGTGCTGCATGTCGGCTTCCAGGTCGGCGGCGATGTTGAGCTTGTCCTGCACGATGACCTGCTTCAGGTAATCCAGGCCACCTTCGAGGTTGTCGCGCCAGGTGCTGGTGCGCTGCAGGCGGTCGGCGGTGCGGGTGTAGAACATCAGGAAGCGGTCGATGTACTTGATCATCGTGGCCTTGTCCAGGTCCGAGGCCAGCAGCTCGGCGTGGCGCGGCTTCATGCCGCCGTTACCGGCCACATACAGGTTCCAGCCTTTTTCGGTGGCGATGATGCCCACGTCCTTGCCCTGGGCTTCGGCGCACTCGCGGGTGCAGCCGGACACGCCGAACTTGATCTTGTGCGGCGTGCGCAGGCCCTTGTAGCGGTTTTCCAGTTCGATCGCCAGGCCCACCGAATCGTCGACGCCGTAACGGCACCAGGTCGAGCCGACGCAGGATTTGACGGTACGCAGCGACTTGCCGTAGGCGTGGCCGGACTCGAAGCCGGCCGCGATCAGCTCTTCCCAGATCAGCGGCAGCTGTTCGACGCGGGCGCCGAACAGGTCGACACGCTGGCCGCCGGTGATCTTGGTGTACAGGCCGTATTTCTTGGCGACGGTGCCGACCGCGATCAGGCCATCGGCGGTGACTTCGCCGCCGGCCATGCGCGGCACCACCGAGTAGGTGCCATCCTTCTGGATATTGCCGAGGAAGTAGTCATTGGTGTCCTGCAGGCTGGCGTGTTCTTTCTTCAGCACGAAATCGTTCCAGCAAGAGGCCAGGATGCTGGCGGCCACCGGTTTGCAAATATCGCAACCGAGGCCTTTGCCATGCTGGGCCAGCAGCGCGCCGAAGGATTCGATCTTGCCCACTTTGACCAGGTGGAACAGCTCCTGGCGCGAGTAGGCGAAGTGTTCGCATACATGGTTGTTGACGGCCATGCCGAGTTTTTTCATCTCGGCCTTCATGATCTGGGTCACCAAGGGCACGCAGCCGCCGCAGGCGGTGCCGGCCTTGGTGCAGCTTTTCAGTTCGCCGATGGTGCAGGCGCCGGCGGCGACGGCGTCGCACAGCGCGCCCTTGGAGACGTCGTTGCAGGAGCAGATCTGGGCCGCCGGCGGCAGCGCGTCCACGCCCAGGCCAGGCTTGGCCGCGCCATCCGATTGCGGCAGGATCAGGAACTCGGGCGACTCCGGCAGCTCGATCCGGTTCAGCATCATCTGCAGCAGGGTACCGTATTCGCTGGCGTCGCCCACCATCACGCCGCCCAGCAGGTATTTGCCGCAGTCGGAGACGATGATTTTCTTGTAGATCTGTTTGCGTTCGTCGGTGAACTGGTAGGAGCGGCTGCCCGGCTCCTTGCCGTGCGGGTCGCCGATACTGGCCACGTCCACGCCCATCAGTTTCAGTTTGGTGCTCATGTCGGCGCCGTTGAAGTCCGCCTCTTCGCCCAGCAGGTGCTTGGCGGCGATGCGGGCCATGTCGTAGCCGGGAGCGACCAGGCCGAAGATCTGGCCATTCCACAGCGCGCATTCGCCGATCGCGTAGACGTCCGGATCGGAAGTCTGGCACTGGTTGTTGATGGTAATGCCGCCGCGCGGGCCGATGTCCAGGCCGCATTCGCGCGCCAGGAAGTCGCGTGGGCGGATACCGGCCGAGAACACGATCATGTCGGTGTCCAGATGGCTGCCGTCGGCGAATTCCATGCGGTGGGTGCCGTCGACGCCGTCGACGATGGCCACGGTGTTCTTGGCCGTGTGGACGGTTACGCCCAGGTCTTCGATCTTGGTGCGCAGCACGCGCGCGCCGGCATCATCGACCTGCACCGCCATCAGGCGCGGCGAGAATTCGACCACATGGGTTTCCAGCTTCATGTCGCGCAGGGCCTTGGCGCATTCCAGGCCCAGCAGGCCGCCGCCGATGACCACGCCAGTCTTGGAGCGCTTGCCGCATTCGAGCATGGCTTCCAGGTCCTCGATGGTGCGGTAGACGAAGCAGTCGGCGCGGTCCTTGCCCGGCAACTGGGGCACGAAGGGGAAGGAACCGGTGGCCATGACCAGCTTGTCGTAAGGCAGCACGTCGCCGTCGCCGGTGGTGACGGTCTTGGCGGCGCGGTCGATCGCCACGGCGCGGGTGTTGAGCTTGAGCAGCATATTGCCGCGGTCGAAGAAACCATCGGGCACCAGCGACAGCTGTTCGGCGCTGGTTCCGGAGAAGAATTCCGACAGGTGCACGCGGTCGTAGGCAGGACGCGCCTCTTCGCACAGCACGGTCACTTGCAGGGCTTTGCTCTCGCCCAGGCTTTCCAGGAATTTGTGGCCGACCATACCGTGGCCGATGACGATGATTTTCATGGTGCGTTTCCTTATGCTGCGAGTTTATTAGTGGAGACGGAGGCTTCGAGGGCGGCGCCGGAGAAGCGCGCGGCCAGTGCGCACAGTGCCGAGATGCCTACCAGTACGCCCAGGATGCTCAGGGTTTGCTGGACATCGCCCAGGCCCTTCATCAGAAAGCCCGCGCAGACCGCGCCGACGTTGCCGCCGGCGCCGATGATGCCGGCCACGCCACCGAGGGCGCGGCTGTCGACGAAAGGCACCAGGGCGTAGGTGGCGCCGCAGGCCATGTGGGTGAACAGGCCGAACACCAGCATCGCGATCACGGCGTAGGTGGCGCCGTCGGCGTTGGCGAACCACAGCAGGCCGGCGCCTTCGCCGATCATCATGATGAACAGCAGGGTGACGCGGCTATTCAGGTTGCCGAAATTGGCGACCATGTCCGAGACATAACCACCGAGGGCGCGGGCAAACAGGGCCAGCAGGCCGAAGCTGCCGGCGGCCATGCCGGCCGAGGCGACCGAGAAACCGAAGTGGTCGACGTAGTAGACGGCGGCGATGTTGTGGATGAAGATTTCGATACCGAAGCAGGCGCCGTAGGTGACGAACAGCAGCCAGACGCGGTGGTTGGTGGCGGCCAGTTTGAAGCTGTCCCAGCCGCCCTTCTTGCCGCCTTCGATGGCGATGCCGGCCTTGCGCATATCGCTGTAGTTACCTTGCGGGCAATCCTGGGTGAACTTGAAGTAGACGAAGGCCATGATGATCATCGCCACGCCTGGCACCACCAGGGCGGCGCGCCAGCCCATGGTCTCGTTGACGCCGGCCATGACCAGCGCACCCATCAGCAAAGGCATCAGCGCCTGGGCGGCGCCGCCGCCCGCATTGCCCCAGCCGGCCGCGGCCGCGTTGGCGGTGCCGACGATCTTCGGTCCGAACATCACCGAGGTGTGGTACTGGGTGATGACGAAGGAGGCGCCGACCGCGCCGATACCGAGGCGGAACAGCAGGAAGCTTTCATAGCTCTGGGCCGTGGCCACGCCCAGCACGGGAATGGAACCGAGCAGCAGCAGGCCGGTGTAGGCCTTGCGCGGACCGAAGTGGTCGCACAGCGGGCCGATGATCAGGCGCACGATGATGGTGACGGCCACGGCGGCGATATTGATGTTGGCGATCTGCGCCAGGCTCAGATGGAACTCGCCTTTGATGATGGGCATCAGCGGCGCGCAGGCAAACCAGGCGAAGAAGCAAACGAAGAACGCCATCCAGGTCAGGTGGAACGCCCGCATCGGCGGCGTGGAGATCGAGAAAAGCTTGATGCTGGTTGCTTTGCTGGCCATTTGTTATCCCTTGTATAAACAAAAAGGCGTCCGCGCAGCAGGGGTCTAATGACCAAGCTGGGCGGACGCCGTTGTCCTGCCAGTCCGTCATTAGACTAGCGAATATTGTGAGGGGATCGCCTTTGATCCCTTGCCCTATGCTTATGCAAGAGCTGTGCCAGACCGCTTATGCGGGATATCAGGGGCAAATACGCTGCAACATTTCAATGGAGGAAGATAAAAGCCGGGGTGGTGCGATGTTGCGGTGCACGATGCACGCTATCGGTGCAGCTGCCCGCACCGTTTGCGCAAGGCGTAGGCTTAGCCGACAGCGCGCGCCTGTTCGGCCATGGCTTGTGCCGACAGGGACTGCCAGGCGTCGGCGCAGCGCACCACATCGCCGATGACGATGATGCTGGGGCTGCCCAGGCCGCTGGCGCGCAGCGCCTGCGGCAGCTCGCCCAGGGTGGTCAGCAACTGGCGCTGATGCTCGCGCGTGGCCGATTGCACCACCGCCACCGGGGTGTCCGCGTCCATGCCGCCGGCCAGCAGACCGGCCTGGATCGCTTCGCAGCGCGCCACACCCATGTACACGACCAGGGTCAGCTTGCTCCGGGCCAGCGCCGCCCAGTTCGGCTCGGACGCGGCATCCTTGCCGTGGCCGGTGACGAAGCTCACGCCCTGGCTCCAGGAACGGTGGGTCAGCGGAATGCCCAGCGTCGCCGGCGCCGCCAGGCCGCTGCTGATGCCCGGCACCACGTCGACGTCAATACCCTGGGCGCGCAAGGAGGCGCGCTCCTCGCCGCCGCGGCCGAACATATACGGGTCGCCGCCCTTCAGGCGCACCACCCGGTGGCCGGCGCGCGCCTCGGCGATCATCAGGCGTTCGATGAATTCCTGCGGCGTCGATTCACAGCCGCCGCGCTTGCCGACCTGGATCACGCGCGCCGTGGCTGGCGCCAGCGCCAGGATGGCCGGGTTGACCAGATCGTCGATCAGCAGCACTTCGGCCGCCTCGATGGCCTTGAGCGCCTTGATGGTCAGCAAATCCGGGTCGCCGGGACCGGCGCCCACCAGGGTGACATTGCCTTGCTTGCTCATGGTGTTATTCCTTTCGTGCGGACTGTTGTTTGCGGGCTCAGACGGCCGCGCTCAGCGCGGTGCTGACCATGGAGTCGATTTCGCTGGTGATGGTCGACAGCACGCCGGCCACCACGGCAAACTCGCGTCCGGCGTGGCCGGCCCGGGCCGCGACGATGCGGGCGTTGAAGGCCACCATCTTGGCCTGCTTGGCGATGGTCTCGATATCGGTGATCACGGTGCGCAACTGCTTTTTCATCAGGCGCGCATGCAGCTTGGACTGCTCTTCATAGATGGCGGTGATCTGGTTCAGCGTGGCCAGGGTCGGCGTGGTGCTTTCCACCAGTTGTTCCAGAAGGCCGGCGGCCGAGCTGGCGCCGCTGTCGATGGCGCGCAGCGCGCGCTCGGCCAGATCGATGAAGGCGGCGATCTGGCGCGCGCCATGCGGTGCGCCAAAGTAGGCATGCTGCAGCTCATTGCAGAACACGCCCGGCAGGCCGTCGGCACCGTCGAGCAGGGCGCGGTGGGCATTGCGGAACAGGGTCAGCGCTTCCTGCGCGATGGCGGCGGCCCCCTCCTTGCCCTGGGAGGCCAGCAGCGCGTACAGCACCAGCCGCTGCGAGGTGAAGCGGCGCCGCCCCGACAGATTGATCAGGGCGCCAAACACCTCGCCCGACAGGGGCACGATGGCGGTGGCATTGGCGGCCTGGCCGGCGCCGGCGGCCACCGCGTGCGGCTGCTGCGCGGCGCCGGGACGATGGGTACTGGCCGTGCTGGCCATGCTGGCGGCGCTGGTGCCGGCGAAGGTGCGCGGGCTGGAGGAGTACGGGGCAGCAGGCATGGGAGGCTTCCTTATAAGAACAATGCGGTAAGACTAGGGGCGGTAGCGGATCTCGAAGGAGTCGGCATAGGCGGCCGGGTCCTTGCCATCCCAGACGGTGCCGTCCATCAGCGTCGAGCTGCGCAGCAGGCCGGCAGGCACCGGCGTACCGCTCAGTTCGGCCGCCTCGCGGTAGAGCTTGACCTGATTGACGGCGCAGGCCACGGCCAGGTAGTCCGGGTCCTGCTTGAGCAGGCCCCAGCGCTTTTGCTGGGTCATGAACCACATGCCATCGGACAGATAGGGGAAGTTGACCGCGCCGCCGTCGTAGAACTTGAGGCTGTCCGGGTCTTCCCACTGCTTGCCCAGGCCATCCTGATAGTGTCCCAGCACGCGCGGCGCGATCGCGTCGCGGCCGGTGTTGACGTACTGGACGCCGGCGATGATCTCGGTGGTGGCCAGCTTGTTGGCCGCGCTGGCGTCTATCCATTTACCGGCGTCGAGCACGGCGGCGATCAGGGCGCGGCAGGTGTTCGGGTGATGCTTGACGAATTCGGCCGAGGCGCCCAGCACTTTCTCCGGGTGGTCGGGCCAGATCTGCTGGCTGGTGGCGGCGGTGATGCCGACGCCGTCGGTGACGGCGCGGTGGCCCCAGGGTTCGCCGGCGCAAAAGCCGTCCATATGCCCGGCCGCCATATTGGTCACCATTTGCGAGGGCGGCACGGTGATCACGCGCGCCGCGCGGATCGGATCGATGCCGTTGGCCGCCAGCCAGTAGTACAACCACATCGCATGGGTGCCGGTGGGAAAGGTCTGGGCGAAGGTGTAGCTGCGCGGCGAGGCGCGCATCAGGCGCGCCAGCGATGCGCCGTCGACGGCGCCCTGCTCGGCCAGGCGCCTGGACAGGGTGATGGCCTGGCCATTGTGGTTCAGGTTCATCAGCACGGCCATTTCCTTGCGCTGCCAGCCCACGCCCAGCTGGGCGCCATAGACCAGGCCGTAGAGCACATGGGCGGCGTCCAGCTCGCCGTTGATCAGCTTGTCGCGCACGCCGGCCCAGGACGATTCCCGGCGCAGCATGATCTTGATGCCATATTTTTCGTCGAAACCGAGCAGGGCGGCCATCACCACCGAGGCGCAGTCGGTCAGCGGATTGAAGCCTATCCTTACCACATCCTTTTCCGGCCGCGTCGCGCTGCTCATGCTGCCACCTGGGAAACCGTCTGCTGCTGGCATGTCATCGCCTTCCTCGCTCTGATGCAAATAAAAAAGCGTCCCCCGGCAACGACCATCGGATGATCTGCTGCTGAAAGACGCCTTTGTCTTGTGGCGGGTCCGGCCGCCGTTGGCCGCTTCCGCGCTATGCTTTATCTGTGCAAGGACTGTGCCATGTGGATGGCGGGGGAATAGATGCTGAGGTGAAGGAAAAACGCACCGTTTTTGTGCGACGCACCAGAATGACGCCGCTTTCCGGGACGCGGCCCGTGCTTTAGCCCAGCAGGTCTTCGACGTCGAGGATGCGCTGGGCCACCTCGGCCAGCTTGAGGTTTTTGTTCATGGCCAGGGTGCGCAGCTTCTGGTAAGCCTGGTCCTCGGACAGGCCGTGGCGCGCCATCAGCAAGCCCTTGGCCCTTTCCACCACCTTGCGCTCGGCCAGTTTGTGGCGCGTATCCGACAATTCGCTGAGCAGCTTCTGCTCCTGCTTGAAGCGGGCCAGCGCCACATTGAGCACCGGCTTGATGCGGTCGGCGTGCAGGCCGGCCACGATGTAGGCCGACACGCCCGCCTTCATCGCCGCCTCCATGGTGGAGGTGTCCTCGCTCTCGGTAAACATGACGATGGGGCGGCGTTCGTCGCGGGTGGCGATGACGATATGTTCGAGCACATCGCGCGCGTCGGACTCGGCGTCGATGATGATCATGTCGGGCTGCAGCTGGGCGATCTGCTCGGGCAGGTGCATATCGGCCGGCAGCGAGGCGACGATGTCGTAGCCCGCTTCCTGCAGGCCCTGGCGCAGCTGGTGCGCCCGTTCGGCCTGGACGCGCAGGGACGCGTCGTCCTCGTCGCCGACGTTGATGATGGTGTTGACTACTACGATACGAAGATTGCGCATGGGTCGAAAAGCGGGCGCTCAGGGCGTCGTAAAAGTGGAGAAGCGGGTGGAACAGCGTGCGTGCGACAGGCACATGATAGCAGTGGCAAGCAAGAATCACTCCCAAGCCTGTTTTTTTGCTTACATTTAAGGCAATATCAGGGACGACAACACAACATGGAGCGCACAACATGCTGGTGATTTACCTGATGGGGGGCCTCGCGCCGCTGTTGCTGGCCTTGCTGGCGCTGTTGCTATTGGAGCGGCTGGCGCCGCTGCGGGCCGCGCCGCTGGCCCTGGCGCTGGACCGGCGCCGCGCCGGCCTGCGCCTGGGCAGCCAGGCGATACCGGGCGCCATCATGCCCTATCTCGAAGGCGGCAGCGGCCGTCGCCCCAGCCTGGTGCTGGTGCACGGCTTCGCCGGCGACAAGGACAATTTCACCCGCGTGGCGGCCCACCTGAGCGGCCACTACCATGTGCTGCTGCCCGACCTGCCCGGCTTTGGCGATGCCAGCCGCGATCCCGAAGGCGGCTACTCGGTGGCACAACAAGTGGCCTATCTGCGCGCGTTTTTGCAGGCGCGCGGGCTGGAGCGGGTGCATCTGGGCGGCAGTTCGATGGGCGGCTTCATCGTGACCGAATACGCGGCGCGCTATCCAGAGCAGGTCGCCAGCCTGTGGCTGCTGGACGCGGCCGGCACCGCCGCCTCGTTCAGCTCGCCGATGCTGGCGCACTACCGCGACACGGGGGAGATGCCCTTGCTGCTGCCCACGCTGGCGCATGGCCCCGGCCTGTTCCGCGCCACGATGGAGAAGATACCGTTTATACCGTATTGCGTACGCCACCAGCTGGCCGCGCGCTGCGTGGCCGACTTCCCGCTGCACAGCCGCATCATGGACGTGATCCACCGCGAGTCGCCGCTGCTGGAGGCGCAGTTCAGCCGCATCGACACGCCGGCCCTGATCGTCTGGGGCACGCTGGATAAAGTGCTCAGCCCGAGCGGCGCGGCGGCGCTGCGGGCGCTGCTGCCCAACAGCGAGGTGGAGATGATGGAAGGACTGGGCCATTTGCCCATGATCGAGGCGCCACGCAGGACGGCGCGGCGCTACCGGCGCTTTCTTCAGGGCTTGCCGGTGAATCGGCCGGCCATTGCCGCGCCGGTGAAAGCGCCATTCGAAAGTAGTAGTTACGAGTGAACGAATCCCCCGCGCATTTATTGATGGTTTGCTTTCGCCAATAATGCCTGTCAAGGGAGGGACGCTGGCAATCACGCCAGTGCACCGATCCCCCTTCAACAAGGAGAGCAGGCATGGCCGCATACGCGATCGGATCGATGACCATACACAACACGGACTGGCTACAGGAGTACGGCGAGAAAATGCCGGCCCTGATGCGGGAATACGGCGGCAAGGTCTTGACGCGGGCCGCCGCCCGGCGCCTGGAAGGCGAAGCGACGCTGCCGGGCCTGGTCGTGACGGTGGAATTTCCGACGCTGGAACAGGCGCAGGCCTGGTATGACGATCCGGCCCATGCCGCGATCCGCAAGCTGCGCCAGGGCAAGGCCGATTTCGATTTGCTGCTGGTGGACGGCTTATGAACGCTGGCCGCCAATAAAAAAGGGCGAACGCACAGCGTTCGCCCCGGTATCGGTCCGGAATGCGTTCCGGACCGACTTACACCGCGTCTTTTTCCGCGTAGGCCGCCAGGCGCTTGCTCATGCGCGGGGCCAGGTCGTGGGCGGCGCTGACGGTCATTTCCAGATCGTTCAGCAAGCCATCCTTCAAGCCATACACCCAGCCGTGCACGCTCACTTCCTGGCCACGGTCCCAGGCGTCCTGGACGATCGTGGTCTGGCAGACGTTGGCCACCTGCTCGACCACGTTCAGTTCGCACAGGCGCTCGGCGCGCAGGGCGCTGGTGAGCACGTCGCCCAGATAGCGGTCATGCTTCTGGTGCACATCCTGCACATGGCGCAGCCAGTTGTCGGCCAGGCCGATGCGGGTGCCGGTCATGGCCGCATGCACGCCCTTGCAGCCATAGTGGCCGACGATGATCACATGCTTGACCTTGAGCACGTCGATGGCGAACTGCAGCACCGACAGCGCGTTCAGGTCGGAGTGCACCACCACGTTGGCGATATTGCGGTGCACGAAGACATCGCCAGGGGCCAGTCCCAGCAGCTCATTGGCCGGTACCCGGCTGTCCGAGCAGCCTATCCACAGATATTCGGGCGAGGCTTGATTGGCCAGGCGATTGAAGAAATCGGGATCGCCCTCGACCATGCCTTCGGCCCAGCGGCGGTTGTTATTGAGCAGCTCCTGCAGGGGTGCGGGGCTGTTAATTGCTTCAGTCATCTTGCTCCTCTTTTACGTAAGAAGACCGCCTGCCTGCTCCTGGTGTGGGAACTTGGCGGCGGTCTGTCCAGCGGGACGCTTGCGCATCCAGAGCGAAGGCTTCGTCCGAATTATTCGAAGAAGTCCTTCACCTTGTCTTTCCAGGTCTTGCTTTGCGGGCTGTGCTTGGGGCCGCCTTCGGTGGTGAGTTTCTCGAAGTCGCGCAGCATGTCTTTTTGCTTCTCGGTCAGTTTGACCGGGGTTTCGACAGCCACGTGGCAGAACAGATCGCCTGCGTAACCAGAGCGCACGCCCTTGATGCCTTTGCCTTTGAGGCGGAAGGTCTTGCCCGATTGGGTTCCTTCGGGAATCGTAAACGATACTTTACCAGACAGTGTCGGTACCTCGATGTCGCCGCCCAGGGCCGCCTTGGCGAAGGAAATCGGCATTTCGCAATGCAGGTCGTCGCCTTCGCGCTGGAACACGGCGTGCGCCTTGATGTGGATTTCCACATACAGGTCGCCCGAGGGGCCGCCATTGGTGCCCGGTTCGCCGTTGCCGGACGAGCGGATACGCATGCCATTGTCGATACCGACCGGGATTTTCACTTCCAGCGTCTTGTTGCGCTTGATACGACCGGCGCCGCCGCAAGGGGCGCAAGGGTCGGTGATGATCTTGCCGGTGCCATGGCATTTCGGGCAGGTCTGCTGAATGCTGAAGAAGCCCTGCTGCATGCGCACCTGGCCGTGGCCGCCGCAAGTGCCGCAGGTGGTCGGCGCGGTGCCCGGCTTGGCGCCGGAGCCGTGGCAGGTGTCGCATTTGTCCCAGCTCGGCACGCGGATGGTGGTGTCGAAGCCGTGTGCGGCCTGCTCCAGCGTGATCTCGAGGTTGTAGCGCAGATCGGCGCCACGGTAGACCTGGGGACCGGCGCTGCGGCCGCGGCCACCACCACCACCGAAGATGTCGCCAAAGATGTCGCCGAAGGCATCGCCGAAGCCGCCCGCGCCGCCGCCGAAGCCACCACCGCCACCCATATTCGGATCGACGCCGGCGTGACCATAGCGGTCATACGCTTCGCGTTTTTCCGGATTGGTCAGCATTTCGTAGGCTTCCTTGCACTCCTTGAACTTCTCTTCCGACTCTTTACTGTCCGGATTGCGGTCCGGATGGTATTTCATCGCCATCTTGCGATAGGACTTCTTGATCTCGTCTTCCGACGCATTTTTGGCGACACCAAGTGTCTCGTAGAAATCTCGCTTTGCCATGTTGTCGGCACCTTGCTGTATTTACTGATGTACTGATTATGCGAAAAAGCCGAGCCTGCGCCGTCTTCACGATCGCACGGCCCGGCGGGCGTTCGAAGCTGGCTGGCCGCTGAAAACAGGGCGCCGAAGCGCCCTGTTCACTACCGCCAGCGGGCCGACGAAGCCAGCTTGCTTACTCTTACTTGCTCAACTTGCCATTACTTGCTGTCTTTGACTTCTTTGAAGTCGGCATCGACCACGTCGTCCTGCGGCTTGGCCTGATCCTGCTGCTGGGCGCCCGCCTGCTGCGCGCCTTCGCCGGAAGCGGCCTGCTGAGCCTGCATGTCGGCGTACATCTTCTCGCCCAGCTTCTGCGAAGCGGTCGACAGCGCGGCGACCTTGGCATCGATCTCGGCCTTGTCGCCGGACTTGATGGTGCCTTCCAGTTCGGTGATCGCGCCTTCGATCTTCTCTTTCTCGCCCGCTTCCAGCTTGTCGCCGTATTCGGTCAGCGATTTGCGGGTCGAGTGCACCAGCGCGTCGGCCTGGTTGCGCGACTCGGCCAGTTCCTTGATCTTCTTGTCTTCTTCGGCGTTGACTTCGGCGTCTTTCACCATTTTCTGGATTTCCGCTTCGGTCAGACCGGAGTTGGCCTTGATCGTGATCTTGTTTTCTTTGCCGGTGGCCTTGTCTTTGGCGCCCACGTGCAGAATGCCGTTGGCGTCGATGTCGAAGGTCACTTCGATCTGTGGGGTGCCGCGTGCCGCTGGCGGGATGCCTTCCAGATTGAATTCGCCCAGGCCCTTGTTGCCGGCCGCGATTTCGCGCTCACCCTGGAAGACCTTGATGGTCACCGCAGGCTGATTGTCGTCAGCGGTCGAGAACACTTGCGAGAACTTGGTCGGGATCGTGGTGTTCTTGTGGATCATCTTGGTCATCACGCCGCCCAGGGTTTCAATACCCAGCGACAAAGGAGTGACGTCCAGCAGCAGCAAGTCCTTGCGCTCGCCCGACAGCACGGAACCTTGAATGGCGGCGCCAACGGCGACGGCTTCATCCGGGTTCACATCCTTGCGCGGGTCTTTGCCGAAGAACTCTTTGACCTTTTCCTGCACCTTGGGCATACGGGTCATACCGCCGACCAGGATGATGTCATCGATGTCGGTGACTTTAACGCCTGCATCCTTGATGGCGATGCGGCAAGGCTCGATGGTGGCGATGATCAGTTCTTCGACCAGCGACTCCAGCTTGGCGCGGGTCATTTTCAGGGTCAGGTGGACCGGCGCGCCGTTCGCCATGGCGATGTAGGGCTCGTTGATCTCGGTCTGCTGCGAGGACGACAGTTCGATCTTCGCGCGCTCGGCCGAAGCCTTGATGCGCTGCAGGGCGATCGGATCTTTTTTCAGGTCCAGGCCGTTGATCTTCTTGAACTCTTCGATGATGTAATCGATGATGCGCTGGTCGAAGTCTTCGCCGCCCAGGAAGGTGTCGCCATTGGTCGACAGCACTTCGAATTGTTTTTCGCCATCGACGTCGGCGATCTCGATGATCGACACGTCGAAGGTACCGCCGCCCAGGTCATACACGGCGATTTTACGGTCGCCTTTTTCAGTCTTGTCCAGGCCGAAAGCCAGCGCAGCCGCGGTCGGCTCATTGATGATGCGCTTGACGTCCAGACCGGCGATACGGCCGGCGTCCTTGGTGGCCTGGCGCTGCGAGTCGTTGAAATAGGCAGGCACGGTGATGACGGCTTCGGTGACTTCTTCACCGAGGTAGTCTTCCGCCGTTTTTTTCATCTTGCGCAGGACTTCAGCCGAAATTTGCGGCGGCGCCAGTTTTTTGTCGCGCACGCCGATCCAGGCATCGCCGTTGTCGGCTTTGGTGATCGAGTAAGGCATCAGACCGATGTCTTTCTGCACTTCTTTTTCGTCGAATTTGCGGCCGATCAGGCGCTTGACGGCGAACAGGGTGTTCTTAGGATTGGTGACGGCCTGGCGTTTCGCCGGCGCGCCAACGAGGATTTCGCCATCTTCTTGGTAAGCAATGATCGAGGGCGTCGTACGCGCGCCTTCGGCGTTTTCGATTACCTTTGGCTGACCATTTTCCATGATGGAAACGCAGGAATTTGTGGTTCCCAGATCGATACCGATAATTCTACCCATGATTTTCTTCCTTATTTGCAGTGTTCAGATGGTACTAATATGTGGAAATACTGTATGTTTTCAAGTGCTTATCAAGCCGGCACAGCAATTATTTTGCTTGCGCCGCCGTGACGATGGCCGGACGCAACAGGCGGTCGGCGATCATATAACCTTTTTGCAGTACAGAAACGACGGTATTGGCTTCCTGTTCGGCTGGCACCACGGCCACGGCCTGGTGCTTGTTCGGGTCGAGCTTGTCGCCCTGGGCCGGCAGGATCTCGATCAGGCGATTCTTTTCGAAGGCCGACGAGAGTTGCTTGAGCGTCATTTCGACGCCTTCCTTGAGCGAATCGATCGAAGGCGATTCCACCTTCAGCGCCATTTCCAGGCTGTCCTTGACGGGCACCATGGCTTCGGCAAAACTTTCTACAGCGAATTTATGGGCCTTGGCCACGTCTTCCTGGGCGCGGCGACGGATGTTTTCACCGTCGGCCTTGGCGCGCATGAAGGCGTCGTGCATCTCGGCCAGACGCGCTTCGGTGCTGGCCAGCTGCTCTTCCAGGGTTGGCTCAGCGGGAGTCGATGGTTGGGCCGGCGCGGCTTCCGCCTCTGGAGGTACAGCCTGGTTTTCCTGATCTTGCATCTAAAGACTCCTACAATCGTATTTGTTTGACATTACTTTCTTACTGCACTGGCCTGCAAATGGGGCGATATCCTACCTTTTCAAGGGGTATTCCGCAGGAGCTTCGCGATACCCGATAGCGCATGTTTCCACGCCTCAAACCGGTGTAAGCCTGTACCAGGCTGTAACAACTCGGGGATTCTCTTTTGGCGCGCAGCGACTAATATGGAGATAGTCCGTCGCGTCGTTCAGGGAGCGCATCATGAAGTTGCCTTTGATTACAGCAACCATCGTGGCCTACATCATTCTGGCCACCGCATGGATCTGCTACGCCGAACTCATCCCCTAAGCCTGTTTCGGCACCTTGAAACAGCCTTCAGCCGGCTATTTTAACAGGCTGGCACTCATCGACGGCAAGTGCTGATTACGGCGACAGATGACAAAGGCGCAACAGCTGTCTCTTTGTTGTCTCTTTTTAGTTCACGGCGCCTTGTTGCAGGGCGCGGCTGCGGCCCAAGTCGGCATCTTTCTTCTCGGCATCACGCTGTGGCGCGGCCATCATGGTCGGCCAGCCAATCATATGTTGCTCGGAAATTTCCACCAGCGCCGCGATCCAGGCCGGGGCATCGTTCAGGCAAGGGATGTAGTGGAATTCCCTGCCGCCCGCCGCCTCGAAATCGTGGCGCACTTCCATCGCGATCTCTTCCAGCGTTTCCAGGCAATCGCTGGTAAAGCCGGGACACAGCACATCGATCCGTTTGACGCCGTCGCGCGCCAGTTGCTGCACGGTCGGCGCCGTATACGGCTGCAGCCACTCCGCCTTGCCGAAGCGCGACTGGAAGGTCACCACATATTGTTCCGGGCTCAGGCGCAGACGGGCGGCCAGCAGGCGCGCCGTCTTCATGCATTCGCAGTGATACGGGTCGCCCAGCAGCAGCGTGCGCTTGGGCACGCCGTGGAAGCTGAGCACCAGCTTGTCCGGGCGGCCATGGGCTTCCCAGTGGGCCAGCACGCTGTGTTCCAGCGCGCGGATGTAAGCCTCATGGTCGTGGTAGTTGCGCACCATGCGCAGTTCGGGCAGGTTGCGCACGCTGGCGTAGTGCTCGAACACGGCGTCGTAGATCGAGCCGGTGGTGGTGCCGGAGTATTGCGGATAGGCGGGCAGCACCGCGATGCGGCCGCAGCCCTGCTGTTTCAGCTGCGCCAGCACCTCGGGCAGCGAAGGCGAGCCGTAGCGCATGGCCATGGCCACGGTCAGCTGGTCGTGGCCGCGCTGCGCCAGGGCCGCCTGCAACAGCGTGGCCTGCTGCTGGGTATTGACCTTGAGCGGTGAGCCATCGCGGGTCCAGATCGAGGCGTATTTCGCGGCCGACTTGCCGGAGCGGAAAGGCAGGATGATCAGATGCAGGATGCACCACCAGATCGCGCGGGGAATTTCCACCACGCGCGGATCGGACAGGAACTGCTTCAGATAGCGGCGCACCGCCGAGCGCGTGGGCGCGTCGGGCGTGCCCAGGTTGACCAGCACGATGGCGCTGCCGGCAACACTGCCGTGCGTGTGGGACGGTTCTGCTTGGTAGCTCATGGCGGCCAGGGTAAGTAAAGGGTGGGAAGGCAAGCCAGCCATTATAGAGAGAATGCCCGCGCCTTACATGGGCAATGCTGGGATAGCCGATAGAAGACCGGTACATATCAAGTCGGCACTGGCATTGCATCGGGCGCATTTTCTTGCTTCGTGCGGCGAAACTGCGGCACACTGGATGAGATGGTTAAAAAATCAATGACTTGCCGATACAGGCTAGCCCGACTTGGAGGCGCAATTGAAACAAAGGACGATTATCTGGGCGCTACTGGTCGGCGGCGGGATCGCCGGCACGCTCGACATCCTGTTTGCCATTTCCTGGGCAGCCTATAACGGCATGGCGCCGACGCGGCTGTTGCAAACGGTGGCGAGCGGCGCGCTGGGCAAGGCGGCTTTTTCCGGCGGCGCGCCTATAGCGGCGACTGGATTGGCGGCGCATTTTGCGCTGTCCTATGGGTGGGCCGGTATTTTTCTGCTGGCCGCCTGGCGCGCTCCCATGCTGCTAAGACGTCCAGCCGTATCGGGCATTGCGCTTGGGGTCACGGTGTTTCTCACGATGCGCTTGCTGGTGCTGCCACTATCGGCGTTTCCATTCCCCGTCAGTTTCAAACCCTTGGGCAGCATCCTCGATCTGTTGTCCCATATGCTGCTGTTTGGCCTGCCCATCGCCATTGCCGCCAGCAAAACCAGGCTTGCGCGACAGCGGGAATCGGCCGGTGCATAGCCCAGCGCGACACCGTTTGAGGGCGTCAGCAAGCACTGGCGATTGGCGCGCGCTCAGAAATCAATATCTTCCATCCGGAAGCGGAATTTTCGCCGCTCGGGCAAGCACCATTCTGCGCCAGCTTCGACATTTCTTGCTTGCGCAACGCGATTGTGCGGGACGCTGGATGCCCCCAACTGCGCAGCCGTTGCAACCGTTTGAGTGAGCAAGCTTGCCAATTGCCCGGCCAAGCTGGCATGGTTCGGTGCCGGCTCAGGGGCAGCTGCCGGCGCCAACGCTGGAACAAGCGCCGCTTCTGCCGCAATGGCGGCTGTCTGCGGCGGCTGAGGCTGAGGCTGAGGCTGAGGCTGAGGCACGACTGTCGGCACGCAGGCCGCTTCTGTTGCGGACCTCTCCTGGCGGCTCAATTCCCGCCGCAAGCGATTTGCGTGAATATAGTTTTTGTCCTGGGGACGCTTGATGCTCAGGTCCATCCACGCGTTGCGGAAAGTGCGCGCGAACGATCGGGCAAATTGATTGGGCGAGACGGAGCGGCCCCTATGCATCAACTGGTCGCCTTCGACGCGCGCATAATTGTTCTCGCCATAGCTCCAGCTACGCACTATGGTGCCTTCCGGCAGGAAGACATTCTTCCATTGATAGCCACGCATCATTTCAGGTTCGCGGGCGGGCTGGTCCCGTGTTTCCGGTGACTGCGCGAGATAAAGCGCAAGCGCTTTATCGATCAGGTCGGAAACAGTGGATTGCTTGTCAGCTTGTCCGATGGCAAGCAGCTGAAGGAGGACGTGGGTAGGCAGGTGGACGGACACTATGGTAAACATGCTCTTTCTCCTCTTTTTTCTTCTTTTCTCACTTCTTTTAGACTCTCGGAACCGAGCATTGGTTCCGTTAAAGAAGGTAAGCGATAAAAAAAGAAGAAAAAAGAAGGAAAAGAGCGTGCTGGCTATAGGGTTCGCAAGGCGCTACCGACAGCCCTGCCATCCGATCAAGAAGGATGACCAGCGCGGTGCCGGCGCTGGTGCAACTCAGGACGCGAGCAGCTCGCGTGCGTGCTTGCGCGTGGTGGCGGTGATTTCCAGGCCGCCCAGCATGCGCGCCACTTCTTCCACGCGGGCCTTGGAATCGAGCACGTCGATGCGCGAGGCGGTCTTGCCGTTGTCGAGGGTGCTCTTGGCGACCTGGAAGTGCTGGCCGGCCTGGCTGGCCACCTGCGGCAAGTGGGTCACGCACAGCACCTGGCGCTCCTGGCCCAGGCGGCGCAACAAACGCCCCACGACCTCGGCGACGCCGCCGCCGATGCCGCTGTCGACTTCATCGAAGATCAGCGTCGGCGTGGTGGTGGCGTTGGAGGTGATGACGGAAATGGCCAGCGCGATCCGCGCCAGCTCACCGCCCGAGGCGACCTTGGCCAGCGGACGCGGCGCGGTACCGGCGTGGCCGGCCACCAGAAACTCGACCTGCTCCAGGCCATAGCTGCCCGGCTCGCCCGCATTGAGCGCGACCTCGAAGCGCCCGCCCGTCATATTCAATTCCTGCATGGCGCGCGTGACGGCCTCGCCCAGCTGGGCCGCCGCCACGGTGCGCGTGGCCGACAGGCGCTGCGCCACCGTCATATAGGCGGCCTTGAGCGCGTCTTCCTGCTTGCGCAAGCCGTCGATATCGCTGGCGTCCGACAGTTGCTGCAATTTCTCGGCCAGCTTCGCGTGCTCGGCCGGCAGTTCGTCCGGCGTGACGCGGTATTTGCGGGCAGTCGAATGCAGCGCTTCCATGCGCGCATCGACCTGGCGCAGGCGCTCCGGGTCCAGCTCCACGCGGTCCAGATAGGCATTCAACGCATACACCGATTCCTGCAACTGGATGCGGGCCGGTTCGATCAGGTCGACGATGGCCTGCAATTCCGTATCGATGCCGGCCAGCTTGCCCAGCTTCTGGTTCAGCGACGACAGCTGCGACAGGATGGGATGGTCGTCCGACTCGGACAGCGCGCTCAACGCTTCCTGCGCACCGTCGAGCAGGCTGGCCGCGTGCGACAGGCGGCTGTGCTCGTTGCTGATGTCGGCCCACTCACCGCTGCGCGCGGCCAGCTTGTTCAGTTCGTTGAACTGCCACTCCAGCCGTTCGCGCTCGACCAGCACATTGGCGGCATTGGTTTCAAACTCTTCCCGCTGACGCGCCAGCGCGCGCCAGGCTTTGTAGGCGGCGGCCACGGCACGGGTATCGGCGGCGGCGCCCTTGTCCTTGCTGGCGGCCTGATTGTCGAGCAGGGCGCGCTGGGCTTCGGTCTTGAGCAGCGACTGGTGCGCATGCTGGCCATGGATATCGACCAGCATATCGCCCAGCTCGCGCAGCTGCGCGGCGGTGGCGGCGATGCCGTTGATAAAGGCCTTGGAGCGGCCGGCGTTGTCGATCACCCGGCGCAGCAGCGCCCCGCCCTCGTCGCTGGCGAACTCGTTGGCGGCCAGCCAGGCGGCGGCCTGGGCGCTGACGGCGAAGTCGGCCGTGATGTCGGCCTTGGGCGCGCCTTCGCGCACCACGCTGGCATCGCCGCGTCCGCCCAGCGCCAGCGTGAGCGCATCGATCAGGATGGATTTGCCGGCGCCGGTCTCGCCCGTAAACACCGAGAAGCCGGTGGAAAATTCCAGTTCAATCGTATCGACAATAACAAAATCGCGGATGGACAGTGTACGCAGCATGTGCTTGGGCTTAATGAGATAGGGTTAGTGCAGCTTGCCCTCGCCGGACGGGTACTCGTTCCAATGCAGCTTTTCGCGCAAGGTGTTGTAGTAGCTCCAGTTGTCCGGATGCAGGAAGGTAATCGTGTGGGGCGAACGGCGGATGATGACGCGGTCCTGCGCGATCAGGCTGGCGAAGGTCTGCATATCGAAATTGACGCTGATGTCGCGCCCGCGCACGATCTCGACGACGATCTCGCTCGACTCGGGCAGCACGATGGGCCGGTTCGACAGCGCGTGCGGCGCGATCGGCACCAGCACGATGCCGCCCAGGCTGGGATGCAGCAGCGGGCCGCCGGCCGACAGCGCGTAGGCGGTCGAGCCGGTGGGGGTGGCGATGATCAGGCCGTCGGAGCGCTGGTTGTACATGAAATGCCCGTCCACCTCGACGCGCAGCTCGGCCATGCCGGCGCCGGCGCCGCGCGAGACGACCACGTCGTTGACGGCCATGCCGACATGGATGGTTTCCTCATCGCGCATCACATGGCCTTCGAGCAGGGTGCGGCGCTCGGCCTTGTAACTGCCGCCCAGGATCTTGGCCAGCACCTCGAGCATGCCGTCCTGCGGGATGTCGGTCATGAAGCCGAGCCGGCCCTGATTGATGCCGATCAAAGGAACGTCATAGGGCGCGAGCTGGCGCGCGATGCCCAGCATGGTGCCGTCGCCGCCCATGACGATGGCCGCGTCGGCATGTTCGCCGATCTCGGCCGCATTCATCGCGGCGATGCCGGGCAGCTGCAAATGGGCTGCCGTCTGCTCTTCCAGCACGACCTTGTGGCCGGACTGGCGCAGAAAATCGACGACGCTGGCCACCGATTCCTCGATGCCGTCGGTGTTCTGGCGGATGACGAGCGCGATAGTCTGGAACTTGGCATGCGTGGCGGGCATAGAAATCTCGGAAATGTAGGGGTAGCAACACGCAGCAGAGTAACCCATAATGCGGGCTTCTGCTATACGGCCATGCTACGCGCCCACCGGCTGCCGGTGCGCAGGCGTTTCACTGTATAGGCAAACAGTATAGTGCCGCTTGCTTCGGACTGCAAGCGGCAACCCACCATAGGAGAACGGAATGGCAAAAGCACTCGGCGTCGGCGGTATTTTCTTCAAATCGAAAGATCCCAAGGCCTTGCTGGCCTGGTATCAAACCCATCTGGGCCTGCCCTCGGAATCGAGCGAGTATGTGTCGTTTACCCCGGCCGCCCTGCCGGAAGGCAGTTGCACGGTATTTAGCCCCTTCAAGGCCGACAGCGCTTACTTCTCGCCATCGAAGCGCGAGTTCATGTTCAACCTGATCGTCGACGACCTGGACGGCGCGCTGGCCCAGGTCAAGACCGGTGGCGCCGAGCTCGTCGGCGGCACCCAGGACTTCGATTACGGCCGCTTCGGCTGGTTTATCGATCCGGACGGCAATAAAGTGGAACTGTGGCAGCCCTCGGGCAAGCTGTAAGCAACACCGTCGGCGGCTGATCACGCCGTGCCGCCAGGGCGCGGCGCCGGCAGGCCCGGCGCGCGCTAGTGGCCGGCGGTCATGATGCCGGCCCCTGCCGTAAACAGGAAGCCGATGCCCATCGTCACCGAATACAGGGACATCAAGGTCAGCCAGCGCCAGGCGGTGCCGAAGCGGCCCGCCTGATAGACGCGCTGCATCGCCCACGGCAGATATCCCAGCAGCCAGATCCACAGCAGGAATTTGGCGAACTCCCAAGGCGTCAGCAGCAGTGCGATGGAAATCGCGAAGGCGAAGGCATTGCTGTGCAAGGCAAACAGCATATGCTCGCCGAAACGCCGGCCCGAACCAAGATAAAGCACCTTCAGGAATAGCGCGAAGAAAGGCATCAGGCAGAACATCGCATACGGCGCGTAATGGTAGAAGGCATTGTTGAAGACCTTGGCCTTTTCATCGATCGACAGATGCTCGAAATGCTGCCATTTCGCATGCACCACCGGCACGCTGTTCATCCAGCCCTCGATGGTGGTCTCGTCGATATTGATGGCGCCCGGCTCCTGCGCGCGTTTTTTCGCGGCGGCACGCTCCTTGGCCGCCAGCGCCGCCTCGGCGCTGCGCACATGCGCGGGCACGCCCGCGGCCGCCTCGCTTTCCTCGTGCACGGCAGCGGCCTCTTCGGCCTGCTTGTCGGCCACCGCGATGCTGGCCGGCGTTGGCGGCGTCATCGGCACCTCGAAGCCGTTGGTCATCTTCAGCAGCGCGAAGAACAGAACACTCATCGTCAGATAAATCCGCAGCGGCTGCACGAAGCGCACGCGCCGGCCGGCGATGTATTCATTGGTCAGCGCGCCGGGACGGAACAGCAGCCGGCCCACCGTGCCCCACAGTTTGCCTTCGAGCGCGACGTAATGGCCAATGAATTCATGCAGGAACTCGCGCACGCTGGCCGCGTGCAGCCGGGTTTCCTGGCCACATTCGGCGCAGAAATTGGCGCTGACAGGCGCCTTGCAGTTGTAGCAGTGCGTGGGCTTGGAGTGCGGATCGGGATTCAAGGGCGGATTCTTTCGCAGCCGGTGGTTAAAGGGGGATTCAGGGAACGGTGAAATGTTACCCGAGTTCTTGCCACAAATACATGCGGACCGGTTGGAATACAACGCTGCCCGGCCTATGTCTGGCGCGCGACCGGCTTGCGGTCAAACCGCTATCATCGTTCGCACATCCACCTATGCAGGGAGAACAGCATGGCGACGCATCTGACCGAGAGCAAGATCAACACCGAGCAGCCGGTGCGCAACGACGGCGCCAAGCGCCTGCCGCACGAGCGCGACGAGGCGCCCGACGCCCAGCATCCCCAGCCGCGCAAGGTGATGAAGCAAGCCGCCAGCGATATCGAGCGCGGCCTGGTCGACACCGACCTGCACGGCCAGCGCGGCGTCGAGCAGACCCAGTCCGGCCCCAAGGGACAGCAGCAGGCCGATCCCCAGCCCGGCAGCAAGCGCGACTGACCAAGCGGGGGTCAGGTCTGGCATCTGGACACGGCCTCGACGATAAATGCCTTTCTCATCGCCTTGATCAGCTGAGATCGTGTCCGAATGCCAGACCTGACCCCGCCTTTTCGCCTTTTTTTGAAAGGTTCACCATGAAGCTGACTCCGCTCCGCCTTGCCTTGCCTTGCGCCCTGCTGCTGGCCGCCTCCGCTCATGCCCAGCAGTACCCCACCGGTTTCGGCCCCACGCCGGTGCTGCCCGAGCCAGACCGCTCGCTGATCCCCACCGTCAATGTGGCAGCGGTGCAGCCCTGGCAAGCCGACGGCAAGCCTGTGCCGGCCGCCGGTTTCAGCGTCACGCCCTACGCGCGCGGGCTGGAGCATCCGCGCTGGCTCTATGTGCTGCCCAACGGCGATGTGCTGGTCGCCGAAACCAACGCGCCGCCCAAGCCGGAAGACGGCAAGGGCATCAAGGGTGCGATCATGAAGAGCCAGATGAAAAAAGCCGGCGCCGTCACCAGTTCGGCCAACCGTATCACCTTGCTGCGCGGCGTCGACGAGAACGGCGTGGCCAAGAGCCGCAATACCTTCGTGCAGGATATCAATTCGCCGTTCGGCATGACACTGGTGGGCAACAATCTGTATGTGGCCGCCAGCGATGCGGTGCTGCGCTTCCCTTACAAGGAAGGTGAAGCCAGCATCGGCGCGGAGGGCGTCAAGGTGATGGACCTGCCGGCCGGCGCCCTGAACCATCATTGGACCAAGAACCTGATCGCCAGCCCGGACGGTAAATTCCTCTACGTCACCGTCGGCTCGAACAGCAATGTGGGCGAGAACGGCATGACGGTCGAAGAAGGCCGCGCCGCGATCTGGCAGCACGACATCGCCAGCGGCAAGTCGCGCATCTTCGCCAGCGGCCTGCGCAATCCGAACGGACTGGCCTGGGAGCCGCAGACCGGCGCGCTGTGGACCACGGTAAACGAGCGCGATGAACTGGGCAACGATCTGGTGCCCGACTACATGACTTCGGTGCGCGACGGCGGCTTCTATGGCTGGCCCTATAGCTACTACGGCCAGCATGTGGACAGCCGCGTCAAGCCGCAGCGTCCCGACCTAGTGGCCAGGGCCATCGCACCCGATTACGCGCTGGGCGGACATACCGCCTCGCTGGGACTGGCCTTCTACGACGGCAAGCTGTTCCCGGCCAGCTATCGGGGTGGCGCCTTCATCGGCCAGCATGGTTCCTGGAACCGCAAGCCGCACAGCGGCTACAAGGTGATCTTCGTGCCCTTCGCCAAGGGAAAACCGTCCGGCCCGCCGCTCGACATTCTCAGCGGCTTCCTCGACAGCGAAGGCAAGGCCCACGGCCGTCCCGTCGGCGTGGCGGTGGACAAGAGCGGCGCGCTGCTGGTGGCCGACGATGTGGCCAATGTGGTGTGGCGGGTGGCGCCGGCCGCGCGTTGATACTCGGTGCGTGAGCGTACAGAGTGCTGACTCAGCGGCGCGCATGATGGTTCTTTGACACACCAAGGAGAACACCATGAAACGTAGCGGATCAGCAGTCTGGAGCGGCGGCCTGAAAGATGGCAAGGGCAATATTTCCACCGACAGCGGCGCGATGGACAACGTCCAGTATGGCTTTAACACGCGCTTCGAACAGGGGCCGGGCACCAATCCGGAAGAATTGATCGGCGCCGCCCATGCGGGCTGCTTCACGATGGCGCTGTCGGGCAAACTGGCCGAGGCCGGCATGACGGCCAAGGAATTGCGCACCACCGCCACCGTCACCCTCGACAAGGTCGATGGCGACTACACCATCACCGAGGTGCACCTGAACCTGGTAGCCCACATTCCCGGCGCCAGCCAGGAAGCCTTCGAAGCGGCGGCACTGAAAGCCAAGGAAGGCTGCCCGGTCTCCAAGCTGCTCAACGCCCACATCACGCTGGACGCGCGCCTGGAGAACTGAGGGGCGGCCGGCACCGCCCGGCAGCAATTGGCCAAAACGCATAGAATCCTGTTTTACCTCACCGTTCAACAAGGACAGCCATGCGCATTCTGCACACCATGCTGCGGGTCGGCGACCTGCAGCGCTCCATCGACTTCTACACCCAGGTACTGGGCATGAAGCTGCTGCGCACCAGCGACAATCCCGAATACCAATACACCCTGGCCTTCCTCGGTTTCGGCAGCAATCCCGAGCACGCCGAGCTGGAGCTGACCTATAACTATGGCGTGAGCAGCTACGAGCACGGCACCGCCTATGGCCACATCGCCGTCTCGGCCGAAGACATTTATGCCGCCTGCGCCAGCGTCAAGGAAAAAGGCGGCCAGGTCACGCGCGAGCCCGGCCCGGTCAAGGGCGGCAATTCGGTGATCGCCTTCGTCACCGACCCGGACGGCTACAAGGTCGAACTGATCGAGCGCAAATTCGAAGGCGCCGGCGCCGGCCTGTAAACAAAAAACGCCGGCGACATGGCCGGCGTTTTAGTCAGCGCCAAGCGCTACGCAGCTTATCTGCTCAGCAGCGCATTGACCGGTTCCAGATCCGACTCCTTCAGCGAACCGGCCGCCGACTTCAGGCGCAGACCGTTCATGATGGTGTCGTAGCGCGCCTTCGACAGGTCTTTCTGCGTCGAGTACAGCAGCTTCTGGGCATTGAGCACATCGATATTGATGCGCACGCCAACCTGATAACCGAGCTTGTTCGATTCCAGCGAGGACTTGCTCGACACTTCCGCCGCCTCCAGCGCCTTGACCTGCGCCAGGCCGCTGTTCATGCCCAGAAAGGCCGAACGGGCGTTTTGCGAAGCGGCGCGGCGGGTCGCTTCCAGATCGCCGCGGGCCTTGTCTTCCAGCGCGATCGACTCGCGCACCTTGCTGGTCACGGCGAAGCCGTTGAACAGCGGCACATTCCACTGCACGCCGATCGAATTGTTGTTGATGACGTTGCCGGCCGTTTGCATGCTGTGGCCGGCGTTGGCCACCAGATTGACGGTCGGCATATGGCCGGCGCGGTTGCGCTGGATTTCGCGCTTGGCGATTTCCAGCGACAACTGGGCACCGACCACGCCATAGTTCTGGCCTTCGGCCGAGGCCACCCACGGCTCGACCGCGGCCGGCTGCGGCGCGGCGATGGTCACGCCGGCACGCAGCGGCGCCAGGCTGGCCGGCGCCGTGCCGATGATCGCTTGCAGCGCGCTGCGCTTGTTGTCCAGATCGTTAATCGCGGCGAACTCCTGCGCCACCACCAGATCGTAAGCGGCTTGCGCTTCATGGGTATCGGTGATGGTCTGGGTGCCGACTTCAAAATTGCGCTTGGCCGACGCGAGCTGTTCGGTCGTCGCCACTTTCTGCGCCTGGGTCGAGCCCAGATTGTCCTGCGCCGTCAGCACGTCGAAGTAAGCCTGGGCCACGCGGGTGATCAGGTCTTGCTGGGCCTGTGCGAACACGGCTTCGCTGGCGGCCTGCGCCAGCTTGCTCTGCTGGTACTGCTGCCAGTTGGCCCAGTTGAACAGCGGCTGCGACAGCGAAACCTGATAGGTATTGGTGTGGTAATCGGTATCGGTCTTGCCCAGACGGCCGCCGATCAGCTCGTTGTAGGGATTGATATCGCCGCTGTTGCGGGCATTGGTGCCGCCCACGCTGATGGTCGGCAGCAAGCCGGAGCGCCCCTGGGTAGTGCGTTCCTGACCGGCGCTCAGCGCGGCGCGGGCGCTGGAATACGTCGCGTCATTGGCGAGCGCCTGCTGGTATACCTGGATCAGGTCGGCCGCCTGTGCGTTGAGCGTCAAGAAGGCGCTGGTGATCAGCACGGCGATAAGGGGTCTCTGCATTGCATTCTCCGTTGGAGTCATCAAAAAGTTAAACACATCAAAAACACATCCATCGCCGGGCCGATTCCGCCCGGACGCAGCCGTTGCCGGCGCGCTCAGTATTTCGGCATGGCCGGGTCGACGTTCACCGCCCAGGCGTGGATGCCGCCGGTCAGGTTGATGACCTTGCCGAAGCCGTTACGCTCCAGGAAGGCCGCGACCTGCAGGCTGCGCGCGCCATGGTGGCAGATGCAGACGATCTCGGCCTCCTCGTCCAGATCGTCGATCCGGGCCGGGATGGAATTCATCGGCATCAGGGTCGAGCCGGCGATCTGGCAGGTCTCGAATTCCCAGTTTTCACGCACGTCCAGCAGGAACGGTGCCGGACGGCCGGCATCGGCCAGCCAGGCGGCCAGTTCGGGAGCGGTCAGGTGTTGCATAGGCCGCCCGCCTTAGAACGTGAACTGCGATGGCTTGGCAACCTGCTGCAGCGGCCTGACATCGGTTTCAAACAAAGTCTTGCTGTCGTAGCCGGCCTCGCCGGTACGGGTGAGCAGCTGGGTCTTCATGGCCGGTTTCGCGCCGATGGTGACGATCAGGCGGCCGCCCACTTTCAGCTGTTGCAGCAATTTCTGCGGCAGTTCCGGCAGGCTGCCCGAGACGACGATCACGTCGTAAGGCGCATCCTTGGCCCAGCCGTCGATACCATTGCCGAGCTGGACGGAGACATTGCTCACGCCGTTATCGGCCAGATTCTTTTCCGCCAGCGCTTTCAGCTCGGGCGAGATTTCCACGGTCGTCACATGACGGCCCTTGTGCGCCAGCAGGGCTGCCATATAGCCGGTGCCGCTGCCGATCTCCAGCACATTTTCGTGCTTTTTGAGGCCAACGTCCTGCAATATGCGCGCTTCCAGCTTCGGCGTCAGCATGCATTCGCCGCCCGGCAGCGGGATTTCGCTGTCCACGAAGGCCAGATTCTTGTAAGCCGCCGGCACGTAATTTTCGCGCTTGACCACCAGCAACAGCTCCAGCACGTCCGGGTCCAGGACGTCCCAAGGACGGATTTGCTGTTCGATCATGTTGAAGCGGGCTTGTTCGATATTCATGTGTTGACTCGGTGAATAGGTGGGAATCCGCCATTTTATCGTTGAACTGCTCTGGAAGCACATGTTAACGACAAAGCGGCAAGATCGCGGGAAATTGCGACAGTCTGCAGTTTAAGGGGGATGAACGTACAAATTCGGCAAGCCTGGGCCTGCCGGAGCCAGCCGCCGCTCATGGCACGACGCTGCCGGGCGGCAGCAAACCGCGCAGTGTCTGGTCGATAAAATCGTTCATGAAGGCGTGCGGATCGTCCACCTTGGGATCGCAGGGCACGAAGGAATGGGTCCACATCATCAGCATGATGACGGGGGCGACCAGGATGGGCGTGAGCGCCTGCGGGTCGTGCGGGCGGAATTCGCCCCGGGCGACCCCGCGCGCCAGCACGCTGGCGATCAGCCCGTGGGCGCGGGTGATCACTTCCTCGTTATAGAAGCGGGCCAGGTCGGGGAAGTTGTTCGCCTCGGCCATCATCAGCTTGGTCATGCCGGCCAGCCGGGTCGAGCCCACCTGCTCCCACCACTGCATCAGGATCGCACGCAGCAGACCGGCGCTGGGGCCCTCGAAGGCGGCCACGGCCTGCTCGGCCTCGCCGATGGAGCTGACGATATTCTCCCGCACCACCGCCTTGAACAGTTCTTCCTTGTTCTCGAAATACAGATAGAGCGTGCCCTTGGACACGCCGGCGCTGCGGGCGACATCCTCCAGCCGGGTGGCGGCATAGCCGCGCTCGACAAACTGCTGCAGGGCGGCGGCCAGCAACTCCTGCGGGCGGGCATCCTTGCGGCGCTCCCAGCGGGGTTTGGATTCGATCGGCTCGGACATGGGGAAGTGATTAACTTACTTTTAAGTCATTAATATAGACGGCGGCGCGGGGTGCGTCAAGCCCCGGGCTTCCTGCTGGCCATCGTCACTTTACCCGCACAAATCGTCACAGTTAAGCCCTCCGTGTGGCGAAAACCCGCAAAACAAAGCCATCCCGCGGTGGGTGGGTGAGGTGCAGATCGTCCGCCTGCCGCCTTCGCGGAGACCCCTGTCTGCGGCCAGCAAATGCCGCGCGCACTTGACGCATCCTCGACCGATGCACGCCGGGGAATGGCGCCGTCAAAATAGGCATTTCATATTATGTATTTTGATATATAATAATTTCATATATTGATGTACAAGGAACTATCCCCCCATGAATCCATCCAACGACTTCAACCCCGCCGCCATGCGCGCCGCCGCCACCCAGGCGTGCGGGCTGCTGAAAGTGCTTGCCAACCCCGACCGGCTGCTGCTGCTGTGCCAGCTCAGTCAGGGGCCGCTGTGCGTAAACGAACTGGAAGCCAGCCTGGGAATCCTGCAGCCCACCCTGTCGCAGCAGCTCGGTGTGCTGCGCGAGCAGGCACTGGTGAGCACCCGCCGCGAAGGCAAGCAGATTTTCTACGACATCGCCAGCAGCGAGGCGCTGGCGGTGATGCAGGTGCTGTATCAGCTGTATTGCGGCAAACCGGAAGGAGCAACACCATGATGATCGACTGGACGCATTTCACGCCGTGGGCGTCGCTGGTCGGCGGCGTAGTGATCGGGCTGGCCGCCGCGCTGTTTTTACTTTTCAATGGGCGTATCGCCGGCATCAGCGGCATCCTGGGCGGGCTGCTCGAGTGGCCGCGCGGCGACATCGCATGGCGCATCGCTTTCCTGCTGGGTCTAGTCGGCGCGCCGCTGGCCTACGGCTTGTTCACCACGCTGCCGCAGGTGCAGGTCGATGCCGACATGGCAACCCTGGTGGTGGCTGGCTTATTGGTGGGCGTCGGCACGCGTTACGGCGCGGGCTGCACCAGCGGCCACGGCGTATGCGGGCTGTCGCGTCGCTCGCCGCGCTCGCTGGTGGCGACCATCGCCTTCATGGCCGCCGGTTTTGTCACCGTTTTCATCGTTCGCCACATCGCTGGATAAGGAGCGCATCATGCACATCATCACGGCACTGGCCAGCGGCCTGCTGTTCGGCATCGGCCTGATCGTCTCGGGCATGACCGATCCGTCCAAGGTCATCGGTTTTCTCGACCTGGCTGGCCGCTGGGATCCCTCGCTCGCCTTCGTCATGGGCGGCGCCATCGCTGTCGGCCTGGTGGCGTTTGCCTTTGCGGCCAGACGCGACAAGTCCCTGCTCGGCGACACCATCAGGCTGCCGACCGCCACCCACATCGACCGCCGCCTGGTGTTCGGCGGCCTGGCCTTCGGTGCCGGTTGGGGCTTGGCCGGCTACTGCCCCGGCCCGGCGCTGGCCTCGCTCGCCGGCGGCGGCGCCAAGCCGCTCGTCTTCAGCGCGGCGATGCTTGCCGGCATGGTGATATTCGCCCTGCTCGAGCGCGTTTCAAGGCTGCGCAGGCAAGCGGCGTGACGACGCCATCATCATGCTGAGCGCACTCGCACTGGGCCTGGTCGTCGGCCTCATCCTGGCGCTCACTGGCGCCGGCGGCGGCATCCTGGCCGTGCCGCTGCTGGTGTTCGGCATCCCGATGGGGGTCGCCCAGGCCGGACCGATCGGCCTGCTGGCGGTCGGCATGGCGGCGACGCTGGGCGCGCTGCTCGGTTTGCGCGACGGCATCGTTCGCTACCGTGCGGCGCTGCTGATCGCCGTCGCCGGCATGCTGCTGTCGCCCGGGGGCCTGTGGCTGGCGCATCGCATCGACAACCGCTGGCTGACCATGCTGTTCGCCGTGGTTCTATTGCTGGTCGCCGTGCGCACCTGGCGCCAGGCGCGGCATCCATCCGGGGCGCCCGCGCCACGCTCCCCTACCCCGTATCCCTGCCAACGCAGCGCCGACACCGGGCGTTTCACCTGGACCAGCGGCTGCGCCCGCGCGCTGACCTTGTCGGGCACAGTCGCGGGCCTGTTGTCCGGACTGCTGGGCGTAGGTGGCGGCTTCGTCATGGTGCCGGCCCTGCAGCGCTACACCGATTTGCCGATACGCTCGGTGGTGGCCACCTCGCTGGCGGTGATCGCGCTGGTCTCGCTGACGGGCGTCGCCGCCAGCGCCGCCAGCGGCGGCATCGTCTGGCCGGTGGCATTGCCGTTTTCCGCCGGCGCCCTGGTCGGCATGCTCGGTGGCCGCCTGCTGTCGGCGCGCCTGGCAGGCCCCCATCTCCAGATCGGCTTTGCGATCGTCTCGGCGGCAGTCGCCGTCGGCATGATCGTCAAGTCGACCCTTTGACCATGCAGTCCATTTTCTTGCCCGGAGACCCGCGATGATGATCCATCCCATACAGCTGTTCGATGTCGAATCGTCGACTTTTACTTATATACTGGTGGCCGACGACGACACCTCGGCGGTGATCATCGACCCCGTCGAGCGCCATTGGCAGCGCGATCTGGCGCACCTGGAGCGGCTCGGCCTGCGCCTTGTCTACGTGCTGGAAACCCACGCCCACGCCGACCACGTGACCTCGGCCGGCAAGCTGCGCCAAGTGACGGGGGCCCAGGCCGCCGTGCCGTCCGGCTGCGGCATCGCGCCGGCCGAGCTGCAACTGAGCGATGGTGACGTCATCCGCTTCGGCCAGAACGAGCGCATCGAAGTGCTGCACACTCCCGGCCATACCGCCGGCAGCGTCAGTTATGTCTGGCGCGGCAATGTTTTTGCGGGCGACACACTGCTCATCGACGGCTGCGGCCGTACCGATTTCCAGAGCGGCAGCTCGGCAGCGCTGTACGCCAGCGTCGTTGGCAAGCTGTTTGCCTTGCCTGACTCAACGCGCATGTGGCCCGGACACGACTACCGGGGGCAGTCGGTATCGACGATCGGGTGGGAGAAGCGGCACAACGCGCGCCTTGCCGGCCGCAGTCTGGAAGATTTCGTCGTGTTGATGGCCGGGTTGAATTTACCCAAGCCAAAATTGATTGACGTCGCCGTACCGGCGAACAAAAATCTGGGACTTCCCCACGATGAATAACCATTCTGTCGATCCCATTTTGCTCCAGTGTGGGCTTGTTTTACGGCGCCAACACTGTCGACGGCTGGAAAATGTGAGGCAGTCAAGCGAACTCTGTCCGCCTTCGCGGTTCAACTTCGGCCAGCGTTTTTGAAGCGCTTGACGTTGACGATTTCCCAAGCATTGCAACGGCCGATTTCGGTCCCAAGCCCTTATGCTGAATGGATTCGGGCATGCCTGCCATCAGGACGATGGCCACCCCGCTCTGGCCTGGAGACCTTCCGCTACGCCGGCTGCGCTGGCCCGCTGCCCATGCGCATGCCAGTACAGCAGCAGCGCGCCGCCCGCGATGGCCAGCAGGCCCCACAGCAACAGCGTCGGCTCCCCATGGGCGCGCAACACCATGGCCGCCGCCAGCGGCCCGGCCGCCTTCGCCAGCAGCGCCGGTCCCGCCATCGCACCCGAAATGGCGCCATAGTGCTCCCGCCCGAACAGCGCCTGCGGCAGGGTGCCGCGCAGGATGGTCAACACTCCGTTGCTGAGCCCGTACAACACGCAGAACAGCGACACCGCCCAGGCCTGGCTGCCGAACAGCAGCAGCACCAGGATGGCGGCGGGCAGCGTGGCAAAGGTCAGTTGTCCCACCAGTTGCGGCGTGACCCGGTGCGCCCACAGGCGTTCGAGCAGACGCCCCACCACCTGCATCGGTCCGATCAGCGTGAGCAGCAACACCGCCAGGCTGGCCGCGTGTCCGAAGTCTTGAATCAACGGTAACAGATGCACCGACAGCGCCGAGAAGATCAAGGCATTGGCGGCGAACGCGCCGGCCAGTGTCCAAAAGGCCGGATGGCGCAGCGCCTCGCCCAGCGTATGCGCGCGGGCCGCACCGTTGACGGCCGTCAGCCGCTGCCTTGCGCCGTCCTTGCCCAACAGAAGGTGTAGCGGAAGGCAGAGCAGCAGTTGCACCGCGGCGTAGCACAGATAGGTCTGGCGCCAGCCCAGCGCCGCGTTGAGCTGGGCCGTCAGCGGCCAGAAAATGGTGCTGGCGAAGCCGCCGAACAAGGTCAGCGTGGAAATGGCCTGGCGTCCGCCATCGTCGGCCTTGCGGTTGATGGTGGCAAAAGCGGCCTCGTACAGGCTGAGCGCCATGCCGAGGCCGAGCAAGGTCCACGCGCCGAAATAGGCGCCGGCGCCATCGCAATGGCCCAGCCACATCAAACCGCCACCGCAGGCCAGCGAGCCGGCGGCCATGACGTAGCGGCCGCCGATGCGGTCGATTGCCATGCCGACCGGCGTGGCCGCCAGCCCGGCCACCAGGATGGCCCAGGAGAAGGCGCCGTAGATCAGTTCGGATGGCAAGCCCAGCGCTTGCCGGATGGCCGGCGCCAGCACGCCGAAGGCGTAGTACAGCGCGCCCCAGGACATGATTTGCGTGAAGCCCAGGATGCCGATGACTCGCCATGCTTGTTGCATTGTGCTCTCCTCAGGCCGCCGCGCGGCAGCAGCTTGGCAGGCGCAGCGACAGCACCTGATGCAAAAACGGCGCCCGGGCCGGGTAGTTGGCGCCGCGGTACAAGCCCACGCGCCGCGGATCGTCGCGGCCCGGCAGGTAGCGGAAGGTTCCGAACACCTTGTCCCACAGCACCAGCGCGCGGCCGAAGTTATGCTCGCCCTCGCCTGGCGTGTCGGCATGGTGCCAGCGATGGACTTCATTGGTGCTGAACACGTGATTCAGCCAGCCACTGCGCAGCGGCAGGTTGGCATGCTGCAGCATCAGCACCGGATAGCTCAGCGCGAGGTAGGCCAGGATCACGTCCGCCGGCACGCCCAGCAACAGCAGCGGACCGATGCAGAACAGGTAGTTGATCATATAGTTCAGCGGATGAATCCGGAAATTATTCAAGGCGTACAGGCGGCCACTGCCGTGATGCAGCGCATGCAGCCACCACAGGCCGGGCAGCGCATGGTGCAAGCGGTGCGCCCAGTAGCTGGAAAATTCGGCCAGCAAGGTAGCGATCAGCAACTGCGCCAGGAAAGGCAGGGAAGCCCAGCCTGCCGCCGCGCTGGCCGGGGCCAGTTGCGCCGTCAGCACGAGCGGCAACAGCCATTTCAGCGCAGGATCGACCACGCCGAACAGCAGCGCGGCGCTGCTGGCATCGGTACGCGTGTCGCCCTGGGCGACGCTCCAGTCGGCCCGATACGGCAACAGCCGTTCGGCGGCCATGCCCGCCAGCAGGATCAGCGCCGCCGGCAGCGCCAGGGCCAGTTGCAGGTCGCCGCCGGTTTCACGCGCGTACCAGAACGCCAGGCCACTCGCCAGCAGCGACGCCGGCAGCAGGCAGCGGGGAATCAGCATGCGCAAAATGCGCAGAATGCGAAGAGTGGGAAGCGTGCGCATCATCATCTCCTGCGCGCTCAGGGGCAGCAGCCGGAAGCGGCGGCGGCGGCCGGGCGGCAGGACGTCGACGTGGCGCAGCCGGCCGCGCCTTTCGCCTTTTCGGTACGATCGAGCGCGCAGCAACTGCCGCTGCCCACCGGCGCCGGACCGCCGCAGCAGGCGTTGGCGCCGGAATCCGCCGGAGAAAACCCGGTATGGCACACGCCCGTCTCAGGCAGCTCCAGCTGTAGCGCGTCGGCCGCGACCAGGTCGCCGGCCAGCGCCGCCACCACCGAGCGCACTTGTTCGTAGCCCGTGACCATCAGGAAATTGGGCGCACGGCCATAGCTCTTGGCGCCCACGACGTAATAGTCCGGTTCGGGGTGTGCCAGCTCCCGGTGGCCGTGCGGACGCACCGTGCCGCAGCTGTGCGCATTGGGATCGATCAGGGGCGCAAGGGCATCGGTGCTTTCCAGCCAGGGATCGTTGCGCACCCGCAGCTCCCTGCTCAGGCCCAGGTCGGGCCGGGCGCCGGTTGCGGCGACGATCTCGTCGATATCGTCGATGACCGCCATACCCGACTCGTCCACGACCTGCATCTTGCCGCCATGCTCGCGCAATGCAGCGATGCGACAGCCCATATGCAATTCCAGCTTGCCCGCTTGCTCCAGCGCTTTGAGCCGGGCACCGAGTTCGCCGCGCGCCGGCAAGCCATCTGCCGCGCCGCCGCCGAAGAGCTTGGTGAGCTGCCTGCCTCTTAGCGCCCAAACAAGCTGGGTTCCCGGCGTTTGCCGGGCCAGTTCCGCCAAGGCCAGCAGCGTACCCGTCGCCGAATGGCCGGCGCCCACCACCAGCACACGGCGTCCGGCATAACGTTCCCGCTCAGTGCCGAGCACGTCCGGCATGCCGTACGCGATTCTGCCCGATAGCTCAGCTTCGCCGAGCGCCGGCAAGCCATTCGCGCCCAGGGGATTGGCTTGCGACCAGGTGCCGCTCGCATCGAGCACCGCGCTGGCCAGGAACTCGCGCTCCCCCTCTGCCGTGGCGACGCGGATCACGAAAGCCGCCTTGTCGCGGCCGGCCGTTGTGACCTTGTCGAAACCCTGGCGGCTGACGGCGATCACCCGGTGCCCCAGCTTGAGTCCTTGAGCAAGTTGCGGCAGCGCCGCCAGCGGCGCCAGATATTGGGCGATCAGCTCCCCGGCGCCAGGCATCCCGTCCGCTGCGGGCGCTTGCCAGCCGGCGCCCTCGAGCAGGCGCCGCGCGGCCTGGTCGATGTTGTAGCGCCACGGGGAGAACAGGCGCACATGCCGATACGATTGCAGGTTGGCGGCGATCGATCCCGCGGCCTCGAAGATCAGCGGCGTCAGGCCGCGCTCGATCAAGTGGGCGGCCGCGGCCAGGCCAATGGGCCCCGCGCCCAGGACGGCGACAGGAAGGGAGGAGGTTGTTGCGCGCATGGTTTTCTCCATTGTTTGCTATTCGTCGAATAGCGAATAACTAGACAAAAAAACTTACAGCCGGCCGATCAGATCCTTCAGTTGCTGAATCCGCTCCGGGTTGATGCAATAGCAGACCCGCTGTTCTTCCGACGAGCCCAGGATCAGGCCGGCCTGCTTGAGGATGCTGACATGCTGGGAAATCGTCGATGGCGCCAGCGGCAATACATCGGCCAGATTGCCAAAGTAGCAGGCGCCATAGGCGGCCAGATAGGCCAGCAATTGCACGCGCGCAGGATGGGCCAGCGCCTTGCACAGCTGGGCGATCTGTTCCGCGTTCACGTCGACGGGCACGCCATTCGGCCCCAGCTCACAGCAACTAGTCATACAAGCTCATTCGCCAATTAACGAATGAAGAATACGGTGGATGTCATCAAGCTGTCAAGATACTTCGATATTATTTGAAATGTCGTATCAAGCGGGCATCCTGGTGTATATTTCCATGATCCTTGAACTATGAAACCAATGCGAGCTACCACCGATGGAAACACAAGACGTACTGGCCGCGCTGGCCGCGCTGGCGCAGGAATCCCGCCTGGCCGCCTTCCGCCTGCTGGTGCAGATCGGTCCGGCCGGGCTGGCGGCCAGCAAGATTGCCGAGCAGCTCGAGCTGGCGCCCTCCTCGCTGTCGTTTCACCTGAAGGAGCTCAGCCATGCAGGCTTGGTCAGCGCTCGCCAGGACGGCCGTTTCCTCATCTATAGCGCCAATTTCGACACCATGAATGGCGTGCTCGCGTTCTTGACCGATAACTGCTGCGGCGGCCAGCGCTGTACCCCTGCCGCGCTGCCGGACTGCGCTTCCCTGCCAGCGCCAGCGGGCTGCGCCTGAGCAGCGCCGAAGCGCTTCTTTCCACCACTCTATTTTTCTAAGCTGACCATGAACATTTTGATCCTGTGCACCGGCAACTCC
>JABTBR010000029.1 GCA_013284265.1 Oxalobacteraceae bacterium | reverse complement strand
CAGTAAAGCTCCGCTGCCATCTGTGGCCATATCGAGCAGCACTCCGGGATGTGACGGCCCTGTATCTTCATAGCCAATTGGTTTCGATATGTCGCGCGCACTGTTCGGCGACCATGCCACCACCACGGGACCTGAAGTAATGCGGTACTGCGTGTCTGGGTCGGATGGAAGCCAATCGGCACTGAGCGCATGTTCGTGCGCTTTTTGAACTTCCATTTCGTCGTCGGCGAATTCGACCTGAGACAGCAGCAGGAAGTCGCGTTTTTCACCAAAGGTAATCCTTACAGTGCCGGGGCTGGCACTCCACAGGTATCCGATGTTGTTGTCGCCAAAATGATGAACGCCTTCGTCGCCCAGGTTCCGGATGGCGCTGTCATATTCACTATCCGGCGATAACGCCGCGTTTAACGTTCGTCCGTCAGGGCGGGTGGCGCGCCATATGCCATCGGAGCGGTCAACCGTAGTCCCCGGCCATTGCTTGAGCAGCAGGGACATCAGCGATTCACGAGTTTCGGATGGATTGCTGCTGGCAAGGTATTGATGTCCGGTGGGACCGTTTGGCTGCCATTGTTCGGGAAGCTCAGGTGTGAATGGAGACCAATAGTGCAGCTCCTTTGCCTCCGATGGATCAAGTGGCTCAGCGCCACGCCATTGCTTAAAATCGTCGAGATTTGCCACCAGTACAGGACCGCCTTCACAAGCAATCTCGTCGCTCCACGCGAGTGTTTTTGTGATCATTTGAACTAATAAAAAAGTAACAGCGAACGAAAACCGTCGCCGTCAGTTGTGAAAAAAGCGCTTACTTGGCCGAGGTCGCCATTCCTTCCAGACTATCACTGCTGACACCCACGCCGCGCAGATCATTGCAGGCCTGCTCCAGCGCCGCTTCGACTTGGGGCAGGGCGGCGATCACCTTGTCCAGCTCGCCATCGCTGGAGAAGGCTTCCATCTGATGGCAGAGGGTATGCAGATGGGTGGAACTCAGATAGCCGGCACTGCCCTTGAGCGCGTGGAAGGCGGCGGAGGCGGCGCTAGCGTTGCCGTCGCGGACGGCCGTGCGGGCCAGTTCCAGACGTTTCGGCGCTTCTTCCAGGAAGGCCTGGGTGATGCGCTGCATATGTTTGTGCGACAGGCCGGCCAGCGGCATGATCTGGATCGCGCCCGCGCCGCCGCGCCCGCTTCCTGCCCCCGGGGCTTCCACGCCGAACTGGGCCGACAAATCGTCTTCGCTGATCGCGTCGCGGGCGCTGGCCAGACGGTCGGGATCGGTGGGCCGCAGCTTGCGGCCGCGGCTCAGGTGCTGTGCGATGGTTTTTTCCAGCTGGTCGTACAGCAGCCGCTCGTCGACCGGCTTGCTGAGGAAACCGTCCATGCCCACGGCCAGGTAGCGCGCGCGGTCGTGGTCGCTGGCGTTGGCGGTCAGGGCGATGATGGGGATGCGCGCGTCGAGCACGCGGTAGTCTTCATTGCCGCCGGCACGGATCAGGTGGGCGGCTTGCTCGCCGTCCATCATCGGCATGCGTCCGTCCATCAGCACCAGGTCGTATTCGGCGGTGCTGAGTGCGTGCAGCGCCTGCAGGCCGTTTTCCACCACGCGGATATCGTGGCCCATATTTTCCAGCAAGGTCGAGACGATGATCTGGTTGGTGCGCACGTCTTCAGCGCACAGCACGCGCAGGCGGTAGGCGTGCTGCTCCATATGCGGGCCGGCCAGCGGACCGGCCGCCGGCGCCACGCCCAGCGCCAGCGGCAGGGAGAAACTGAAGGTGGAGCCTTCGCCGACGCGGCTCTCGGCGCTGATGCAGCCGCCCATCAGTTCCACTAGTTCCTTGCAGATGGCCAGGCCGAGGCCGGTGCCGCCGTAGCGGCGGGTGGTGGAGTGGTCGGCCTGTTCGAACTTCTGGAACAGGCGCGGCAGCGTGGAGTCGGAAATGCCGGGGCCGGTGTCGCTGATGTCGAAGCTGATGCTGGCGCGGCCGTTGGCGGTCAGGATGGCCGAGGCGTCGAGCCGCACTTCGCCGCGGTCGGTGAACTTGATGGCATTGCCCAGCAGGTTCAGCAAGATCTGGCGCAGCCGGGTCGGGTCGCCCTGCACATAGCGCGGCAAGTCCAGCGCCAGGTCGCAGCGCAGCAGCAGGCTCTTGGCGTCGGCCTGGCCCTGCAGGATGCCGATGGCGTCGTCGATCAGGGCCACCAGATCGAAATCCACCGTTTCGATCGACAGCCGGCCGGCGTCGATCTTGGAAAAGTCGAGGATGTCGTTGAGGATGGCCAGCAGGGCTTCGCTGTTCTGCAGGCCGATGCGCAGGTATTCCTCGGTGCGGCCGCCGACGGTCTTGTCGCGCATGGCGAACTTGAGCATGCCGATCACGCCGGCCAGCGGGGTGCGGATGTCGTGGCTCATGGCCGACAGGAAGTCGATGCGGTGGCGGCTGACGATCTCCGCGTGCTCCTTGGCCTCGGTCAGCTCGACGGTGCGTTCCTGCACCCGCAGCTCCAGATTGTTGCGCAGCAGGCGGATCTGGTCGGCCAGCGCGAAGGCCAGCAGGATGCCGTCCAGGGTGCCGCCCAGCAGCGTGAACAGCTGGGCGTTTTCCACCATGGCCGGTATCAGGCCCACATTGGCCGGCAGGATCAGCAGGCCCGGCACGATCAGGGCGACGAAGCCGAGCACGAAGAAGCGGGCCGGCTGGTAGCCACGCTTCCAGACGACGATGCCGCTGACCAATGCCAAGCTCATCCAGATGGTGATGACGACGGTGGCGATGGTGTGGGCGTAGCTGAGCGCGATGAAGCAGCTTGGCAGCGTCAGCAGCGGCAGCGCGATGTTGATGAAGCTGAGCTTGTAGAGCAGGGGGGCGTGCTCGCGCAGGCGCAGGAAGCTGGTGTAGAACAGGGTGCTCAGCACCGGCAGCAGGAAGAAGGGCACATAGTGCACATGCAGATTGTGCCAGTTGAACAGGTCGGCGGCCATGTGGAAGGTAATGCCCCAGGCCAGCGCATAGGTCAGCACGTACAACGCGTAGTACAGCGAGGATTTGTCGCGTGTGTAGGAGTAGATGAAGAAATTGAAGATGGCCAGCGCGAACAGGGCGCCGATCGAGCCGATCGTGAGCACATTCTCGCGCGCCACCAGCTGGCGGTATTGCTGGCGCGGCAGCACGGAAAACACCGGCGTGCGCGCGTAATAGGGGCTGGAAAAGCGGATCAGCATCTGATAGCGCTGGCCCGGCAGCAGATCGATGTCGCGGCCGTAGTGCAACAGGTATTCATGGTCTTCGCGGTAGCCGGTCAGCATCTTGTGTACGCCGCCATCGGGACCGTAGACATGGATTTCCACCACGTCGATCAGGCTGTCGCTGGGATCGATGACCCAGGCGGTCTGGCTGCTGTCGTTGATCAATTCCACCTGCATCCAGTAGCCGCCGCCCAGCAGCTTGACCTTGGCGGCCGGTTGCAGCGGCGCCAGCATGGCGGGCAGGGCCTCCGCGCTGGCGGGAAAATCCTGTTCGTCGGCGATAAACAGGCGGGCATGGGGCGCCAGATCGAGCGCCTGGCCATCGTGCAGCACGGCCGGGGCGGCTGTCGCCGGTGACAGCAGGGCCAGCAGCAGTTGCAGGCAAAGCGCCAATCCGAGCATGCCCAAACGGGCAAGAACAGCGGGACGAAGTGGCAAGATGCAAGCAATACTCATGGGAGATCCGGTGGCCAGCGCGGTGCGGCAGCGCGGGAAGGTAATATGGTCGAGCTTATTTTAATCGACAAAGCTTATGCTTCGGCAAATAAGATCTGCCAACTCCTCTTGTTTTGCCGCAATGGCGTTTTTTAACCGGAAATGCTGGAAGGGGGCCGGACGGGCGGAGTATCATGGCGTTTTTTTCGACCTGGAATCCATCCCATGCTGATCGCACCTGAACAATTGCTGGCCTTCCTGGGCGCGGCGATGCTGATTACCGTTTCGCCCGGCCCCGATAACCTGATGGTGCTGGGCGTGGGCATGTCGCGCGGGCGGCGCCAGGGCATGGTGTTCGGCCTCGGTTGCGCGCTCGGCTGCCTGAGCCATACGGTACTGGCGGCGCTGGGTGTCAGCGCGCTGATCAAGGCCTCGCCGCTGGCCTTCGGCGCGCTCAAGCTGCTTGGTGGCGCTTATCTGATCTGGCTGGGCATTGGGGCGCTGCGCAGCCGCGGCGGCACTCGGGTCGATGGCACGGCCGAAGTACCCGAGTCGCTGATGAAACTGTTTGCCAAGGGCCTGTTCGCCAACAGCATCAATCCCAAGGTGGTGCTGTTCTTCCTGTCCTTCCTGCCGCAATTCGTGGTGGCCGAACGGGGCGATGTCAGCTGGCAGACCGCCCAGCTCGGCCTGGTCTTCACGGCCCAGGGTTGCTTGCTGTTCGGTATGCTGGGTTATTTCTCTGGCACCGTGGGCAAGTGGATCAACCGCCATCCCAGCGCGGGTCTGTGGCTGGACCGGGTCGCCGGGACCATCTTTGTGGGACTGGGCGTCAAATTGATGGTGGCCCGCTAAGCGCTTGCCGCAATCAGACCGCGGCGTCGGTGTAGCGCCTCGCCGTGCTGTCAGGCGGGCGTGTCGGGATTGGCCGGCTCGTCTTGCCAGGCGCGGATCTGGCGCCGGCCGCCGGTCTTGGCCTGGTAGAGCGCCTGGTCGGCGCTGGCCAGCAGCCATTTGCATTCCGTCCCCGTGTCGACGGCCATGGCCACCCCGCCGGAAAAACCGTACTGGAAGCCGGGCGCGACCGCTTCCACCGTTTCCTGGTCCAGCAGAGCTATCACCCGGCGCAGCACGAACAGGGCGTCGTCGAGTTTGGTTTCCGGCAGAATCACGGCAAACTCTTCGCCGCCCAGGCGGCCGACGATATCCACGTTACGCAGGTGCTGCACCAAAAACCGGGTGAAGTGGCGCAACACCTCGTCCCCGGCCGGATGGCCGTAAGTATCGTTGACGCGCTTGAAGTGGTCCAGGTCGAGCATGGCCAGGCAGACCGGGTGCCGGTAGCGCTGGGCGCGCACCAGTTCCGCATCCAGCCGTTGCAGGAAATTGCGCCGGTTGGGGATGCCGGTCAGCTCGTCCGTCATGGCCAGCCGCTCCAGGTCGGCATGGGCTTGCTTGAGGTCGAGCTCGATCATTTTTTGGCGCGTGATGTCGGTGCACAGCATGACGACTTCGCCGCCTTCATGCACCTGCTCGCTGAGCAGCAGCCAGCGCCCATCGACCAGATCGACTTCAAAACTGCGGAAACGCTCGGAACGCTGGCGGCTATGCACCAGGTCCAACCACTCCTGCAGCGAGCCGGATTGAATCTTCGGGCCGCTGCGCTTGGTGTAGAGCAGGGTCATCATGTCGTCGTTGCTGCGGCCGATCATGGGATCGTCGAGCAGGCCGAACATATGCGCGAACGCATGGTTGTGGTACAGGAAGATGTTATCCGGGTCGAGCACGGCGATGCCATTCTCGCTCTGGGCGATGTCGCGCATCAGTAGTTCGGCCAAGGCAAGCGGCGGCGTCGCGGGCATGGGAACTCCTTATTATTGCTCCAGCATAGTCCGCTGCGCCCGGCATTGTCAACGCGTAGCGCTGTCATCACCCTGTCACGCCACAGCGTGACAATGGCGATGCTCTTTCAAGTCTCTCCCGATTTGAAACTTTTTCCGCGGCAGCGATGCCGCGGTTTTTTTTCGCCTGGATTTGGTGAGCGCGACGGCTTAGCGACCTTGCGTGACTATGCTGAAGCGCAATTCCATCAGGTCCTGCACGGCGATCGCGCCGCCCATGACGGAAAACGGCACGATGCCGAAGTCGCTTTGTTTCAACGCCACCGTGCCGCTGACGGTCAGCGCGCCATCACGCTCTTCTATCAGGGCTGGAATATTCAGGGTGCGCGTCACGCCATGCAGGCTCAGCTCCACTTGCAGCCCTTCGCCGGCCGCGCCGCGCCGGGCCCGCACCGCGACCTGCGGGTAGCGCTCCGCCTCCAGTACCCGCACCAGCATATTGTGGCGGGTGCCGTCGATCGCGTCCGCGCTGGGCTGGGTGACCATGCCGGCGGCGCTGCGTAGCTCGGCTTCGTCGACGGTCAGGGCGTTCAGGGGGAAGGTCAACTCGGCGATACCCTGGGCACGGTCGACATAGCCGTCGATATGGCGGCTGGCGATCACATGGTCGTGGCCCAGTCTGGCCAGCGGGCCAGCGCGGCGCACGGTGATGGCGATCAGCGAACGTTGCGTATCGATGCTCAGGCGTGCCTGCTGGCTTGGTTTAGCGGCTGCCGCGCTTGGGTCGACGGGTAGGGATGGCGGCGGCACCGGTACGTTGGCGGGGGGCGCTACTTCGCTGAGCGGCGCGCAGGCGGCCAGCAGGATGCCCAAGCTAGCAATGAACAGGAGGGTGTAAACCTTGGACGGGCGCTGCGCAGGCCTAACAGTCATGGCAATCCTCTAGGAAGGGAAGATTGCACCGTAGCACGATTCGGCTGCGGCGGCTACTTTGCCGCAACGTTTCCACTTCAACACTGAAACCGCGCAACTTCATCTTGGCGGCATAAGGTTTGATTGATGATCGGTAATCGAGCGAATACAATGAACGGATGAAAACCGCGCAGCGCTCCAAGAGGTTCAGAGAATGGTTCGATGGATTGTCCGACGCGACAATCCGGTCGGCAATCTCTCAACGGATCGAGAGACTGGAAAAGGGGCTCCCAGGAGATGTTGAGCCTGTTGGCAATGGCGTATATGAGTTGCGCATCCATCTAGGTTCTGGCTGGCGTATCTACTACATTGAGGTGGGTGGAACCCTTATTTTGCTGCTCGGTGGCGGGACCAAAAGAACTCAGCAAACAGATATCAATCAAGCACGCAAGACGGTCCAAGAACTGGAAAAGAAGCGAGCAGATGCCAAGAAGGCGGTCTCAGCGTTGGCAACCAAGCCAACTGTACGCAAGAAATAGTGGAACCCGTGAAGATTCACATAGTTATTTAGGAGCGTCACCATGGCCAACGAGCACAACCTTACAATGGAAGATTTAGAAAGTCTGGAGCTCGACGAGTTCGACGCCTCCGAATATCTGACCAGCGATGAGGCTATCGCCGCATACCTCACTGAAGCATTGGAGTGTGGTGATGCGGGCTTGGTGGCCCAAGCGCTGGGAAATGTCGCTCGCGCTCGTGGCATGGCGGATATCGCTCAGAAGACTGGTTTGGCCCGCGAGGGGCTGTACAAGGCATTGCGCGCGAATAGCCAGCCTCGGCTTGACACGATCAGCAAGGTTTTGAATGCATTCAATTTGCGACTTGTTGCGGAGGTGATTCCTGCGGATCAGCGAGCGACCAAGTGTGAAGACCAAGGGGCTCAGCCCAAGGTACTGGCGGCAAAGAAGAAAGTGGCACAAGCCAAGCAAGCCGCCATTGCAACGAAGCAGTAGCTCGACGCAGTGTATCTGCTGATGCGGACACTGACATCTGCTGATTGGCGGGTCATTCAGGCGTCACCGTGGCGTCATTGCGGCGTCACATTGCCCCGCTATGATTCGTCTCGCTGATCCCAGCGCGCTCCAGTTGCTCTCCTTGTCCAAGCTGGCAAGGTGCTCACGGAGCATGACTCGGCAGGCTAGCCGGTGGCCTTCAACATCGGCACCAATGCACGCGGGGCGGCATGGCGCCGCTCCGCTTCCTTCCCGCTCAGGGTATGGTCAGGATCACCTTGACCGTATCGTCCACCGCCGACTTTTCGATATAGCCGATGCCGTTGACATCGGCCGCGACGGCTTTTTTGACGTCGGCGCTCGAATGCAGTTCGGCCGGCGGGGTGGCCTTGCCGGTAAATACCAGCTTGGCCCAGTTGGCCTTGACCTGGGAAATATCCTTGCCGGCGATCTTCTGGTAAAAATCGGCGCGGATCGCCGATTTCTCGCTTTGGTCGAAAGGCACGAACATCGACGACTTGCCCATGAAAAATTGCGACGCCTGCTCGGAGAACATGCGCGTGGCGGGATTCTTGGGGTTGACGATGACGGCGATTTCGGCCATCGCGTGGGTGCTGCAGATCAAGCTCACGCCGGCAATTGCGCTGCGTAGGAAGGGTTTCATGTTGATTGCACTCTCGTTCAGAAAACGGTTTGCCAGGAAGCCGACAGCAGATTCGCATCGCCGGTAAACAGGAATTTGGATTCATCCTTGATGCGGTCGTACTGGACCTTGAGCGCCTGCGAGCTGGCGAAGTCCCAGCGGTAGGTCAGCGACGTGGTCGAATGCTTTTCCGTGCCATTGGGCCAGTAGGCGGCGCGCTCGCGGAACTGCGACCACGACAGCAGGGCGGTATGGGCGCCGAATTTGTAGCCGCCGGAATAGGACATGGCCGTATAGGTATTTTTGACCGAGGGGCGGTCGATATAGTTCAGTTCACTGCGCACGATCCAGTTGCGGTAATCCATATTCAGCGAGATGCCATAGAAGGCCTGGCCGACGTTGTTGACGAAGTCGCCGTTGGCGCCCGTCATGACCAGCGAGCGCACGCCGTTGCTGACCGAATAGCGTTCGACCACGGTGTGCATATACACGCCGCGCACGGCGAAGATATCGTTGCTGACGTCCAGATAAGCGCCCGCCATTTTCTTCCAGCTCTCGTCGATCTGGGTCGAGTAATAGAGTCTGCCCAATAAGGCGTTATCCTTGGTCTTACGCTGGCCTATCCAGCCATTCGCGCTGATGGTCCAGTCGCCGATATTTTCCGAATACATCAGATTAATGCCGTCATAGGAATAAATCTGCCAGGCGTATAAATCCTGCGAAGGGCGTATCCACGGATAGGCATAGCCAACATACATATAGTCGGAATAATAGTAGAGCGGCAGGCGCTTGCGGCCCGCCTGCACGGTGAAGTTATCGTTGATTTTATAGGTGCCGTAAGCCCAGTCGGCTTCGACCGAACTGTCGACCCCGCGCGCGACCAGTTGCAGCGTGGCCGATACCGCCGGACTGAACTTGAAGCTGCCCTGGACCCCGGCCAGCGACTCGCTCTTGATATCGGTCTTGTGGTATTCGTAGACCCCGGCATATTCATAATTGGCCGCAAAGCAGGAACAGGTGTAACTGTAGCCCGGCTTGGCATTCAGGGGGTAGGGCGCGCTGCCGCCCTGGCCGCTGGTCGGATCGCCGCCGAGCACGCGGCCCACGCTGAGCTGGGCAAAACCGCTGAAACTGCTTTCCACCGCGTGGGCCGAGCCCATCAAGGTGGCGAGCGTTGCGTAGAGGACAAACCGGCCAGTTTTATCATGCATGATGTCATTTCCTAAGTGGCGATGAGAATGCGCAGTCTGATTTGAATTTACTATTGGGAAAATGCGAATGCAAGAAGAACCGGGGAATTGTCTTTTTTCCTGAACAAATAAAATCGTCCGATTTCAACGAAAATAAATCATTAGAAAATAATCCATATTGAACAATGGAGTAAAGCCGATGCCAATCTGGCCAGATTGCGGCCGTCTTAATGAAGTCCTAAGCCTGGGTTTGCCGATTGCTGGCAAAGTAACACCTGTAGCGCGCGGTTTAAGCCGGGCGCCAGGTTGCCGGACCCTAGGACCGGCACGAATTTTCCGCGCGGCGCAACAGCCGCCGGGCCCCAGACATCCCCACGCCTAACCAGCGTTTCCAGCCGGCGCCATCTCACGATGCCGCCGGCTCTTTTTTTGTGCGGCCGGAAGGCCGCGGCGCGGGCCGAAATGGCCTCAGTGCGAGCCTCAGTGCGCGGCCAGCCAGGCGTCGATCTGCGGCAGGCGCTGCTGGCGCACCTGGATGCGGTAGCCGATGCTGGCAATCGCGGTCTTGACGTCGCCATCGGCGCCGGCCGGCAGATGCGCCTTGGCGTAGGCGCGCAGCTTGTCCCGCATGGCCGGATCGGCCGAACCGCCGCCCAGGCCTGGGAAGTAGCGGCTGCGCGAAGACGCGTCCACCATGGCATTGACCTGCTCCAGATGGGCCAGCGCAAAATCGAAGGCCAGGTCGGGATGGCGTAGCGCCACCGCGTTCAGCATGGCCGCGCTGTTGGTGGCGCCCGGTTCCTCGCTGATGGACAGTTCCAGCGCGCGGCGTGCCAGCGCGGCGTCGTCGACGCTGGCCAGCAGGTCGTACAGCTCGCGCCGGATCAGGGCCGATTTCTCGGCCTTGGCCTCGGCACGCAACTCGTCCCAGCCGGCGCTGTCGGCGTGGCGTGCCACCACTGCCAGGATCACGCGGCGCAGCGCGGCGGGCAGTGCCGCCGGATCGCTGGCACGCAGGGCGTAGCGGCGCCGCGCCTCGGCGATGACGGCCGGATCGCCCAGGGCGCTCAGGGTGGAAATCAATTCTTCCCGCAGATTGGCCAGCGGCTGGGCTTCACCCTCCTTGGCGATCCAGCCGGTCTGCGCCATCACCGGCGTCAGGCGTGCGATGGCGAAGGCGGTAAAGCGCTGGCGCCGCGCTTCATCGCCCTGGTATTGGCGGTTGATTGCGCTGAAGGTGGCGGCGGTGCGGCCCCAGACCTGGGAGTCGGCACTGAGCGGCGTGGCCTGCGCCAGCGTCAGGAAGCTGGACGCGTCCTGCATGCCGGCCAGTCCCAGCGACCAGCTGTCGGCCATCACGCCCAGCTGGTCGATGGCCGCCAGTTTGCCGAAGTCCGCCGCCAGCGCCTTGAACAGCGTGGGCTGGTACAGGGTGCGGTAATAGCCGGCCTGGCCGGCGTTGAGCAGCACCGCGCCGCAGCCCGGCACCGTCAGGCTGGCCCTGCCGCCGGCGACGACGGTGCGCACTGGCGTGCCGCCCACCGTCTGCGCCACCACCGGCACACGCCAGCTGCCCGGTTTTTTACCCGGCTGGTCCTTGGCGTACTCGCCTTGCACCAGTTTGAGCCGGGTGCTGCCGTTGCGGCATACGGCTTCGCTGATGCTGATCAGCGGCACCCCGGCGCGCAGCGTAAAGTCGTGGGCGATCGCGGTGATCGGCTGTTTTGCCGCCTTTTCCACCAGGCGCCACAGATCGTCGGACACGGTGCTGCCATAGGCATGCTGGCGCATATAGGCGCGCACGCCTTCGCGCCAGGCGTTTTCACCCACATGGTTTTCCAGCATGCGGATCACCGCCTCGCCCTTGGCGTAGGTGATGCTGTCGAAGGCCTGGCTGGCCTGTTCCACGGTGGCCACATGCTGCACCACCGGATGGGTGGTGGCCATGGCGTCGCGTTCCATCGCGCGTTCGCGCACGTCGACGGCGGCCAGGGTCGAATTCCATTCCGGATGCAGGCGCGCGGTGGTGCGGCTCTCCATCCACGAGGCGAAGCCCTCGTTGAGCCACAGGTCGTCCCACCAGGCCATCGTCACCAGATCGCCGAACCACTGGTGCGCCATTTCATGGGCCGCCGTCAGGAACACCGCTTCCTTGTCGGACTGGGTGGAGATGCGCGGGTCGAGCAGCAGCGCCTGTTCGAAGCTGAAGATGGCGCCCCAGTTTTCCATCGCGTCGAAAAACTGGCTGCGGCCAGGCGCGGCGATATTGTCCAGCTTGGGCAGCGGATAGGGTACGCCGAAGTAGTCGTTGAATTCGCGCAGGATGGCGGCCGAAGCGTCGAGGGCGAAGCGGGCCTGCGGCAGCGCGCCGCGCTGGGTGATCACGCCCAGTTCGACGCCGCTTTCGCTCACGGTGGCGCGTTCGAAGTCGCCCGCCGCGAAGAACAGCAGATAGGTCGACATGCGCGGCGTGGTGGCGAAGCGCACCCGCTTGCGGCCGTCGGCCAGATCGGTGCTGCTGGAAATCGGCATATTCGACACCGCCATCTGCTGGCCCGGCAGCGTGACTTCCAGCGCGAAGGTGGCCTTGTAGCCCGGTTCGTCCCAGGATGGAATCATGCGCCGCGCATCGGAGTTTTCGAACTGGGTGTAGAGGGCGCGCTGGCGTCCCTGGGCATTGTCGTAGTCGAGCGAGAACAGGCCGCTGGCCTGGCTGCCGATCTTGCCGCTGTAATCGAGCTTGAGCTGGTAGTTGCCGGCCGCCAGCGGCGCGGCGAAGTGCAGCGTGACGGTCTGCCTGTCTTCATCGACGGCGATGCGGCTGGCTGGCCGCGCCGGCTGGCCGGGACCGGCGCTGATGGCGGCCCTGCTAAAGGCCAGGTCGGCCGCGTTCAGCGTAATGCTGGAACTGCGCTGGCGCAGATCGAGCGCGATGGTGACGCTGGCGCTGAAGGTGGCGGCCGCCGCATCCGGCGTCAGCGAGACGGCGTAGTGGCTGGGCACTGCATTGCGCGGCAACTGGGTGGTGATTTGGCCCTGGGCCAGGGCGGCGCCGGGTCTGGCGGCGGCGCTGGCGCCGACAGGAAGGGCGCTTAGGCCGATCAGGGTGAGAACGGCGGCCGATATCAGTTTGCGGTGCATGCGAGTGTGCCTTTATGGGTAGAAGAGCTGACGAGGGCAGGCGGGCGCGGATGGCGCGCGTATGCCGACCGTCAATCTAAGATGCCGGCGTGTTATTGTCAACTCGGCAAGCGTTCTTGCCAATCCGATTGGCGCCGGCAGAAGTGCGCAAATCGGATTATGATCGACCGTTCGCGGCCGCTGCGCCGCCTCAAAATGGAAAGGGAGAACGATGATCGATCTGTACACGGCGGCGACGCCGAACGGCCACAAAATTTCCATCGCGCTGGAAGAACTGGCGCTGCCTTATACCCTGCATGCGCTCGACCTGACGTCCAATGAACAAAAGCTGCCCTGGTTTACGGCGATCAATCCGAACGGACGCATACCCGCCATCGTCGACCGCGCGGCCGACAATTTCGCCGTGTTCGAGTCGGGCGCGATCCTGATCTACCTGGCCGAGAAAACCGGCCAGCTGATGCCGGCCGACGCCAAGGGCCGTTCGCAGGTATTGCAGTGGCTGATGTTCCAGATGGGCGGCATCGGTCCGATGATGGGGCAGGCGAACGTGTTCTTCCGCTACTTCCCCGAAAAAATCCAGGCCGTGATCGACCGCTACCAGGGCGAGAGCCGGCGCCTGTTCAAGGTGCTGGACGGCCACCTGAAGGAGCATGAATATCTGGCGGGCGACTATTCGATCGCCGACATCGCCAACTGGGCCTGGGTGCGTACCCATTCCTGGTCGGGCGTGTCGGTGGAAGAGCTGCCGCATCTGCAGCGCTGGATCAAGGCCGTGGCCGAGCGGCCCGCCGTCAAGCGCGGCATCCTGCTGCCCGAGTCCAGGCTGGACCGCAACAGCAGCGCCGAGAAAACCGAGCAGTTCGCAATCGAGGCGCGCAAGATGCTGGAGACGGGCCAGTCGCGCCTGTAATATACAAGTGTTGCGGTAGTACTCAAGCAAACCGATAGAGCCAAACAGGAGACTGCAGATGAAGTTGTACACCATGTCGCGCGCGCCGAACCCACGCCGGGTTGCCATGTTTATCGCGGAAAAAGGGATAGAGGGCGTCGAGTCCGTGCAGGTCAATATCATGGTCAATGAGCACAAGAGCGAGGCTTTCCGCGCGCTCAATCCGCTGGCGCGGGTGCCCGCGCTGCAGCTCGACGATGGCCGCGTGCTGTGTGAAACCCGCGCGATCTGCACCTGGCTGGAGGGTTTCGCGCCCGAGCCGAATTTGATGGGGGAGGGTTTCGAGGAGCGTGCCTTTATTGAAATGGCCGATCGCCGGGTGGAGCTCAATCTGTTCCTGGGGATCGCGAACGCGGTGCGGCATACCAATCCGGCGATGGGCGTGCTGGAGCAGCCGCAGTATCCGGAGTTTGGCGCGACCCAGGCGATCAAGATGCGCGAGACCGTCAAGTGGCTCGACGAGACGCTGGCCAGGCAGGAGTTCGTGGCCGGGGCGCGGTTTACCATTGCCGATATCACCGCCTTCTGCGCGCTGGAGTTCGGGCGTGGCTTGCTCAAGTTCCGTCCGGGCGACGAAGGTTTTGCGCATGTGCAGGCCTGGCGCGACCGCATCGCCGCGCGTCCCAGCGCGGCGGCGCAGTAGGGCAGCGATGGTGCCCGCTTAGCGGGCCGGCGGCGCAGCTTGAAACCCACGGCGTAACCCTGGGGTCTGACCCGGCGGGTCAGACCCCGGCTCTTTGCCGTGGGTGTACGCAAGCGTCGTGGCACGCTGGCTTCAGCCCCGATTTTAGCCTGTGCGGCGATACCACGGCTGCCCCGGCAGCGCCGGCTGATACAGCCCGGCCAGTTCGTCGTCGGCCGCCAGTGGCCGGTCCAGTCCCAGCATGCCGAAAGGCGCCAGGCTGGCGTGGAACAGCTGCTGTACCCTGCGCCGCAGCATCGGCCCGAAGTCGGGCAGGGCGCGCCTGCACACGATCAGCTGGAATTCATTGAACGATGCGTCGGTCACCAGATTGTACTGGGCCCAGACGATGTGGCTGCGCAGCTCGGGCTTGAGCCGCGCACGGTCGCCGTCGCGCTCGAAATAGTCGAGCAGCTCGCCGGTCCCGCCGGCGCGCACATAGTTCTCTTGATAGCCGGCGAAATCGGCCAGCGCGAAACTGGCCTGGCGCGCTTCCGCCAGCTGTTCCTCGCTGGCGACGGTGGCGTAGATCTCGGTATTGGCCAACAACTGCTGCTGGTGCAGCAAAATCGCCAGCGTCCAGGCCTGGCCCGCGCCGGCGCAGTCGGCCAGCCACACGCGCGGCAGCGCCGCCCCGTGCAGGCAACTGCCCAGCAGCTGGCGCAGCTGGGCCGCCTCCTCGGCATCGTCGAAAGGCCGGGCCTGCGCCAGCAGCAGTGCGCGCAGCACGGCGCCGATGGCGCCATCCTCGTGCAGGATGCGGTCCTGCAGCGCCGACAGGCTGCGCAAGCCCTGGCGCCGCAGCTCGGCGTGCAGCCTGCGCGTCAGGGTGCTGCGCTCGTGGCCGCGAAAATCGAAGCCGTAGCATTGCAGCATGGCCTCCATCAGCAAGTCCAGTTCCAGTTCGCCGCGCAGCGCCGCCAGCATCTGGGCCGGCGCGATGGCGCTGTCCATGGGCGCTCCCATCAGTGCAGCCAAACCCGCATCAGCGACAGCAGCTGGGCCACATCGACCGGCTTGGTGATGTAGTCGGAGGCGCCGGCGGCGATGCATTTGTCACGGTCGCCCTTCATGGCCTTGGCGGTCAGGGTGATGATGGGCAGGGAACGGAACTTGGGAATGCGCCGGATCGCGCGCATGGTGTCGTAGCCGTCCATCTCCGGCATCATGATGTCCATCAGGACGATCTCGATGCTCGGATCTTTTTCCAGCACCTCGATGCCGTCGCGGCCGTTTTCGGCGAAGGACACCTGCATCTGCTGGCGTTCCAGCAGCGAGGACAGGGCGAAGATGTTGCGCAGGTCATCGTCGACGATCAGCACCTTGCGCCCGGCCAGGCCGGCGTCGGCCGCGTGGATCTCTTCCAGCATGCGCCGCTGCAGTTCCGGCAGGCTGGCCTGCGAGCGGTGCAGGAATAGCGCCGTTTCGTCCAGCAGGCGCTCGGGCGAGCGGGCATCCTTGACCACGATGGTCTTGGCGTAGCGTTTGAGCTTGGCCACTTCCTTGCGGTTCAGGTCCTTGGCGGTGTTGATCACGATCGGCAGGTCGCGCAGCGAGGCATCCTTGCCGATCGCGTCGAGCAGCTCGAAGCCGCTGATGTCGGGCAGGGTCAGGTCCAGCACCATGCAGTCAAAGCGGTCGGTGCGCAGCGCCTCCAGCGCGGCGGCGCCGGTGTCGACGGCGACGATGCGCAGGTCGGCGTCGCCGATCAGGGCGACGATGGCGTCGCGCTGCATTTGCTCGTCATCGACCACCAGCAGGCTGCGCTTGCCACCCAACAGGAATTTCTGGATGCGGCTGAACTCCTCCTGCAGCGTGTCCTTGCTGATCGGCTTGTTCAGATAGGAGATCGCGCCCTGGCGCAGCGCCCGTTCGCGCTCGCGCAGGCTGGACATCACATGCACCGGAATATGGCGCGTGCTGGGGTCGCGTTTCAGGCGGTCGAGCACGGTGAAACCATCGATATCGGGCAGGTCCAGGTCGAGCAGGATCGCCGACGGCAGGTAGTCGCGCGCCAGGCTCAGGGCCGAGTCGCCGTGGTGGGTGACGATGCCCTTGAAGTTCTTCTCGCGCGCGAACTCCAGCACCACCTTGGCGAAGCGTTCGTCGTCCTCGATGATCAGCACCGAGGGGTCGCCGGCCGCGATCAGGCTGCGGTCGTCGCTGGTGGAGCCCAGTTCGCCCATATCCTCGTCCAGCGTGACCGGCAGGTGCATGGCGGAATGCTCGGTCTGCGGCGTATAGACCACCTGTGGCGCCGGCAGCGGGGCGGTCAGGCGCGCCGGTGCCTGGCGGTTCAGATCGTAGTTGACGAAGCCGGCGCGGTTATACGGCAGGAACAGGGTGAAGACGGAGCCGCTGCCGACCACGCTCTCGACCCGGATCTCGCCGCCCAGCAGGCGCGCCAGTTCGCGCGAGATCGACAGGCCCAGGCCGGTGCCGCCGTATTTGCGGGCGGTCGAGCCGTCGGCCTGCTGGAAGGCTTCGAAGATCAGCTGCAGCTTGTCCGAGGCGATGCCCACGCCGGTGTCGGTGACGGCGAAGGCCAGCACCGCGTCGGCATGCAGCAGGTTGGCGTGGTCGCTGGAGAAGCCGCTCTTCACCAGACTGATGACCAGCGAGACCTGGCCGTGGTTGGTGAACTTGAAGGCGTTCGACAGCAGGTTCTTGAGCACCTGCTGCAGGCGCGTGGTGTCGGTCATCATGGCCGTCGGCAGGGTCTCCGACAGGTCCACCGTGAAGCCCAGGTGCTTGGCCTCGGCCATGTGGCGGAAGGTGCGGTCCACATAATTGCGCAGGTTCTGGAAGCGGTATTCCGACACATCCAGCGTGACGGTGCCCGACTCGATCTTGGACAGGTCCAGGATATCGTTGATCAAGGTCAGCAGGTCGGAGCCGGAGCCGTGGATGGTCTTGGCGAATTCGACCTGCTTGCCCGACAGATTGCCCTCGGGGTTGTCGCTCAATTGCTGGGCCAGGATCAGCAGGGAATTGAGCGGAGTGCGCAGTTCGTGCGACATATTCGCCAGGAACTCGGATTTGTATTTGGACGACAGCGCCAGCTGGGTGGCTTTTTCTTCCAGCGCCAGCTTGGCCTGTTCCACTTCGCGGTTTTTGCGTTCCACCTCGATGTTCTGCTCGGACAGCAGGCGGGCTTTTTCGGCCAGTTCCTGGTTGGTCTGTTGCAGTTCCTGGGCCAGCGACTGCGACTGGGTCAGCAGCGACTCGGTGCGGCTATTGGCCTCGATGGTGTTCAGGACCACGCCGATCGATTCCATCAGCTGGTCGAGGAAGGACAGGTGGGTTTCGGTGAAGCGGTCCAGCGAGGCGATCTCGATCACCGCCTTGACCTGCTGCTCGAACAGGATAGGCAGCACCACGATATTGGTCGGCGGCGCCGCGCCCAGGCCGGACGACACCACGATGTAGTCGCGCGGCACATCGGTCAGCCAGATGCGGTTTTTCTCCAGCGCGCACTGGCCGACCAGGCCTTCGCCCGGCAGGAAGGAGGTGGGCAGCTTGCGGCTGGAACGGTAGCCATAGCTGGCGATCATGCGCAGGCGCGCGTCGCTCTCCTGCGAATCCATCATATAGAACACGCCGTGGTGGGCCGACACCAGCGGCGCCAGCTCGGACAGAATCAGCTTGGTCACGGCCTGCAGGTCGCGCTGCCCTTGCAGCAGGCGGGTGAAGCGCGCCAGATTGGTTTTGAGCCAATCCTGCTGGGCGTTCTTCAGCGTGGTGTCCTTCAGGTTGCGGATCATTTCGTTGATGTTGTCCTTCAGGTAGGACACCTCGCCGCGCGCCTCCACCTGGATCGAACGGGACAAGTCGCCGCGGGTCACGGCGGTGGCCACCTCGGCGATCGCGCGCACCTGGTTGGTCAGGTTGGCCGCCAGCTGGTTGACGTTCTCGGTCAGATCCTTCCAGGTGCCGGCCACGCCGGACACATTGGCCTGGCCGCCCAGCTTGCCCTCGGTACCGACCTCGCGCGCCACCCGCGTCACTTCCGATGCGAACGAGGACAGTTGATCCACCATCACGTTGATGGTGTCCTTCAGTTCCAGGATCTCGCCCTTCACGTCCACCGTGATTTTCTTGGACAAGTCGCCGCGTGCCACGGCGGTGGTCACCGCCGCGATGTTGCGTACCTGGCCGGTCAGGTTCGATGCCATGAAGTTGACGTTATCGGTCAAGTCCTTCCAGGTGCCGCCCACGCCCGGCACATAAGCCTGGCCGCCCAGTTTCCCTTCGGTGCCGACCTCGCGCGCCACCCGCGTCACTTCCGACGCGAAGGAGGACAGTTGATCGACCATCACGTTGATGGTGTTTTTCAGTTCCAGGATCTCGCCCTTGACGTCGACCGTGATCTTTTTCGACAGGTCGCCATTGGCCACGGCGGTGGTCACGTCGGCGATGTTGCGCACCTGGCCGGTCAGATTGCCCGCCATCGAGTTCACGCCGTCGGTCAAGTCCTTCCAGGTGCCGGCCACGCCGGGCACGTTGGCCTGGCCGCCCAGTTTCCCTTCGGTGCCGACCTCGCGCGCCACCCGCGTCACTTCGGAGGCGAAGGAGTTCAGCTGGTCGACCATCACGTTGATGGTGTTCTTCAGTTCCAGGATCTCGCCCTTGACGTCGACCGTGATCTTCTTGGACAAGTCGCCGTTGGCCACGGCGGTGGTCACGTCGGCGATGTTACGTACCTGGCCGGTCAGATTACCCGCCATCGAGTTGACCGAGTCGGTCAAGTCCTTCCAGGTGCCCGCCACGCCCTTCACCTGGGCCTGGCCGCCCAGTTTCCCTTCGGTGCCGACCTCGCGCGCCACCCGCGTCACTTCCGACGCGAACGAGGACAATTGGTCCACCATCACGTTGATGGTGTTTTTCAGTTCCAGGATCTCGCCCTTGACGTCCACCGTGATCTTCTTGGACAGGTCGCCGTTGGCCACGGCGGTGGTCACGGCCGCGATATTCCTCACCTGGCCGGTCAGGTTCGAGGCCATGAAGTTGACGTTATCGGTCAAGTCCTTCCAGGTGCCGCCCACGCCCGGCACATAGGCCTGGCCGCCCAGTTTCCCTTCGGTGCCGACCTCGCGCGCCACCCGCGTCACTTCGGAGGCGAAGGAGCGCAACTGGTCCACCATCACGTTGATGGTGTCCTTCAGTTGCAGGATCTCGCCGCGCACGTCGACCGTGATCTTCTTGGACAAGTCGCCATTGGCCACGGCGGTGGTCACCTCGGCGATGTTGCGCACCTGCGAGGTCAGATTACCGGCCATCGAGTTGACCGAATCGGTCAAGTCCTTCCAGGTGCCGGCCACGCCCTTGACCTGGGCCTGGCCGCCCAGTTTCCCTTCGGTGCCGACCTCGCGCGCCACCCGCGTCACTTCGGACGAGAACGAGGACAGCTGTTCGACCATGGTGTTGGCGGTGGTGGCCGCGCGCAGGTACTGGCCCTTGAGCGGATGGCCGTCCACTTCCAGCGCCATCGTCTGCGACAGATCGCCCTTGGCCACGGCGCCGATCACGCGCGCCATTTCGGTGGTCGGACGCACCAGATCGTCGATCAGGGTGTTGACCGAACTGATGATGGTGGCCCAGCCGCCCACCACGTTCGGCACATAGGCGCGCTGGGTCAGGCGACCTTCGCGGCCCACCACCCGGCTCACTTCCGTCACCGCGCTGACCATTTTTTCCTTGGTCTCGATGATTTCGTTGAGGGTGTCGGCGATCTTGCCGGACATGCCGGTCCAGTCCGATGGCATGCGGGCGGCGAAATCGCCCTTTTTCAGCGCCATCAGGGTGGCCAGCAGGAGCTTGATGTCCAGCTGTTCGGCCATGTCGGTCATATTATTCATGGACTAGATCCTCGCGCTTTGAGTTGTTGAGTTTGAATAGGGTGGGGCGGCCGGGACGCGGCGCAGGCACCGTCCAGCGTGTCGGGGAACAGCGTGGCGAGCAGCGCCTCGGCCGGCAGGGGTGCGCAAAACAGCGGGCCCTGATACTGGTCGCAATCGAGGGTGGCGAGCAGTTGCAGCTGGACGGCGCTGTCGACGCCGAGCGCGACTACCCGCATCTTCAGTGCGCGCGCCAGATGGACCACGGCGGCGACAATCTCGCTGCCGCCCTGCTCGTTGCCGATGGCATGGATGAAGTCGGGCGCGATCTTCAGGGTGTCGAGCTGGAGCCGCTTGCAGGCCGCCAGCGAGGAGCGCGCGCTGCCGAATTCGTCCAGCGCCAGACGCACGCCGCCGGCCTGCAACTGGCGTAGCAGCGGGGCGATGGCCTCGCTGGCGCCGAACAGCAGGGTTTCATTGAGTTCGACTTCGATGCTGCCGGCCGGCAGTTGCTGCTTGCGCATGGCTGGCAGCAGGCGCTGGGCCAGCTCGGCGCTCAGCTGCGGGGTGGCCAGGTTCAGCGCGATCGCCAGCGGCGGCAGGCCGGCCAGCGCGCGCCAGGCCGCGGCCTGGGCACAGGCGCGCTCGATGACGAAGGTGTCGACGCGGTCGAGCAGGCTGCGGTCCTGGATGTGCGGCAGGAAGTCGGCGGCGGCGATCAGGCCCTGCTGCGGATGGTGCCAGTACAGCAGCGCCTCGACCGCGTCGACCTGGCCGGACGCCAGCGCCACCTTGGGCTGGTAGTGCAGCTCGAGCTGCTCCTGGGGCAGCGCCAGGCGCAGTTCCTGCGCCCAGCGCTCGCGCTGCTTTTCGCGCACATTGAATTCTTCGTGAAAGAATTTGATGCGCGACGCCGGATCGAACTTGGCGTGGTACATGGCCAGGTCGGCATGCTTCATCAGTTCCGCGGCGTTCGCGCCATCCTGGGGATACAGGGCGATGCCGATGCTGCTGGAGGTGCGCAGGCGCTGGCTGCCGATGTCGTAGGGGCGGGCATTGGCCTGCTCGATCTTGCGCGCCACCCGGGCCGCGTTGGCGGCCGCCGCGCGCCCGCCGATCAGCACCACGAATTCGTCGCCGCCCAGGCGCGCCACCACGTCGGACACGCGTACGGCGGCCGTCAGGCGGGCGGCCACCTGGCGCAGCAGCTCGTCGCCCACCTCGTGGCCGTAGTTGTCGTTGACCTGCTTGAATTTGTCCAGGTCGAGAAACAGCAGGCCGAACTCGCTGTGGGCGCGGTCGGCCATGGCCACCGCGTGTTCCAGTTGCTGGATCAACGAGCGCCGGTTGACCAGATTGGTCAGGGCGTCGCGGGTCGACAGTTCGTGGGCGCGCTGCTCGGCCAGCTTGCGCTCGGCCACTTCCTGTTCCAGCTCGCCGTTGATGCGCTCGAGGTCCTGCAGGCGCTGCACGCGCAGGTCCTGGTTGAGACGGGCCAGTTCCTCGGACTGGCGGCGCAGCTCGATGTTCTTCTTGGTCAGCTCGACGAACACCGCCACCTTGGTCTGCAGGATCTGCGGGATCACCGGCGTAAACAGATAGTCGACCGCGCCTTTCTGATAGGCCTTCATGCGGCTGATCTCGTCGGCGTAGTGGGCGGTGATGAAGATGATGGGCACGGCGGCCGAACGGGGATGGGAGTGGATGGCCTCGGCCGTTTCGAAGCCGTCCATGCCGGGCATGCTGACGTCGAGCAGGATCACGGCGAATTCCTGCTGCAGCACGGCGCGCAGCGCTTCCTTGCCGGAACTGGCCGTAACCAGCTGGTACTCCTGGCCGGCGGAACCGATCAGCAAGCTCTCCAGCGCATACAGGCTGGCGGGGTCGTCGTTGACGAGGAGGACGTTGGGAATCTGCACGGCAGCAAACACATCAGGTTGAGTATCGAGGGCCGGTCAAACAGCTTGGGAAATACCGTGTTCATGTTCTTTATTGCAGAGCCAGGCAAGGGCTTGGTACACCCTATTATTTTAGCGATAGCGTGGACGTGTGGGCGACTTTTCCTGATAAAAAGAATAGCGGAATTAACATTTCCGGTGCGCACGATTGATGCTATGCATGATCGGCGGGCCGGCTGCCGGCCATTTCCCGCCTGGTCCGGGCCGTCATGGCTATCAGCTTGGTAGCGGCGCGCGGGCATTTCTGAAGCCTGATACCACTCATGGCCGCCGTTTGGCAGGTAAATCTGGTTCGGCGGCGCCATTGATAGTATGCTGCTCCTATGCAAATTTGTTTGACGGCGCGCTATGGCGTGGTGCTGGCGCGGTCCCCAATTCGATGAAAAAGTGAAGGCCGATGCGATATTTAGGTGAGCTAGGGAAAAAAATGGCGAATTCGCGCGCGCTGATCCTGGGCGTCGGATTGTCATTGGCCCTGGCGATCGGCCTGTCGCTCTATGCGGCCGCGTATAAAACGGTGGAGGACGACGCCGAGCAGCGCTTCGAAAACCTCAGCCGCAGCACCCAGTACAGCATCTCGGCACGGGTCAAGTCGTATTCCGATCTGGTACGCGGCCTGGTGGCGCTGTTCCAGACCGCCGACAACCTGACGCGCCTGCAGTTTCACCAGTACGTGGCCAGCCTGGACCTGTCTCAGCATTTTCCGGCGATCGAAGCGCTGAACTATGCGCCGGTGATCAGCGACGCGCAGCGCGACGCCTTCGTGGCGGCGGTGCGGGCCGACCGCAGCGTCAGTCCGAACGGCTACCCCAAGTTCGATATCCGCCCGCCCGGCCGGCGCCCGCAGTACGCGGTGCTGACCTATATGGAGCCGGATGCGCTGATGCACGAAAAGATGGGCGTGGATATCGGCGCCAACCCGGCGATCTGGCGCGCGATCCAGCTGTCGCGCGACAGCGGCCAGGTCAGCGCCTCGGGCCAGCCCGTCATCGTCAAGGAACCGGTGCCGCACATCGGCCTGGGCATGCGCCTGCCGGTGTACCGCCGCGACATGCCGCTCAACGACGTGGCCGGGCGGCGCGCGGCCTATGTCGGCTCGGTCGGCATCGGCTTCAGCGTGCCCAAGCTGGTGCAGGGCGCGATCGACGAGATGGCGGTGCGCCAGGTGCACCTGATGCTGTACGCCGACGGTACCACCGATGTGGAGCAGCGCCGCCTGGTCATCGAAACGAGCGACCGCCTGCTGTTCAACGATAACGGCTCAATGGTGGCCACGCCGATCCCGCCCGGCCACGAGCGCGAATATTTCGAAGCGGTGCTGCCGATCGATTTCAACGGCAGCTTGTGGAAGGCGGCCTTCCGGGTGCGCAAGAGCGACCTGCTGACCGGCTTCGACGTCTACTTCCCCTGGATCGCGCTGATGACCGGCTTCGTCGGCACCATCCTGATCTACGCCTACTGCTTCATGCTGTATTCGTCGCGCCGCAGCGCCATCAAGCAGCGCGTGCTGCTCGACACGGTGCTCAACAACGTCGACGCCCATGTGTATATGAAGAGCCAGAACCGGCGCTTCATCTACGCCAACGCCAAGATGGCCGAGGTCATGGGCTTGCCGGTGCAGGATGTGGTGGGCAAGCTTGACCGCGAGCTGATGCCCACGCGCCAGGCCGACGCCGCCTGGGCCGAGGACAAACCGGTGTTCAGCGACGGCATCAAGCGCTCGGGCGAGGACCAGTACACCGACCGCGACGGCGTGGTGCATCACCTGTGGACTGTCAAGGTGCCGGTGGAGATCGACAATGCCGTCACCGCCGTGATCGCGCTGTCGACCGACGTGACCGAGCTGCATAATCTGAAGGTGCAGGCCGATGCGGCCAGCCAGGCCAAGAGCGACTTCCTGTCGAACATGAGCCACGAGATCCGCACGCCGATGAACAGCATCATCGGCATGGCGCACCTGGCGCTGCGCTCGGTGACCAATCCCAAGCAGCGCGACTATCTGCAGAAGATCCACCATTCGGGCCAGCACCTGCTGGGCATCATCAATGACATCCTGGATTTTTCCAAGATCGAGGCCGGCCAGATGGACCTGGAAGTGCTGGACTTCAGCATGCAGTCGCTGCTGGCGAATATCTCGAACCAGCTGGGTGAGAGCGCCGCCGCCAAGGGGCTGGAACTGGTGTACGAAATCTGGCCGGGCATGTCGCAGCAGCTGCGCGGCGATCCGCTGCGGCTCGAGCAGGTGCTGCTCAATTTTGCCGGCAACGCGATCAAGTTCTCGGAAAACGGCAAGGTCGTGATCCGCGCGCGGCCGCTGGAAGACCGCGACAACTACGCGATGGTGCGCTTCGAGGTGCAGGACAAGGGCATCGGCATGAGCCAGGAAGAGGTGGGACGGCTGTTCCAGTCCTTCCAGCAGGCCGACAACTCGACCACGCGCAAATACGGCGGCACCGGCCTGGGGCTGGTGATCAGCAAGCAGCTGGCCGAACTGATGGGCGGGACCGTGGGTGTGGAGAGCCGCCAGGGCGAGGGCAGCACTTTCTGGTTTACCGCGCGCCTCGACAAGGGCACCAGTTTCCTGCCGGCCGGCGAGGACGCCTTGCAGGCCGAGATCCTCGACAGCATCCGCGGCGCCGCTATCCTGCTGGTGGAAGACAATATCTTCAGCCAGCAGGTGGGCCAGGAACTGCTGGAAGACGCCGGCGCCTCCGTGTGCGTGGCCAACAACGGCAAGGAGGCGATCGATCTGCTGTTCAAGGAGCGCTTCGATTGCGTGCTGATGGATGTACAGATGCCGGTGATGGACGGCTTCGAGACGACGCGCATGATACGCGCCCATCCCAAGCTGGCCGGCACGCTGGTGATCGCGATGACGGCCAATGCCGGACGCGAGGATCAGCTGCGCTGCATCGAAGCGGGCATGGATGAATTTATCACCAAGCCGATCGCGCCCAAGCTGCTGTTCAGCGTGCTGTCGCGCTGGATCAACCAGCGCGCGCGCGCCGCCGGCCGGCTCGGTCCCGACGACGCCGGCGCGGCCCGCGCGGAGGCGGGGGCCGCGGTCAATGCCGGCCAGACGGATGCGGGAAGCGCGGCCGGCGTGAGCGCCGCGGGCGCCACGGATGCTACTGGTGCTGGCGCTGGCACGGCGGCTGCTGCCCTGGCGGCTGGCGCGGCGCCGGATGGTATGGCGGCGGCTGCCGGTCATTACAGCGCCGCTGGCAATCCGGCCTCGTCCGACGCCGAACTGTTCGACGTGGCGGCGCTGGCCCAGACCTTCGGCAACAAGCCGGACAAGATGCGCAAGTACGCGCTGCTGTTCCTGGAGTCGGCCCGCGCCGGGCTGGAAGAAATCGACGCGGCCCTGGCCGAGGACGATGTGGTCCACCTGGCCGAGCTGGGACACCGGATCAAATCGTCGGCGCGCGCGGTCGGCGCCATGAGCTTTGCCGACCTGTGTCTGGCGCTGGAGCACGTGCGCCACGATGCCGATCCAGGCCGCGCGCGCCAGCTGGTCGAGCAGATGCATGCCTTGCTGGCGCTGCTCAGGGAGCATATCGCGCAAGAGCTGGTGGTGCACGCGCCGGGCTGACCGGCATCATTTTGCCGGGCACGGTTTTGCGGCGATAATGGTGCTGAACACCAGCCCCTCATCCATCGGAACGCCATGTCATCCAGTATTCTTCCCGGCCTGATTATTTTGCACGGCAACCAGATGGAGCAGTTGCGCGCCGCCGTCTTCCAATGGCTGCGCAACCATCCTTTGGCGCCGCTGGAGCAGGACATCTTCCTGGTGCAGTCGAACGGCGTGGCCGAATGGCTGAAGATCGCGCTGGCCGAGGAAATGCGCGTCTGCGCGGCGACCCGGGTGGCGCTGCCGGCGCGCTTTTTGTGGGAAACCTACCGTGGCATGCTGGGGCGCGAGCGGGTGCCGGTGCGCTCGGCCTTCGATAAATCGCCGCTGGGCTGGCGCCTGATGCGCCTGTTGCCGACCTTGCTGGAGGATGAAGCCTTCGCGCCGCTGCGCCATTTCCTGGGCGACGGCGATCCGGAGCGGCGCCTGCAACTGGCCGTGCGGCTGGCCGACCTGTTCGACCAGTACCAGGTGTACCGGGCCGACTGGCTGGAGGACTGGGCGGCCGGGCGCGACCAGTTGCGCAATGCGCGTGGCGAGGCTTTCCCGCTACCGCCGGACCAGCGCTGGCAAGGCCAGTTGTGGCGCGCCGTGAACGCCGACGTGGCGCCGCAGGAGCGCGGCCTGGGCCGTGCCAGCGTGCACACCGAATTTGTCCGTGCGATCGAGGCTGGCGTGGAACCGGCCAGCCGGCTGCCGCGCCGCATCGTGCTGTTCGGCGTATCGGCGCTGCCGTTCCAGAGCCTGCAGGCGCTGGCCGCGCTGGCGCGCCACACCCAGGTGCTGCTGGCGGTGCCCAATCCCTGCCAGTACTACTGGGGCGATATCATCGAGGGGCGCGAGTTGATGCGTTCCTCGCACCGGCGCCAGCAGCTGCGCAAGGGCCAGGACCTGGGCCAGATTCCGCTGGAAGAGCTGCATGCGCATAGCCATCCGCTGCTGGCGAGCTGGGGCCGGCAGGGACGCGACTTTATCCGCATGCTCGATGAATTCGATTCCCAGGCCGAGGCCGAGGGACGCGACGACAAGCTGCGCCTGGATCTGTTCAGCGACGGCGACGGCGAGCACCTGCTGGGCCAGTTGCAGGCCGCCGTGCGCGAATTGCTGCCGCTGTCCGAACACGCCGGCGTGGCGCCGCTGGACGCCGACCGCTCGATCGAATTCCACGTAACCCACAGCGTGCAGCGCGAAGTGGAGGTACTGCACGACCAGTTGCTGGCGATGTTCGCCGCCAATGGCGCGCTGCGTCCGCGCGATGTGGTGGTGATGGTGCCCGATATCGACAGCTTCTCGGCGGCGATCCACGCCGTGTTCGCCCAGCACAAGCGCAGCGATGCGCGCTACATTCCCTTCGAGATCGCCGACGTCAAGGACCGCAGCGTCAATCCGCTGCTGGTGGCGCTGGAATGGCTGCTGCGCCTGCCGCAGCAGCGCTGCCGCCAGAGCGAAGTGCGCGACCTGCTCGATGTGCCCGCGCTGGCCAGCCGTTTTGGCCTGGCAGCGGAGGACCTGCCCACGCTGGGCCGCTGGATCGAGGGCGCGGGCGTGCGCTGGGGGCTGGACCAGGCCCACCGCAGCGGCCTGGGACTGGGGCCGGCGGGCGAGCAGAATGCCTGGATTTTCGGAGTGCGGCGCATGCTGCTGGGCTATGCCAGCGGCAGCGGCAAGAGCTTCGCCGGCATCGAACCCTATGCCGAAGTGGGCGGACTCGATGCGGCGCTGGCCGGCTCGCTGGCGCAACTGGTCGAAGCGCTGCTGCGCTGGCGCGCCGTGCTGGCCGAGCCGCGTTCGCCGGCCGAATGGGGCGAGCAGGCGCGCGCGCTGCTGGCCACCTTCTTCGATGGCGGCGAGGAGGGCGACCGCCTGACCCTGGCGCTGCTCGACGATACGCTGAACAACTGGCTCGACACCTGCGAAGGCGCGCAGTTCGACGAGGCCGTACCGCTGGCGGTACTGCGCGAGGCCTGGCTGGGCGCGCTCGACGAACCGGCGCTGAACCACCAGTTCGTGTCCGGCGGCGTAACCTTCTGTACCTTGATGCCGATGCGCGCGGTGCCGTTCCGCGTGGTGTGCCTGCTGGGCATGAACGATGGAGACTTCCCGCGGCGCGCGCCCAAGGCCGACTTCGACCTGCTGGCGCAGCCGGGCATGGCGCGACCGGGCGACCGCTCGCGCCGCGACGACGACCGCTACCTGATGCTCGAAGCGGTGCTGGCCGCGCGCGACAAGCTGTATATCAGCTGGGTGGGACGCAATGTGCGCGACAACAGCGAGCAGCCGCCATCGGTGCTGGTGTCGCAGCTGCGCGACTATCTGGTGACAGGCTGGCAGCTCGACCTGCATGCGCGCACCACCGAGCATGCCCTGCAGCCCTTTAGCCGGCGTTATTTTGAAGAGGGGGGCCTGCTGACCTACGCCCGCGAATGGCGCGCCGCCCACGATGACGGTGTGTATGACGACGTGGGTGCCGGCGGCCCGGAAAGTAAACCCACGGCCCAAAGCCGGGGTCTGACCCGCCGGGTCAGACCCCAGATCTTTGCCGTGGGTTCTAACGACGCCGCCGGCACCGACGCCGCAACAGCCACAGCCACAACCACAACCCCATCGGAAGAATCCCTGCCATCCTTCGAAATCGACGAAAGCTACCGCCTCAAGCTGCAAGGCATCAGCGCCTTCGTGCGCCAGCCGGTGCGCTACTTCTTCCGCCATCGCCTGGGCGTGATGTTCGGCGACGACGCGCTGGTCGGCGAGGACGAGGAACCGTTCTCGCTGAACGCACTGGAACGCTATGTGCTGGAAGACGCCATGCTCGACGACAGTGGCGAACCCGAAGCATTAAGCGAGGTGCGCGCCACCCTGACCCTGTGCGCCGAGCGCCTGTCCCGCGAAGGCGTGCTGCCGATCGGCCTGATCGGCCAGCAGTGGCAGCGCGAGCTGGTGGATAATCTGGTGCCGGTGCGCAGCGCCTGGCTGGCCTTGCGCTCCCGTTACCCGCTGGCCGCACCCAAGCTGGCCGTCAATCTGCGTTTCGGCGCGCTGGTGCTGGAAGACTGGGTCGACCAGCTGCGCAGCAACGGCGCCGAAACGGTCTGGCTGACCCATATGTCGTCCAAGGTGGCCGATAAAAACGGCCAGGCCCGTGGCGACAAGCTGATTCCCATGTGGCTGCGCCAGCTGGCCGCCGCCGCCGCCGGCATGCCGGTGACCGGCCTGCTGGTGGCGCGCGACGCCATCGTGACGATGCGCCCGCTGGGCCGCGAGGAAGCGCTGGCCGCGCTGGGCGACCTGGTGGCGATCTGGCACGACGGCATGAACCGCCCGCTGCCGGTGGCCTGCAAGACCGCGCTGGCGCTGGTGCAGCAAGGCGATCCGCGCGCCATCTACGACGGCGACCATCTGCGCAGCGGCGAAAACGAGGACCTGTGCCTGGCCCGCATGTGGCCCGATTTCGCCGACCTGGCCAGCCAGGAGGAATGGCAGGACTGCGCGCAGGCCCTGTATGGACCGCTGGCCGACTGGCTGCAACAGCAGATCACGGTGGCCGTCATCAATGGACAAGAGGGCCAAGGACTGGCGATGGAAGAACAAGCATGAGCCAACTACTGGCACCTTTGACCTTTCCGCTGCACGGCTCGCGCCTGATCGAGGCGAGCGCCGGCACCGGCAAGACCTGGACCATCGCGGCCCTATACCTGCGGCTGGTGCTGGGCCACGGCGGCGCGGACGGCTTTGGCCGGCCGCTGCTGCCGGCCGACATCCTGGTGATGACCTTTACCCGCGCCGCCACGCGCGAGCTGTCGAACCGGGTACGCGAACGCCTGATCGAGGCGGCCGCCTATTTTCGTGGCCAGGGCGGCGTACCCGACGACTATCTGGATGCGCTGCTGGAGTCCTACCCCAGCCACGCCGAGCAGCAGCAGGCCGCACACCGCCTGATCCTGGCGGCCGAGACGATGGACGAGGCGGCGATCTTCACCATCGACGCCTGGTGCCAGCGCATGCTGCGCGAGCACGCCTTCGACAGCGGCAGCCTGTTCGACGAAGAGCTGCTCAGCGACGAGCACGCGCTGTTCGAGGATGCGGCGCACGACTACTGGCGCCAGCAGGTGTATCCGCTGAACGCCGCCGCACTGACGCCCTTGCTGGCCTGCTGGCCCGACGTGGGCGCGCTCAAGCAATCCTTGCGCGAGCTGGTCAAGCGCGCCGACATGTTCGATGCGCCGGCCGCCAACACGGGCAGCCGCGAGGCGCTGGCCGGCCTGATCGCGCGGGTCCAGCGCGAGCAGCGCGCGCAACTGGGCGCATTGAAGGAAGACTGGCATGAACGGGCCAGCCGCATGGAACGCTGGATAGCCCAGCAGCGCGAGCTGTCGCCCAAATGCTTCAACGGCGTCAAGATGAAACCGGAGACGCTGGTCAAATGGTTCGACGGCCTGCGCGCCTGGGCGCTGGACGACTATCTGCTGATGCCCGAGATCGGCGACAAAGCCTGGGAACGGCTGACGCCGGACGGCATCCTGGATGCCTGTGCCAAGGGCTTTGTGACCACGGTGCCGGAAGACTTCGAGGCGGTCGCGCCGCTATATGAAAAGCTGAAAGCGATCGAGCCGCTGGCGCATGCGCTGTACCGCCACGCGGCGGCGGCGGTGGCGCGGCGCATGGATGAATTGAAGCGGCGCAGCCACCAGTTCGGCTTTGCCGACATGCTGGACCGCCTGAACCTGGCGCTGCAGGGCGAGAACGGCGAGGCGCTGCGCAAGCGCATCACCGAGCAGTATCCGGTGGCGATGGTGGACGAGTTCCAGGATACGGCGCCGAACCAGTACCAGATTTTCAATCTGCTGTACCGGGTGGCCGACAACGAGCCGGCGCATGGCCTGTTCCTGATCGGCGATCCGAAGCAGTCGATCTATGGCTTCCGTGGCGCCGACATCCACAGCTATCTGGCGGCGCGCAAGGCGACCGAAGGACGTCACTATCAGCTGGGTACCAATTTCCGTTCCACGGCGGCGCTGGTCAATGCGGTGAACCAGCTGTTCCTGCACGCGGAGGGCACGCAGCAGCAGTCGGGCTTTGCACGCGGCGCTTTCCGCTTCCGTAAAGAGGGCGTGAATCCGCTGCCCTTCGATGCGGTGGGCGCGCGCGACCGCAAGGAGTATCTGGCCAATGGCGCCGGGCCGATGCCGGCGATGGCAGTGTGCTGCAATCTGGCCGAGGATCTGAAGGCGGACAGCTACCGCGAAAACTTTGCCCAGCATTGTGCCGAACATATCGTGGCGCAGCTGAACGATCCCGCCGCCGGCTTCCAGGGGCCGGACGGCTTTGAGCGCCTGCATCCGGCCGACATCGCCGTGCTGGTGCGCGACCGCAAGGAAGCAAAGGCGATTCGCAAGGCATTGCAGCAGCGCAGGGTGGCCAGCGTCTATTTGTCGGACAAGGATTCGGTGCTCGAAAGCGAAGAGGCGGCCGACGTGCTGCGCTGGCTGTCGGCGCTGGCCAATCCGCTCGACGGTGCGCTGGCGCGGGCGGCTTTCGCCACCCGCACGGCGGGACTGGCGCTGGCCGAGCTGGCGCGCCTGTCCTCGGACGAACTGGCGTGGGAGGAGCGGGTCGAGCAGCTCAAGGCCTTGCATATCGTGTGGCAGCGCCAGGGCGTGCTGGCCATGCTGCGGCGCTTCATTCACGAACTGGGATTGCCGGCGGCCTTGTTGCAGGAAGCCGGCGGCGAGCGGCGCCTGACCAATCTGCTGCATCTGGCCGAGCTGCTGCAATCGGCCAGCCGCCATCTCGATGGCGAACAGGCGCTGATACGCTGGCTGGCCGAGCAGATCGATGGCGACAGCGACGGCGGCGACGAGCGCGTGCTGCGGCTGGAAAGCGATGCGGAGCTGGTCAAGGTGGTCACCGTGCACAAATCCAAGGGGCTGGAGTACCCGCTGGTGTATCTGCCCTTCGCCGTCACGGCGCGCAAGGTGGAGCGGCGCAACCGCAGCTTCTTCGAATACAGCGATGAGCAGGGTGTGCGCAAGCTCGATATGGCGCTGAGCGAGGAGGCGCTGGAAGCGGTGGAGCGCGCCCGCATCGAGGAAGACCTGCGCCTGCTGTATGTGGCGCTGACGCGGGCCCGCCATTTCCTGTGGCTGGGCGTGGCGGCGCTGCCAAGCCGCAAGGCCGGCGCGAACACCCTGCATGAGTCGGCACTGGGTTATCTGCTCAACGGCGGCGAACATTTGCCGCTGGAGAATTTGCTGGAGCGCTGGCAGCGCGTGCGCGGCGATTGCGCCGCGATGGAGGTCCGCACGCTGGAGCGGGATGCGGGCTTTACGCTGCTGAGCCGGGTAGAGCAACTGCCCGCGCTGGAGCAGCCGGCGCCGTACACGGCGCGTTTCGAGCGCGACTGGTCGGTCGGCAGTTTCAGTTCGCTGACGCGGCGGGTCGCCAGCGGCACGCCGTTCTACGTGCCGCGCGATGCCACCGAAGAAAAATTGCTGGGTAACGCGGACCCGGGCGGGGCGGCGGGACGCACCGACGACGCGCCCTGGCATCGCTTCCCGCGCGGCTCGGTGCCGGGCAATTTCCTGCACGAACAGCTGGAATGGATGGGACAGGAGGGCTTTGCGGTGGTCGACGATCCGCAATTCGACACCCGGCTGGGCCGCCGCATCGACCGGGCCGGCTGGGGCCACCGGCGCGAAGACACGGTCGAATGGCTGCGCGCGCTGGCGGGTACGGCGCTACCCGATTTGGGCGTGCCCCTGTCGTCCATCGGCAATGTATTGGCCGAGATGGAATTCTGGTTCCCCAGCGAACGCTTGAGCACGGGCGAGCTGGACCGGCTGTGCCGCGCGCATCTGCTGGAAGGCATAGGCCGGCCGGCCTTGCCGGAGCGCCAGTTGCACGGCATGCTGAAAGGTTTTACCGATCTGGTGTTCGAGCACGAGGGACGCTACTGGGTGCTCGATTACAAGTCCAACGCGCTGGGTGCGGGCGACGGGGCCTACCACAAGCAGGCACTGGCGGCCGGCATGGCCGAACACCGCTACGATATTCAAGGCGCGATCTATATGCTGGCGCTGCAGCGGCTGCTGCAAAGCCGGTTGGGCGAGGCTTACGATCCGTCCCGGCACCTGGGCGGCGCCATTTTTATGTTCCTGCGCGGTATCGCCAATCCGCGCACCCGCGGCTGCTACCTGCTGGCGCCCGATCCGGCCCTGCTCGACGGCCTGGACCGCCTGCTGGATCAAACCGGACAGGCAATGGAAGACACCCATGAATGAGCTGAATTCCCCCGCCTTGCTGGCGCAGATAGACCGGTTGACGGAGGATGGCCAGTTGCGGCGCCTGAGCGGTGCTTTTTCGCGCTTTATCGGTTCGGTTGGCGGTGGATCGCCGGAGTTGCAGCTGATTTCCTTGTTACTATCGGAATTGGAAGGGCGCGGGCACAGCTGTCTGGAACTGGGTGTGCTGGTGGCCGATCCTGCCGGGCTGATGGGCTGGAGCGGGGAAGACTGGAAGTTGCTGCGCGATAGCGTGGAGCACTGGCCGAAGCATGTCGCCGGATGGCGGCGCCTGCTGGCGGCGGCCGAGCCCGTGTGGATGGTGGGCGACCTGGACTTCGAGCAGCCGCTGGTGCTCGATGGCGAGCGCCTGTATCTGCGCCGTTACTGGCACGATGAAACATTGGTCGCGCGGCAAGTGCTGTCGCGCACCTTGCTGCGGCGCGAGCCCGATCTGGAGCAGGTGCGCCATTGGCTGGACCGGCTGTTCGAGCATTCCCCCCGTGGCGGCGTGGACTGGCAGAAGATCGCCTGCGCGATCGCCATGTCGGGCAATATGGCCATCATCACGGGCGGGCCGGGTACGGGCAAGACCTATACGGTGGCGCGGCTGCTGGCTTTGCTGTTCGCCAATGCGGGACGCGAAGCGGGCCAACTGCGGGTGGCCCTGGCCGCGCCGACCGGCAAGGCCGCTGCCCGTCTCAAGCAATCGATCGATCAGGCGCTGGACGATCTGGCTGGCAAAGTCGGCAGCGCCTTGCCGCTGCGGGAGCTGGCCTCGCGCATGGGATCGGCGCGTACCCTGCACAGCCTGCTGGGCGCGCGCCCGGATACCCGTGCCTTCCATCACAACGCCGGTAATCCGCTCGATGTCGACGTGCTCATCGTCGACGAGGCATCGATGGTGCATCTGGAAATGATGGCCTCGCTGCTGGATGCCTTGCCGTCGCACGCGATGTTGATACTGCTGGGCGACAAGGATCAGCTCGCTTCGGTCGAAGCCGGTGCGGTGCTGGGCGACCTGTGCCATGAAGCCCAGGCTGGTCATTACGATGCCGCAACCGTGGCCTTTGTGGAAGCGAGTACCGGGCAGCTGATCCCGCCCGAGTTCCAGGGCAAGGGCGGGGCGCTGGCCCAGCAGACGGTGATGCTGCGCGAAAGCCGGCGCTTCGGTGGCGCCATCGGCGCGCTGGCGCTGGCCGTCAATCAAGGCCAGGTCGCCGCCGCGCAGGATGTTCTGCGGAATAATTCGGACGGCAAGGTGCTGTGGATAGAGCCGGCTCAGCAGACGCAGGTGTTACAACTGGCGCTGGCCGGACGCGCCGGCGTCGAAGGCGGGTACCGGACGTATTTGCAGATGATTCAGGCCGGCCCCGGAACGTTGGAGCATGCACGCTGGGTACACGATATATTGGTGAGTTTTGAATCCTTCCGCATTTTATGCGCGGTGCGTGACGGCGAATGGGGCGTGTCCGGATTGAATGAAGCGATCGAGCATAAGCTGGAAACGGCGGGTTTGATGCGCAAGCGGGGAGAGTGGTATATCGGCCGCCCGGTGATGGTGACGCGTAACGATTACGGCACCGGCGTATTTAATGGCGACATCGGATTGACGCTGGCCGATCCCGCGCGACCCGGTTCGCTGCGGGTATATTTCTCGGAGGGCGAGCAGGTCAGGAGTGTTTTGGCGACGCGGCTGCGCAATGTGGAAACCGCGTTCGCGATGACGGTACATAAGTCCCAGGGCTCGGAGTTCCGCCATACGGTGTTGGTATTGCCGCGCGATGGAGGCGCGATGATCGCGCGGGAGCTGATCTACACCGGTATAACCCGGGCACGTGAATGGTTCACCTTGGTGTCGCCAACGCCGCAGGTTCTACTCGACGCCATCAGCCAGCGAACCCAGCGCGCTTCTGGTCTGCGCGAGTTGCTGGGCAAGTGAGGAACGCTGGGCTATTCAAGGGCAGAATACCGCGTTGACGTGCTAAATTTTAGCTTGTAAAAGCTTAATTGTGGCACGCAGCATACCTATGGTGTACGTATTTTAAAACCCACGGCGTACCCCTGGGGTCTGACCACAGGGTCCGGAGAGGGGCTGCGCCCCGCCTGTCCCTACGGGGCAGGCCCCCAGCTCTTTGCCGTGGGTTTTAATTGCAATGCGGCGCGCTAACTTAAGGGCATTCGCAAAACAAAACCGGGCACGTGGCCCGGTTTTTTTACACCATATATCTCAGCGGTTTTAAGGCGCGTGACGGCGGCGGTTGCTGCTGGCGCGGGCGCGCACGCGCTTCTTGTGGCGGGTGCTGACGGCGGCCACGACTTCCGGCTCGCCATCGGGGCCGGCCATGAAGCGGCGGATTTTCAAGGCATCCATCAGGCGCGCCGAATTGGCCTTGGCGTTCAGCAGTACCAGGGTGGCGTTCTTGCCGGCGGATTTGATGCGCATGATCAGGCAGCGGCCCGCTTCTTCGGTGTAACCGGTCTTGGACATGCCGATATCCCAGCCCTTGGCGCCGACCAGGCGGTTGGTGTTGTGATACTCCACCTGGCGGCCATTGATATTGATGATGTCCGTTTTATCGGTGGTGATGCGGCGGATTTCCGGGTAGGCGGAGGCGGCCACGGCCATCTTGACCAGGTCGGTCGCGGTGGAGCGGTTATTCGGCGACAGGCCGGTCGGCTCTTCGATCACGGTCTGGGTCAGGCCCAGGCTCTTGATCTTGGCGTTCACGGCCGCTGCGAAGCTGGCCGTGCCACCCGGGAAGGTGCGGGCCAGCGAGGCGGCGGCGCGGTTGTCCGAGGACATCAGGGCCAGTTGCAGCACGTCGCGGCGCGAAATCTCGGCGCCCACCGGCACGCGCGAGGTGCTGTGCTTGAGCATGTCGACGTCGGACTTGTCGATATTGATCGGGGCATCCATGTCCTGCTTCGAATCGAGCACGACCATGGCGGTCATCAGCTTGGTCAGCGAGGCGATCGGGACTTGAACGGTGGAATTCTTTTCGAGGAGCACCTTACCGGTGCCATCTTCGACGACCAGCACGGATTGCGAGCCGAGCGGAACTGCGAGCGCTGCGGTGGCAATCGTACTCAGCAGGAGGGCGACTATTTTCTTGAGCATGTGGGTATGTTGGGAAGTACGGGAGTCTATCGGGCGCCAGAGGAGGGCGCAGCGCATTTTGTCTAGCCATGCGGCAATATTTTCCTAAGGATAGACAATAGCATTAAAGTGATTTCTCGTCTATCGATTGTAAGTCGTGCGGGCTCATCCGCTCAAAAAAAAGCCCTGAGGGGGAGTTCTCAGGGCGATTCAGGCTGGCCAGCGGCAGCTGGCTGTGGTTTTTACTGATTACTGGACCTTGGCGATCGATACCTCGGTCGATTTCACCAGGGCGATCACTTCGCTGCCGACCTTCAGGTCCAGATCCTGGATGGAGCGGGAGGTAATGACGGAAGTCACGATACCGTGCTGGGTTTCCACATCGACTTCCGACACGACCGGGCCATAAATGATTTCCTTGATCTTGCCAGGGAATTGATTGCGTACATTGATTTCCGAAATAGCCATGAGTGCTTCCTTATAAACGTTTTGAGTTGCTCAATTCCACTTTAAGCGCGTTTTAGTTATGTGGAAACGAATCTGTACGCATATCCTTATTTGGTTTGGAAGATCTTGTCGAACTCGCCGCCATCGTCAAAGTGCTTCTTCTGCGCCGCAGGATGTTTGGGGGGCGAGCAGGGAGACGGAAGTAGGCATGAATGGGCACTATTGTGAAAACAGACAGCCATGGTCTAAAATTCGGCCCGGAAAAGATACGAATATTTCGTAATATGCTTAGTTGGTATGGCTTGCACGTCATCGATACAAATTCCGTATAAGGAATTTTGGAAACATTCGTGGGCAAAACGGTTCAGGCGCTCTAGTGTAGAGCGTTGAAAATGTGGCACTTTCCCTGCCCGACTGGACCGGTGTGCAACGCTTCTTGCCGCTTGGTGTATAGTCGCTTTACGCAATGCGAAGCCGCCTTTGAATCTGCTTCATTTTGCTATCGGAATATTTGTGAGCGTACATGAGTCTTGAAATTCGTATTGCTGCTTCGTCAGACGCTTCGGCGGCATGCAATGTGTTACGTCGTTCGATCTCGGAGTGTTGTGTCCTGGATCATAAGAACGACCCTGCCATTCTCGACGCCTGGCTAGGCAACAAAACCCCGCAGATGGTGGCCAACTGGTTCAGTTCGCCCACCAATTATTCGCTGGTTGCCGTCGATGGCGAGGATGTCGTCGGGGTGGCCCTGCTGACCGGGGCCGGCAAGCTGGCCCTGTGCTATCTGCTGCCGGAGGCGCGCAGCAAGGGCGCCGGCAAGGCGCTGCTGGCCAAGGTGGAAGAGCAGGCTTTCAGCTGGGGCGTCAAGGCGCTGCAACTGCATAGCACGGCCACCGGCGAGGCCTTCTTCGCCCACCACGGCTATATCCACTCGGGCAAGGTACGTTCGCCTTATGGGGTGGAAACGATTTTCTTCTGGAAGCAGCTCGATGTGCAGCCGGGCGAGCCCGATGCCAAGGATGGCAAGCGCAAGCGCTTCTGCAACTGTAATCCCGTCTGAAGGCAGCCCATGCCAGAAATGAAGGTCGTGCGCGAGGAGATGTTTCCCACCACCTTGTGGTCGTTCGACCTGGGCTATCTGCAAGAATTATTCCCCGCCTGGCTGGAGCTGATCGCGCAATGGCGCATCGACCAGCCCGAACCGGCCGGGCGCAGCCTGCGCCTGGGCTGGAATTCCGATACCCGATTATTGCAATTGCCCGTCTTCGCGGCGCTGGAAGCGGCCGCGCATACGGCGGTTTCCCATGCGCTGGCGGAGATGGCCTTGCCGACGGCGCTCAGTTTCCGGCTGGAGGGCTGGGTCAATCTGCAGGAGCGGGGCGGCTATAACGTGCCGCATCTGCATCCGAACCGGCTGCTCAGCGGATGTTTTTATCTGCAGGTGCCGCCGGGGTCGCAGCCGCTGACCTTCCGCGATCCGCGTCCGGCGGTGGCGCTGACGGCGCTGGGCGGCAGCGGCGCCAACAGCGGCGGCCTGCGCGCGGCGCCGCCGCATGCGGGGCAGTTGCTGGTGTTTCCCAGCTGGCTCGAGCATCAGGTGGATGCGCATCAGGGGGAGTTGCCGAGGATTGCCATCGGTATCAATGCCGTTCTGGTGCCCGAGGGCCGCTAGACTTTTTAAAACCCACGGCGTACCCCTGGGGTCTGACCCAGGGTCCGGGCAGGGGCTGCGCCCCGCCTGTCCCTGCGGGACAGGCCCCCAGCTCTTTGCCGTGGGTTTAAATATAGCCGCCGGCTCTTTGCCGTCGAATGCCCTTCCTTAGCAAATCGCGAAGTTGAGCCTCGGCGTGCGCGCCGGCGGGGCCTGCACGGCACTGTGCCGGTCTATCGCCTCGCCCCCGACGAACAGGCGCAGTTCGCCCGGTGTGAAGGCGGTCCAGTCTTCATTGCTGGTCAGCGGCTCGGTGGCGATGATGGCGATCCGGTCGTCCAGGTGGTTGTGCTTGGAAAAATCGATGCTGAGCTCGCAATCGACCAGCTTGGCCACCGAAAACGGATATTCCCGCACCAGATAATGCAAACGGGTCGAGCTGTGGGCAAACATCAGCTCGCCATTCGACAAAATGAAATTGAAGCTGCCGTAGGCGGCGATTTCGCCGGCCAGCGTGTCGAGGGCGGCGAACAACTGGTGGCGCGGCGGCTGGCCGCGCGGAAAACGCAGCAGCAGACCCGACAGCAGATGGCAGAAGGCGCGCTCGCTGTCGGTGTCGCCCTGGGGCGAGAACAGGCTGGGATTGGGCTCGAAGGTTTTCAGGTCGCCGTTGTGGGCGAAAGACCAGGTCTGCCCCCACAGCTCCCGGGTGAAGGGATGGGTGTTTTCGATGGCGATGCGGCCCTGGGTGGCTTTGCGGATATGCGCCACCACATTCCTGGCCTTGATGCGCTGCTGCTTGATGTCGGCCGCCAGCGGCGAGTCGACCGATGCCAGGTAGTCGGTGTACAGACGACAGCCGCTGCCGGTATGGAAGGCGATGCCCCAGCCGTCACGGTGCTCGCCGGTACGCCCGCCGCGCTCGGCGAAGCCTTCAAAGGAAAACTCCAGGGCGGCGGGCTTACTACTGTTCATTCCCAATAACTGGCACATGGCGGTCACACGAGATGGTTGCGGATGGCCCACGATAGCGCTGTGTTCCCCAGGCCGGAAGGAATGATTTGGCATATGAATATGCAGTGCCTCCTTTATGCGATTGCCGAATATGGAAGGGTGAAAGCATTCCTTCCGGCACGGCGGCTTTGTCTTTACGCTGGACTCCTTTAACGCGCGCCTCATGAGGGCGCAGCGGCCCGATCGAAAAGGAGCGCCATGTCTTACCCCGTCCTGCAACATTATCTGACCCGCCTGTCGAGCGCCGGCGCCAGCAATTCCAGCATCTGGCTCGACGCCGAAGGCAAGGCGGAAGGCAAATTTTTCAACTGCACCATGACCAGTGCCTTCCAGCCCATCCGCGCGCTGGAAACGGGCCGGGTGATCGCCTATGAGGGGCTGGCGCGCGGCGTGGCGCTGGCCGATCAGGGACTGTCGCTGTGGAAGCTGCTCGACCACGCGGCCAGCGACGACGAGTCGGTGGAGCTGGACCGGCTGTGCCGCATGCTGCATGCGATTAACTTCTTCCGCCAGGACGAGGGGCTGGGCAGCGACCTGTATCTGAATGTGCATGACCGCCTGCTGAGCGCGGTCAGCAGCAACCACGGCCATGCCTTCCAGCGCATCCTGGCCGCGCTGGGTTTGCCGATCGAGCGCATCGTGCTGCAATTGCCGCCGGTGACGGCGCAGCAGGGCTGGTTGCTCAACTATGTGGCCGACAATTACCGGCGCAACGGTTTCCGTTTCGCCGTCAACGCCGCCGGCGCGCAGGATGCGCTGGCGCTGATCGAGCGGGTGCGTCCGGATGTGTTCAAGCTCGATGCGCGCTCGCTCAGCGATGAGGCGGGCATCGTCAATCTGCTCAGGGCCAGCCAGGCGGCCGGCAGCCGGGTCGTGTTCAAGCGGCTGGAAACGCCGCAGGCGCTGGCCAGCTTGCGCCGGCTGGCCGCGCTGGCGGGCAGTGCGGTGCATGTCCAGGGGTATCTGCTCGATACGCCGGCGGCGCAATTGAGCAGCCTGCACAAGGAAGCGGTGGCGGCCTGAAGGTTTTTTTACGTGTAGGCCGTCAAATTGCCTGCGCACATAGCAAAGGGCGTTCTCTTTCCCCCCTGCTATACGCTATAGTATTCATATTGTAATAATGGATTTGCTATGGTCACGCGCAGAGATTTTCTTCATCAGGGTATGGGCCTGACCGCGGCCGGTTTGTTGGCAACGCCACTGATCGGTTGCGCAGCCCGCAACACACACACGGTCGCCGCCGCAGGCAGCATCGTCCACACGGCCAAGCCGTCCAGCCACACGGCCGGCCACGCCAAGAACAAGGCCGCAGCCGCGGCCGCGGCCGATACCGCGCCCGCCGCCAGCACCGAGCTGGAACCGCCACCGGATATCTTCGACGCCCAGGCACTGGACCTGGAATTCTGGCTCAAGCCGCGCGTGCTCGACGTGACGCGGCCGGCCAGCGGCGAACGCGCCAAGATTTTGTACTGGAAAGATGGCCAGGTGATCGATTCGGCCTACCAGGAACTGTGCCACTTGATGCGCGACGTCAACGGCAAGGAGACCGCACCCATCGATCCGAAACTGTTCGAAACGCTATGGGGCGCGCAAGCCTTCGTGGCCCGTTACGGCATCGAGCATCCACTGGAAATCCTGTCCGGCTACCGTACCCCGACTTCCAACCGCAGGCTGATCGAGGCCGGCGTGCCGGCCGCGCGCCAGTCGCTGCACATCTCCGGGCAGGCGGCCGATATCCGCATCGCCAATCTGAACGAGGAAGTGCTGGGCGGGCTGGTGCGCAGCTTCCGCCAGGGCGGGGTGGGCTTCTATTACCGCTCCGGTCCGCGCGGCGGCTGGATCCATGCCGACACGGGCCTGAAGCGTACCTGGAAGGGTTAAGCCGGGCCGGCGGCCCGCGTAAATGCTTTCTGGATGGCAAAGATCGAGTAAACTGGCGCTCTTTCAGCGCAATTCAGGATTCCCCATGCAGGACGCAGCAGACAGCAACAGCCCCGCCCCCCGTTTCAAGCCCGTGCCCTGGCAGGGCCTGGACAACGCGGCCGAGGCCGAGCTGTGGATCGCCGAGCACAATCTCAGCCTGCAGGAACATATCGGTCCCAACGAGAGCGGCTATGGCGTACGCTTCACGCTGGCCGAGGGCGGCGACATCTATCTGCAGACCACGCAGGATGGCGCGCTGATCCTCGACGTCACGGCCGAGGCCGAGTGGATCGCGCCGCTGATCATGGCGGTGGCCAGGGTCGAGGCGCCGCCCGGCTCGATGTGGGTGCTGCCGGACGATGTGCTGGTCCAGCTGTTGATCGGGCTCAGCAGTCTGATCGCCACGACCACCCTGGTGGTGGGCCACAATTTCAGCCGGCGCCGCCGCCTCGGCCGCTAGTGCCATGCCCAGGCTGGTGGCGAGTGTCCTGAATTGCAGACACTGGCGCCGCTACGCCCCGCGAACTCCCCCGGATTGCTCGACAGCGCCAGGCTTCGGTGCTAGTCTTGAATTGCCTGTTTGAATGAGGCCGCCGCCTCTGTGCCGGGCCGCGAAATGTCTCGCAACGCCCTTGGCGCGCCCAGGGACAGAGGGGTGATATGGAAACACGCAGACGGGGACGGACGTCCGGTGTGATTGCCGGACTGGCCGACGCGGGCGCTTACCAGACCATGCTGTCAGCCATCGGCGGCGCTGCCTTGCCGGTGCGCAACACGGACGCCGCCTTGACTCCGGAACGGCTGCGTGCCGAGCAGGAACAGGCTTACTTCAACGATATCTATCTGCTGGCACCGGTCGGCTACTTCGTGCTCGGCTTCGACACCACGATCCTGCAGATGAACCTGGTGGGTGCCGACCTGCTCGGCATCACCCGCGGCAATCCCGAGCGGGTGGCCTTTCGCGACTACATCAGTCCCCGTTTCTTCGACGACTTCGACCGCTTCGTGCGGCACACCCTGAACAGCCGCCAGCCCGAGCAGTGCGATCTGCAGATGCAGCGCCATCCGCATGAACAGGGATTCCCGGTGACGCTGCGCGCCAGCGCCGACGGCGGCGGCCAGGCCTTCCGGGTGGTGCTGGAAATGGCCGAAGGCAAAATGGCCGCCCTCGAGCGCAGCGAGGAACGCTTCCGCCGCATCGTCCATTGCGCCGAGGAAGGCATCTGGGAAATCGACGCCAACGCGCTGACCAGCTTTGTCAATCCCAAGATGGCGCAGATGCTGGGCTACGAGATCGAAGCCATGCTCGACCAGCCGCTGGTGTCCTTCATGGACGAGGAAGGCCGCGCCATCCTGGAGCGCAATATCGCGCGGCGCCAGCAGGGCATGGCCGAGCGCCACGAATTCAAGTTCCTGCGGCGCGACGGCAGCGAACTGTGGGCCACGCTGGCCACCAATCCCATCTTCGATGCCGACGGCGCCTATCTGGGCGCGCTGGCGCTGGTGTCCGACATCACGGCCTACCGCGAATCGTCCGAGCTGATCTGGCATCAGGCCAATTTCGACACGCTGACGGCCTTGCCGAACCGCCATATGTTCCAGGACCGGCTGCGCCAGGAAATGAAAAAGGCCCAGCGCGAAGGCTTGTTCCTGGCGCTGATGTTCATCGATCTGGACGGCTTCAAACAGGTCAACGACACGCTCGGCCACGAGCTGGGCGACCTGCTGCTGGTGGAGGCGGCGCGCCGCACCAGCGCCTGCGTGCGCGCCTCGGACACGCTGGCGCGGCTGGGCGGCGACGAGTTCGTCATCATCCTGGCCGGACTGGACCACGTGGCCAGCGTCGAGCGCATCGCCCAGAATGTGTTGTCCAGCCTGAACCGGCCTTTTTTGCTCAACGGCAGCGAGGGCGCGGTGTCGGCCAGCATCGGCATCGCCCTGTTCCCGTCCGACGCCAAGGAACCGGAAGAGCTGCTGCGCCATGCCGACCAGGCCATGTATGTGGCCAAGAATGGCGGCCGCAACCGCTACAGCTATTTCACGCCGGATCTGCAACTGGCTGCGCAGGCGCGCATGCAGGTGCAGCTGGATCTGCGCGAGGCGCTGGCGGCGCAGCAGTTCGTGCTGCATTACCAGCCCATCGTCAACCTGCAGAACGGAAAGATCGAGCGGGCCGAGGCGCTGCTGCGCTGGCAGCATCCGGAACGCGGCCTGCTGATGCCGGTGGAATTCATCCCCTTCGCCGAGTCGAGCGGGCTGATCGTGGAAATCGGCGACTGGGTGTTCCGCCAGGCGGCGCGCCAGGCCAAGCTGTGGCAAGCCTTGTATGGCGAGGGCTTCCAGATCAGCGTGAACCAGTCGCCGGTGCAGTTCCGCTGCGACACCGCGCAATGCCATGCCTGGGCCGCCTATGTGGAGCAGCTGGCCTTGCCGCCGCGCAGCATCGTGGTGGAGATCACCGAGAATATCCTGCTCGACCAGGCCAGCAAGGTCGTGGAGCAGTTGCAGGCGCTGCGCGCGATGGGGCTGCAGGTGGCGCTGGATAATTTTGGCACCGGCTATTCCTCGCTGGCGCACCTGAAGCATTTCGACATCGATTTTCTCAAGCTCGACCGTGGCTTTGTGCAGGAACTGGCGACCGATTCGGGCGACCTGGCGCTGGCCGAGGCAATCATCGTGATGGCCCACAAGCTGGGCTTGAAGGTGGTGGCCGAAGGGGTGGAGACGGCGGCCCAGTGCGCCTTGCTGCAGGCGGCGGGCTGCGATTATGCGCAGGGATTTGTGTTTTCGGCGGCGATTCCGGCCCAGCAGTTTGCGGCGCTGGCGTTGCAGGGCTTGCCGCGGCTGGATACGCTGCGCTGATGTGGCGGGGCTGTCTTGCCAGGGTAGCGGGCTGCCGGCGCGTTGAGAACCCACGGCTTACCCCTGGGGTCTGACCCGGCGGGGCTCGGCGCCCCCGTCGCCCCCGGCTCTTTGCCGTGGGTTTTAAATGGGGCCGGCGGCCTGCGACGCCAGCAATCGATCCCAGCTTACGCTGTGGGTTTTGAGTTTTGCTGGACCTTAGCGCAGGCCCAGCAGCGAAATCACCCGTTCGCGGCTGATGCCCACCAGCGCGGACGTCAGCGACAGCAGCGACTGGTAGCCGGGCTGGTTGGTGGTGGTCACGAAATTCTGCGCGGCCTGGTCCATGCCGACGGCATTGTCGACCGGGGCCGCATCCTGCACCTGGCTGCTGGCCTGGCTGAGCGCCACGCTGACCTGGGCGATGGCCGCTTCGATCTGGGCCAATGCCTGCACCACCTGGGCCAGGGTCTGGCGCAGCGCTTCGGCGTCGGCGGTGTTCCACTGATCCGGTGCTATCATCGGCGCTTCCGCGTCGGCCTTGATGCGGTTCATCTGGCCAGTGGGGAAACGCATGCCGCCACCCTGGACGGCGATGGTGTCGCGTACATTGCTCCAGTTCGATTCCGGCGTCTCGAACACCAGCTCGCCATCCTCATTGACGCCGACGCGGATGTCGGCCGGCGCCAGCGCCTGGTCGAAACGCTGGACGATTTCCTCGTCCGTCAAGCCGGCTTCGAGCACCACCGAACGCAGGCCCTGGGTGGAGCCGCCGACGGCGATGGCCAGCACTTCGCGCCCGCCGTGGCGCAAATTGCCCAGGGTCATGCCGCGCACGCTAAAGCGCTGGGTGGCCGCCTTGGTGTAATTGAGGGTGGCGTTGAGGGTGCCGCCGGAAGCCTGGGAACGGCTGCGCCAGGTGCTGCTGAACTGGCGCACGCGCGCTTCGATGGCGCCGTCGCTGCTCTGGCTGGACGCGGCCAGCTTGGCGCTGAGGTCGGCCTTGAGCGCGCGCAACTGGGCGGCGCTCTGTTCGAGGAAGTCGAGCGCCTGCTGGGCGCCGGAAATATCGGCTTGCAGCGGCTGGTTGTAATTGTTCAAGCCGCGCTGCAGCGGCGCCGCCGGCTTGGGCGTCGGGGTGACGGGCGTCGCCGTGGCGGCGTTTTCGCCAGAGGTGCCGAGCGAAGTCCCGTCTGCCGCAACGGCATTGCCGGCATTGCCAGGAACAATGCTGTTGGTATTGGGGGCTTGGACGATTTGCATAATGGGTTACAGAACGTTAAACAGGGACAGGTTGCTGATCTTGCTGTAGGCCTTGTAGGTCGATTGCAAGGCCAGGTTATAGCCATTCAATTCGCTGGCGGCGATGCCGTAGTCGAGCTGGCCGAGGTCTCTCAGGGCGATCTGGTTCGACAGGCTGACGTTGCCGTGGTTGCCGTCGAGGGTGCTCAAGACATTCTGCGAGCCGCCAAACGAGGCAATTTTACCCGAAATCAAGTCGATGCCGGCATCGGCGCCATCCAGGTTGGCCTTGATGGCGGCCTGCAGGGATGGCGTCTGCGGCGTCACGCCGGGCTGCTGCAGCTCGAAGATCGAGGTATCCATCTGGTTGAGCAGCACATCGAGGCCCTGCACATCGACGTTGGCGGTCTGGGTGATGCCGTTGCCGACCACCACCTGCTGCTGGCCATTGTTGCCGACATAGGTATAGCGCGAGCCGACCGCGGCGGCCGGGTCGTAGTCCAGCGCCGGGGTATTGGTCAGCGTGCCGGAGAAGACATAGCGGCCTTCCTGGTCGCGCACATTGCCGCTGTAGTAGAGGCTGTCGCGGATGGAGACCATCGATTGCACCATCGAGGCCAGATCCTTGCTGGTGTTACTGCCGTCGGCGGCCCAGACCAGCAGGTCGCGGCTGGCGCTGATGTCGCCGACCATGGAAGTCAGATAGGTTTCATTCTTTTGCAGGCGGATCTTGACGGCGGCGATATTGTCGCGGTACTGGCCGACGATGGATTCCTCGCGGTTCAGGCGCGACATGCGCACATTGGTGATCGGGTCGTCCGAAGGCACCTGGATCCGGTTGCCCGAGGCCATTTGCTCGGTCAGCTGGGCGATATAGGTCTGGTTGTATTGCAGGCCGCGATTCATGGTGGCCTGGAACTGACTGGTGGCGATACGCATGCGTTTTCTCCTTAACCGAACATGCGCAAAGTGGCATCGAACAGATTGTTGGCCACGGTGATGACCTTCATATTGGCCTGGTACATATTCTGGAACTCGATCAGGTTGATCGCTTCCTCGTCGGAGTTGACGGCGCTGGTCGATTTCCAGTCATCCTCGGACTGCTGGCGGATGGTGGTGGCCGTTTTGAGCAGCGACTGGTTCTGCTGGCTGTCGATGCCCAGCTTGCCCACCAGCTGGGTATCGGCGTCGCCCAGCAGCACATTGCCGATCGAGCCCAGCGTGATGGCCTGGCTCTTGATGCCGATCAACAGTTGCAGATTCGAGCTATTGCCCGGGGTGCCGTCGGAGGAAAACGCCAGATTGGCGGCGGTGAAGCCGGGCGTCACCTCCAGCAAGCCGTTGGCGCTGGCCGGGTTGTAGATCAGCAAGTCGGTGCCGGGCGCGCCGGTGCTGTCGAAGCCGACCGCCAGCTGGGAGTTGATCATGGTCGTCATCTGCCTGGCGATGTCGGCGATCGATTGCTGCAGCGGGCGCAGGGTGTTCTGTTCGAACTGGCCCAGGCCGCCGAGCTGGCCGCCGACCTTGGTGTCGTCGAGCTGGAAGGTGGAGCCGGCGAAGCTCAGTTCCAGCACCGGCGTGCCGCTGGTGGTGTTCATGGCCATGCTGCTGTACAGGTCGCCCACGACCAGCGGCTGGCCGCTCTTGAGCGAGACGCTGCGGGTGCCATCGGGCTGTTCATTGACTTCCAGCGCGACCAGCGAGGACAGGCTGTCGATCTGGCGGTCGCGTTCGTCGACCAGGGCCGAGGTATTGGTGCCGAGCGCGCCGGCGCCGGCGATCTTCTGGTTCAGCGCGGCGATGTTCTGCACCAGCTGATTAGCCTGGGGCAAGATGGCATTGCGCTGCTGGGACACCGACAGCAGCTGGCTGCTGGTGACGTTGTAGATGGAGTTGAAATGCTGGGACATCGAATCGGCCGCCGTCACCACCTGCTGGCGCAGCGGGGTCGAAGTCGGGTCGACGCCGGCCGCGTTGAAGGCCTTGAACAGGGTGTCGATACCATTGCTGAGGCTGGACTTCTCGTCGCCCATGACGCGTTCGAGCTGGGTCAAATAAGGCTGGGTCTGGCTGCGCGAGCCCAGTTCCGACGCGGCGCGCCACATCTGCTGACTCTTATAGGAATCGCTGAAACGCAGCAGGGAACTGATCTGCACGCCATTGCCGGCCGACTTGGTGCCGATGCCGGGGGCCAACGCCGACAGCAGCGCACCCTGGCGGGTATAGCCCCGGGTCTGGATGTTGGCGATGTTCTGGCTGGTGGCATCGAGTGCCCCCTGGGCGGCCAGGGCGCCAGTCAGTGCATTATTCGAGATGCTCATATAGCAATGGTCTTTCCTGGTTGAGGCCGGGGGACCAGTCGCGTGTGGGCATCCACTGGTCCGTTAATAGTAAAGGGCGACCACGGTCTAGCTGCGATTAAGCGGTGGAGAAACTTTCTCCACGGGAATTTCGGAATTGACTTGCCCGGCCGGCGACACTGCGGCCTGTACGGGCAGCAACTGGCGCAGGATCGCGTCGGCGATGCCGAAGGCGCGCTGGCCGGCCATCTTGTCGGCCACCAGGTTGTCGGCCATGTCGAGCATATCGTCGTTGACCGTATCCTTGAACACGCTGCCCTCGGCCGCCATGGCGCGGGTGGCGGCGCGCATCTGGTGCAGCATCTGGCCGATGAAGAAGCTCTCGAACTTGACGGCGGCCTCGGTGGCCTTGGCGCGGTAGCGCGGATCGGCGGTGTCGGGGCCGTCCGCGGCGGGCGCCACCGGCGGCGCCTGCTCGGCGGCGCCATTCAGGCGCTGTGTCAGGCTGGGCGGCAATTGGGTTTGCAGGGGCATGCTTATGCTCGCATTCTTAAATGACCACCAGTTCGCCTTCGATCGCGCCGGCCTGGTCGAGCGCCTGCAGGATCGCCATGATATCGTCGGGCGAGGCGCCCAGGCTGTTGATGACGTCGATGATGGCTTGCAGCTTGGCGCCGGCCGGCCATTTGAACATCTGGCCCGAGCCCTGGTCGACCGACACGGCCGATTGCGGCGTGGTGGTGGTCTGGCCCTGGCTGAAGGCGCCGGGCTGGCTGACCTTGGAGCTTTCCGAGATCACCACCTTGAGCGAGCCGTGGGTGACGGCGGCGGCGCGCACGCGCAGGCCGTCGGCGATGACCACGGTGCCGGTGCGCGAATTGAACACCACCTTGGGCGAATCGTCGCCGACGGCAATCTTCAGCACTTCCAGCTTGGCCATGAAGGCCACGCGCTGGGTCGGATTGTCGGGCGCGATGACGTCGATGCTGGTGGCGTCGGCGGTGGTGGCGATGTCGCCGAATTTCTTGTTGATCGCCTCGACGATATTGGTGGCGGTCTGGAAGTGCGGATGGCGCAGCGACAGGCGCACCGAGGGCTTGGTCGAGAAGTCGCTGCCGATTTCCCGTTCGATCGCCGCGCCGCTGGGAATCCGGCCCGAGGTCGGGGTATTGACGGTGACCGAGGAGCCGCTCTTGCCGGCCGCGCTCAGGCCGCCGACGACGACATTGCCCTGGGCCAGGGCATAGACTTCATTGTCGGCCGCGCGCAAGGGGGTGAGCAGCAGGGCGCCGCCGCGCAGGCTCTTGGCGTCGCCCAGCGAGGACACGGTGACGTCGATATTCTGGCCGCGCCGGTAGCCGGGCGGGAACACCGCGCTGACCATCACGGTGGCGACGTTCTTGCTTTTCGCGTCGGTGCCGTCGGGCACCTTGACGCCGAACTGCTTGAGCATATTGATCACCGACTGGCTGGCGAACTTGACCTGGGTCGAGTCGCCGCTGCCGTTCAGGCCGACCACCAGGCCGTAGCCGACCAGCGGATTGTCGCGCACGCCCTCGATGGCGACCAGGTTGCGCAGCACCTGGGTCGACTGGGGCGCCAGCACCTCGGCGCGCACCGGGGCCGGGGCGGCATGGGCCGCGCCAGCGAACAGTGCGGCCACGACGGCGAGGCCGCAGGAGGTGGCGAAGCGTGCGGCGGCGCGCGGCGCGCCCAGGCGGTGCGGCAAGGCGCGGGGCAGAAGGTGATGCAGCAAGCGGAGAGACATCATGTCACCTTGTCAGAACGGCATCCAGGGGCCGGTGAAGAAACGGGTCAGCCAGCCGGGCGTGTTGGCGTCGGCCAAGGTCCCCTGGGCCGAATAGGCGATGCGGGCGTTGGCGATGCGCAGCGATGAGACCTGGTTGTCGGCGTCGATATCGGCGGCGCGCAGATAGCCGCGCAGGCGCACGAATTCCTCGCCCTGGTTCAGGGTCAGGCTTTTCTCGCCGGCCACGCGCAGCAAGCCATTGGGCAGCACTTCCTGGACGATCACGGTGATCGAACCGGACAGGGCATTCTGCTGGGTGCTGGTGGAGTCGCCGGTAAACGAGCGCTGGGCGCTCAGGTCGAGGCCGGCTTTCGGGAAGGATTTGCCCAGCAGATTGGGCGCGGCCACGCCGGCCGAGGAATCCTTGGAGAAACTGGTGCCGGCCTTCTTGCTGGCCTGGGTGGTTTCCTGCAGGTTGACGGTGACCACATCGCCGACCCGGAAGGCGCGGCTGTCCGAGGTCAGCGACAGGCCGGCGTCGGCGTTGAACACGCCGCCCGAGGTGCCGCGCACGGTGGCGCCGCGCTGTACCGCGGGTGGTTCGTCGAAGGGGCCGGGCTTGACCGCCGGCGGCGCCACCACGGCGCAGCCGCCCAGCAGCGCCAGGAACAGGCCAGGCAGCAGCGCGCCGACGACGGAGTGCAGGGCGGCACGCATGATCAGCGCGCCGCCTGCGCCAGGTATTGCAGCATATTGTCGGCCGCCGACAGCACCTTGGTGTTCATTTCATAGGTGCGCTGGGCGGCGATCATGTCGACCATCTCTTCGACCACCTGGACGTTGGAGCCTTCCAGCGCGCCCTGTTTCAGCTTGCCCAGCTGGGCTTCGCCCGGCTTGCCCTCGGTCGGGGTGCCGCTGGCGGCGGTTTCCTGGAACAGGTTCTCGCCCAGCGCCTGCAGCCCGGTCGGATTGATGAAGCTGGTCAGGGTCAGCTGGCCCAGTTCCGAACCGGCCGTGTTGCCGGCGATGGTGGCGGTGACGGTGCCGTTTTCGCCGATGGTGACGGCGGTGGCATTGGCCGGCACGGTGATCTGCGGAATCAGGGGCAGGCCGTGGGCATTGACCAGGATGCCGTTGGCGTCGACCTGCAGCTGGCCGGCGCGGGTATAGGCCGATTCGCCGTTGGGGCGGCGCACCTGCAGGAAGCCATTGCCGGTGATGGCGATGTCGAGCGAGTTACCGGTCGTTTGCAGGTTGCCGGTGCTGAAAATCTTCTGGGTGCCCACCACATGGGTACCATTGCCCAGCTGGACGCCGGACGGGGCCAGGGTGTTGTTGTCGGCGCGCTGGGTGCCGGGCTGCTGCTCGATCGAATAGAACAGGTCTTCGGCGATGACGCGGTCGCGCTTGAAGCCGACCGTGTTGACGTTGGCCAGGTTATTGGCGATGGCCTGCAGCTTGGCATCTTGTACCTGTACGCCGGTCTTGCTGATCCACATTGCTGGGTTCATGGTATTTTCCTTTAGTCTATGTGGACGATCAGCCGCCGATGAGGCGGTTGCCGACTTCGGCCATCGAATCGGTGGCCTTGAACAGTTTCATCTGGATTTCAAAAGTGCGGTTCAAGCTCATGGTGGCGACCATTTCCTCGACCGCCGACACATTGCTGCCTTCCAGGTGGCCGGGCCGCACCAGCACGGTCGCGTCCGACGCCAGCGGCTGGCCGCTGCGCGCCACCAGCAGGCCGGCCTCGTTCTTGGTCAGCTCGGACGCCTCGGCCTTGACCAGCTTGAGCTTGTCGAGCGTCTGCATATTCGCCGTGCCCGGGCTGAGGATGGAAATCGTGCCATCCTGGCCGATCTCGATCTTGCTGTACTCGGGCAGGGTGATGGGGCCGCCTTCGCCCAGCACCGGATAGCCGTTGACCTTGACGGTGCCGTCGGCGTCGAGCGTGAAGGCGCCGGCGCGGGTATAGGCTTCCCCGGTCGGTCCCTGTACCGTCAGGAAGCCGTCGCCGGCGATCGCCACGTCGAGATCGCGCCCGGTCGCCTTCAGCGTGCCCTGGCGCGTCACCACCGCATTGGCCTGCAACTGCGCCATATGGCGGTCGTCGTAGCCATAGCCGGGCAGGGCCTGGGCCAGCGACATTTCCATATTCGCGCGGAAACCGCCCGTGTCCATATTCGCCAGGTTATTGGCGTGCACCTGTTGTCCGCGCAGGGCCCGTTCGGCCCCGCTCATCGCCGTGTAGATCAAGGCATCCATGTCTTAGTGGTCCGGTCAGATCGCTTGCATCAGCGATTGCAGCATGGTGCTCTCGGTCTGGATGACCTTGGAGTTGGCCTGGTAGTTGCGCTGCGAGGTCATCAGGCCCACCAGTTCCGAGGTGATGTCCACGTTCGACTGCTCCAGCGTGGACGCGTTGAGCGCGCCGGCCATGCCGGTGCCCGGCGTGGAATCGAGCGGGCGGCCCGATTCGATCGATTCGGTCCAGCTGGTGTCGTTGATCGGGGTCAGCGCGCCCTCGTTGGCGAAGGTGGCCAGGGCCAGCATGGCGACGGTCTGCTGCTGGCCGTTGCTGTACTTGGCGATGACGGAACCGTTGCTCGACAGGTCGACGCCGGTGAAGGTGCCCGAGGCATAGCCGTCGGCGGCATTGGTGGCCGTGGTGGCCTCGCCGGCGAACTGGGTGGTGCCGGTGTAGTCGACGATGACGACCATCGGATCGGCGCCGGGCGGCGCCATGTTCAGCGTGGTCGACGATGGCGCGACCGGATTGACCAACTGGCCGGCGGTACTGAAATCCATCTGCAGCGGGGCGGACATATCGTTGCCGTCGAAGGCGTATTGCACCGTCACGGTGTTCGAGCCGGGGCCGCCGCTGACGAAGTACTGGGTCAGCGTGTGCTGGTTGCCCAGCGAGTCGTACAGCACGCTGACCTTGGACATATTGTAGCTGGCCGGATCGGCCGGAATGGCCGGCGGCACGTTGCCGGGGCCGGCGGCCACCGGCGAGGTCCAGGCATTGGCCGGGGCCAGCCAGGACGAGGACAGATTGCCGACATAATCCATGCCGGTGGTGGCCACGGCCGGGATCTGGCCGCTAGGAATGGTCACATCGCCCAGCGGACCCTGCACCGTGCTCGGCGGAGTCAGGCCATAGCCTTGCACCTTGCGGCCGGCGCTGTCGATCAGGAAGCCATTCTTGTCGTTATTGAAGATGCCGACGCGGCTGTAAGTGCTCAGGCCGGTGGAATCCTTGCTGATGAAGAAGCCGCGGCCATTGATCGAGGCGTCCAGCGAGCGGCCGGTATTGAGCACGCCGCCGTTCAAGCCTATGCTCTGGGTCAGCGAGCCGATTTCGACACCGGTAGCCTGGCTGCCCGCGTACATCGACGAGAAGTTGGCGCGGCTGGACTTGAAGCCATAGGTGCCGGCGTTGGCGATGTTGTTGCTGACCGTGGTCAGCTGTTCGTTGATGGCCTGGATGCCAGACAATGCGATATCGAAACTCATGGCGGATACCTTTCTTTCTTACAGACTGGATTGAGTGGCGGAAGGGGATTTGCCGTTGAAGGCGGTGATGGTGGCCGGTGCGACCTCGCCCACATGGGCCACGCTGAGCACCACGCTGCCGGCGGCCGACAGGCGCACGCTGTTCAGGCGCCCGGCGATATCGATGGTCGGAACTTCCTTGGAACTGGTCTCGACCTGCATCGTGTAGCTGCCGGCGGGCAAGCCCAGCGCGGCCGCGTCGATCGAGAAGGGCACGCTGCCGGCGCCGCGCACGCCGATGTCGACGTTATGCTTGGCGCCATCGCTGCCGGTCAGCACCAGGGTGGTCTTGCTGCTTGGGCTGCCCAGGGTAAAGGCGCCCTCGACTTTCTCGGCGCCCAGTTCGACCTTGTTGCTGCTGACCATGACGGTCGAGCCCACCTGGGCGCCCAGGGCCAGTACCTGCATGCTTTGCAGCACGCTGGCGTTCGCGCTGGTCAGGTTCGACAGGTTCTGCAGCGACTCCGTTTGCGACAACTGGGTCAGCTGATTGATGAACTGGCTCGGGTCGGTGGGCGAGAGCGGGTCCTGGTTCTTGATCTGGGCCACCAGCAGCTTGGTGAACATATCCGAGGTGGCGCTGGCGTTGTTGCCGGCGATACCAGTGGCGGCGCTGTTGGCGCTGCTGCTGCCATTGTTGAGGAGACTGGTTTGCATGGCTTAGCCTTCACCGAGTTTGAGGAGGGATTGCTGCATCGTGCGGATGCGGCCGAGCACTTCGACATTGGTTTCGAAGGCGCGCGAGGCCGACATCATGTCGGTCATTTCGGCCACCTGGTTGACGTTGGGGTAGAACACCATGCCCTCGGCGTTGGCCATCGGATGGCCGGGATCGAAGACCTTGCGCAGCGGCTCGCTCGACTGGACCACGTCGAGCACCTGCACGCGGCCGCCGACGGCGTGGTCGAAGTCGCTGGCCTCGTTGAGCACGGCGGCGAACACGGGCTTGCGCGCGCGGTAGGTGTCGGTCTCGGTGCCGGCCACGGAATCGGCATTGGCCAGATTGCTGGCGATGGTGTTCAGACGCACGGTCTGGGCCGCCATCGCCGAACCGGCTATCTCTGAAATATTCTTGAACGACATAATGATCTCCTGAGTGTAGCTTAACGGCCATTTCTAAACTTACTTTAGGGCAACAGAGACGGATTCCGCCCCTTGTTCGCCGCTTGACGTTTGTTTTTTTACTGCCCGTTAATGGCTTTGGCCAAGCCCTTGAACTTCATGTTGACGAAGGTCAGGCTGGTCTGGAAATCGGTGGCGTTCTGGGAAAAGGCGGCCTGCTCGACGCCGATCTCGACGGTGTTGCCGTCGCCGCTGGGGTGGTAGGGCACGCGGTACAGGGGATCGCTGTCGCCATCGAGGGCCAGTTCGCCGGCCGCCTGGGCGGCGCTGGCGGCCATGCTGGCCGTGAAGTCCATGTCCTTGGCCTGGAAGCCGGGGGTGTTTTCATTGGCGATATTCGAGGCCAGCACGCGGGTGCGTTCGGCGCGCAGCTGCAGGGCCTCGGAATGAACGCCGACGGCGTCCTTGAAGTTGATGCTCATGCTGTCCCCCTAGGATGTCACTGACTGAACACTGACGATGTTGCTTTAAATCCAGATGCAAACGAACACGATGACTAGCCCCATGTAAAATGGCGACCGGGCGCGCATACCGATGGCGCGCCTCAGGCCGTTCTCGTTATCTTAGTAGAGGTATTGCTCATGTTCAACAAAACTATTGTAACGCGATTGGGCGCGATGTTGCTCATTAGTATTAAATTTTCGGCCCAGGCCGACACACTTCCGGAACAGGTGCTGCAAAAAGTGGAGCAGGCGGCGCGCCAGCACCTGCTGCGCCAGGCCGACAGCAGCGGCCTGGTCGAGCCCAAATATGAGGTCGGCGTGGTGCGCGGCAGCCGCCCGCTAGCCCCTTGCGCGGGGCCGGTGGAGGTCCAGGCGGTCGATACGCGCCTGCCCGCGCGGATGCGTTTCGCGGCCGTGTGCGCCGGCGCGGCGGGCTGGAAATTCGAGTTCGTGGTGCGGGCCCAGGTGTCGGCGCGGGTGGCCGTGGCGGCCGCCGATGTGGCCGCGGGCAAGCCTTTACGGGAAGAGGATGTGTTGTTGGAGCGCCACGATATCTCGGGCATCGCCGACAGCATCGCCGATCCGCTCGATGCGATCGGCCTGTCCGGCAAGCGCGGCTTGCGCAGCGGCGAGGTGTTGCGCCAGGCGCTGCTGGTGGCGCCCAACCTGATCAAGCGCGGCGACGCGGTGCGGATTGTGGCGAAAGTGGAACAGATCGAGGTCAGCATGGCGGGCGAGGCGCTCGACAATGGCGCGCGCGGCAGCGTCGTGCGCGTGCGCAATGCCAACGGTGTCACTATCCGCGCCCGCGTCAGCGCGGCCGGTACCGTCGAACCTGTCGATATGCCCGTGTCCACTCAGTCTCCCGATTGACGCACCATCTTGGCGGCGGCGCCGCCTTGTAATTGCAGGGCCAGCTTGCTGAGCTTGGCCGCATACTGTGGATCGCTGGCGTAGCCGCCCTGGGCCAGGCCCTGGGCAAAGGCGTGCGCATCGCTGCCGGTGTTGAGGGCCGCCGCATAGCGCGGATTGTCCTTGATCAGGCTGGCGTAATCGTTGAAGGCGCTGGCCGGATCGGCATAGCTGCGGAAGCGCTCGGTCTTGCGCACGCTGAGCCCGTGTTCGAATTCGGTGGTGGCCGCACTGGCGACCTCGCCCTGCCAGCCGACGCCGGCCTTGATGCCGAACAGATTGTGGCCGCCGGCGCCGCTGCCGGGCAGTTGGCGCTGGCCCCAGCCCGATTCGAGTGCCGCATGGGCCGCCACCAGTTCCGGCGCGACCCCCAGTTTTTCGGCGGCCTGGGCCGCCCACGGCTGTATCGAGGCGAGAAATTCCTGTTGCCGGGCCGGGTCGGCGCCGGCCGCTGCGGCGCCCTCGGTGTTGCCGGTGTTCCCGTCAATGGCGCCGCTGGCGCGGGCGCGCACGGCCATGCCTTCGGCGCTCAGGGCCGTGGCCGCGGAAGCGCCGGCGCCGCCGTGGGCGATGAAGTTGGCCACCTCGCCCTGGACGCGCTGGAAGGTGGAGGAGAAATTGCCGCCGCCGCCGAAGCTGGCGGGCAGCACCGCGACCGGGCCGCTACTGCCCATGTTCGAGACGGTGGCCGCGGTGGGCCGGGTGGGTTCAAGCGGGCGCATACAGTTGGTCCTCCCCGTGCAGCACGCGCTGCATGATGCTGTACTGGTCGACCAGCAAGTCGCTATTGCGCTTGCCCAGCCGTTTGCATTCGATCACCATCTGTTCCAGTGCGGCCCAGTCGGCTTCGAGCCGCAGCCGCGCCTCCTGCTTGAGCAGGGCGAAGGCCTGGGCCATGGTGCCGCCCGGCCCCAGCAGCTGTTGCACCAGCGCCACGCGCTGGCGCCGGCGCGCCTCGATCACATCGACCTTGGCCGTGATGGTTTCGGCCACTTCGCCCAGGCGCGCGCTCTGGTGGCGCACGGCGGCCTCGAACTGCTGTTCGAGCAGGGCCAGTACTTCCTGGTAGGCCAGGCCATCGTCGGCCATGCCGCGCAGCAGTTGCTGCATGGCTTGCTGGCGCGTGGTCTGGTTCACTTCTCGCTCCCGTGGAAACGCTGGATCAGGCCGGCCAGCTTGGCGGCGTTGAAGGGCAATTCGCCCTTGGCCAGCGCATCGCGCAGGGCCGCCACTTTTTCCTGGTCGATCTCGGGCATTTCGGACATCGCTTTGAGCGCCGGCTGCAGTACCGCCGATTGCAGCGCCGTCTGGGGGGCGGGGGCGTGGACCGCCTCGGCCGCTTCGGCCGGCGCTTGTTCGCTGACGCGCTGGACGGCCATGCCGTCCACATTCCCTGTGGAGATTCTCATACGTGTGCCTCTTGGCTTGGTTTCCATATCAGCCCGCAATGCGCCGCTGGGCGCGCTCCGCCTTAACGTTGACCATCGCGTTGACCATCGCGTTGACCTTCGCGTTGCCCCGTGCCCTGACCATCGCGCTGCCCGGTGCCCTGGCCGTTGCGCGGCTCGCTGCGCTGGCCACCGCGTGCTTCATTGTAACTGCCTGCCTTGCCGGAATTCTTTTCGAGCGGCATTATTTTTTCGCGCAGCTTCTGCAGCATGCTGACGTCGGGCAGGGAGGTGTCGATATCCTCGTTGAGCGCGCTCTTATTGTCGGGTACGCCGAACATGCCCGCCACCGCCCTGGCCTGGGCCGTGGTCAGTATCAGCAGCTCGATGCGGCGGTTGACGCCGGCGTCGGGCTGCTTGGGATTGAGCGGGGCGCGGTCGGCCATGCCCACCACCTGCAGCACCGATTCCGGATTCATGCTGCCGGCCAGCAGCTGGGCGCGCGAGGACATCGCGCGGTTGCTCGACAGGGTCCAGTTGGAGAAGGCCGAATAACTGGTGTCGGCGTATTGCAGCGAGTCGGTGTGGCCGACCACCAGCATCTGGTTTTCCATATGCGAGAACAGCTGGCCCATCTTGCGCAGCATGGAGCGGAATTTGTCGGTCGGCACGGCCGAACCGCGCACGAACATGCCCTGATGGTCGGTGTCGTGCATCATCACGCGCAAGCCATAGGGGGTGATCACCGATTCGAGATTGCTGCTCAGGCCAAATTCCGCGCTCATCTGGGTGAGCGCCTTGGACAGCGCGGCCAGGTCGGCCGGGGTGTCATAGGTGACCTTGGCGGCCGTCGCGCTGACCTCGGGCGAGGCTTCGCCGGAGGCGAGCTGCTTGCCGGGCGCGTCCGAGTTGCCGGTACGCGGCATAGGGAAGCGCTCGATCAGGCTGCCGCGCGGCCCGCCCACCTGCTCGGGCATGACGCCCTTGCCCTGGTCGGTCTTGGCGCCGTCGGCCTCGGTCATGATGTGCTGCAGCGATTCGGTATTGCGCGCCGCCATCAGCCACAGCACCAGGAACAGACACATCAACGCCAGGCAAAAGTCGGCGAAGGCTACCTTCCAGGCACCGCCATGCTCGTCGTGCTTGTGCTTGCCACCGCCGCGCTTGACGATGGTCTCTTCATGATGTTTCTCATGCGGCTTTAGCACGGCCACCTCCTCGGCGCGAGGTCTCTTCCGGCGCGCTGTCGCGGCCTTCCAGGTCATTGATCCAGCGTTCGAGCTGGGCGAAACTCGGCTTGATGTTCAGCGGCACCAGGCGCCGTCCGGCATCGATGGCCAGCAGCGGCGGCTTGCCGGCCACATGGGTCACCAGCACCACCTTGACGCACTCCTTGTTGGACGCTTCCTGGCCCACCAGCTGCTTCATCATATTGGAAATCGGGTCGAGCACGCCGTAGCACATGAAGATACCGATGAAGGTGCCGACCATGGCCGCGCCCACGTGTTCGGCGATATCGCCCGAGCTGGCGCCTTCGCTGACGGTGTTCATGGTGATCACGATCCCCAGCACGGCGGCCAGAATCCCGAAGCCCGGCATCGCTTCGCCGATCTTGTTGAGGGACTTGGCCGGCTGGTTCAGTTCCTCATGGATGGCTTCCAGCTCCTGTTCGAGCACGCCTTCGAGTTCGTGGGCGTTGATCTTGCCCATGGCCATCAGGCGGAAGTTGTCGACGATGAAGGCGAGCAGCTTGGGTTCTTCCAGCACGCGCGGATAGCGCTGGAACAGCGGGCTGTCCTTGGGCGCCTCGACGTGGGCGTCGAGGGCCTTCAGGCCGCCGGCGGCCAGTTGCAGCAGTTCATACATCAGCAGCAGCAGCTGGCGTTGGAATTCCGAGTCGTATTTTTTACGGAACAGAATTTTTTTCAGCTGGGTCATGGTCTCGGACAGTACGTGGGTCGGATTGCCCAGCACGAAGGCGCCCAGGCCGGCCCCGGCGATGACGATCAGCTCGATCGGCTGCCAGATCTGGTGGAAGGCGCCTCCCATCATGAAGAAGCCCCCGAAGACGCTGCCCATGACGATGATGATACCGATGATTTGCTGCATGATGATTCGCCTTTCCGCTTACTGTGATCAGGTTGCCCGCGTGCGCTCAGGCGCTTTGCAGAACCGCTTTCATTTTGCCCAGGGCCGCCTTGTTCAACTGGCAGACGCGCGCGTCGGTCAGGTCGAGGACGGCGGCAATTTCCTTGTAGCTCAGTTCAAATTCGTAATACATCTGCACCACCCGCTGTTCGCGCTCGTCCAGGCCATGCAGGGCCTGTTCCAGGCTGCGCCGCACCATCAGCTGGTCCTCGGGGCTGGGTGCGCTGTCGTTGCCGATGCTGTCTTGCAGGATTTCGTCGAAACTGGCGATCAGCTCGGCGTTCTCGTCGAGCTGGTATTCCTGGTAGGCCTCGGCCGTGATGCCGAGCTGGGAAATGATGTCGGCCTCGCTGGGCTCGCGGCCCAGCTTGCGGGTCAGCGCGCGCACCGCGTCGCGCAGCTTGTGGCTGTGCTGGCGCACCGCGCGCGGGCGCCAGTCCTGGCGGCGCAGCTCGTCGAGGATGGCGCCGCGGATGCGCAGGCTGGCATAACTGCCGAAGGCGCCGTCCGGTTCGCCGTAGCGGCGCAGCGCTTCGAGCAGGCCCATCAGGCCGATCTGTTCCATATCGTCGCGGTCGATGGCGCCGGCGATCTGCGAATTGAGCTGGCGCACGATACGCTTGACCAGCGGTGCGTAGGACAGCAGATGCTTCTGCTCGTCGGCCACGCTATGGCGCACCGGCGCGCCGCCGTCGGCGCCGTAGCTTTCCGCATATGCATCCGCGCACTGCTCTATGTATGCCATGCCTGCCCCACTTGTCTGCTGTTCCGGCCGCGCTTTCACCGTCACTCGATGATGAGCTTGCCGATCATGACTTCCGAAAACGGCTTGTCCCGCTTGTCATGGGTGTATGTCTCGTCATAGGCCTTGTTCAGGGCCGCCGAAAACTGGTCGATCGACATCTGCTGGGCGGTCACCAGCGGCAGGTCGGACAGGGTCCGCACCGCCACGCTGCGCAGCATCGGCAACTGTTCCTTGGCCGCCTTTTCCTTTTCCTCGTTGGTGCTGATCACCAGATCGGCCGACAGATAGTGGGTCGCGGTATCGCCGGGGGAGCGCTTGAGCATGATGATCACTTTTTCGACCGTCAGATACTTGGGCGGATGCTTTTCCACCTCGTGTTTCTCTTCATGCTTGGCCTCCTTGCCGGCCGGTGCGCTGCTCTTGGACATGAAATACCATGCCCCCGCGCCCCCGCCGCCCAACAGCACGACGGCGACAGCCCCGATGACGATCAGTTTCATATTTTTCATCTACCGCTTACTCCCTTTCCGTCAACATGGCAAAGCTGGCGGCGGCGCTGTCGTCCTCAGACAGTGCGCGCCCCGGCGTGGCGGCTTGCTCCTGGTCCCGGCCCTGGCGGCCGCGGCCGTCGCCGTCGGCCAGTCCCTGGCGCGGCGTGGCCGACACCGTCACGGCCACCTCGCTGAACTGGCGCTGGGACAGGTCCTGGCGCATGCTCTCGCCGATGTTGCCGAGCTGGCGCAGCACCTCGCTGTGGCTGGCCGACAGGTTCACCTGCAGATTGCCGGCGCTATGGCGGATCGAGATTTCGATGCGGCCCAGGTTGGGCGGATCGAGGCGGATCACCGCATGGTTGTCATTGCGCTGCAATTGCAGCTGCAGGCGCTCGCCCAGCGCCTCGCGCAGCGGCTGCTGCCACTGCTCGGCGCCGCCGCTCAGCTTGAGGGCATCGGCCTGGCCGGCGGCGCCGGGCTGCAGCGCGGTTTGCTGGCTGGCGAACTGGGCGGCGTTGCTGCTGATGCTGAGACTGTTGGCGCTGATCTTGCCCAGTTCGGTGGTGCCCAGCAGGCGGGCGCCGCCCGAGGCTTGTGCGCCGCCGAGGCCGTCGTTGGCGGCACTGTCGGCCGTGTTCAGGTAGGCCGGATCGGCGCTCTGGCGCGGGGCGCTGCGCGGCGCCCCGCTGGCTGGCTGGGCGGGCAGGGCGGCGCCGGCCAGAGCAGACTGGAGCGCGATGGCGGGCGCGGCGGCGCCGGCCGTACCGGCGGCGGCATTGGCGGCGGCCTGTTCGCTGCGGGCGTGCGTGTTTTGCTGTTCGCTGTGCAGGGCCGCGGCGAACTGGCTGGCGGTGCCGGCGGCCGTGGTCGACTGCGGCACCGGCTGGGCCACATTGACCTGGTCCAGCGGCGCGACCGTGGCCGGGATGGCGCCGGGCAGGCTGGTATCGGACCCGGCAGCGCCTTCGACGCGGCCATCGCGGGGAGTCGGACGCGCGAACTGGTCCGCGCCTGGCTGCGACGTCGGCACGGCGCCGCTCAAGGTCTGGGGCAAGACCATGGCCATGCTCAGCATGGGGGCGGCCATCGAGGCCATCGCGGCGCCGGCGGCGGCGCTAGCGCCGGTCTCGTCTTCGGGCGCGGCGGGCGCCGCGCCATCATCGGCCGGGGCCGTCTCCACACCGGCCAGGTCGGCCAGGTTGAGCAGGGCGGCGAACAGGGGCTGGGCGGCAGTGGCAGCCGCCGCTGCCGCGGCATCGGCCGCGGTGCTCGCCGTGGCCGCGCTCGCGCCGGTGGCGGCCGCTGCGGCGGCCAGGGCCGCATCGGCGGGCAGGCCAGGCTGGGCCGCGGGCAGGCTGCCGCCGGGGGCGGAGGCTGGGGCGGAGGCGTTCGCATTGTTCAGTATCATCGTCATGCTTCGGTTCCAGTTTCTGCGTTTTCGCTGTCGAGGGCATAAGCGATCCAGCCCTCCTTGTTAGCCTGCATATCGCCGAGCCGTTTGCCCAGTTCAGCGGTTTCGTGGTCGCACAGCGCGACCGCCTGCACATGCAATTGCCGCAGCGCCGACAGCGCGGCGCGCTCGGCCGGGGTCCAGCGGCCCTGGGCCGCCATCGCCGGCAGCGAGGAGCCCATCAGCGTATTCAGTGCGGCCAGCGCTTTCCAGTCCGCCGCCGCCGTTGCCGCACTCATCTTTTGGGCCAGCTGTAGCAAGATGTGCTGCCTATCCATTCTTGGCCTGTACACCCAGCCAGCCTTGTTTGATCGTGGTCAGCAGGGTGGTGACTTCATCGACCAGGGCGGGGTCCATCGCTACCCCGGCCGTATAGAGGCGTCCGGCGCAGTATTCGTAGAGCCGGCCCAGATTGGCCACGACTTCGCCGCCGTTGTCGAAGTCCAGCGAGCTCGACAAGCCGTTGATGATGTCGGTGCACTTGTTCAGGCTGTTGGCCTTTTGCTCATAGCGCTTGCCGATGATGTGGCCGCGCGCGCGCGCCAGCTCTTCGAGCAGGCCGTCGGTCAGCACCAGCACCAGTTCGACCGGCGAGGCGCGGGCCGTCTGGGCGTCCAGATTGACCGAGTGGTAACTGCTGTAGGCTTCCTGGTTCAACATGGTGTTCACCGTCTTCAAATAAATGTGCGGGCCGGCGCGGCGCGCCGGCGGATCAGGAGTCCTTGCTCGACGAGAACAGCGCGGTGAGCAGATTGGTGGTGCTGCCCATTTGCGACTGCAAGGTCTGCAAGGCGGTAAATTGGCCCAGATAACGCTTGTAGGCATTGTCGTACTGGTTCTGCAAGATGGCCTGGCGGTCGGTGATCGACACCTGCTGCTTGCTGACCGAGGCCTTGCGCGCCCCGAGCTGGCCGGTGGCGCTATTGGTCCAGGAGCTCATCAGCTTGTCCATCTTGCCCAGCACGCCGGTGCCGGCGCCCAGCGCGGTCTTGCCGAACAGCGTGTCGAGGCCGCTCGGATTGGCCGCGATGGCTTTTTTCATGCGCGTCGTGTCCAGCGCCAGCGTGCCGTCGCGCTGGGCCGTGATGCCGTAGTTGACCAGGCTCTGGCCCCCGGCCACGGTGCGCACGGCGGAAATCATGCCGGCGCGCAGGGCGCTGACGCCGGCGTCGGCGGCGAACACGCCCGCCTTGACGCTCTTGCTGGCGTCGCCGGCCGCGTTCAATTCGGCCAGCAGGCTGCTCAGTTTGTTATACGCGTCGACGAAGGTTTGCACATTCGCCGCCGTGGCGGCCGCGTCGGGCGCCACCGTCAGCGTGACCGGGGTGTCGCCCACCGTCTGCGCCTTGGTGAAGGTCATCGTCACGTCGTCGACCACCGCATACACGTTCGAGGCTTGCTGCACCTTGGTACCCGTGCCCTGGGCGCCGATCCAGACGATGGCGTCCTTGGCGCTGACGACCTGGTTCTGGTTGAGCGGGTCGTCCAGCGCCGTCTTCAGGGCCGCGTTGCTCACGCCCGAGGTGTCGAGCGAGACGGCGTTGTCGGCGCCGGTCAGGTTGGAAGTCAGCACCAGCGTGCTGGTGCCGTTGACATTCAGGGTCGAGGCGGTCACGCGCGAATTGTTGGCCGCCGCGATATTGATGGCGGCGGCGATTTCCTTGGCCGACAGCACGCCGTCGACATTCTTGTCGGCCGCGGCCAGGCCGATCTGGAAGCTGCTGCCGTCGGCCAGCATCACGTTCAGGTTGCCGCTGCCGGCGGCCACCGTATCGGTCAGGCCGCCATAGGCGACCTGGCCGGCCGTGGCCAGTTGCTCGACGTAGAAGGAATAGGTGCCGGCCACGGCGGACGAGGTGGCGCTGGCCGTGCCGATGGCGCTATTGCTGAAGGTCGCGGCGTTGGCGCTGACCGTCTTGCTGCCGCTGGCCAGGCTGGCCAGCGCGGACTGGAAGGCGCTCATGGCCGAGCTAAGCTTGCTCAAGCCGGTGGTCGTCGCGGTGGCCGCGGCGGCCTGCGCATCCAGGATGCTTTTCTGACCCTTGGTATACTCCGTCGCCAGCGAGGTGGCGGTATTGATCGGGTCGTATGTCGGGTTGCTGATTGCCATGATCGTGCTCCGTGGAAATATGAAAGTAGTCTACCTTGATATAAGGCGACCCTTATCGTTTCCGTATGAAAATATTTAACACTTTATTTCGCGCGTCACCATTTACAACAAATCCCGGTGCCGCACCGGTTTGCCGCCGTCCAACGCTCCTCCACTGTCAGCGCTACATTCAGCGATACACTACTTCTGGCCGCGGTACCACAGCTGCGTCGCCAGTTCGTCGTGCTGCTTGCGTTCGATCACGTTTTTCTCTTGGTCCACGACTTTTTGTTGCTTGCTGAGCACCTTGCCCAGCACTTCGCGCCGCACCCAGGCCGCGTTCAGCGCCAGCTGGGACACGGCCATGTCGGCCTCGTGCATGTTCAGGTCGAGCTTGTGGTTGGCCGCCATCTGCATCACGGCCTGCTTGTAGTCGCCGCAGTTGCCGGCCAGCGCCAAGGGCAGGTTGCCGCTGGCGCCGCTATTGGTGTACAGGCCGGTGAGCCGGTCCAGGTTTTTCTGATAGCGTTCGCGCACACTGGCTTTTTCCGCCATTTCCGTCTGCAGGCGCTCGACTTCGGTGTTGCGCAAGGCCACCAGGGTGGACAGGTTGCGTATCATATGCTGGCTCATGTCATCAGCTTTTCAAGTTGTTCCACACACGGGGAAAAGGGCGCCTCTTCCTTGGTACCCTGGCATAAGAAATCAACCACTCTGGGATGCAGATTGACGGCCTTGTCGGTGACCGGATCGGCCCCCGGCACATAGGCGCCCAGCGGAATCAGGTCGCGCACCCGTTCATGGCGGGCCATGCTGGCCTTGAGTGCGCGCGCCGACAACATATGTTCCTTGGTGATGACCTGGCTCATGCAGCGGCTGATCGAGGCCGAAATATCGATGGCCGGATAATGGCCGCGCTCGGCCAGTTCGCGGCTGAGCACGATGTGGCCGTCCAGGATGGCGCGGGCCGTGTCGACCACCGGGTCTTGCTGGTCGTCGCCCTCGGCCAGCACGGTGTAGATCGCGCTCATGCTGCCGGTCTGGTTTTCGCCATTGCCGGCGCTCTCGACCAGCTGCGGCAGGTTGGAGAACACCGACGGCGGATAACCCTTGGTGGCGGGCGGCTCGCCCAGCGCCAGCGCCACTTCGCGCAGCGCCATCGCATAGCGGGTCAGCGAGTCGACCAGCAGCAGCACATTCTTGCCCTGGTCGCGGAAATGGGCCGCGATCGAATGGCACAGTTCGCTTGCCATGATGCGCATCAATGGGTTTTCATCGGCCGGCGCGATCACCAGCACGGCCTTGGCCAAGCCTTCCTTGCCGAGCGACATTTCGACGAATTCGCGTACCTCGCGCGAACGCTCGCCGATCAGGCCGACGACGACGACGTCGGCCACGGTCTGGCGGGTGATCAGGCCCAGCAGCACGGACTTGCCGACGCCGGAACCGGCCATCAGGCCCACGCGCTGGCCCTTGCCCAGGGTCAGCATCGCATTGATGGCGCGCACGCCCACGTCCAGCGATTCGGTGACGGATTTTTTCTTCAGCGGATGCACGCGGGGCGGTGTCGCTTCGAGCGGGAAGTCGCCGCCCAGCTTGCCCAGGCCATCGATCGGTTCGCCCAGGCCATTGACCATGCGCCCCAGCCAGCTGCTGCCGATCTGCAGGCTGACCTTGTCCGGCGAGGGCAGCACGCGCGCGCCGGTGGTCAGGCCGGTGGCCTTCTTGAAGGGCATGAGAAAGGTCAGTTTTTCGCGGAAGCCGACCACTTGCGCATCCAGCCATTCGCCCGACACGGTCTCTATCTGGCAACGTTGGCCGGTATGCAAGCGACAACCGGCCGCCTCCAGCAACAAGCCGGACGCGCCCACCAGCCGCCCCGTCGGGGTGGCCAGGGGAACTTCATCGAGTTCCAGGTTGCGCAGGGCATCAGCGATCATTCTTCGCTTTCTGAGTCGTCGCCGCCGTCGGCCGCTTGCAGTTGATTATCGACCTGTTCCATGACGGCCGCAAGCCGTTGATGACATCCGGCATCAACTTCATTGTCGCCGGCCTTGATGCGGCATTCGCCGGCGTCCAAACGGGCATCGGCGATCAGGTTCCAGCGCTTGGCGCGCTTCGGATCGAGTTCGGTGATGCGCTTGAGTTCCTCGGGATTGAGGTAGACATCGATTTCCTCACGGGTAGGCGGCATCGAGGCCAGGGTTTCATCGACCAGGGCCATGATCTGCACCGGCTGCAAGGCCAGCTCGGCACGGATCACCTGGCGCGCGACCTTGGCCACCAGGTCGACCACTTCCTTGCGCTGGGCCGCGCGGTAGTCGGCGCGCAGCTTTTTCAGGTTCTTCAGCATCGCGTCGACCGGCTTGGCCAGTTCGTCGTAGGTGACCGTGGTCTGGGCGCGGCCCTCGACCCGGCCTTCGTCCATGCCGGTCAGGAGGCCGGCCGCATAGCCGTCTTCCTGGCCGCGCGCCAGGCCCACTTCATAGCCTTCGCGCTGGCCCTGCTCGAAACCCTCGCCGACCGAGGCCTGCCACTGGGCCCCATTGTCGGCGCCGACCGCGTGCAGGCGCTGGGCCACCGAAGCCACCTGCGACAGGGGAGGGAAGCGGTAGGGACGGAATTGCTTCATTCAACCACCGCCTCGGCGAACAGCTGGATCTCGATTTCGCCGGCGTCGGCCAGCGCCTTGACAGTAGCCATGATTTCCTGGCGCGTCTGTTCGATCCGTGACATAGGGATGGGACCGGCGCGGCGCATCATGTCCTCGAAGGCCTGGGCTTGCCGTTTCGGCATGGTTTTGAGCACCGCGTCGCGGATCGACACTTCGGCGCCCTTGAGCGCGATCGCCCATTGCTCCAGCGGTACTTCCTCGATGATGCGGGTGATCGCCACCTCGGACTGGGTCGACAGGATGAAGAAGTCGTACATCGACAGCTCGATCTGGGCCACCACTTCGGGATCGTGGGCGCGCAGCAGTTCGACCATCTGGGCCCGGTTGTTGGGCAGGCGGTTGAGGATCTCGGCGGCCTGGCGGATGCCCTCGACGGTGGTGCTCTGCATGTCGAAGGTGCCCAGGCAGCGGCCCACCAGCTGGTCCAGCTCGATGAGCAGGTCGCGGTCGATCTCGTCCAGGCGCGCCAGGTTCAGGAGCACCAGGTCGCGGCCCTCGACCGGCAGCGCGTCGATGATCTGGCCGGCCAGCGCCGGCGGCAGGAAGGCCAGGAACACCGCCTGCATCCGCACGTGTTCATTGGAAATGTACTCGGCCAGCCATTTCGGCGAAGCCCATTGCAGGCGCGCCATCTTGGGCCGCAGTTCGTCGCCGTAGATGCTGTTGAGCACGGTATTCGCGATATCGCCGCCCAGCGCCAGGTCGAGCGAGCGCTTCAGGTAGCTGCGCGAGGCGCCATGCACGCCGGACTGCTGGCGGTAGTCGTCGAAGAAGGTCTGCATCGCGTGCTTGACCGACTCGACCTTGATGCCGCTCATGCGCGACATCACCTGCGTCACTTCCAGCAATTCCTCGCGCGACAGGCAGCGCAGCACGGCCGCGGCCGGCTCCTCGCCTATGCTCAGCAGGACGATGGCGGCGTGTTCGACCGGCGACAGATAGGGAATGTCGGGCTGGTCGTTGCTATCTTGCATGCTATTGAGTTCGGCCATTTTTCTGCATCCATTGTTTGACGACTTCGGCGACGCGTTCGGGTTCTTTCTCCGCCAGCACCTTCAAGTGGTCGACCATGACGTCGACCGCCGACCCGGCCGGTGGCAGGTCGTAGTTTTCCAGCAGCGGCACCACCGGCATGCCGGGGCCGGCGGCGGTGCCCGGCAGGGCCGCCATTGCGCCCGGCTGGCCCGGACCGCCCAGCGCGCCGCCATTGGCCGCCGCATGGTTGGCGTGGGCCGCGGCGGCTGCGGTGGCGGCCGTGGCGGTGGCCTCGGCATGGCGTTTCTCGGCGGCCAGACGGGCCGTCTCGGCCGGCGACGGCGTGAAGCGCACCGTCAGCAGGCGCATCAAAGGACGCAGGATCAGCAGGTAGCCGAACAGCACGCCCAGCGCGTACAGGATCCAGGAACTGAAATCGACCACGGTGTCGCGTTCCTGCCACCAGGGCACGACGGCGGCCTTGACGGGGAAGTTCATCGCCGTCACCGACAGCTGGTCGCCCCGTTCGGCATCGATGCCCAGGCCATTGCGCAGCATCTTGTCGATATTCGCGATTTCGTTGGCGCTCCAGCCGGTTTTCGGGGTCGGCGCGGCGGCGTGGGCCAGCACCACGGCCACGCTGACTTTCTGCAGGCGGCCACGGCTGCGCTTGGTCTGGGTGATGCTGCGGTCATAGGCATACTGGCGGGTGGTGGCATTTTTCTTGGTGCTGTTCTCGTCCGGCTTGGCAGCTGCTGCTGCGGCGGCCCCCGGGGCGGCGGCTGCTGCGGCGGCGGCGACCGGATCGGCGGCGGCCGGCGGCGGCCGGTTCGACAGCGTGCCCGGCACGCCCATCACCATGCGGTTGCGGTCCTGTTCCTCGCGCATCGCTTCGCTGGTCACTTTCGGGGTTTCGCCGTATTTCTCGATGGTTTCCTCGACCCGGTCGTTGTCGACATTGGCCGTGACGCTGGTGCGGAAGTTATCGTCGCCGATCACCGGCCCCAGCAGACTCTTGATATTGCCGCGTATCTCATCCTGGAAACGCTTGCTGTTTTCATTGCCCGAGGCGCCGGCGTCGAAGCCGTCGGCCAGGTCGATATGGGCCGACAGCAGATTGCCGGACTGGTCGACCAGGCTGACCCGCTGCGGGCTCAGGCTGGCCACGCTGCCCGACACCATATTGACCACGGCGGCGATGTGCTCGCTCGTCAAGGTATGGCCGGGCTTGGTCGCCACCACCACCGAGGCCGAGGACTTGTCGCCGTCGCTCGAGACAAAGGAGGTCGACTTGGCGATCGACAGATGCACCCGCGCATGGGCGATCGCGTCGAGCGTCATGATCGACTGGGCCAGTTCGCCTTCGAGGCCGCGCCGGAAGCGCACATCCTGGACGAACTGGGACACGCCCAGCGGGTCGTTCTTGTCCATCAGTTCCAGGCCGGCCGGCAACTGGGCCGTGACGCCCTTGGCCGCGAGCAGCATGCGTACCTTGCCCAGCATCGATTGCGGCACCAGCACCTGGCCGCTGTCCGGATGCAGGCGGTAGGGGATGTGGTCGGTGTCGAGCACGGTCATCATGTCGGAGGCCGACACTTTCTCGCGGTTGCCGAACACCGGCTTGTAGCCGGACTGATCGTTCCACAGATACATCAGGATCAGCGCCGTGATGCCGACGGCCAGCAACAGCATCGGCGTCAGATTTTTGGCGAGGGCAGGGGGCAGGCTGGGCGTGTCGGGGTCGGCGCGCCACCGCTCGAAGGCGGACTTGAGGGTGTTGATCACTTGGAATGCTTTCGCAAAGACTTACAGCGGAAGTTTGATGAGCTCGTCGACGGCGCCCATCACCTTATTACGCACTTGCATCAGCATGGAAAACGACAGGCTCGCTTCCTGGCTGGCCAGCATGGCGCCGACCAGGTCCTCGCTCTTGCCGCTGTCGACGTCGGCCATGCGCTGGGCCGCCATGGCATCGTCGCCGTTGACCTTGCCGACGGCATCTTTCATCGACTGGGCGAAGGAGAATGCCGCCTGCGGCGCGTCGCCCAGTTGCATCGCCGGAGCGATGGCCGTGCTGGCCAGGTTCTGGGCTGCATTCGTGAGCGAAGCGAGGTCCGCTTGAATCAGGGTTGCAATGTTATTACTCATCATGCCACCTCCAGTATTTTGCAATGGTCCCACATGAATACCTTATCCCAGATGCCTGCCAGCAAGCAAGCAGGCAAAGGTTACGGCCGGTTCGCCGTCCCCTCGGGCGTGCTGCCAGTCCGACGCGGGCGGGGTAGTTGAGTCAGACAAGCGGCGGTGCCGTGTCAGACAAACGCTGACAGGGCTGTATGGCTTCCCCGACGCGCTGCATGCCGGGGTGACAAGATTTCAATGATTGATTCCGCGTGGAAATATAAATAACTTGATCTCTGCCCAGGCTTGTGCCTAAACTGTTTTCATAAAGAAAATCTTCTTATACATCAATCACTAAGCGCCGTTTGAGAATCCCCTTTCGAGGGGCGGGACGCCAGCCCAAAACGTGCCGAAGCTTACCGCACGGCAATTTTACTGTAAAGTGGAATTTGGCTGAAGGAATCTTGTTTTCTGGAAATAATGTGAACTTTGATGTATCCTGTGCTACCGATATCGTCCTACTTTAAGTTAGGATATGCTGATGCAGCCGAATTCCCCGGGGAATTCCCGGTTCCCTGCCGGCTGAATGCGACGGCAGGGCGTGGAAAACGGTACCGACGAGTCCCGATAGGCGAAACCATGACGAACACGAAACAGAGCGCGCAAGCGCAGGTGCTGGACCCCTGCCTGCTGGGGCGGCCTGTGCATTTGCTGCATATCTTCGCCGCCCAGCTGCGCGATGATCTGGCCCAGTCGATGCGCCTGAATATGAACCGCCGTTACTGGGGCGGCTTCCAGGTCGAAGAGGTGGAATTCAGCCGCCTCGAAGGGCATGAACAGATCGGCCGCTGGCTCAGTTTTTCCGCGCCGGCCGGCAATATCGCCTTTTCGCTCGAGCGCAAGGTGCTGCTCAGCGTGCTCAATTTCCGCTACGGCCGGAATAAAAACGACGCGGCCGTGGCCGTCGACGAGAGCGCGGTACGCGTCACGGCCACCGAAGAACGCCTTGCTGTGGTGCTGGGGCAACAGTTGGCCGGCACCCTGGCCGGGCGTATCGAACTCAATTTGCCCGTCACCGACAAGGCCGCGCCGCTCGATTCCGAGGAATTCAAGCCGGCCGCCGGTTCCCATCCGCCCAAGGGCACCTGGATCATCACCGTCACTGTCAGCGATATCGTCAGCGGCTCGACCGGCCGCTTCTGGTTCGCGCTCGACAAGTCGCTGATGGCCAGCGTGCTGCGCGGCCTGCTGCCGGACCGCGACCAGAACAAGAAGAACAAGAACCTCGGCCCGCTGGCACAAAGGCTGCAGGTCGGCCTCAATGGCCGCCTGATCAGCAAGGAAGTGCCACTGGGCACCCTGTTTGACTTGCAGGTCGGCGATATCATCCCGATCAGCATGCACAGAGCAGATGTCTTGCTCGACGATTCGCGTCTGTTTACAGCAGCGGTAACCGAGCACAAGGGCAAACTCTGTTTAACCTCTTTTGAAGATGTCGAATAACATGATGAATGTGAACGCCAATAGTACGAGCGATGCCCTGGGGACGAGCGATGCCATGCTGGAAGATCTGGCCGAGGAAATGATCGCCGAGCCGGTCGCCAGCGAACTGGCCGACCCGCCCGATGCGCGGCCGCGCCGCGACCTGCCGCAGATGATGCGCAAGATTCCCGTCACCTTGACGCTGGAAGTGGGCTCGGCCCGCATCTCGCTGCAGGACTTGATGGCCATCGGCCCCGACAGCGTGGTCGAGCTCGACGTGCTGGCCGGCGAGCCCCTGATCATCAAGGTCAACGGCACCGCCATCGGCCGCGCCGAAGTGGTGGTGGCCGGCGAAAATTACGGCCTCAAGGTGATTGACCTGGATGGCCTCAATCTCGACATGATGACGTCGTGAGGTGGACCCTGAGTCCGTCGCACAGCACCCGCGGCATAAGCCCGGGGTCTGACCCGGCGGGTCAGACCCCAGCACTTTGCAGTGGGTTTTCCAGCCGGCGCGCCGCCATGCTCGCGCTGCTCGGCCTGGCCATGCTGCCCTTCGCCGCCCACGCAGTCGACCTGCTCGGCAATGTCATACCCGGCGCCAAGACCGAACTGACGGTCAAGACCCAGATCCTGATCATCATGACCCTGCTGGGCTTGCTGCCCGTGCTGGTGATGATGATGACCAGTTTCACCCGCTTCGTGATCGTGCTGTCGCTGCTGCGCCAGGCCCTGGGCCTGCAGCAGGGTCTGCCCAACCGCATCATCACCGGCGTGGCCCTGATCCTGACCCTGCTGGTGATGCGCCCCATTGGCGACCAGATCTGGAGCGAAGCCTTCGTCCCCTACGACAGTGAAAAAATCGGCCTGCAGGAAGCGCTCGACATCGCGCAAAAGCCGATCTCGCGCTTCATGCTGGCCCAGACCAGCAAGGCCGCGCTGAACCAGATCGCCCACCTGGCCGGCGAGGACAAGATCACCGTCCCCTCCGAGCACGCCTTCACCGTCAAGCTGGCCGCCTTCGTGCTGTCCGAGCTGAAGACGGCCTTCCAGATCGGCTGCATGCTGTTCATCCCTTTCCTCGTGATCGACCTGGTGGTATCGTCGGTACTGATGGCGATGGGTATGATGATGCTGTCGCCGCTGGTCATCTCGCTGCCGTTCAAGCTCCTGCTGTTCGTGCTGGTCGATGGCTGGACCCTGACCGTCAATACGCTCGTTACGAGCATACAGGCCTACTGATGCTGACTCCCGAAGTTGCCGTCGATCTGGTGGTGGAATCGCTGCACATCGTGATGCTGCTGGTGGTGCTGCTGGTGGTGCCGGGCCTGATCACCGGCCTGGTGGTGGCGCTGGTGCAGGCGGCCACCCAGATCAATGAACAGACGCTGAGCTTCCTGCCGCGCCTGCTCGTCACGCTGCTGGCCATCATCCTGATGGGACGCTGGATGGCCGGCTACCTGATGGATTTCTGCGTCTCGATCTTTACCCGCGCCGCCACCCTGGTGGGGTAGGCGCCTCCCGCCATGGAAGACGTCTTCACCCAGCTGCTGCCGCTGCTCACCGCGATCTGGTGGCCGTTCTGCCGCGTGCTGGCGATGCTGACGGCATCCCCGGTGATCGGCGAGGCGGTCACGCCGGTGACGGTGCGCATCCTGATCTCGCTGGTGCTGGCGATCCTGATGCTGCCGCTGTCGCAGGGCGCGCCCTTCATCGATCCGTTTTCGCTGCACGGGGTGGTGGCCACCATCGAGCAGGCCGTGCTCGGCTTCGTGCTGGGGCTGGCCTTCCACTTCAGCATGTCGGTGATCGGCGTGCTGGGCTACCTGGTGTCCTCGCAGATGGGCTTTTCGATGGCGGTGATGAACGATCCGATGAACGGCCAATCGTCGGACGTGGTGTCGGCCCTGCTGTCGGTGCTGGCCATCATCGTGTTCTTCGCCATCGACGGCCACCTGGTGCTGGCCGGTGTCATCGGCCAGAGTTACAAGGCCTGGCCGCTGGGGCAGGGCTATGGGCCGCTGCTGCTGCAGACGGTGGCCTATAACGTGGCCTGGATCTTCTCGGCGGCGATGCTGCTGGCCCTGCCGATCGTGTTTTCCACCCTGGTGGTGCAGCTCGGCTTCGGCTTCCTGAACCGGGTGGCGCCGACCTTGAACCTGTTCGCGCTGGGCTTTTCGGTGATCACCCTGTTCGGCCTCTTGATGCTGGGCCAGGTGGTGCGTTTCATCCCCGAGCACTACACGCGCATGACCAACCAGGTGCTGGAGATGATCCAGCAGCAGATGCAGGTGGCCCATGGCTGAATCGCATACTGGCGACAAGACAGAAAAGGCTTCCCAGCAGAAGCTCAAGAAGTCGCGCCAGGAAGGGCAGGTGGTGCGCTCGCGCGACCTGTCGACGGCGATCGGCATCCTGGTCAGCCTCAAATTGTTCGTCTACCTGCTGCCGACCTATCTGGGCGAGTTCAAGGAAATTTTCCACCAGAGTTTTTTACCGCTGGGCAGCGTGGGGGCGATCGACAATGCGATGTCGCTGGTGTTCGGCAACGCGCTGTGGCTGCTGATCCAGATGGTGCTGCCACTGTTCATCGTGCCGCTGTGCATCGTGCTGGGCGCGCTGGTGCCCGGTGGCTGGGTGATCAGCACCAAGCACTGGGCGCCCAAGATGGAACGGCTCAGCCCGGCCGCCAACCTGGGCCGGCTGGTCAGCAAGAAGCATGGCTTCGAGATCCTGACTTCGGTCGGCAAGGCCGGCGTGCTGTGCTGGGTGCTGCTGCATGTGGCGCGCTCGACCGTGCAAGACTATACCCAGCTGCAGAACCTGCCGCTGGGCCTGGCGCTGGCCGGCGGTGCCAACCTGATGCTCGACGGCCTGATGGCCTTGTGCTCGGTGTTCATCATGTTCGCCGTCATCGACGTGCCGGCCCAGGCCTATTTCTTCGCCGAAAACCAGAAGATGAGCAAGCAGGACATGAAGGAAGAGCACAAGAGCAACGAGGGCCGGCCGGAAGTGAAGCACCGCATCCGCCAGCTGCAGCGCGCCATGGCGCGGCGCAGCGCGCGCAAGACCGTGCCCACGGCCGACGTCGTCATCGTCAATCCGGAACACTATGCGGTGGCCCTCAAATACGACGAAGGCCGTGCCAGCGCCCCCTATGTGGTGGCCAAGGGCGTTGACGAGATGGCGCTCTACATCCGCCAGCTCGCCGTCGAATTCAAGATCGAGGTGCTGCCGCTGCCGCCGCTGGCGCGCGCCATCTACAACACCAGCCAGGTCAACCAGCAGATCCCGGTGCAGCTCTACCAGGCGGTGTCGCAGGTGCTGAACTATGTGCTGCAACTGAATGCTTTCCGCGCGGGACGACGTACCGTCCTGCCGCCGTTCCCCAACGAGGTGGTCGTACCGCCTTCCATGAGTGAGGTCTCGCCGTCATGAATGTTTTCAACCGGATGATCGCTGAATTGCGTCGCCATAAATTCGCCACCCCGGCCTTCCTGCTGGTGATCCTGGCGATGATCATCCTGCCGCTGCCGCCGGTGCTGCTCGACGTGATGTTCACCTTCAATATCGTGCTGGCGATGATCATCATCCTGGTGTCGGTGTCGGCCAAGCGGCCGCTGGACTTCTCGGTGTTCCCGACGGTGATCCTGGCCACCACCATGATGCGCCTGACCTTGAACGTGGCCTCGACCCGGGTGGTGCTGCTGCACGGCCACGAGGGCACGGCGGCGGCCGGCCAGGTGATCGAAGCCTTCGGCAAGGTCGTCATCGGCGGCAACTTCGTGGTCGGTATCGTGGTGTTCGTGATCTTGATGATCATTAACTTCGCCGTCGTCACCAAGGGCGCCGAACGCATTTCCGAAGTATCGGCGCGCTTCACCCTGGACGCGCTGCCGGGCAAGCAGATGGCCATCGACGCCGACCTCAACGCCGGCCTGATCAACCAGGAAAAAGCCCAGGCGCGCCGCCTCGACGTCGCCTCCGAAGCCGACTTCTACGGCGCCATGGATGGCGCCTCCAAGTTCGTGCGCGGCGACGCCGTCGCCAGTATCCTGATTCTGATCATCAATATGGTCGGCGGCGTGGCCATCGGCGCGCTGATGCACGACCTGTCCTTCGGCGACGCCTTCCGCCAGTACGCGCTGCTGACCATCGGTGACGGCCTGGTGGCCCAGATCCCGGCGCTGCTGCTGTCGGCCGCCGCCGCGATTCTGGTGACCCGGATTTCCGACTCCGGCGACTTCGAGCAGCAGGTCGGCAGCCAGCTCCTGACCTCGCCGCCGGTGATCTTCTCGGCGGCCGGCATGATGGCGGTGCTGGCGATGGTGCCGGGCATGCCCTGGATGATGTTCCTGACCTTCGCGCTGCTGCTGGCCTTTGTCGGCTGGAAGCTGAACCAGCGCGTCGAGAAGCCCGACAATGGCAATCTGGCCGCGATCGAGGCGGCGCTGCGCGAGGAGCGCGTGCCCGAACTCGAATGGCAGAGCCTGCCGGCGGTGCAGCAGTTGCAGGTGGCGCTGGGCTACAAGCTGGTCGGCCTGATCGACAAGGCCCACGGCGAACCGCTGGCCAAGCGCATCAAGGGCGTGCGCCAGAGCCTGTCCGAAGCGATGGGCCTGCTACTGCCGCCGATCACGGTGCGCGACGACCTGGGCCTGAAACCCTCGCAGTACGCGGTGGTGCTGTCCGGTTCGGTGGTGGCCCAGGCCGAGGTCTTCCCCGACCGCCTGATGGCGATTCCCTCGCCCAATGTGTACGGCCAGATCGACGGCATCCCCGGCGTCGAGCCGGCCTACGGCATGCCGGTGACCTGGATCGAGCTGACCGAAAAGGCCAACGCCCTGGGCCTGGGCTACCAGGTGGTCGAGGCGCCCAGCGCGATCGCCACCCATGTGTCCAAGCTGATCCGCGAATACCTGCCCGAGCTGTTCCGTCATGAGGACGTGCCGGCGCTGCTGGAGCGGCTGACGGCCTTGTCGCCCAAGCTGGCCTCGTCGCTGGACAAGGCGCTGACCCATACCCAGATGCTGCGCGTGTTCCGCGTGCTGCTGGCCGAGAACGTGTCCCTGAAGGATATCGTGCCGATCGCCACCACCTTGCTCGACAGTTCGGAAACGACCAAGGACCCGATCTTGCTGGCGGCCGAGGTGCGCTGCGCGCTGCGGCGCCAGATCGTCACCGGCCTGTTCGGCCAGAAGACCGAGATGCAAGCCTTCAATCTGGGCGGCGACCTGGAAAACATGTTGCTCGGGTCCCTGAACCAGGCGCGCCAGAGCGGCAAGGTGGTGCTGGACAATTATCCGATCGACCCGCATCTGCTGGCCCAGTTGCAGGTCAATATGCCGGTCGCGCGCGAACAGATGAAGCAGCAGGCCACGCCGCCGCTGCTGCTGGTGCTGCCGCAGATCCGGCCGCTGCTGGCGCGCTACGCCCGCCTGTTCGCGCCCGGTTTGCACGTGCTGTCCTACAATGAGATTCCCGAGAACCGCGAAGTGAGCATCATCGGCACGGTGGGCTAGTGCGCTGGCGGGCCGCTGGCTTGCGCCCCGAACCATAGCGGGCCGCCGGCGTCAGCATAAACCCACGGCCTACCCCTGGGGTCAGACCCGACGGGTCTGGGGAGGGGCAACGCCCCGCCTGCCCCTGTGGGGCAGGCCCCCGGCTCTTTGCCGTGGGTTTTAAATGAGGCCGGCGGCGCTCAAGCTGATCCGGTAAACCAGGAGGACTGCGGCGCTCAGGCCGATTCGGTAAACAAATCATCCGGCGGCAAGGGCCGCGACAGCAGCACCGCCAGCTCGGCGATCGCCTTGAACAGCGCCAGGCTCAGCGTGGCGGCCTGGCTGCGGCTCGGGTAGCCGTGATCGTCGGCGCTGTGGCTCAGTTCGCGCACCAGCCGGCAGCGCATGATGCTCAGGCCGGTGCTGCTGACGGCGGCGGCCATCTGCGGCAGCATCTCGCGCATATGCTGCATCGCCGCGTTCTGCGCCGCGGCCACCTCCATCACCACGCCGGTGCCGGCCGGCTCGAGCTGCAGCAGCACCCGGCCCAGGCCGGGCAGCATCAGTTCCAGCCGCAGTGCGATGCGTCCGCGCCGCCGCCGTGATGACGGACTGTCGGCATCGCGCGCCACCACCCGCAGCAGCAATTTCTCGGCGCCCCAGGCATACACGGCGAAACGCCAGGGTTCCATTTCGCTCAGCAAAGGCAGCGGGTTGCGCCCTTCGCGCATCGACACCGGGGTATGGTCGGCCATGAACAGGCTGGACGGCACGTTCTGGCCGCTGGCCTGTTCCACCAGGGCCGCGCGCTGCTGCGCATAAGTGCGCACCATCACCAGCCAGGAACTGGCCAGCATGCTGGTGTCGGGCGCCTGCCAGACCACCTGGCGCGAAAAAAACAATTGGTTGGGCCGCATCGCGGCCGGATCGCCGTTCTCGCCACCCTCGGCGGCCAGCGCGGCCATGCCCGCTTGCGGCAAGGGACGGCCCTCCGCACCCTCCTGCGGCCCCTGGGAGGGCGCGAGCGGGGCCAGCGGATAGTCGACGTCGCTGGCGTCGGCGCCAAGCGCCGGCGCCGGCTGCCGGCTCGGCCGGTCCGGCGAGCCCAGCGGACGGGAAGTGGGTCCAATTCGATGTAAAGCCATGCAGCTTTCTCGCTTCGGCGGGTGCAAAAAAAAAAGCCAACCGGGGTCTCCGGCTGGCTCCTTGTATTCCTGACCGGGGACGGATCAGGAAGCAACGACGATTACTGCAGCAAGGACATGACTAGCGAGGAGGTGCTATTGCTTTGTTTCAGCATCGCGGTACCAGCTTGCAGCAGCATCTGGCTGGCGGTCATGTTCGACGATTCCGATGCGAAGTCGGTGTCCATGATGCGGCCGGTTGCAGCCTTGGTGTTGGTCGAAATGTTCGACAAGTTGTTGTAGATGTGGTCCAGGCGGTTGGCCGATGCACCCAGCGAGGAACGGATCGTGCCGACGTTGTCCAGTGCGGTGGTGATGTTGGCGATCGCGGTACCGGCGGCGGCTGCGCCGATGATTTCGGTGCCGGCGGTGGCCGATGGCGTGACGTACTGGGCGCTGACGGCGGTCAGGCCGGTGTCCAGGGTGGTCATGTCGGTGCTCATGTCGACGGCCATGGTTTCAGTCGAGCTCGCGCCGATCTGGAACTGCATGGCGGCGGCGATGGTACCGCCCTTGAGCAGCGCCTGGCCGCCGAAGGTGGTTTTGTTCATGATGTTGTTCAGTTCTTTGCCCAGCGCGTCGAATTCAGCCTGCAGCGCGTTCTGGTCGCTGGTGCCGGACGATTGGTCGGCCGACTGGGTGGCCAGATCTTTCATGCGGATCAGCATATTGGTCACTTCGTCAAACGAACCTTCGGCCGTTTGCAGCAGCGAGATACTGTTTTGGGTGTTACGCATTGCCATCGCCATGCCGCTCGTTTGCGCTTTCAGGCGGGTTGCAATTTGCAGGCCAGCAGCATCATCCATTGCCGAGTTGACGCGGAAGCCGGTGCTCAGGCGAGTCTGCGACGTCGTCAGGCTCATCTGGGATTTGCCGATCGAGTTTTGTGCCGACAGAGCGGAACTATTGGTGTGAAGGCTCAGCATGAAATAACTCCTGGTAGTTGGATTCAATTCGGAGCAACGATTTGATGCTCTCCCAAGTACAAGACGACCGCTTTCGCATCGACATTAAATGCTTTGTGGAAATTTTTTAAAATAAATTTGTTTCCGCTGCTGCCACGCCCCTGAACCGGCCCTTTCCACCCTTCGAATTATCGTCCGATTTTCTTCTCTTGGCGAAAGAATTCCGTGCCGAAACGTAAAAAACGGCGCCGGGAAGATGCTCTCCCCAGCGCCGTTCTGTTGTGTTTCCGTCGCGTATTGCTGCGCCGTGGCGGATCTGTTGCTGATCCGCCACTGTTAATGGCTTACATATTCGGATAGTTCGGGCCGCCGCCGCCTTCCGGCGTGACCCAGACGATGTTCTGGGTCGGGTCCTTGATATCGCAGGTCTTGCAGTGCACGCAGTTCTGGGAATTGATCTGCAGGCGGTCCTGGCCCTCATCGGTCTTGATGAACTCATACACCCCGGCCGGGCAGTAGCGCGCTTCCGGACCGGCGAACTTGGCCAGGTTGACGTCGACCGGCACGCTGGCATTCTTCAAGGTCAGGTGGATAGGCTGGTCTTCGGCATGGTTGGTGTTGGAAATAAACACCGACGACATCTTGTCGAAGGTCAGCTTGCCGTCCGGCTTGGGATAGACGATGGGCTGGAACTGCGAGGCCGGCTTCAGGCACTCGTGGTCGGCATGGCTGTGGCGCAGGGTCCAAGGCGCCTTGCCGCGCAGGATCAACTGGTCGATCGCCGTCATCACGCTGCCCAGGTATAAGCCCTTGCTCAGCCAAGGCTTGACGTTGCGCGCCACGTGCAATTCCTCGTGCAACCAGGATTGCTCGAAGGCGGCGGGGAAGGCCGCCAGTTCGTCGTGCTGGCGTTGCTGGCCCAGCGCTTCGAAGGCCGCTTCGGCGGCCAGCATGCCGGTCTTGATCGCGGCATGGCTGCCCTTGATGCGGCTCATGTTGAGGAAGCCGGCGTCGCAACCGATCAGCGCGCCGCCCGGGAAGACCAGCTTGGGCAGCGATTGCAGGCCGCCCGCGGTAATGGCGCGCGCGCCATATGAGATGCGCTTGGCGCCTTCGAAGAAGGTGCTGATGGCCGGGTGGGTCTTGTAGCGCTGGAATTCTTCATAAGGCGACAGATACGGGTTTTCATAGTTCAGGCCGACCACGTAGCCGACCACGACCTGGTTGTTTTCCAGGTGGTACAGGAAGGAGCCGCCGTAGGTCTTGGCATCGAGCGGCCAGCCGGTGGTGTGCACCACCAGGCCAGGCTGATGCTCGGCCGGATCGATTTCCCACAGTTCCTTGATGCCGATGCCATACGATTGCGGGTCCTTGCCCTTGTTCAGGTCGAACTTGGCCATCAGCTGTTTGCCCAGGTGGCCGCGCGCGCCTTCGGCGAACAGGGTGTACTTGCCGTGCAATTCCATGCCCAGCTGGAAGTCGCCGCCGGCTTCGCCGTCGCGTTTGACGCCCATATTGCCGGTGGCCACGCCCTTGACGGAACCGTTGTCGTTGTACAGGATTTCGGCGGCAGGGAAGCCGGGGAAGATTTCCACACCCAGCGCTTCAGCCTGCTGACCCAGCCAGCGCACCACATTGCCCAGCGAGATGACGTAGTTGCCGTGGTTCTCGAAGCAGGCCGGCAGGAAGGCGTTCGGCGTCTTGAAGGCTTTTTTCTCGGTCAGGAACAGCACGCGGTCTTCGGTGACCGGGGTATTTAGCGGCGCGCCCAGTTCTTTCCAGTTAGGAATCAGTTCGGTCAGCGCCTTCGGGTCCATGACCGCGCCCGACAAGATATGGGCGCCCAGTTCGCCGCCTTTTTCCAGCACGACCACGGACACTTCCTGCCCCTTGTCGGCCGCCATCTGTTTGATCTTGATCGCCGCCGACAAGCCCGCAGGGCCGCCACCGACGATGACGACGTCATACTCCATCGCATCGCGCGGGCCGTACTGTTCAACTAGATTATTAGGCTGTGTCATAGTGTATTTGGATGTAGTGAGAGGGTGTAGTGTGTAGCGAAATCGGTGCAGAGAGAAAATTTAAGCACGAGTGTGCTTCTTTTTTCGGTGGAATGCAATGTCGGCGCCATTTTGAGGGACATTATTAGATGCTGCAATCTAATACTGGGGGATTTGTGTAATGATTAGACATCGACGGTATGATCGTCGGTATTTCACAACTAAACAATCGCTGGTCACCTGTATTGAGGAGTCGTCTGTGGGCATAGAAGTCAACTTTGAGGGAAAAATCGCGCTCATTACCGGCGCTTCCAGCGGTCTCGGAGCCCGCTTCGCCAAAGTGCTGGCCCAGGCTGGAGCGCAAGTGGTGCTGGCCTCGCGCCGCACCGAGCGCCTGAAGGAATTACGGGCCGAGATCGAGGCCGACGGCGGCGCCGCCCATGTTGTCAGTCTGAACGTGACCGACTTCGCCAGCATCAAATCGGCCATCGCCCATGCCGAAACCGAGGCCGGACCGATCGATATCCTGGTCAACAATTCCGGCGTCTCGACCACCCAGCGTCTGGTCGATGTGACGCCGGAGGACTACACCTTCATCATGGATACGAATGTGCGTGGCGCATTTTTTGTTGCTCAGCAGACCGCCAAACGCATGATCGCGCGCGCCAAGGGCGATCCCAAAAAACAACATCGCATCATCAACATCGCCTCGGTCGCCGGCTTGCGCGTGCTGCCGCAGATCGGCGTGTATTGCATGAGCAAGGCCAGCGTGGTGCAGATGACCAAGGCCATGGCGGTGGAGTGGGGCAAGTACGGCATCAACACCAATGCCATCTGCCCGGGCTATATCTCGACCGAGATCAACGAGGATTATTTTGCCAGCGAGCAGGGCCAGAAGCTGATCGAAATGCTGCCGCGCAAGCGTCCGGGCAAGCCCGAGGATCTCGACGGCCTGTTATTGCTGCTGGCCGGCGAGGATTCCCACTTCATCAACGGCGCCATCATCTCGGCCGACGACGGCATGCTGGCGATGTAAAGGCGCCGGTGTAAAGGTGCCGGCGTCCGTATTAAAACCCACGGCAAAGAGCCGGGGGCGACGGGGGCGCCGAGCCCCGCCGGGTCAGACCCCAGGGTTATGCCTTGGGTTTGAAGCCGTGCCGCCGGCCCGCCAGTTCAGCATCCTCACAGCTGCAAACCCACCAGCTTATGCACCAGCTCCGACGACGTCGCCGCCGAAAACTTGCGCATCAACTTAGCCCGGTGCATCTCCACCGTGCGCGGACTGAGGTCGATCTGGCGCGCGATCAGCTTGCTGGTCTTGCCTTCGACCAGCAGCGCCGCGATTTCCCGTTCGCGCGGGGTCAGCTCGGCCGTCACCGGCCGCTTCTCGCTGACATCCTCAAACGTCCAGATCCCGGCGCCCAGCGGCTGCTTCGGTATCATCGAATGCCCCGTCACATGGCACCAGAACAGTTCCTGGTTGGCGCGGCGCATGATCCTTTCATCCGAATAGCGCCCCTTGGCGTTCATGATCGGAATGATGCGGTCGCCGGTGCGCTGGAACTCGTCCTGGGTAGGGTAGAGCATCAGGAAGGACTGCCCCTCGAGCTGGGCCCGGGTATAGCCGAACATGCTGGCCAGCGCCTCGTTGCTGTCGAGGATCACGCGGTTTTCGGAGATGCACATGCCCACGGGCGCGTGCTGAAAGATGGATTCGTAATCGATGCTTTGCGGTGCGTTCATCTGGTGCGTGGTCGACTCTGATAGGGTAATGAAGGCAATTGCGCCGGTATTTCTACGGTATTGTGCTTTTGATTAGCCTATTTTATGCTGAGATGCTGTATCGAACACCAAGCAGCGACACAGCTTAACAAAAGATAAGGGACGCGTATGAATAAAGTTTATCCTGATGCAGCCTCGGCACTGGCTGGCGTAGTCCACGATGGCCAGACCATCGCCGTCGGCGGCTTCGGCCTGTGCGGCATCCCGGAAGCCCTGATCGGCGCCTTGCGCGATTCCGGCGTCAAGGGACTGACCGCCATTTCCAACAACGCCGGCGTGGACGGCTTCGGCCTGGGCCAGTTGCTCGAGACCCGGCAGATCAAGAAAATGATCGCCTCCTACGTGGGCGAAAACAAAGAGTTCGCGCGCCAGTACCTGGCCGGCGAACTGGAACTCGAATTCACCCCGCAAGGCACGCTGGCCGAGAAACTGCGCGCCGGTGGCGCCGGCATTCCCGCCTTCTTCACCAAGACCGGCGTGGGCACCATCGTCGCCGAGGGCAAGGAAATCCGCGAATTCGACGGCGAGCAATACGTGATGGAACGCAGCCTGGTGGCCGACGTGGCCCTGGTCAAGGCCTGGAAGGCCGACAAGGCCGGCAACCTGGTGTTCCGCAAGACCGCGCGCAACTTCAATCCCAACGCCGCGATGGCCGGCAAGATCACCATCGTCGAAGTCGAGCATCTGGTCGAGATCGGCGAGATCGATCCAGACCAGGTCCATCTGCCCAGCATCTTCGTGCACCGCATCGTCGTCAACGCGACGCCGGAAAAACGCATCGAACAGCGCACCGTGCGCGCATAACAAGACAGACGGAGAATACTATGGCATGGACTCGTGATGAAATGGCCGCACGCGCGGCAAAAGAACTGCAAGATGGCTTTTATGTGAACCTGGGCATCGGCCTGCCTACCCTGGTGGCCAATTATGTGCCCAAGGACATCGAAGTCTTCCTGCAATCGGAAAACGGCTTGCTTGGCATCGGCCCCTTCCCGACCGAAGGCGAGGTCGACGCCGACCTGATCAACGCCGGCAAGCAGACCGTGACGGCGCTGCCGGGCTCGGCCTACTTCAGCTCGGCCGATTCCTTCGGCATGATCCGCGGCGGCAAGATCAACCTGGCCATTCTGGGCGCGATGCAGGTGTCCGAGCAGGGCGACCTGGCCAACTGGATGATTCCGGGCAAAATGGTCAAGGGCATGGGCGGCGCGATGGATCTGGTGGCCGGCGTCAAGCGCGTGGTCGTGCTGATGGAACATGTAGCCACGGCCAAGGATGGTTCCACCTCGCACAAGCTGCTGAAAAAATGTGATCTGCCGCTGACCGGCGTGGGCGTGGTTGACCTGATCATCACCGACCTGGGCGTACTGGAAGTGACCCCGGCCGGACTGAAGCTGATCGAACTGGCGCCCGGCGTGACCGTGGAACAGGTTAAGGAAGCCACTGGCACGGAATTGGATGTATCGGCGGTCTGAATATCGACCGCCTGCTGATTTACCGTAAGCTGAAGTAAAAAAACGGCACGTCTCCAGGCGTGCCGTTTTTGTTTTTTGGCGCGCGGAAAATGCGGATCGGCGGCGTAACGGATGAGGTCGTGTCCACTTGCCAGACCTGACCCTTGACCTGCTGGCCGTGAATTTGAACACAACGCCTTCGAAAAATAATTTGAGAATGATCGACTTGTTAATTCAGTCTGCAAAAAAGAATGGGAGGCACTAATGGAAGCGAAAAAAACGGCTTTGCAATGCAACGAAGAAATTAAGAGTTGCATCGGTAAGCGAGTTGTTAAATTAATACGTTACAGTTGGTGGCCGAAAGAAGATATTGCTATTGAGTGTGGAATCGCCAAAGAGTTTGCCTTTTCGTTAACGGCAGGGCCTTTGGAAGTTATTTTTGATGATGAAAGTTCATTAGGGGTCGCTAGTGACCCAGGTCTCAATAGTGTAATTGTTTGGAGGGAGCGAGAGCCTGGGGGGCGTGCTTGTGTAAAATCACCCTTGGATACTGATGCTGAGCTATTTTCTGTGAGTGCTGACGACGGAGATTATTCTAGCCAATTTTTTGGGGGGGTGTTAAATCATAAATTAATTGGATTTTCCATTCTGAAGAAAAAATTAATGAGTTCCCTTGAGAGCGAGTTGCCGAGCGAATTAGGCTTGTGTTTTATTTTTGAAGAAAATTTGCGTTTCATCGCGTCACATGGGCTCCACGATGGATCGGATGATTTCTCCGTCCTCATGCCGAATCATTTGGAAGACAAGCAGCGGGGTCAACTGATAGAAATTCCATTGTAGGAAGTTGCAAGACGAACCGGGATTGACGGGCGGTGGGGGCCCGGGGTCAGGTCTGGCAAGTGGACACAACCTCATCTCAAGGGGCCCGGCGGGAGGGCCGGGGTCAGGTCTGGCAACGGTCAGTGTCAAGCTAGTTGTCGCACTTAACGACGGTTATGCTGCCCGGCGGTGGCTGTCTTTGTTAGCCGATTTTGCCGGGTTTAAATGCACGATGCGAACTGGCGTCCAGTTGCGC
>JABTBR010000028.1 GCA_013284265.1 Oxalobacteraceae bacterium | reverse complement strand
ATGTCCGGCCTGGCCGGCAATGACGAGTACACCGTCAACGTCGCCGGCGACACCATCATCGAAGCCGGCGCCGCCGGCACCGATAACGTCAGCGTCGCCTTCACGGCGGCGGGCATGTACACGCTGTCGGCCAATATCGAGAACGCCAGCGTGGCCAGCAGCGCGCCGGCGGGCGTGGGCATCAGCGGCAACGAGCTGAACAATGTTCTGACCGGCAACGCGCTGGTCAATGCCTTGAACGGTGCCGAGGGCAACGATACCCTCGACGGTGGCCTGGGCGTTGACAAGCTCGATGGCGGTCTCGGCAACGATCTGTACCGCGTCGACAGCGCGGCCGATGTCATCGTCGAACTGGACGGTGGCGGCAGCGACAGCGTCGAATCGAGCGGCATCAGTTACGTGCTGAGCCTGAACGTGGAGAACCTGAGCTATACCGGCGCGCTGGCCTTCAACGGCAGCGGCAATGCCTTGGCCAACACTATCACCGGCAACGTCGGCAACGATGTGCTGAACGGCCTGGCGGGCAATGACTCGCTGCTCGGCGCCGCCGGCAACGATAAGCTCGACGGCGGCCTGGACGACGATACGCTGAGCGGCGGCGCGGGCGACGACAGCTTGCTCGGTGGCGACGGCACGGACCGTCTCGAAACCGGCCTGGGCATCAATGTGGCGGACGGCGGCACGGGCAGCGACACGCTGGTGCTGAGCGGCGCCTTTGCCGACTATGTGCGCACCCGCCCGAGCGATCTCGACACCATGCTGGTCAGCACGGTGACGGGCGAGAGCGTGCTGCTGCGCAATGTGGAAACCATCATCTTCAACGGCGTCAGCAAGGCCCTGGCCGAGCTGTTCGACAACGTCGCCAGTAGCGCCAACGACGTGCTGACCGGCACGGCCGGCGCCGATACCCTCAACGGCGGCCTGGGCAGCGATACGATGACTGGTCTGGACGGCAACGACCGCTACGTCATCAACGTCCTGAGCGACAGCGTGATCGAAGCGGCCGATGGCGGCAACGATACGGTGGAAGTCGCCTACACCGTCGCGGGCAATTACACCCTGGGCAGCAATATCGAGAACGCCACGGTCACGGCCGCCGCGACGCTGGCGATCGGACTCACCGGTAACGAGCTGAATAATGTCCTGACCGGCAATGCCGCGAATAATCTGCTTGACGGTAAAGCGGGCGATGACGAGTTCATCGGCAATGCCGGCAATGACACCATGATCGGCGGCATGGGCAACGATATCTATCACGTCGACCAGAGCACCGACCTGGTCAGCGAAGCGGCCGACAGCGGCAACGACAGCGTGATCGTCACGCTGTCCAGCTACATCCTGGCGGCCAATGTCGAGCAGCTGAGTTACCAGGGCGTGGCGGCCTTCAGCGGCACCGGCAATGTCTTGAACAATATGCTGACCGGCGGCATCGGCAACGATACGCTCGACGGCGGGGCTGGCAACGATACCCTGATCGGTGGCGCCGGCAATGACAAGCTGCTGGGCGGTTTGGGCAACGATGTCTTCAGGGGCGGCCTGGGTAGCGATACCCTGAGCGGCGGTGCCGACGTGGACAGTTTCGTCATCGACCAGCAGGCCAGCTTCGATACCATCACCGATTTTGTCAGCGGCACCGACAAGCTGGTGATCAATGGGACGCTGTTCGGTGTCGGCAACAGCGACACCACGGTGGACAATGTGGTCCTGCGTGCAGCCCCGGGCGGCTTCGATGTGACGGCCGAACTGGTGATCTTCAGCCAGAACACCGTGGGGGCGACGACGGCCGCCGCCGCGGCCGTGATCGGCTCGGCCAACAGCGCCTATGCCTTCAACGAGCGGGCCCTGTTCGCGGTCGATAACGGCATTAACACCTCGGTCTATCTGTTCATCTCGAATGGGGCCGACGCGCTGGTGTCGGCGGGGGAGTTGACGCAGATCGCGGTGCTGACGGGAACGCCGGCGACCGTGGCCGCCGACTACGCCTTCATTGTTTAACGCTTTGCCCGGGCTGCGTTTCAGCCTGGGCAAAGCGCAGCAGCGCCGGCATGCACAGGCTGTTCAGGTCGTAGCGCTCGATCACGGTCTGGCGCGCCGCGTCGCGCAGGTGCTGCAGCGTGGCGCGCCGTTCCAGCGTGTCGGCCACGGTGCGCGCCAGCGCGGCCGGATCGAAGAAGTCCACCAGCAAGCCATTGCGGCCATGTTCGATCACCTCGCGCACCGGCGCGGTGTCCGAGGCGACGATCAGGCAGCCCGTGCTCATCGCCTCCATCAGCGACCACGACAGCACGAACGGATAGGTCAGATAGGTGTACACCGCCGACACCTGCATCAGCTGGGTCAGCAGCGCATGCGGCACCTTGCCGACGAAATGGATGCGGCGCATGTCCAGTCCGGCCGCGACCTCGTCGCGGAAGATGCCTTTCCAGGTCTTGCCTTCCGGCGGGTTGGCGCCATAGCTGACGCCGTCGCCGCCGACGATCACCACGCGCGCCTGCGGGCGCAGGCGCAGCAGCTCGGGCAGGGCGCGCATGAAGATGTGATAGCCCCGGTAAGGTTCCAGCTGGCGTGCCACGAAGGTGATCACCTCGTCGCCGGGGCGCAGCGTCACGCCGGCCGCCTGCAGCTGCACGCTGGCCTTGGGATCGGGCTTGAAGCGCTCGGTATCGATGCCGTCGTGGATCACCGAGATGCGCTCGCGGAACCACTCAGGATGGCGGTCGCGCTGGAAGGTGGTGGGCGAGAGCGCGCCATCGCAGGCCGACATCGCGTGCAGCAGATGGGTGTTGCGCAGGCGCAGGCGGCGCAGCGCGGCCGTGCTGGGCTGGGAAAATTCCGGGTCGAAGAAGGTGTCGCCGCCCTCGGGCTGGTAATAATATTCGGCGTAGATCAGCAGCCTGGCCTGGGGGAAGATATCCTTGACGAACATCGCCTCGCCCCAGCCGGGATGGACAAAGATCACGTCCGGCGTAAAACCCTGGGCTTTCAGCGTCTCGAGCCGGGCCGCCGCCGATTCGCCCCGCACCACCTTGCCATACAGATCGCTCAATTGCGGCGCGCCCGGCTTGTGCAGCTTGGCGGTGTTGACCTCATGGCGGAAATAGCGCACGCCCGGCAGCGGGGCGGGCAGCTGGTTCATGCCCAGGCCGACGACTTCATGCCCCAAAGCGGCCAGGGCAGGGGCCAGATGCTTGAACTGGCCGGGAAAATTCTGGTGAATGAACAGGTAACGCAAAGGCATGGGAGGGACTTCGGCTAAGGGTGGGGACAGGGCGTGTTGTTCATTGTGCACCAGACAATCCTTGCCTAGCAACAAGAATTCTGCCCGCGCACGCGCGCCGCTGACGGCGTGGTCCGCGTTGTTGGGTATAATCAAAGGATTGCCTGCGTCTGTCTGACGTGTCTGCTTCCCTTCACTAGAAAAAAATCACATGGCTTCTTCCAACGATAACGTCAGCATGGCGCTGTTCTGCGACTTCGAAAATGTCGCCCTCGGCGTGCGCGACGCCAATTACGACAAGTTCGACATCAAGCCCGTGCTGGAACGGCTGCTGCTCAAGGGCAGCATCGTCGTCAAGAAGGCGTATTGCGACTGGGACCGCTATAAAGCCTTCAAGGCGCCCATGCATGAAGCCAACTTTGAACTGATCGAAATCCCGCACGTGCGCCAGTCCGGCAAGAATTCGGCCGACATCCGCATGGTCGTCGACGCGCTCGACCTGTGCTACACCAAGTCGCATGTCGACACCTTCGTCATCATTTCGGGCGATTCCGACTTTTCGCCGCTGGTGTCCAAGCTGCGCGAGAACGCCAAGAAGGTGATCGGCGTGGGCGTCAAGCAATCGACCTCCGATTTGCTGGTGGCCAACTGCGATGAATTCATCTTCTACGACGACCTGGTGCGCGAGAGCCGCCGCGCCGCCGCCAAGCGCGACCCGCGCGAAGCCGCGCCCGCCGTCAAACGCACGCCGGAAGAAGAAAAACGCCGCCGCGACGATATGGACAAGCGCCGCAGCCAGGCCGTGGAAATCGCCGTCAGCACCTTTGACGCGCTGGTGTCCGAGCGTGGCGACAGCGGCAAGATCTGGGCCTCGGTGCTGAAGGAAGCGATCAAGCGCCGCAAACCCGATTTCAGCGAGTCCTACTATGGCTTCCGCACCTTCGGCAATCTGCTGGAGGAAGCCAAGGCACGCGGCCTGCTGGAATTCGGCCGCGATGAAAAATCGGGCGCCTTCGTGTTCCGCAGCAGCGGTGCGAACGCCGATGGCGCCGGTGAAGGCGGCAATGTGGCGGCCCAGGATGGCGCCGCCGAGGCGGGCGAACAGCGCGAACCGCGCGAAGCCCGCGAGCCGCGTCCGGAAGCCAAGGCCGAGCAGCGTCCCGAAGGCAAGCAGGATACCCGCCGTGGCCGTGGCCGTGGTGGCCGTGGCCAGTCGGAGCGCAATGCCGAGCGCCAGGGCGAGCGCCAGCCGCAGCAGGCACAGGGCAACGAACCATTCGATATCGAAAATCTGGCCGAGTACACCGACGCCGCGGCGCAGCCAGCCGTCGATGAAGGTAGCGACCAGCAGGAAACCGCCCAGGCAGTGGTGGCGGTCCAGCCCGAAGGACGCCAGGACAGCCGCCGTGGCCGTGGCAACCGTGGTGGCCGCAAGCAAGGCGAGCGCAAGCCCGAGCAAGCCGCTGGCGAGCAGGTGGTGCAGGCAGCCGCAGCCGTGCCTGTCGAAGGCGCCTGGTGGGATACGCCGGCGGTTGCGGACGCTCCTGCTGCGGTAGCGCAGGTGGTGGAAGCGCCAGTTGCGCTGCCACAAGAGACCGCAGCGGACGCGGATCAGCCTGCCAGCCGTGGTGGCCGCAAACCGGCGGCCGGCAAGGCCAAGGGCGCAGCCAAGCCGAAGGCCGAGTCCAAGGCTGCGGCCAAGGCCGATGCCAAGGCCGATGCCAAGGGCGAGCCAAAAGCCAAGGCCGAAGCCAAGCCCAAGGCAGCAGCCAGGTCCAAGGCCAAGGCTGTTGCCGACGCGCCGCAAGCGCCGGTGGAATTGGCCGAGCTTGCCGCAGTGGACGTTGATGGCGCGTCGGGTGAGCCAGCCAAGGCCGGCCGCAAGCCAGCCTCGCGCAGCCGTCCGCCGCGCAAGTCGACCGCCAAGCAGGAAGTGTAAGCTTCCGCAGCACAACAGACGCTCGCTTCGGCGAGCGTTTTTTTTGCAAAAACCCAGGGCAAAATTCTGGGGTCTGACCCGGCGGGTCAGACCCCGGCTCTTTGCCCTGGGTTTTCGGTGGCGTCTCCGGCTCTTTGCTCTGGGTTTTCAAAGGCGGCCCCGGCTCTTTGCCGTGGGTTTTGAACGCCAGCACACGCCATCCCCCCGCCAATTTACGCCAGCCTGCTTTACTGCCATACTTACCACTTAAATAACGAAGGCCTTCCGCATGGTAACCCTGTCCGCAATCACCCTCTATCCCATCAAATCCTGCGCCGGCATCTCCCTGCGCGAAGCGACGCTGACCGGCGTCGGCCTGATGAGCGTACACATCTACGACCGTGAGTGGGTGGTGGTGGGCCCGGACGGCGTCTGCCTGACCCAGCGCGAGTTTCCGCAGATGGCCTTGATCGTCCCCAAGATCAAATCGACGGTGCTGGAATTGCGCGCGCCGGGCATGCTGCGGCTGGAAATCGAACTCGGCCTGCCCGATCCCGAACTGGCGCCCACCCTGCAGGTGCAAGTCTGGGACGACACCGTCACCGCCTACGATTGCGACGACGTCACGGCCACCTGGTTCAGCAAGGCCATTGGCACGCCCTGCCGGCTGGCCCGCTTCCACGCCAATGCCGAACGCAAGGTCAGCACCAAGTGGACCGGCGGCATCCAGACCAGCACCCTGTTTTCGGACGGCTACCCGGTGTTGCTCGCGGGTAGTGCCTCGCTGGCCGACCTGAACGACAAATTGCGCGCCGCCGGCCGTGCAGCCTTGCCGATGAACCGTTTCCGCCCCAATCTGGTGATCGACGGCATCGACGCCTTCGAGGAAGACTACGCCGCCCACTTCACCCTGGGCGAGGCGGTCCTGAAACCGGTCAAGCCCTGCTCGCGCTGCCCCATGCCCTCGGTGGACCAGGATAGCGGGCGCTTCGGCCCCGACCCGCTGGACATCCTGCAGAGCTACCGCGCCAAACCGGAACTCGACGGGGCGATCTGCTTCGGCATGAACGCCATCGTGACGGCGGGCGACGGCCAAAGATTGCAGATTGGCCAGGAAATCGGCGTCGAGCTGGCGTTTTAAGGCCTGTTGCGCGGATTGCCATTCCCAAGGGCGGTAACTTGGCGTAATGTTGCGTCTTGCTAGGCAGTGGTTTGATCAATATCAAAGTCCTCTGCCGTAGTGCTGTTGTTGCCAGCCGTAATGGAGTAAGGGGAGATATGACGTACACAGTCAAAGGTGCGATGCAGCCGCCGGCCGCGACGGCCGTGGCCGACCTGGCTGCGGAGAACCAGGCACTGCAAGGCCGTCTGGCGTATTTGCTGGAGCAGGCCGAGCGCAACCATTCCATCATGTGCCGGCACCAGGCTTTCGACCTGGAAATCGTCGGTTCCGGCACCTTCCCCGAGCTGGTTGGCACCATCTTCCGTACCCTGCCTGTCATTTCCGAGCTGGACTGCGTGACCCTGAGCCTGATCGACGAGGGCGCCGACATTCACACCGTCATGCTCAAGCTGGGCGTGGTGTTTGAGGATTTCCCCAACCTGATCTTTGTCGAGGAAATGGAGCAGCTGGGCTTTGATGTCGGCCCGCGCACCGCCGCCTCGCCCGTACCCAAGCCGGTGCTGGGCATGTACGACAGCGTGCGCCATGGATCGTCCTTTCCGAACGCGCCGGCCGGCATGCAGAGCATTGCCCTGGTGCCGCTGTTGCGCAACAAGCGCATCATCGGCTGCCTGAATCTGGGCAGCATCGACCCGGCCCGGTTCACGCCCAGCATGGGCACCGACTTCATCGAGCACATGGCCTCGATTATCGCGATCTGCCTGGAAAACGTCATCAGCAACGAGATGCTCAAGTACATCGGCCTGACCGATTCGCTGACCGGCGTCTACAACCGGCGCTATATCGACCGGCGCCTGCTGGAGGAAATCGCCCGCGCGCGCCGCCAGGGCTATCCGATTTCCTTCATGTACATCGACATCGACCACTTCAAGCGCGTCAACGACACCGTCGGCCACCAGGGTGGCGACGAGGTGCTGCGCGAAGTGGCCGGCCGCATCAAGGCCGAGCTGCGCGTGTCGGATGCGCTGGCGCGCTTTGGCGGCGAGGAGTTTGTGGTGCTGCTGATCGATGCCGATCTGGACAGTGCCGCCTTCGTGGCCGAGCGCATCCGCGCCGGCGTGGCCGCCAGCCTGATCGCGCTGGCGCCGGACATGCAGATGTCGGTGACGGTGTCGATCGGCGTGGCCTGCCTGAAGGATGCCGCGCCCGATGCCGACGCCGCCAAACTGGGGCACGAGCTGATCGCCCAGGCCGATGCCAGCCTGTACCAGGCCAAGGAGAGCGGGCGTAACCGGGTGGTCAGTTACCGCTGATTTTGGTTTGGAAAAATGTTGGGCAAGTGGACCGCTTTTGGTTCGCGCGCCGCTGGCTTTAAGCAAAACCCACGGCGTAAACCCGGGGTCTGACCCGGCGGGTCAGACCCCGGCTCTTTGCCTTGGGTTTTAAATGGCGCCCCGGCACCTTGGCAGCGCAGGAGCGTCCCTGGCGCCTTGGTGCAGCAGCAACAGGTTCATCGTCTCAGCTGCGCAGCAGCACGTTCTCCGCGCGCGACACCGCCTCGGCCGCGCCGCGCAAGACCACCACGTCGCCCGCCGCCAGCACCGTCTCCGGCGTCACTTCCAGCCCGCTCTTGCCGCGCCGTATCGTCGTCACTTCGGCGCCGGCGCCGGCCACGTCCACCTCGCTCAGCGGCTTGCCGATGCAGTTGGCCGCGCTGTCGAGCGTCACCGAATGCAAGCGCACCAGATCGGCCTCCTCGCCGGCATCGCTGACGCCGTGGAAATAACCGCGCAGCGAGGCATAGCGCGCCTCGCGCGCCGTCTGCACCCTATGCACCACGCGCCGCAGCGGCACGCCCAGCATGATCAGCGCGTGCGAGGCGAGCATCAGGCTGCCTTCCATCAGTTCCGGCACCACCTCGGCCGCACCGGCTTTTTTGAGCAGGTCCAGATCGGTATCGTCGTGCGAGCGCACGATCACCGGCAGGGTAGGGGCCAGCTCATGCACCAGATGCAGCACCCGCAGCGCCGACGGCGTGCTGGCGTAGGTGATCACCACCGCGCTGGCACGGTAGATACCGGCCGCGATCAAACTCTCGCGCCGCGCCGCGTCGCCATAGGACACATTGGCCCCGGCGCTCTGGGCTTCCTGCACCCGCTCCGGGTCCAGGTCGAGCGCGTGGTAATCGATTTTCTCTTCGCTCAGCAGGGTCGCCAGGCTCTGGCCGCTGCGGCCGAAGCCGGCCACGATCACGTGCTTCTGGGTCGACATGGTGCGGCTGGCGATCTTGGTCAGCGCCAGCGATTGCATCATCCATTCATTGCTCGACACCTTCATGACGATCTGGTCGGACTTGGCGATGATGAAGGGCGCCAGCAACATCGACAGCACCATCGAGGCCAGCACCACCTGGATGATGAAGGGGTCCATCAGCTTCATGCCGCCGGCCAGGTTCAGCAGCACGAAGCCGAATTCGCCGGCCTGGGCCAGCGCCAGGCCGGTGCGCATCGAGATGCCGTCGGAGGAGCCGAACAGCTTGGCCAGCAGGGCGATCAGGGCGAACTTGAGCAAGACCGGGCCGCACAGCAGCACCAGTACCAGCCACCAGTTTTCATACACCAGGCGCACATTGAGCAGCATGCCGACGGTGATGAAGAACAGTCCCAGCAGTACGTCGCGGAAGGGCTTGATGTCCTCTTCCACCTGGTGCTTGTATTCGGTTTCGGAAATGAGCATGCCGGCAACAAAAGCGCCCAGGGCCAGCGACAGGCCGGCGCGCTCGGTGATCCAGGCCGCGCCCAGGGTGATCAGGAGCAGGTTGAGCATGAACAATTCCTGCGAGCGGCGCTTGACGACGATGGTGAACCAGCCGCGCACCAGCTTCTGGCCGAAGAACAGCAGTAGCACCAGCACGATCACGGCCTTGCCGCTGGCCCAGGCCAGGGTTTCGACCAGCTCGTCGGGATTTTGCGACAGCGAGGGGATCAGGATCAGCAGCGGCACCACGGCCAGGTCCTGGAAGAGCAGGATGCCGATGATCTTGCGGCCGTGCTCGCTTTCCAGCTCCAGCCGCTCTGTCAGCATTTTTGACACAATGGCCGTCGACGACATCGACAGCGCGCCGCCGAGGGCGAAGGAGGCTTGCCAGCTCAGGTGGACCGAGGCCGGCAACTGGGTCGCGATGGCCCAGCCGAAGACCATTGTGGCGGCGATCGTCATGGTCACCTGGGCCATGCCCAGGCCAAACACGATGCGCCGCATCGCCATCAGCTTGGGCAGGGAAAACTCCAGCCCGATCGAGAACATCAGGAACACCACGCCGAATTCAGCCAGTGTGTGACTGGCTTCGTTCTGTTCCGCCAGGCCCAGCGCATGGGGGCCGATCAGGATGCCGACGGCCAGATACCCGAGCATTGGCGGCAGATGCATCATCCGGAACGCGACCACGCCGAGCACTGCGCTGCCCAGCAGCAAGAGGGTCAGTTCGAGAGATGAAAACATGAATTGGATAGGGATCGTGAGTGAAAACCGTTGTTTGTTACATCTGGCAAGTTTTTTGCTTTCTCAATTCGGCTATACTTTGGGCATGAGTGTAACCCATGAAAAAACAATGCTGAAAGCTTTTGATCGAAATGAGATTGCGGTGCGCGCGCTGGAACTGGCCCGTACAACACTGCAAATCGAAGCGGACGCGATCACCGCTCTCCACGCCCGCCTAGCCACCGACGACAGCGTCGGCAAGGCGGTCGCCCTGCTGCTGGGCTGCAAGGGCCGCGTTGTCGTGTCCGGCATTGGCAAGTCCGGCCATATCGGCCGCAAGATCGCCGCCACGCTGGCCTCCACCGGCACCCCGGCCATGTTCGTCCACCCGGCCGAAGCGGCCCACGGCGACCTGGGCATGGTCACGGCCGACGATGCCTTTATTGCAATCTCGTATTCCGGCGAAAGCGCCGAGCTGATGGCCATCCTGCCCGTCGTCAAGCGCATGGGCGGCGCCGTCATCTCGATGACCGGCAAGCCCGGCTCCAGCCTGGCCCAGCTGTCGGACGTGCACCTGGACGTCTCGGTGGCCAAGGAAGCCTGCCCGCTGAACCTGGCGCCGACGGCCAGCACCACCGTCACCCTGGCCCTGGGCGACGCCCTGGCCGTGGCCCTGCTGGACCTGCGCGGCTTCAAGGAAGAAGACTTTGCGCGCTCCCATCCGGGCGGCGCGCTGGGCCGCCGTCTGCTGACCCATGTGCGCGATGTGATGCGCAGCGGCGATGCGATCCCGGCCGTGGGCATGGATGTCAAACTCACCGACGCCTTGCTGGAAATCACCCAGAAGGGCATGGGCATGACGGCCGTGGTCGACGCCGACAACCGTCCGGTGGGCGTGTTCACCGATGGCGACCTGCGCCGCATGATCGAGAAAGTCCAGGACTTCACCAAGGTCGTCATCCGCGACGTGATGCACGCCAATCCGCGCACCATTTCGCCGGAAAAACTGGCGGTCGATGCTGTTGCTGTAATGGAACAGTTCCGCATCAATCAGATGCTGGTGGTCGACGCCGACGGCAAGCTGGCCGGCGCGCTGCATATCCACGACCTGACCCGCGCCAAGGTGATCTGATGAGTAATATCGATACTGCAAGCGGCGTCGACGCCCGCGCCGCCAAGGTCAAGCTGATGATCTTCGACGTCGACGGCGTGCTCACCGACGGCAGCCTGCACTACGGCGCCGACGGCGAAGCCCTGAAGACCTTCAATGTGCACGACGGCCTGGGCATCAAGCTGCTGCAGGAGTCGGGCGTGCAGACTGCCATCATCAGCGCGCGCACTTCGCCGCAGGTGATACGCCGCGCGGCCGACCTGGGCATCAATTTCCTGCACCAGGGCGGGCACGACAAGCTAACCCCGTTCAACAGCCTGCTGGAAAAAACCGGTCTCACCGCCGACCAGGTCGGCTTCATCGGCGACGATGTCGTCGATATCGCCATCCTGACGCGCGTCGGCCTGGCCGTGGGCGTGCCGAATGGCCGTCCGGAAGTGCTGTCGCGCGTGCATCACCGCACCGAGGCCGCCGGCGGCCGCGGCGCCGTGCGCGAAATCTGCGAGCTGCTGCTGAAGGCCCAGGGCAATTACGAGCGGATCATGGCCCAGTTCCTGGTCTGAGGCGAGTATGCGGAAAATCAATGCTCATCGCTGGCGCCTGACCTTGACCTTGCTGGTCTTCGTGTTCCTCGCCTTCGCCACTTTCTGGCTGGTGGAAGTGATGAACCAGACCGGCCAGGAGTTGCAGGCCGACAGCCATCGCAATGAGCCCGATTACATCATCGACCGCTTCAGCTTTGTGCGCATGAACGCGGCCGGCCGGCCCAGCTACATCATCTCCGGCGACAAGCTCACGCACCGTCCCGTCGATGATTCGTCCGACATCGAGCGCCCCGTGGTGCGCAGCCTGGCGGCCGATCACCCGCCCATGCTGATGCACTCCGAGCGGGCCAGGGTCGACCAGAACAATAGCCGGGTCCACATGACCGGCAAAGTCGATATCGAGCGCAGCGCCGCAGCCAACAGCCAGGCCTTGACGCTCAAAAGCGAAGCACTGACCGTCTACCCCGACGACGACAAGATGGAAACCGACCAGCCCGTTATCATGACGCTGGGAGGCTCCACCGCCAGCGGCACCGGCATGAAGGCGAACAACGCCACCCGCCAGGTGCAGTTGCAGGGACGCGGGGAAATGCATATCCCGCCGGGCGCGGCCGCGGCGCGCGGCGCGCCAGCGCCGGCCCCGCGTTAACATTATTTGAACGGAATGACGATGAATAAATTTATGCTGTCGGCCGCCCTGTTTCTGGGCCTGGCCGGCGTAGCGCAGGCCGAAAAAGCCGACTCCAGCAAGCCGACCGAAATCAAGTTCGACCAGGTCGACGTCGATGACGTCAAGCAGATCAAGACCTTCACCGGCAACGTCGTGCTGACGCGCGGCACCTTGCTGATGAAGTCGGCCAAGGCCGTGGTCACGCAAGACCCGGAAGGCTATCAGTACGTGACCCTGAACAGCGCCGGCGGCGTGCCCGCCACCTTCCGCCAGAAGCGCGACGGCGCCGGCGACCAGTGGGTCGAGGGCCAGGCCGAGCGCATCGAATACGACGGCAAGGTGGAACTGGTCAAGCTGTTCTCCAAGGCCAAGATCAAGCGTCTGGACGGCGCCAAGCCCAGCGATGAAGTCGACGGCGAATTCATTTCCTACGACAGCCGCAAGGAATTCTTCAGCGTCAAGAACAGCGCCAGCGGCGAGAGCAAGCCAGGCGGCGGCCGCGGCACCATGGTGATCCAGCCATCGAGCAAGCCAGCCGCGGCACCGGCGTCGGCCGCGTCCGTGCCGCCTGTGCCAGCCACCACGCCGGGGAAATAAGCATGGAGGCGAAAAGCTGCGGCAGTACCCTGATCGTGCGCGGTCTGCAAAAAAGTTACGGCAAGCGCCAGGTGGTGCATGACGTCTCGCTGCAGGTCGAGTGCGGCGAAGTGGTGGGGCTGCTGGGGCCGAACGGCGCCGGCAAGACCACCTCGTTTTACATGATCGTCGGCCTGGTGCCGTCGGACGCGGGCAGTATCGACATCAGCGGCGTGGATATCTCCAGCCTGCCGATTCACCGCCGCGCCATGCTGGGCCTGTCCTATCTGCCGCAGGAAGCGTCGGTATTTCGCAAGCTGACGGTGGAAGAGAATATCCGCGCCGTGCTGGAAATTCAGCAGGTGGACGGCAAGCCTTTATCCAAGGCCGCCATTGATGAAAGGCTGAATACCCTTTTGGCCGATTTGCAAATCGAGAAGCTGCGCGAAAGCCAGGCCCTGTCGCTGTCCGGCGGCGAACGGCGCCGGGTCGAAATCGCGCGCGCACTGGCGACCAATCCCCGCTTCGTGCTGCTCGATGAACCATTCGCCGGGGTCGACCCGATCGCCGTCATTGAGATCCAGCGCATCGTGCGCTTCCTCAAGGAACGCGGCATCGGGGTCTTGATCACCGATCACAATGTGCGCGAAACGCTGGGTATCTGCGATCGCGCCTACATCATCAACCAGGGCACGGTATTGGCTTCGGGCCGGCCAGACGACATCATCGCCAACGAATCGGTGCGTCGCGTGTATCTGGGCGAACATTTCCGTATGTAGATCCATGAAACAGTCTTTGCAACTGCGCACGTCGCAACATCTCGCGCTGACCCCGCAACTGCAACAGTCGATCCGGCTGCTGCAGCTCTCAACGCTGGAGTTGCATCAGGAATTAGAACAGCTGCTGACCGATAACCCTTTGCTGGAAAGGCTGGACGACCCGCTCGACCATTCGCTGCGCCTGCTCGGCGACGGTGCCATCAGCCAGCAAAGCGCGCCCGCCGACCACAGCGCCGAGGGCCCGCCCCAGCAGCAGGACGCGGCCGCACCGGCCGAGGCCGAACCCTACGAGGGCGGTAACGATTCCGACGCCCCCGGCGGCGAAGCCGATGTCGACTGGAGCGACGCCGGCCGCAGCAAGGCCCCCGACGACGAGGATTCGCGTCCCCAGATCGAAGCCAATCACTGCACCTTGCGCGAGCACCTGATGGAGCAGATGCGCGTGACGGTGCTGGAATTGCGCGACCGCGCCCTGGTCGAGCTGATCATCGACGCGCTCGACGAGAACGGCTATCTGGAAGAGCCGCTGGAAGAAATCCTGGCGCGCCTGCCGGAGGAACTGGAAATAGAAATCGAGGAATTGCAGACCGCCTTGTCGCTGCTGCAAAGCTTCGATCCGGTCGGCGTGGGCGCGCGCAACGCCTCCGAATGCCTGGCCCTGCAAATCAAGCGCATGCCCGGCGTGGCGATGGTGACGCGGCGCATGGCGCTGGCGATCGTCGAATCCCACCTGACCTGGTTTGCGCAAAGGGATTTCAACAAGCTGAAAAAAGCCCTGGTGTGCGACGACGAGGATCTGCGCGAAGCCCAGACCATCATTCGCCAGTGCAATCCCCATCCCGGCGCGGCCTTCGCTTCCGGCACCTCCGATTATGTCGTGCCCGATGTGATAGTGAAGAAATCGCGCAGCGGCTGGCAGGTCACGCTGAACAACGACGTGATGCCGCGCCTGCGCGTGAACGCCATGTACGCCAACCTGCTCAAGCAGGGCAAGGGCGAGGGCGGCATGGGCGCGCAGCTGCAGGAAGCCAAGTGGCTGATCAAGAATATGCGCCAGCGCTTCGACACCATCCTGCGCGTGGCCGAAGCGATAGTAGAACGACAAAAGAATTTTTTCTCGCACGGCGCCGTCGCCATGAGACCCCTTGTGTTGCGCGAAATTGCTGATACACTGGGTTTACACGAGAGTACTATTTCTCGGGTAACAACTCAGAAATATATGCTGACCCCGCATGGTATGTTTGAGTTGAAATATTTCTTTGGTAGCCATGTCGCCACGGAAGCAGGGGGAGAAGCATCCTCCACAGCGATACGAGCGCTAATCGTGCAACTCACAGGAGCAGAAGACCCTAAAAATCCTTTATCCGACAGTAAGATTGCGGACATGCTGGGAGAACAAGGCATGGTGATTGCGCGACGGACTGTTGCCAAATATCGCGAAGCGTTGAAGATCCCACCAGTCAGTCTCCGTAAATCTTTGTAGTTTGTTTGGTTCCTGCGCGCCCTTTATCAATGGGCGCCGCACTAACCGCCAGCGACATCATCTTTAGGAGTGTGTATGAATCTCACCATCAGTGGACATCATCTCGAAGTGACCCCAGCGATTCGTGAATACGTGCAGAACAAGCTGGAACGTGTGAAGCGCCACTTTGATCAAGTGATTGATATTGCTGTCATCCTGACTGTTGATAACCTTAAAGAGAAAGACAAACGCCAGAAGGCTGAAATCAACCTGCGCATGTCCGGCAAGACGGTCTACGTGGAAAGCCTGTCACAAGACCTGTACGCCGCCATTGACGTTCTGATCGATAAGCTCGATCGCCAGGTGATGAAATACAAAGATAAAGTTCAGGGACACGGTCACGATGCGATCAAGCATCTGCCGGACACCTTCGAGCCTGCCGCCACCGTGTAAAAGAACGGTTCCGGCACCACCAAACAAAGGGCGCACTGGCGCCCTTTTTTGCGCCCTTATTTTCGCGCCTGTTCGCTGTGCATACCGTATAAATCATATGCGCCGTTATAAAATCATGCCTTCCCACTTCTCCGGCAAAATCCCCATGAGCGAATTCGTCCACAGCAGCGTGCACAATCGTACCGGCACCATCATCCTCAACCGCCCCAAGGCGCTCAACTCCCTGTCGCTCGACATGGTGCGCGCGCTCACCGCCAGCCTGCAGGACTGGCGCGACGATGCCGGCGTGGACGCCGTGGTGATCCGCAGCAGCAGCCCCAAGGCTTTCTGCGCCGGCGGCGATATCCGCTTCTTCCACGACGCTGGCCGCGTGTCGCCCCAGGGCGGCAGTGCCTTGCTGGAAGACTTCTTTACCGAAGAATATGCACTCAACCATTTAATTCATTTCTACCCCAAGCCCTATATCGCGCTGATGGACGGCGTGGTCATGGGCGGCGGCATGGGCGTGGCCCAGGGTGGCCCCGCTTGCCGCGTGCGCATCGTCACCGAGCGCACCCGCATGGCCATGCCGGAAGTGAACATCGGCCTGTTCCCGGACGTGGGCGGCAGTTATTTCCTGTCGCGCGCGCCAGGCCAGCTGGGCCAGTACCTGGGCGTGACCGGCATGACCATCGGTGCGGCGGACGCGCTGTATGTGGGCCTGGCCGATTATTTCGTGCCGGAAGCCCATATGGAGGCCCTGGCGGCGCTGATCGACACCACCGAGGGCTCCGGCCTGCGCGCGGCGATAGACGCGTTCGCGGCCCCTTTCCGTGCGACTGTGGGCGCCAGCAAGCTGGAGGCCGAACGTGCCATCATCGACCGCCACTTCGCGGCATTCAGTGTGGGCGCGATCCTGGACTCGCTGGCGGCGGACGAGGGCGCTTTCGCCCAGGCCGCGCGCAAGGCCATGCTGACCCGCTCGCCGCTGATGATGGCCGTCACCCAGGAACTGGTGCGCCGTGGCGCCGCGCTGGACGTGGCCGATTGCCTGCGCATGGAGCGCACGCTGGTGCGGCATAACTTTGAACACGGCGAAGTGCTCGAAGGCGTGCGCGCGCTGGTGATCGACAAGGACAACGCGCCGCGCTGGTCGCCCGCCACCCAGGCTGAGGTGACGGACGAGATGATCGCGCGCTTCTTCCAGCCGGTATGGCCGGCGTGGGCGCATCCCCTGCGCCATCTGAGCTGAGCCGGCGCATCCATGCCACTCAATATATCCAGGATTCTGCACGCCGGCTATGTCTTCGAATGCGAAGGCACGGTCATCGCCTTCGATACGATTTTCGAAAATCCCTTCAGCCGCAACTGTCATGCTTTTCCGGACGTGCGCTTCGACCACGAGCAGATCCGCAAGCTGCGCTTTGACGCGGTCTTCATCTCGCACTTCCACGACGACCATTGTTCGCTGGAGAGCCTGGATCTGCTGGACCGGAATACGCCGATCTATATCTACTGCCTGTTTGAAGAAATCTTCGGCATGGTGCGTGCGCTGGGCTTTACGAATGTGCAGTCGCTGAAGATAGACGCGCCGATCGGCATCGGTGCGATCACGGTGATACCGCGCATGGCGCTGGATTCGGATGTCGATTCCATGTTCCAGATCCAGGCCGCCGGCGTGAATGTATTGAACGTGGTCGATTCGTGGATGCACCCGGATACGCTGGAGGTATTGGCTACTTATGCACCCTGGGATATGGTGCTGTGGCCCTTCCAGACCATGCGCGAGATGGAAGTGCTGTCGCCAACGCGTGCAACTGCTGCGCCTCCGGAAATACCCGCGGACTGGATCGAAGAATTGAAGGTCTTGAATCCGCGCTTCGTGGTGCCGAGTTCCTGCCAGTTCCTGCAGGAGCCGTGGTCCTGGTATAACCACGCCTTCTTCCCGATCACCTACCGCCAGTTCCAGCAGGAGGTGCAGGCCGCCTTGCCGCGGGCGCAGGTGGTGCGGTTGAATCCGTCGGTGTCATTCGCGCTGGACGCGCAATCGCTGCGGGCCTCAACGCCGCTGGAGTGGGTGCTGCCGGTCGGCGATCAGGATCTCGACTACCAATACGATGCCAGCAGAAAGCCGCCGCCCACCGCTGATATCGCCACACGCTTTGCCGCGCTCGATGCGGCGCAGACGGCGCTGGTGCTGGCGTTCTGCGAATCGGGCCTGCTTGAAAAATACCGCGACATGGAGCTGCCGGAAGACAGTTACTTCGAGCAGCCGCGCGTATGGCGCTTAAGAGTCTACGATCACAAAGGCGCCGAAATGGAGTTCCATTATCGACTGGAGGGTGACGCTATCGCCCGTCTCGATGGACCGGCCGATGCCATTTCGTGGGCCACCGATATTCCCATCTCAAAAATCTACGCCGCGCTGGAACTGGGCGAGTCGCTCACATCGCTTTACCTGCGCATCAATGACGCCGAGTTCGATGCAGCGACGAGTGCGGAAATTCAAACGGCGGACATCATCGATGACCCCTTGATACGCTGCCTGTACAACGACGTCTTCGGCGCCTATCAAGCCGCGCAGCTACGGCGGCTCCAGCATCGCGATGCGCACACCGCCGGCTCAATGAAAGCAAGTGCCGGCGTTGCCCCCAAAGCTAGCGTGCCACAACGCATTTAAAACCCACGGCAAAGAGCCGGGGTCTGACCCGCCGGGTCAGACCCCAGGGTTACGCCGTGGGTTTTGGGCAAGCGCCGGCGGCCCGCCAACCGGCCTGACGCCGTCGGATTTCAGGTATCGGCTTTTCCTGCCGTCAGCTGCGACACCGCATCTTTCAAAAACCGCTTGCTGGCGTCGAGGATGGTTCTTTGCAGGGCCTCGCTCGGCATCGTCCGCGCCATCATGATCGCGCCCACCAGCTGGCAGATTAGCGCCCACGCGAGGTCGTCGCTGCCGACCCGCTTGGCCAGGATCTGTTGGCCCTTCAGCAGTTCCTGTTCGCATAACTCCCTGACCGACAGGTCGGCGCGCGCAATTTCCGCCGCCAGCGAGGGCAGTACGCAGCCCGCTTCCGGGTGCCGGACGTGGCCCATGTTCAGGTAGCGGCCCAGCTCAAAATCGATCCACTCCTCGGCTGTGCCGCAGGGATTGCCGGCCCACATCTCGCTGCTGGCCTGCAGTTCGCTTTCCACCAGCGCCTTGAGCAAGTCCGTTTTGGAGCCGAAGTGGCTGTAAAACGTTCCGCTGGTGACGCCGGCCGCCTGCATCAGGCCATCCACGCCCGTCGCGGCGAAACCGCTCTTCTTGACCACGCTACCGCTGGTCTTGAGCAATTCCTTGCGCTTTTCTTCCTTGTGACCCGGTTTGTATCGCATATGCACCTCTTGCTTCAAATTGCTTGACACTCCAGGGGATCTTAACATAACGTTCGTTACCGTAACGATCGTTATTTTATAAAAGGAGATGCACATGGAAACAGGAACGACCAAGCAGGCGGCGCTGATTATTGGTGCCGGCGACGCGACCGGCGGCGCGATTGCCAAGCGGTTTGCGCAGGAAGGGCTGATCGCTTGCGCGACGCGGCGCAGCGTCGACAAGCTGCAACCGCTGATCGACGAGATCCGCGCCGCCGGCGGACAGGCCTATGGCTTCGCCTCGGATGCGCGCAAGGAGGAGGCGGTGATCAAGCTGGTGGACGACATCGAACGCGATATCGCACCGATCGAAGTCATGGTGTTCAACATCGGCGCCAATGTCCCTTGCAGCATTCTGGAGGAGACCGCGCGCAAGTATTTCAAGATCTGGGAAATGGCCACCTTCAGCGCCTTCCTGGTGGGACGCGAAGTGGCCAAGCGGATGGTGGCGCGCGGGCGCGGCACCATCATTTTCACCGGCGCCACGGCGGGCTTGCGTGGCTCGGCCAACTTCGCCTCCTTCGCCGGCGCCAAGCACGCCTTGCGCGCGCTGGCGCAAAGCATGGCGCGCGAACTCGGCCCGCTCGGCATCCACGTCGCGCACGTCGTTGTCGATGGCGCCATCGACACCGCCTTCATCCGCGACAGCTTCCCCGAGCGCTACGCGCTGAAAGACCAGGACGGCATCCTCAACCCCGACCATATCGCCGGCAACTACTGGCATTTGCACCAGCAGCCGCGCGACGCGTGGACCCACGAGCTGGATTTGCGGCCATGGATCGAGCGCTGGTAAGCCAAGCTCGATTTCTTCTCACTTCAACAGGACACACAACATGAAAAAAATCGAGTTCTTCTTCGACGTCGGCAGCCCGTACTCCTATCTGGCCTACCGCCAGCTGCCGAAAATCGCCAAGGCCAGGAGTGCCGACATTGTATGGCGCCCCATGCTGCTGGGCGGCGTGTTCCAGACAACAGGCAACAGCAGTCCCGCGACGGTGCCGATTAAGGGCCGCCATTCGATGATCGACCTGGAACGCTGGGCCAGGCATTTCGATGTGCCGTTCCAGCACAATCCCTACTTCCCCATCAATACGCTGCACCTGATGCGCGGCGCCACCGGCCTGCAGATGCGCGGCGAGGAGGAGTTCCAGCGCTACCTGGCCGCGATCTTCGGCGCGATGTTCGAGCAGCAGCGCAACCTCGCCGCGCCGCAGGAAGTGGCGGCGGTGCTCGATGCGGCCGGTATCTCCCCGATGCTGGTCATGGACCTGGTCCAGGACCCGGCGGTCAAGGAAAAACTGCGACGCGATACGCAGGAGGCGACCGACCGCGGCGTGTTCGGCGCGCCCAGCTTCTTTGTCGGCGGGGAGATGTTCTGGGGGCAGGACCGCCTGCATTTCGTCGACCAGGCGCTGGCCTGAACGGTGCGCTTTCTCAGATAAAAAACCAAGGAGGGGACAGTGGAAAAAAGATGGCTTGAACAGTACCAGCCCGGCGTGCCGGCACAGATCGACATCAATCGCTACCAGTCGGTCGCGCGCATGCTCGAAGACAGCTATGCCCGCTTCGCCGGCGAGATTGCGTTCGAATGCGCCGGCGAGGTGCTGCGCTACCGTGATCTCGACCGGCTGACGCGCGACTTCGCGGCCTACCTTCAAGGCTTGGGCCTGCGCAAGGGCGACCGGGTGGCGGTGATGCTGCCCAATATGCTGCAATATCCGATCGCCGTATTCGGGGTGCTGCGTGCCGGCCTGGTCGCCGTCAACGTCAATCCCCAATACACGCCGCATGAACTGCGCCACCAGCTGCGGGATTCCGGCGCCAGCGTGATCGTTCTCCTGTCGCCGTTCATGCCGGTGCTGGAGCAGGTCATGGCGGAAACGGCGATCCGCCATGTGGTGTTGGCCGGACTGGACGACATCGCTGCGATCCAGGGCGGCCAAGCCGCCGCCGCTGCGGTGGCGGGCGTCGCCACACTGTACGGCGCGCTGCGCCAGGGCGGCGAGCTGCCTTGTCATGCGGTCGACATCGGCCACGACGATATCGCCTTCCTTCAGTACACCGGCGGCACGACAGGGCAGTCCAAGGGGGCGGTGCTGCTGCACCGGAATATGGTGGCGAGCATGCTGCAGCTGGAGGCCTGGATTGCGCCGGCAATCGCGCTGGGAAAAAAATGTGTGATGACGCCGCTGCCGCTGTACCACATCTTCCCCTTGGCCAATTGCCTGATGTATGCCTGCCAGGGCGGCAAGAACGTGCTGATCCAGAATCCGCGCGATCTGCCCGGCCTGGTGGCCGAGTTCAGGCGGCAGCGCTTCGACGCCTTCATCGGCGTCAACACCCTGTTCAATGGCCTGCTCGCCACGCCCGGCTTCGAAGCCATCGATTTCAGCGCGCTGAAACTGGTGCTCGGCGCTGGTGCGTCGGTGCAGCAAGCCGTGGCGGAGAAATGGCAGCAGCTGACCGGCGTTGCCCTGAGCGAGGCCTACGGGCTGACCGAAACCTCGCCCGGTGTCACCATCACGCCGCTGCACACGCCGGCGTGGAGCGGATCGGTGGGCCTGCCTTTGCCGTCGACCATGGTGTCCTTGCGCAATGAGGCCGGACAGGAGGTGGCCGCCGGTGAGGCGGGGGAGCTATGCGTCAGCGGCCCGCAAGTCATGCCGGGCTATTGGCAGCGCCCGGAGGAAAACCTGCACGCGTTTACCGCCGATGGCTATTTCAGGACCGGCGACATCGCGACCATGGATGGCAAGGGCATTATCCGGATCGTCGACCGCATCAAGGACATGATCCTGGTCTCGGGCTTTAACGTCTATCCGAACGAGGTGGAAGCGGCCGCCGCGCTGCATCCTGGCATCCTGGAGGCGGCCTGTATCGGCGTGCAGGACGCGAAGTCAGGGGAAGCGGTCAAGCTGTACGTGGTCAGACGCGATGGGCAACTGCTGGAGGAGGAGGTGCGGCAGCACTGCAAGGCTTACCTGACCGCCTACAAGGTGCCGAAATACGTGGAGTTCCTGGATGCCTTGCCGAAATCACCGGTCGGCAAGATCCTGCGCAAGCAGTTGCGCGCCTGAGCGAAGCCGGCATGCAAGGTGAGTCATCAACTGCTCGAGCAGCTGTTCCAGCGCGTCCGCCGAAGACAGGCCGGAAGGCGGGCCCTTAGTCTTCGGTATTGCTTGGCCCGGGAATGGTCGTGCGGCTGCGGCGTTTCTTCTTGTTTTGATCGGGCACCGATTGTTCCTGCTTGGCCCGCGTCGCCGGTGGCGGCGCCACTGGTATGGGAAATCCAAGAAAGATCATGATCAGGAATATCGGCAGCAACAAGAAGAACAGCGGGCGCTTCCACGTGAGTTTCTCCTTTAGCATGACATGCAAGTGGGTGCATGCAGCCGTTAAACAAGCGGCTCAGGCCGATTTACGCAGCCAAATATACTTCCCCTTCCAAAAGGTGATGTATAGCAAGGCGAGTAGTGGATTGGAGTTGGGGCCGCAGTCGACGACGACTGTCTGGCCTGCGCCAACTTCAACATCGATCGGCGGCGAACCGCACCAGTCTATCTTGAGCTGGACACGGTGTTTACCCGCTTGCACAGGGATTTCTGCGTCGGCAGCATTCGAGACGCTGGCGACCTTTTTGCCATCGATCAGCACCGCGTAGTCACGCATCCTATCCTGATACGCATGTTTTTTCCTGCGAACGACAAGTGTGCTCATGGGCGTATCTTCGTCAAATCAGGGCTGTTCGCGATGGCGCAGCACCACACGCTCGCTGGCGCCGAAGTGCTGGGCCAGGCGCTCCGCCATGTAGACCGAGCGGTGCTGGCCGCCAGTGCATCCCAGGGCCACCGTCAGGTAGCTGCGGTTGTCGGTCTTGAAGGAGGGCAGCCATTTGGCGATGAAGGCGCGGATGTCTTCCAGCAGTTCGAGCGCGCTGGGCTGGGCGTCGAGGAAGGCGATCACCGGCGCGTCGCGTCCGGTCAGAGGACGCAGCGCCAGGTCGTAATACGGATTTGGCAGCGCGCGCACGTCGAACACGAAATCGGCATCGAGCGGCACGCCGAGCTTGAAGGCGAACGATTCAAAGAACAGGGTCAGCGGCGCCTGCTCGGTGGTGACCAGGTCCTTGATCCAGCCGCGCAGCTTGTTGGCGCTCAGCTCAGAGGTATCGATCACATGGCCCAGTTGCTCGATGGCCGACAGGCGCTCGCGTTCTTCCAGGATGCATTCGATCAGGGTGCGGCGCGCGGCCGGGTTCTGGCCGGGGCGCAACTCGTGCGACAGCGGATGGCTGCGCCGGGTTTCGGAGAAGCGCGCCACCAGCGAGTGGGTATTGGCGGTCAGGAACATCACCTTGACCTCGTGCCCCTGTGCCTTGAGCAGCAGCACGTCGCCCGGCAGACTGGCCAGCGATTCGGCGCTGCGCGCGTCGACCGCTACGGCCAGCGCTTGCGTGCCTTCCTCTTCCAAGGTGGTGACCAGGCTGGAGAGCAGGGCGGGCGGCAGGTTGTCGACGCAGTAGTAACCCGAGTCTTCCAGGACATTGAGGGCAACCGATTTGCCGGAACCGGAGATGCCGGTGATGAGGACTATTCGCATAGCCCAAGATGATACCTTAACAAGACTGCGCGTGCATGTGGCATGTTGTCGGACCAGGCGGTGCGTCCGGCGCTCTGTCGGCGTCCAGGAATTTTCCAGCTGGCGTATCAGTCGCCGCTCATGGCCTGTCGTTGACGTTCCATGAACTCCTGCAGCGTATCGATGCCGCGCAGTTGCAGGATGGTATTGCGAACGGCGGCTTCGAGCAGCACCGCGATATTTCGGCCGGCCGCCACAGGGATGACGACCTTGCGTACCGGCAGACCCAGCACATCTTCGGTCGGGAACTGGAAGGGCAGGCGTTCCACTTCCTCTTCCAGCGCGCTGCGGCGCACCAGATGCACGATCAGTTTCAGGCGCATCTTGCGGCGCACGGCGGTCTCGCCGAAGATGGCCTTGATGTCGAGCAGGCCCAGCCCGCGCACTTCCAGCAGATTCTGCAGCAGGGCCGGGCAGCGGCCTTCGATCATGTTCGGCGCGATGCGCGAAAACTCCACCGCATCGTCGGCCACCAGGCCATGGCTGCGCGAAATCAGCTCCAGGCCCAGCTCGCTCTTGCCCAGGCCCGAGTCGCCGGTAATGAGCACGCCCACGCCCAGCACGTCCATGAACACGCCATGCATGATGATGCGCTGCGCCAGTTTCTTGGACAGATAGACGCGCAGGAAGTCGATCACCTGCGCCGCCGGCAGCGGGGTGGAAAACAGGGGGATATTTTTCTCGTCGCAGATCGCCAGGATGTCCGGCGGCGTTTCCAGCCCCTGGGCGATGATCAGCGCGGGCGGACCGCCTGCGATCAGCTCGCCGATCACATGGGTGCGGGTAAGCGACTTGAGGCGCTGGTAGTAATTGATTTCCTGGTGCCCGAACACCTGGATGCGGCCCGGGTGGATGGTGTTCAAGTGGCCCACCTGATCGGCGGCCGAGGCGACATCGCCCGAGATCAGGCGTTCGCCGCCGGGGAAGCCGGCAAACCAGCCGAGCTGTAAACTTTCGCGATTGTCGTCGTACAGCCTTTGAATCGTCAGCGGAGTTTGCAGCATGAGTGTTCTTTTCCGGGCAGTGAGGGGGTATGCCTAGTGTAACTCATGGTTATGCAAGGCGTGCGGCCTTCGCGTGCAGCGTCCGCCGGAGGAGCGGACCGGGGAGCGCGGCTCCCCGTGGTACGGCGCAAATATGCGGATGTTAGCCGGCGGCCTGCAGGCTGGGCAGCCAGTTGACGATGCGCGCATGGACGACTTTAGGATCGGTTTCCGTACTCAGCGCGGTGCGGAAGGCGTCGTCCGAGAACATTTCGGCGATTTCCGACAGGATTTCCAGGTGCTGCTGGGTCACGTGGTCGGGAATGAGCAGGAAGAACAGCAGATTGACCGGTTTGCCGTCCGGCGACTCGAAGGGGATCGGCTCGGCCAGGCGCACGAAGGCGGCCAGCGGGTTCTTCAGGGTTTTCATGCCCTTGATGCGGCCATGCGGCACGGCCACGCCGTGGCCCAGGCCGGTGGAGCCCAGGCGTTCGCGGGCGAACAGATTATCCGAGACGGTAGAGCGGGCGATGCCGCAATTGTTTTCGAAAATCAGTCCGGCTTGCTCGAATGCCCGTTTCTTGCTGGACACTTCCAGATCAAGCAGGACGTTTTCAAGTGAGAGTATTTTGCTGAGGTTGTTCATAACGCGACATAAAATGGTGCGACGCACAAAGGTGGCTTGCGAGCAGAATTATAGGCTTGTTTCCGTACCCTGTAACATGAAATCGCTGAAGCAGGCCTTTCCGGTGCGTTCCGCCACAGGGCGCGCGGGGCAGGTCAATTCGTTGCAAAAAGAATATTATGCTGCTGTTTCGCTATTTATGCTCTGAAAACAGGATAAATCCCGCTTTTTTGCCAGATTGATGGTGGTTTCACCGATTTTTTCGTGTTTTTTGACGAAAGGCTCTAGTTGTCATCGTCAACCTCCTAGCTGTTGTCCCACTGTAAAACCATCTTACTCCTGCCAGCGGCCAGTGCGCTGCCGCCCGATTGAGGCGGCGCAAAACGCAACAGTACGGCGGGATTGTGGCCGTCGCGGCCGTCGTCGCGGCGGCCGTCGCGCTCGCTATTGGCGCGCGCCGCGCAGATTTGGCGGGCGCGTCGACGAGCTGAAGTTGCTGCGCCAGGGATTGATATCCAGGCCGCCGCGGCGGGTATAGCGCGCGTACACGGCCAATTGCTGGGGAGCACATTCGCGCAGGATGTCGGTAAAGATGCGCTCGACGCATTGCTCGTGGAATTCATTGTGCTCGCGGAAGCCGATCAGATACTTGAGCAGGCTTTCCTGGTCGATTTGCGGGCCGCAGTAATGAATTTGCACGCTGGCCCAGTCCGGCTGGCCGGTGACCAGGCAGTTCGACTTGAGCAGGTGCGACAGCAGGGTTTCCTCCACCGGGCCTTCGTCGTGGCTGGCGCGCAGCAACTGCGGCGCCGGACTGTAGCTGTCGATTTCCACGTCCAGGCGGTCCAGCAGCAGGCCGTCGAGTTCGCCCATCTCCACCATGCCGAACTCTTCCGGCAAGGTCAGCGAGATATGGACGTTGGCGCCGAAGCCCTTGGACAGATCCTGGGCCAGCAGGGTTTTCAGGGCCACCGGGCTGTCCAGGCGGGTCTGGTTGAAGGAGTTCAGGTAGAGCTTGAAGGACTTCGATTCGATGATGTTGGGCGAATCGGCCGGCACCGTGATGCGCGCGATCGCCACCTGCGGCTTGCCACGGCTGTTGAGCCAGGAGATTTCGTAGGCGTTCCAGATATCCACGCCGAAGAAGGGCAGGGTACCGCTCAGGCCCAGTTCATCGCGCTTGCCCTGGCGGGCGATCGGGAACAGCAGTTCGGGAGCGTAATCGGTGCGGTAGGCGGAGGTTTTGCCCAAAGGCGAGAGATCGACGGTATTGGTCATGATGTGTGGGTGAAAACGGACGAATCAGCCATGGTAGCGCAAAGGGGCGCGCCGTGCCGCTGGCGCGGCGTATACCGTCTACACAGAAATGTGAATGCGGGTACGAGCTAAGCGTGCCGCCGACCCGTTTAAAACCCACCGCAAAGAGCCGGGGTCCGACCCAAGCGGGCCGCCGAGGTATTTAAAACCCAAGGCAAAGAGCCGGGGTCTGACCCGCCGGGTCAGACCCCAGGGTTACGCCTTGGGTTTTAAAGCAACCGGAGAAGCAGCCGGAATCAACCCAGGAACAGCTTGTACACCGGATTGGCCGTCTCATCCCAATACCGGTAACCCAGCGTGGTCAGGAACTGGGTAAACGCCCCCATTTCATCCGGCGGCACCTGCAGGCCGATCAGGATGCGGCCGACATCGCCGCCCTGGCTGCGGTAGTGGCACAGCGAGATATTCCAGTTCGGCGCCATGCTGTCGAGGAAGCGCATCAGCGCGCCCGGACGCTCGGGGAACTCGAAGCGGTACAGCAACTCATCCTGGGCCAGCGAGCTCTTGCCGCCGACCAGATGGCGGATGTGGGCCTTGGCCAGTTCGTCATGGGTCAGGTCCAGCGTGCTGAAACCATGCTCGTCGAAGCGGCGCGCCAAGGTGCCGGACTCGCCGCGGTCGGCGATCTGGATGCCGACGAACACATGGGCCTGGTCCTGGTCGCTGATGCGGTAGTTGAATTCGGTCACATTGCGCGGGCCGACCAGCGAGCAGAAGCGCTTGAAGCTGCCGCGCTGTTCCGGCAGCGTGACGGCGAACACGGCTTCGCGCGACTCGCCCAGTTCGGCCCGTTCGGCCACGAAGCGCAGGCGGTCGAAGTTCATATTCGCGCCACTGGCGATGGTGATCAGGGTTTCGTTCTTGATCGGGTCCTTGGTCAGCGCGGCCCGTTCCACATAGGCCTTGGCGCCGGCGATGGACAGCGCGCCGGACGGTTCCAGGATCGAGCGGGTATCGGTAAACACATCCTTGATGGCGGCGCAGACGGCGTCGGTATCGACGACGATGAATTCATCCACATATTGCTGCACCAGGCGGAAGGTTTCCTCGCCGGCCAGACGGACGGCGGTGCCGTCGCAGAACAGGCCCACGTCGGCCAGGGTCACGCGCTCGCCGGCCTTGACGCTGCGCACCATGGCGTCGGAATCGATGCTTTGCACGCCGATGATCTTGATGTCCGGACGGATCTGCTTGACGTAGGCGGCAATGCCCGAGATCAGGCCGCCGCCGCCGATGGGCACGAAGATCGCGTGGATGGGGCCAGCGTGCTGGCGCAGGATTTCCATGCCGATGGTGCCCTGGCCGGCGATCACGTCCGGATCGTCGAAGGGGTGCACAAAGGTCAGTTTCTGTTCTTTTTCCAGCGTCAGCGCGTGGTTGTAGGCGTCCGTGTAGGACTCGCCGAACAGCACCACTTCCACATCGGCGCCACCGCGCGACTTGACCGCATCGACCTTGACCAGCGGGGTGGTGGTCGGCATCACGATGACCGCGCGGCAGCCCATGCGCGCGGCCGACAGCGCCACGCCCTGGGCATGGTTGCCGGCCGAGGCGCAAATGACGCCGCGCTTGCGCTGGGCATCGCTGAGGTGCGCCATCTTGTTATAGGCGCCACGAATCTTGAAGCTGAACACGCTCTGCATGTCCTCGCGCTTGAAATAAATTCGGTTCTCGTAACGCTGCGACAGGGTCGGCGCGAGTTCCAGCGGGGTTTCAGTGGCCACGTCGTAGACGCGTGCGGTCAGGGTTTTCTTCAGGTAGTCGATGGTCATGGTCTGCAAACAGTGTGATTCTGGGCCAGGGCCGGGGTGGGCACTGGTACGTTTGATGCGAAGACATGCTCTTCTAGCCGGTTGGTAACCGGGGACGGCAGGGGTGCAGGCAGGGCGCCGGTGGGCGCGAAGCCGAACTGTTCAATGGTGCGGTGTGTCTTAATTATAATGGACAGCTTCCGCCACCATCAAAGAACCCGATGATCGAATCTGCAATTGCCTGGCTGCTGCACCTGCTGGCGGCACCGGAAGTCGGGCTGACGTCGGTCTTTCTGATCAGTTTTGTATCCGCCACCTTGCTCCCGCTGGGCTCGGAACCGGCGGTGTTTGCCGTCATCAAGGCCAATCCCGTCCTGTTCTGGCCCGTGATCGGCGTCGCCACCCTGGGCAACACCCTGGGCGGCGCGGTCGACTACTGGCTGGGCTACCGCGCCAAGACAGCCTTTGCCAAGGAGCGCGAAAGCCGCTGGTTCGGCTGGCTGGCCCGCTATGGCGCCAAAACCATGCTGCTGGCCTGGCTGCCCGGCGTGGGCGACCCGTTGTGTACATTGGCGGGCTGGCTCAAGTTGCCATTCTGGTCCAGCGTGGCCTATATGGCGGTGGGAAAGCTGTTGCGCTACCTCACCATGACCACCCTGTTGTTGTACGTGCCGGACGGCGTTTGGCAGCGAATCGGGCACTTGCTGGGCTGAGGGACGCTAGTATGCAATTCCGTTATATGGCTGGATATATAAATCATATTCATTGATACATACCAGTTTTGCCATTTTCTGCCAGTGAAATGCATTATTTCTGAATTTATTTTGGCGGAATGGATTGCCGATTGTCCTTTGGCGGCGCAGGGCTCTCCGGCGTGGTGCGGCGCAATACGCTAGAATGGCCCTTTAGTATTTCGTCCACACGCCCAAACGCACAATGAACGCCCCCGCACAAATCCAAGCTTTGCTGGCCGAGACCCCCCATGGTCCGGCCCCGACTCGCCTGCGTGAAATTCCCTATAACTACACCTCGTTTTCCGATCGCGAGATCGTCATACGGCTGTTAGGCGAAGACTCCTGGCGTTTGCTGGATACCCTGCGCGGTGCCCGTCAGACCGGCCGTTCGGCGCGCATGCTGTACGAGGTGCTGGGCGATATCTGGGTGGTGCGGCGCAATCCCTACCTGCAGGACGACCTGCTGGATAACCCGAAACGCCGCCAGGAATTGATCGATGCCCTGCATCACCGTCTGGCCGAGGTGGACAAGCGCCGCCTGACCGTCGACTCGGTGGGCGAGGCCGGCGCCGACCGCGAGGCCGCCGAGCTGGCGCGCCAGCGCAGCGCCAATGTGGAACAGCTGCTGCGCGCGGCCAGCAAGGCCGTGGCCGACTTCGGCGAAGAATTCCGCCAGACCTGGGACTTGCGCAAGCGCACCACCAAGGTGCTGAGCCGCTATACCGAAAAGTACAATGTCCGCTTCGACGGCATGACCCGCGTCTCGCACGTGACCGATGCCACCGACTGGCGCGTCGAGTACCCGTTCGTGGTGCTGACCCCGGACACCGAAGATGAAATGGCCGGCCTGGTCAAGGGTTGTATCGAACTGGGGCTGACCATCATCCCGCGCGGCGGCGGCACCGGCTACACCGGCGGCGCGATTCCATTGACGCCGCTGTCGGCCGTCATCAACACCGAAAAGCTGATCACCATGGGCCCGGTGGAGATGAAGGTGCTGCCCGGCCTGGACCACGAATACGCCACCATCCACACCGGCGCCGGCGTGATCACCAATAAAGTCTCGGAAGCGGCCGAAAAAGCCGGTTTCGTGTTCGCGGTCGACCCGACCTCGGCGCACGCCTCCTGCATCGGCGGCAATATCGCGATGAACGCGGGCGGCAAGAAGGCCGTGCTGTGGGGCACCGCACTGGACAATCTGGCCTCCTGGCGCATGGTCGACCCGAACGGCGACTGGCTCGAAGTGACCCGTCTGGAACACAATTTGTCGAAGATTCACGACGCGCCCGTGGCCAAGTTCAAGCTGGAATGGACCCACCCGAACGCGCGCGGCGAAGCCAAGGGCGAACCGTTCAAGACCGAAACCCTGGTCATCGAAGGCCGCAAGTTCCGCAAGGAAGGCCTGGGCAAGGACGTCACCGACAAGTTCCTGTCGGGTCTGCCGGGCATCCAGAAAGAGGGTTGCGACGGCCTGATCACCTCGGGGCGCTGGATTCTGCACAAGATGCCGAAGTTCGCCCGTACCGTCTGCCTGGAATTCTTCGGCCAGGCACGCGACGCGATTCCATCGATCGTCGAGATCAAGGATTACCTGGACGGCCTGCCGGCCAAGGGCGAGCAGTTCAGCACCCTGCGCCTGGCCGGTCTGGAGCATCTGGACGAGCGCTATCTGCGCGCGGTCGGCTATGCCACCAAATCGAAGCGCGGCGTGCTGCCGAAGATGGCGCTGTTCGGCGACATCGTCGGCGACGACGAAAACGCGGTGGCCATGGCCGCCTCGGAAGTGGTGCGCATCGCCAACACCCGCGTCGGTGAAGGTTTTGTCGCCGTCAGCCCGGAAGCGCGCAAGAAATTCTGGCTGGACCGCGCCCGCACCGCCGCCATCGCCAAGCACACCAACGCCTTCAAGATCAATGAAGACGTGGTCATTCCACTCAACCGCATGGGCGAGTACACCGACGGCATCGAGCGCATCAATATTGAACTGTCGATCAAGAACAAGCTGCAACTGGCGGGCGCGCTGCAGGACTTCTTCATCGCCGGCAATCTGCCGGTGGGCAAGAGCGACGACGCCGACGACAGCGTGGGCGACGCCGAAATGCTGGGCGACCGCGACCAGCAGGCGCTGGCCCTGCTCGATCAGGTGCAGCAGCGCTGGACCTTCATCCTGGCCGAACTGGACCAGCCTTTGACCGCTGTGCAAGGCCGTCTGGCCGAGCTGGGCCTGGAACGCCTGCTGCCGGTGTTCGAGCAGCGCCTGCTGACCCAGCCCAACGCCACCCTGTTCGACGTGGTGCAGGACCGCACCGTGCGCATCACCTGGAAACAGGAAATCCGCGCCCAGTTGCGCCAGATCTTCAATGGCGCCGCTTTCAAGCTGATCCTGGACGAAGCGAACGCGATCCACAAGACCATTCTGCGCGGCCGCGTCTTCGTGGCGCTGCACATGCACGCCGGCGACGGCAATGTGCATACCAACTTGCCGGTCAATTCCGACCACTACGAGATGCTGCAGGACGCCCATCAGGCCGTCGCGCGCATCATGAAACTGGCCCGTTCGCTCAACGGCGTGATCTCGGGCGAGCACGGCATCGGCATCACCAAGCTGGAATTCCTGACCGAAGATGAAATCAGCGAATTCCGCGACTACAAGCTGCGCATCGATCCGGAAGGCCGCTTCAACAAGGGCAAGCTGCTCAATCTGGCCGGCATGGACGCCGACCTGCGCAATGCCTACACGCCATCGTTCGGCCTGATGGGCCACGAATCGCTGATCATGCAGCAAAGCGATATCGGCGCCATCGCCAACAGCGTCAAGGATTGCCTGCGTTGCGGCAAGTGCAAACCCGTGTGCGCCACCCACGTGCCGCGCGCCAACCTGCTGTATTCGCCGCGCGACAAGATCCTGGCGACCTCGTCGCTGATCGAAGCCTTCCTGTACGAAGAGCAGACCCGCCGCGGCATCTCGATCAAGCACTGGGAAGAGTTCGAGGATGTGGCCGACCACTGCACCGTCTGCCACAAGTGCGCGACCCCGTGCCCGGTGAATATCGACTTCGGCGACGTGTCGATGAATATGCGCAATCTGCTGCGCAAGATGGACAAGAAGAGCTTCAAGCCGATGGCCGCGGCCACCATGTTCTTCCTGAACGCCAGCGATCCGACCACCATCAACGTCTACCGCAAGGTGATGCTGGAGTGGGGCATGAAAGCCCAGGGCCTGGGCCACGACATCCTGAAGAAGTTTGCCCGCAAGCAGACCAAGGCGCCGAAACCGACCACCGGCAAGCCGCCGGTGCGCGAGCAGGTGATCCACTTCATCAATAAAAAGATGCCGGGCAATCTGCCGAAGAAGACCGCGCGCGCGCTGCTCGACATCGAAGACGACAAGGTCGTGCCTATCATCCGCAATCCGAAGGCGACCACGGCCGATACCGAAGCCGTGTTCTACTTCCCGGGCTGCGGCTCGGAGCGCCTGTTCTCGCAGGTCGGCCTGGCCACCCAGGCGATGCTGTGGGAAGTCGGCGTACAGACCGTGCTGCCGCCGGGCTACCTGTGCTGCGGCTATCCGCAACGGGGTAACGGCGAGTTCGACAAGGCCGAGAAGATGATGACGGATAACCGCGTGCTGTTCCACCGCATGGCCAATACCCTGAACTATCTGGACATCAAGACCGTGCTGGTGTCCTGCGGCACTTGCTACGACCAGCTGGCCACCTATGAGTTCGACAAGATCTTCCCGGGCTGCCGCATCATGGATATCCATGAATACCTGCTGGAAAAAGGCGTCAAGCTTGAAGGCGTCGAGGGTACCCGCTATATGTACCACGACCCTTGCCACAGCCCGATGAAGCTGCAGGAACCGGTGAAAACCGTCAACGCGCTGATTTCGACCATCGACAACGTCAAGATCGAAAAGAACGACCGCTGCTGCGGCGACGCCGGCACCCTGGCCGTGTCGCGTCCGGACATCTCGACCCAGATCCGCTTCCGCAAGGAAGAGGAAATGATCAAGGGTGCCGACAAGCTGCGCGCCGACGGTTTCAAGGGCGACGTCAAGATCCTGACCAGCTGCCCAGCCTGCCTGGGCGGCGTCTCGCGCTATGGCGAAGATGCCGGCACCACCGCCGACTACATCGTCATCGAGATCGCCAAGCATCTGCTCGGCGAGAACTGGCTGCCGGAATACGTGGCCAAGGCCAACAACGGCGGCATCGAGCGAGTGCTGGTGTAATGGCCTGCGATCTGTGCAGCCTGCTGGCCTCGTTCGAGGCTGGCAAGGCCGCGCCGATCTGGCGCGACGCCCAACTGGCCGTGATCGCGGTCGACGAGCCCGACTATCCCGGTTTTTGCCGGGTGGTCTGGCATGCCCACGTCAAGGAAATGAGCGATCTGTCCGCTGCGGAACGTTCGCGCGTAATGGAGGTGGTGTGGCAGGTCGAGGAGGCCCAGCGCGCCGTCATGGCGCCGGAAAAGGTCAACCTGGCCAGCTTCGGCAATATGACGCCGCATGTGCACTGGCATGTGATTCCGCGCTATCTGGACGATGCCCATTTCCCGCAACCGACCTGGGCAACTGCTCAGCGCGTATCCGACCCGGCCGCCCTGGCCGCGCGCCGCGCGCTGCTGCCAGCGCTGCACGCCGATATCGTCGCGCGCCTGGACAGGCGTTACTGAGCCGGAATCTGATCGATGCGGGTGAACAGTGTCTGCGGCTCAGATGCCAACGGTGTGAAACCATATTTCTGATAGAAACTCGCTTGGCCGTCCTTTGCATCGACGAACAGCAAGACATCGCCATTGACCGCAGCCATTTGCCGAATTCTCTGCATGGCCTCGACCAGTAGGGTGGCACCGACGCCATTGCCTTGAACTCGCAGAGCCACCGCGAGCCGGGCCAGTAGGGTTGTCGGTACAGTGACGGGAAATGCGGCTGAAAATTCTTCGGGAAGCAGTTCGGTGGGGTAGGGTCTGCGCACGACCAACGCGAAGTAGCCTAATACCATTTGGTCGTCATCGGCAATGACGTAGGTGATTGAGCGAGCCTTCCTTGCCGCTTGGCCTGCCTGCGTTTTGAGCCAAGTATTTAACGCTGGAACGCCACAATCGAATTCAGCGATCTTATGTTGTTTTTGTTTTGTGTCGAGCTGTTCCGTTAAATAAATCATTCTTGGTCAGCTCCTTATGGCGTTCAAACAGTTCCACCATTGCTGGGTTGGGCTGCGGCTCCCCGGCAAGGGCGTTCAGGATCAAGTCCGCGTCAGCGCGGGAAAGCTTTAGAAAGCGTTCTCTGTCGATAATCTGCTGCGCTTTTTCCAGTGAGGCTTGCACTACAAACTGGTTCAGCAGCACGCCGCTCAATTCCGCCGCTTCCTTCAAGGTTTCCTCGACTACGGAAGAAACCCTGGCTGTAATCCGGCCACGTTCATTACTTGCCATGTTGTCCTTCTTTCTGGGGCTATATAGCGCCATTAAAGGTAATACTTCTTTCGCTAGTCCGCTTGTGCCTGGATCATTTCGTCGCAATTTAGCGGCTTCGCTGAGGCCTTGCGGTCTTCGTTAAGACTAACGTTTTGGCTATTGTGGTGTCAAGCTGGCACCGCTGGCAAATTGTTGCCGGTTTGTCCTCTTTCCCCGCAATGGCTTACACTGCTAGCTGTCGCCATTCCTGAATAAGAAATCACCATGAGCAAGTCTACTCCCCAGCCTACCGGCCTGACCGTTCACAGCAAGTCGCGCGTACTCGACGTCAGCTTTGACGACGGCGCCGCCTTCGAGATTCCGTTCGAGCTGCTGCGCGTGTATTCGCCGTCGGCCGAGGTGCGTGGCCATGGCCAGGGGCAGGAAGTGCTGCAGGTGGGTAAGCGTGATGTGGGCATCAGCGCGATGGAGCCGGTGGGCAATTACGCGGTGCAGCCGACGTTTAGCGATGGGCATAACACCGGCCTCTATACCTGGGACTATCTGTACAAGCTGGGCAGCGAGCAGGAGCAGTTGTGGAAGGATTACATGGCGCGGCTGCATGCTTCCGGTTTTGAGGGCGATAGCGGGCGCGAGCCGGGGATGACGCTGACGGCGCCGCCGAAAGAGGGCGGTTGCGGTGGCGGGCACAAGCACTAAATATCCGTTTCTACCGTATTCCGGGCATTTTTTACACCCAGGGACAAGTGCCGGGGTCAGACCCGACGGGTCTGACCCCGGTTTGTGGTCTCGGGTGAAGAATGAAATGCAGCGGCACGCTTGTATAATGCAGGCAAACTAACAGGCCTCCACCAATGACCAATACCACCCATTTCGGTTACAAAACCGTCTCCGAAGACGCGAAAGTCCACGAAGTCGCCAAGGTTTTCCACTCTGTCGCCGCCAAGTACGATGTGATGAATGACGTCATGTCGGCCGGCCTGCATCGTCTGTGGAAGATGTTTACCATCGCTAACGCGGGCGTGCGCCCCGGTTTCAAGGTGCTCGACATCGCTGGCGGCACCGGCGACCTGGCCAAGGTCTTCGCCAAGCAGGCGGGGCCGACGGGCGAGGTCTGGTTGACCGATATTAATGAGTCGATGTTGCGGGTTGGTCGCGATCGCCTCTTGAATCGCGGCCTGTTGACCCCCACATTGCTGTGTGACGCCGAAAAATTGCCCTTCCCGGACAATTATTTCGACCGCGTCAGCGTCGCCTTCGGCCTGCGCAATATGACCCATAAAGACCAGGCGCTGGCGGAAATGCGCCGCGTCCTCAAGCCGGGTGGTAAATTGCTGGTATTGGAGTTTTCCAAGGTGGCCGCGCCATTGCAAAAACCTTACGATGTGTATTCGTTCAAGGTGTTGCCGTGGATGGGGTCCAAGATTGCCGGCGATGCCGACAGCTATCGCTACCTGGCCGAATCGATCCGCATGCATCCCGATCAGGAAACCCTGAAAACGATGATGCAGGACGCCGGCCTGGAACGGGTCGAATACTTTAATCTGACGGCAGGTGTGGCCGCTTTACACACTGGTATCAAACTGTAGTCAACTGTAGGAATTGCCATGAACCTTAAAAAAATCCTGATCGGTGCCATGCTGACCGTGTCCGTCTTCACCATGCTGGCCGAGGCGACCGCCCGCCCGATGGGTGGCGGCCGCTCGATTGGCCGTCAATCGCAAAACGTCAGCCGCGTGGCGCCGACGCCTGCGCCGCAGGCTCCGCGTCAGGCCGCCGCACCCGCTGCCACGCCTACGCCGGCCGTGCCGCCTAAACCAGCGAGCCCATGGAAGGGCATCCTGGGCGGCGCACTGCTGGGTCTGGGTGTGGGCGCGCTGCTGTCGCACTTCGGCATGGGCGGCGCGATGGCCGGTATGCTCGGTTCGCTGCTGACGATCGCACTGATCGCCGGCGCAGCCTTCCTGATCTTCCGCCTGGTGCGCAGCAAGATGGGTGGCGCGACGCCGGCTCCGGCTGGCTTCAAGGGTAATTTCGGCGGCAATGTGCCTCAGCCGCAGAACTTCAACAGCACCCCGGAAATCGGTTCGCGCATCCAGCCTGCGGCATTCCAGCAGCAGGATGCAGCTCAGCCGCTGCAGCCAGTGGCCGCCGCGCCGGTCGCACACACCCCTTGGGGCGTGCCGGCCGACTTCGATACCCCGGGCTTCCTGCGTGTGGCCAAGAGCAACTTCATCCGCCTGCAAGCCGCCTGGGACAAGGGCGATGTGGCCGATATCCGTGAATTCACCACGCCGGAAGTGTTCGCCGAACTGAAGATGCAGATCACCGAACGCGGCGCGCAAAAAGACTTCACCGACGTCGTCGCCATCGACGCCGAGCTGCTGGGCATTGAAACCGAAGGCAGCGACTACGTCGCCAGCGTCAAGTTCATCGGTTCGATCAAGCCTGCCGCCGATGCGCTGGCCGAGCCCTTCCAGGAAGTGTGGAACCTGTCCAAGCCAGTCAACGGCAACAGCGGCTGGATGCTGGCCGGTATCCAGCAACTGGCCTAAACAGCTGGCCTGAGCTGTTTGCTCGCCCTGATGCGCATGTTTGCCGGGGAAATTTCCCGGCAAACTGGTAAGATCAAGACCGCCCACTTTCCGGGCGGTTTTGTTTTTTGAGCGGCCAACGAATGACCCCACCGAATTCCTCTGCTTTGCCACCGGCGCTGCTGCTGCCCGTCAGCGCCACCATCAACCATTTGCTGGCCCAGGAACCCTGGGCGCGCCGCGAACTGGCCCTGCACGCCGGCAAGACCGCCTGCATCGATGCCGGCAGCGTGGCGCTGCGCCTGCGCGTGGGGGGCGATGGCCTGGTGGAGGCGGCCCCGGCCGACAGCGCCGCCAGCGTGACGATCCGCTTCAAATTGTCCGAGCTGCCGTTGATGGCGCAGAACCGCGAACGCGCGTTTTCCTATGTGAAGGTGGAGGGCGACGCCGAATTCGCCAACGCGATCTCGCGCCTGAGCCAGTCGCTGCGCTGGGAAGCCGAGCACGACCTGGAAAAAATCGTCGGCCCGATCGCCGCCGTGCGCCTGGTGGCTGGCGCGCGCGCCGCCTTCGAAGGCTTGCTCAACAGCCAGCGCAAGCTGGCCGGCAATGTGGCCGAATACCTGCTGGAAGAAAAACCCGTACTGCTGCGCCCGCAAGTGGTGGAAGCCTTCTCCGCCGACGTGGCGCGGCTGCGCGACGATGTCGAGCGCGCCGACAAACGGCTGGCCAAGCTGGACAAGAAACTGGCCGCCCGCAAGGCCGCCGGCGCGACTGTCGCCACCGCTGGCGCCGCGTCCGTGCAACAACCCCTGGACCCTCAATGATTCTGAAACTCCTACGCCTGTTCAAAATTCTGCGGGTTGTCATCCGTTACGGCCTCGATGAAATCGCCATCTCCGGCCTGAAAGTGCCGCGTACCGCCAAGCTGATCGACACCCTGATTTTCTGGCGCGACATTTCCGCCCCGCGCGGCGAGCGCCTGCGCATGGCGCTGGAAGACCTGGGCCCGATCTTCGTCAAGTTCGGCCAGGTGCTGTCGACCCGGCGCGACCTGATCCCGCTCGATCTGGTGGAAGAGCTGGCGCGCCTGCAGGACCGGGTGCCGCCCTTCGACTCCGACCTGGCCATCGCCCAGATCCGCAAATCGCTGGGCGCCCATCCCGATGATCTGTTCGCCAGCTTCGAGCGCACCCCGGTGGCCTCGGCCTCGATCGCCCAGGTGCACTTCGCCGTGCTCAGGGATGGCAAGGAAGTGGCCGTCAAGGTGCTGCGTCCGGGCATGAAAAAGCTGATCGACGAGGATGTGTCGCTGATGCATATCGCGGCCGAACTGATAGGCCGGATCTGGGCCGACAGCAAGCGCCTGAAACCGAAAGAGGTGGTCGCCGAGTTCGATAAATACCTGCACGACGAGCTCGACCTGATGCGCGAGGCCGCCAACGCCAGCCAGCTGCGCCGCAACTTCGCCGACTCCGATCTGCTGCTGGTGCCGGAAATGTACTGGGATTACTGCTCGTCGAGCGTGATCGTGATGGAACGCATGCACGGCATTCCCGTGTCCCAGATCGACCGCCTGGAAGCGGCCGGCGTGGACTTGAAAAAGCTCTCCAGCGATGGCGTCGAGATCTTCTTTACGCAAGTGTTCCGCGACGGCTTCTTCCACGCCGATATGCACCCGGGGAATATTCTGGTATCGATAGATCCGGCCACCTTCGGCCGCTACATCGCGCTCGACTTCGGCATCGTCGGCACCCTGAACGACTTCGACAAGGATTACCTGTCGCAGAACTTCCTGGCCTTCTTCCGGCGCGACTACAAGCGCGTGGCCGAGGCCCACATCGAGTCCGGCTGGGCGCCCAAGGAAACCCGGGTCGACGAACTGGAATCGGCCGTGCGCGCCTGCTGCGAGCCGATCTTCGACCGGCCGCTGAAGGATATTTCCTTCGGCCAGATCCTGCTGCGCCTGTTCCAGACCTCGCGCCGCTTCAATGTGGAAGTCCAGCCCCAGCTGGTGCTGCTGCAAAAGACCCTGCTCAATATCGAGGGCCTGGGCCGCCAGCTCGACCCCGACCTGGACCTGTGGAAAACCGCCAAGCCCTATCTGGAAAGCTGGATGGCCGAGCAGGTCGGCTGGCAAGGCATGTGGGAGCGCCTGAAGGCCGAGGCGCCGCGCTATGCGCATATCTTCCCGCAGCTGCCGCACCTGCTGCACCGCGCGCTGGAGCAGGGCGGCGAGAAGGCGCCCGATAACAGCGAACTGTTCCGCATCCTGATCCATGAACAGCAGCGCACCAACCGCCTGCTCAGCTTTGTGATCTACTTCGCCGGTGCCTTCGGGATGGGCGTGCTGGGCTTCCAGCTGTATCTGCGCTGGCACCTGAACTTCTAGGAGCGGCCATGACGGCACCCGTGTTCCACCAGCGCGACCCCTTGGACCCGGCCTTCTGGGATGAGCGTTTTGCCCGCCAGTTCACGCCTTGGGACATGGGCGGCGTGCCGCAGGCGCTGCGGCAATTCGTCGCGGCCGCCCCGGCACCGCTGAGCACCTTGATTCCGGGCTGCGGCGCCGCGTATGAGCTGGCTTTTCTGGCCGAGGCCGGCTGGGATGCGACGGCGATCGATTTCTCGCCCGTCGCCGTGGCGGCCGGCAAGGTGGCCGCCGGTCCCTGGGCGCAACGGGTGCTGGAGGCGGATTTCTTTGCCTACACGCCGGCGCAGCCCGTGCAATTGATGTATGAACGGGCGTTTTTATGCGCGATGCCGCGTGCGATGTGGCCGCGGGTGGCGGCGCGCTGGACCGAGTTGCTGGCGCCGGGTGCCTTGCTGGCCGGGTATTTCTTCTTTGACGAGTCGCCCAAGGGGCCGCCGTTCGGCATCAGCCGGGCAGTGCTGGAGGGGCTGTTAGAGGAAAACTTCGACTGCGTGGACGATCAGCCGGTTGGCGATTCGATCGCCGTGTTTGCCGGGCGCGAGCGCTGGATGGTTTGGCGCAGGCGTGCTTGAAGTGAAGAGTGCAAGGGGTAAGGCTGGCGGGCCGCCGGCTGCGGCTTGAACCCACGGCAAAGAGCCGGGGTCTGACCTTAGGGTCCGGGGAGGGGCTGCGCCCCGCCTGTCCCAATGGGACAGGCCCCCAGGGGTACGCTGTGGGTTTACTCGGCAGCCAGCGGCTCGCCGGCTTTTACAGCCCATTGCCGCCAGCGGCCCGCCGGCTTTTACAATCCTTTGCGCCGCACCGTAAACGCGCGCAGCGCCACACCGATCACCATGCAGGCGGCAATCACGCGGCTGCGCACCGGATCTTCGGGCTTGGTATCGGACAGGCGGGTGGCGCCAAAGGCAGGGGAGAGGGCGCCAGCAAGAAGCAGGCAAGCCAGAATGCGCTTGTTCATATTATTTCCTTTGTGGTCATACTGCATAAGCGTCGCACTTGCGGGACGACTAAAAAATGCGCGAACGATTACGGGTTTTAGGAAATCTTGCGCTGAATGATGGATATTAGACCACGTTATATCTCTGTTTTGATAGTGATTTTTTTTCATGAAAGTATCTCCCAGCCCGGGGGCTAGCCTCCTTGCCGCCGCCCGCCTGCCGGAAACCCGTGCCCGGTGCCGAAAAAGCTTTATAATTCAGGGTTTTTGATGATTTTTGCGGAGTAATAGATGCCGATCTACGCTTACCGCTGCGAGGAATGTGGCTTTGCCAAGGATGTCTTGCAAAAGATCTCCGACCCGCAGCTGACTGTTTGCCTGTCCTGCGGCAAGCCGTCGTTTAAGAAACAACTGACCGCCGCCGGTTTCCAATTGAAGGGCACCGGCTGGTACGCAACCGATTTCCGCGGCGGCACGCCGCCAGCGACGGGCGTCTCGACCGGCCCGGTGGAAGGTGGCGCCGCTCCCAAGGCCGAACCAGCCAAGTCCGACAGTGCCGCCGGTTCCGCCGGTTCGACCAGCGCCGCGCCGGCCGGCACGACCGGTCCGGCCTGATTGCCCTGGGCGGCGCGCCTGTGCGCGCCGCTCCACCACCATAGAGAGTGCGATGCGTAAATATTTCATTACCGGTTTGCTGGTCCTGGTACCGCTGGCCATTACCGCCTGGGTACTGAACCTGATCATCAGTACTATGGACCAGTCGCTCTTGCTGGTGCCGGCGAACTGGCAGCCAACGACCCACATCCCCGGCATAGGCACCATCCTGACGGTCTTGATCGTGTTCATTACCGGTTTGCTGACGAATAATCTGGTGGGCAATTACGTGCTGCGCCAGTGGGAACGTCTGCTGCAGCGCATTCCGGTGGTCAATTCCCTGTATTCGAGCGTCAAGCAGGTGTCCGACACCCTGTTTTCCTCGTCCGGGAACGCTTTCCGCAAGGCCGTGCTGATCCCGTATCCGCATCCGCAATCGTGGACCATCGCCTTCCTGACCGGCGCGCCGGGCGGGGATGTGAAGAACCACCTGGTGGGCGATTTCGTCAGCGTCTATGTACCAACCACGCCGAATCCGACCTCTGGCTTTTTCCTGATGATGGCGCGCAAGGATGTGGTGGAACTGGACATGAGCGTCGACGCCGCACTGAAATACATCGTCTCGATGGGCGTGGTCGCCCCCGAGCACGTACCGGCCGGCCAGAGCACAGGCCAGGGCGCCGGCGTGGACGCAGTCCATTAAGCAGCAAAGCGCTTCACAAGAACAACAGGGCCGTTCGCGGCCCGGCGACACCCACAGCATATAACTAACTTAGACTGAGAAATAACATGTCCTCAATGCGTACTCACTACTGCGGCCTCACCACTGAAGCGCTGCTTGGCCAAACCGTCAGCCTGTGCGGCTGGGTACACCGCCGCCGCGACCACGGCAGCCTGATCTTCATCGACCTGCGCGACCGCGAAGGCCTGGTGCAGATCGTCTGCAATCCCGAGCAGGCCGAGATGTTCAAGGTCGCCGAAGCCGTGCGCAATGAGTTCTGCCTGCGCGTGACCGGCGTCGTCACCGCCCGTACCGACAGCACCATCAACAACAACCTGAAGTCGGGCAAGGTCGAAGTGGTCTGCTCGCAACTGGAAGTGCTGAACGCCTCGGTGCCGGTACCGTTCCAGCTGGACGACGACAACCTGTCCGAAACCACCCGCCTGACCCACCGCGTGCTGGACCTGCGCCGTCCGCAGATGCAGAACAATCTGCGCCTGCGCTACAAGGTGACGATGGAAGTGCGCAAGTATCTGGACGAGCTGGGCTTCATCGACATCGAAACCCCGATGCTGACCAAGTCCACCCCGGAAGGCGCGCGCGACTACCTGGTGCCGTCGCGTGTCAACGCCGGCAACTTCTTCGCGCTGCCGCAATCGCCACAGCTGTTCAAGCAGCTGCTGATGGTGGCCAACTTCGACCGCTACTACCAGATCACCAAATGCTTCCGCGACGAAGATCTGCGCGCCGACCGTCAGCCTGAATTCACCCAGATCGACTGCGAGACTTCCTTCCTGAACGAACAGGAAATCCGCGATCTGTTCGAAGACATGATCCGCAAAGTGTTTAAGAACACCCTGGACATCGAACTGCCGAATCCTTTCCCGGTGATGGACTTCGCCACCGCCATGGGCAGCTATGGTTCGGACAAGCCGGACATGCGCGTCAAGCTGGAATTCACCGAGCTGACCGACATCGTCAAGGACGTCGAATTCAAGATCTTCGCCGGCGCCGCCAACATGGAAGGCGGCCGCGTGGTCGGTCTGCGCGTGCCTTCCGGTGGCTCGATGCCGCGTTCGGAAATCGACGCCTACACTCAGTTCGTCGCCATCTACGGCGCCAAGGGCCTGGCTTACATCAAGGTCAACGAGAAGGCCAAGGGCCGCGAAGGTCTGCAGTCGCCTATCGTCAAATCGCTGCATGACAAGGCCCTGGAACAGATCCTGGAGCTGACCGGCGCGCAAGACGGCGACCTGATCTTCTTCGGCGCCGACAAGGCCAAGGTCGTCAACGACGCCATCGGCGCGCTGCGCGTGAAAATCGGCCACAGCGAATTCGGCAAGAAAGCCGGCCTGTTCGAAGAGAGCTGGAAACCGCTGTGGGTGGTCGACTTCCCGATGTTCGACTTCGACGAGGAAAGCGGCCGCTGGACCGCCACCCACCACCCCTTCACCGCGCCGAAAGACGGCCACGAAGACATGCTGGAAACCAATCCGGGCGCCTGCATCGCCAAGGCCTACGATATGGTCTTGAACGGCTGGGAACTGGGTGGCGGTTCGATCCGTATCCACCGCGAGGAAGTGCAGTCGAAAGTATTCCGCGCACTGAAGATCGACGCCGACGAAGCGCGTCTGAAGTTCGGCTTCCTGCTCGACGCCCTGCAATACGGCGCGCCTCCGCATGGCGGTCTGGCTTTCGGCCTGGACCGTATCGTGACCATGATGACCGGTTCCGATTCGATCCGCGACGTGATCGCCTTCCCGAAAACCCAGCGCGCCCAGTGCCTGCTGACCCAGGCGCCGTCGGAAGTGGACGAGAAGCAGCTCAAAGAGCTGCACATCCGTCTGCGCGCCGCCGAGCCGAAGGTCGCCGGCTAATTGCGCGTATGGCCCGCCGCGGCGGGCCTGTCGTGATCCGAAAAGGCGCCCTGTGGCGCCTTTTTTTACGCCGTGTTTGTGCTGTTTCCCTTATCCGACCATGAAGCCATACAAGATTCCCGAATCCGTGCTGGTGGTGATCCATACCGCCGACTTGCAGGTGCTGCTGATCGAACGGGCCGACCGCGCCGGCTACTGGCAGTCCGTCACCGGCTCGCTCGATGCGCTCGATGAGCCGCTGGCCGTCACCGCCGCGCGCGAGTTGTTCGAAGAGACCGGCATCGTCGCCGATGGCCAGCAGGTGGTGCTGCGCGACTGGCAGTTGTCCAACATCTATACGATCTATCCGGTGTGGCGCCACCGCTATGCGCCCGGCGTGACGGAGAACACCGAGCATGTGTTCTCGGTGCAGGTGGAAGGCGATACGACTATCGTGCTCAGTCCGCGCGAACATTTGAACTATGTCTGGCTGCCGTACCTGGAGGCGGCCGACAAATGCTTCTCGGCCTCGAACGCGGAGGCGCTGTTGCAGCTGCCGCAGCAGTTGGCGCGTTTAAATCAACCCGCGGCGTAACCCTGTAAACCTGCGGCGTATCCCGTAATCCCACGGCGTAACCCGTAATCCCACGGCGTAACCCTGGAAACCCACGGCGTAACCCTGGGGTCTGACCCGGCGGGTCAGACCCCGGCTCTTTGCTGTGGGTTTTAAAGGCGTCCCCGGCTCCTTGCGGTGGGTTTAAAGCAGCAAACTCCTGGCCATCCGCGCCCCCCCAATTATTTGCGCACCAGCGTACTGGCATCCAGCGGAATGCCCAACTGTTGCAGGCTGGCATTCAGGATCGCCAGATTGCCGCCGCCCTTGACCAGCTCCTTCAAACGCGCCTCGAAGGCGGCGAAGTGCCGCATGCAGGCGCTGCCGCGCACGAAGGCGATGTAGTTCTGGTCGGCCGCCAGGAAGGGCCGCATGGCGATGAAGTGAGCGCTCTGCCCGTGCTTGGCCAGCCAGGTCTCGCCGGGGTACAGGCCGACGATGTAGTAGTCGATGCGGCCGCTCGCCAGCTTGCGGAAATTGGTCTCGATGGTGCCGGCCTCGTCGAGCTTCAGGTTGGCCTCGGCATAGCGTTCGAAATCGAGGCCGAATTTATTGCCCAGGGCGATGCCGCCGCGGCGCTGCTTCAGGTCGTCGCGGTTGCGGAAGATGAAGGCCCGTTCGCGCTCCACATACACCGCCACCGGATTGGGAAAGGCGGCCGGCTGGACGAAGGCCAGGAAGCGCTCGCGCTCGGGCGTGATCTTCAAGGTCACCACCATATCGATGTCGCCGGCGGCCGCCACGGCCAGCACCCGTTTCCACGGGCCGGTATAGCGCACTTCATAGGGAATTTTCAGATCGCCAAGCACGCGCGTGGCCAGGTCGATGCTGGCGCCGCGCAATTGCTTGCCGTCATACCAGTGCAGCGGCGCGTATTCCGGATCGGCCGACAGCACCAGTTTGTCGCAAGCGGCATGGGCGGGCAGGGACAGCAGCAGGGCCGTGAGCACGGCCGGCAGCGCCGCCGCCATCGGGGCGGCAATTTTCTGCGACAGAATCATATGGATGAAAAAATCATATGGATGGGCGTCGAAGCAAGAAATGTTGCGTTCGATTATAGGCCGCTTTGCAGGCCAGCGCCGTTTTCCCCTTGCAATTGTCCTGGACATTGCGGCAATGTGCGCGCACGCACCTTAGTTCTACGCAGCGAATGCGTACTCAGGGTTACAATCAAACGCATGAAAATTCGCGTCGCCACCTACAACATTCACAAGGGCGTCTCCGCCATCCGCAGCCAGCCGCGCGTGCACGCCCTGAAGCAGGCCATCGGCCTGTTCGAGGCCGATGTGGTCTTCCTGCAGGAGGTTCAGGGGCGTCACGACCGCAACGCGGCCCAGTATGGCGAGGACCATCACGGCCACCGCCATTGGCCGCAGACGGCCCAGCATGAATTCTTCGCCGGCGAGTCGCACCATTCGGCCTATGGCATGAATGCGGTGTACGACCATGGCCACCACGGCAATGCGCTGCTGAGCGCCTTTCCCATCGCCACCAGCCACAACCATAACGTGTCCGACCATGCCTACGAACAGCGCGGCATCCTGCATTGCGTGATCGATACGCCAAGCGCGCCGGTACACTGCTTCGTCGTGCATCTGGGCCTGTTCGAAGGCGGGCGCACCCGCCAGGCGGCGGCCCTGATCGAGGCGGTGCTGGCGTCGGCGCCGAACGGCGAGCCGGTCATCATCGCCGGCGACTTCAACGACTGGCGCGATACCCTCAGCGACAAGCTGCGCGACACCCTGGGGGTGGTCGAAGTGTTCGAACACGCTTCGCCGGCCTCTACGCTGGCCGAGATGGTGCGCGGCCTGGCCCAGCGCAAGGCCGCGCGCCGTCCGGTACCGGCGCGCACCTTCCCGGCCGGCCTGCCTTTCTTCCGGCTCGACCGCATCTATGTGCGCGGCTTCAAGATCGAGACGGCGCAGGTGATGCACGGCGCGATCTGGGCCAAGCTGTCGGACCATGCGCCCATCGTCGCCACCTTGAATCTGGCCTAGCCTATGCGTTCAGTCAACTTCATCGCCGCCAATGAAGTGCGGCTGCTGCACTGCGGCACCGACTATTTCCCCGCCCTCATCGAGGCCATCGATGCGGCCCGCTGGGAAGTCTATTTCGAGACCTATATCTTCGCCAACGACGCCACCGGCCAGGCCGTGCAGGGCGCGCTGATGCGCGCGGCCGGGCGCGGCGTGATGGTGCGCATGATCACCGACTGGTTCGGTACCGGCAATGCCAATGTGCAGCGCATGCATACCCAGCTGCTGGCGGCCGGGGTGGCGCACCGCATCTTCAATCCCTGGTTCAAGCGCGGCGTCACCCGCACCCACCGCAAGATCTGCGTGGTCGACCACGAACTGGCCTTCGTCGGCGGGATCAATATCAACGACGATATGTTCTGTGACTACAACCACAATATTGCCCTGTCGGCGCCGCGCTGGGACTTCGCCGTGGCCGTGCGCGGCCCGCTGGTCGAGGCCATCCAGAAGGAAGCCGAGACCCAGTGGGCGCGGCTGGGGCGGATGGGCATCTTCAAGCGCATCGGCCTGTATCGGGATATCCGCAAGGTCAACAAGGTGGCGGTGCAGAGCATGATGCAGGCCGGCTTCGTGGTGCGCGACAATCTGCGCAACCGCGTGACCATCCAGCGCGCCTATCTGCAGGCGCTGGGGCGGGCCAAGAAGAGCGTGCTGCTGGCCAATCCGTATTTCGCGCCAGGCCGCAAGTTCCGCCGCGCGCTGGCTTCCGCCGCCGAGCGCGGGGTCGAGGTGGTGCTCTTGATCGGTGTGGGTGAAATGTGGTTGCAGGATGCCGTGGCGCACTCTTTTTATCCCAAGCTACTTGCCGCCGGGGTCAAAGTGGTGGAATATCACAAGACACAATTGCACGCCAAGGTGGCCGTCATCGATGACCACTGGGCCACCGTGGGATCGAGCAATGTGGATGGCTTGAGCCTGTTCCTGAACCAGGAAGCGAATGTGGTCATCAAGGATGCCGAGTTCGCCCGCAGCCTGCGCCAGCACATCGAGCTGGCCATCGCCGACGGCGTGGTGATCCATCAGGACGATTTTGCCCATGTCGGCCATGTGCGCCGCATCGGGTATGAAATTGCCTTTGTTTTTTATAAATTAGTGATGCGCTTGATTGCTGTAGGGAAATACGCTTGAGTAATGCAGTGAAACCCGCGATGAAATCCGATGCGAAACCGGTGCGCGTCGACAAGTGGCTGTGGGCCGCGCGTTTCTTCAAGACGCGTTCGCTGGCGTCCGACGCCGTCGACAGCGGCCGGGTGCGGGTAGGGCAAGACAAGGTCAAGCCGGCGCGCCTGTTGCGCCTCGGTGAAATGCTGCAAATTGACAACGGTTCAGACACATGGCAAGTTCAGGTCCTGGGATTGTCCGACGTGCGCGCCGCCGCCACGATTGCCCGCACGCTGTATCAGGAAACGCCGGACAGCGTGGCGGCCCGCGCCGCCGAGGCGGAGCGGCGCAAGCTGTTCCGCGAACCCGGCGCGGGGCTGAAAGGCCGTCCTACCAAGCACGACCGGCGTCAGATGGACAAAGTCAGCGGGCAGGACTGATCCTGCCGCCCGCCCCGGTGCAATGCCGGGCCGCGCACCCGCCGTAAATATAGAACCTCCCTTCTAACAAGGGGTGAACCGTTTGACTTTTATCACCCGGTGGATAATAGTACGAGCGTTCGCAATTCTTTTCACACGAAGCTGTCAGCTGGGGGAGAATGCTTTATCCCAATCTTTTTTCCCGATGACTTTTAACCTTTGAGTGCAATTATTAATACTTCAGTCAAATTTATGCGCAAGGGCGAATTGACCCGCGCAGCCATCCTCGACGTGGCGCTGGACTTGTCGAGCCGGGACGGGCTGGAAGGCCTGACCATCGGCTTGCTCGCGGACAGAATGAACATGAGCAAATCGGGTGTGTTCGCACACTTCGGTTCGCGCGAAGACCTGCAGATGGAAGTGCTCAAGCTCTACCATCACCGTTTCGAGCAGGAAGTGTTCTTCCCCAGTGTCAAGGAACCCCGTGGCATCGAACGTCTGAAGTCGATGTTCGCCCGCTGGGTCAAGCGTGTCAGTGTCGAGATCGCGTCCGGTTGCATCTACATTAGCGGCGCCGTCGAATATGACGATCGCCCGGGACCGATCCGCGAATCGCTGGTCGCCATGGTGCAAGCCTGGCAGGGTGCCCTGTTGCGTTGCGTGCAGCAGGCCATCGAGAGCGGCGACCTGAAAGCCGACACCGACGCCCAGCAGATGGTCTATGAGATGTACGGCCTGATCCTGGCCCTGCACCACGATGCGCGCTTCCTGCGCATGCCGGGCAGTGTCGACCGGGCCAGCATCGGCTTCAACCGACTGATCATGAATTACCAGAATCCGCAGCCGCGCAGCAAGGCGGCCGCACAGTAGCCTACATCGCGTTGCGGCTCGCCGCAACTTATCGCCAAACCATCGCCAAATTTATAGCAATTTAGCCGTCAGGAGAAAATCATGGGTCAATACGTCGCGCCAATCCGGGATATGCAATTCGTGCTGCACGAGTTCTTGAAAGTAGGTGAAGAGCTGGCACAGATGCCCGATTACGCTGATGTCGACGCCGACATCATCAATCAGGTACTGGAAGAGGGCGCCAAGTTCACTTCCGAAGTGCTGTTCCCGCTGAACCACTCGGGCGACCGCGAAGGCTGCAAGCACGACGCCGCGACCCATACCGTGACGACCCCTAAAGGCTTCAAGGAAGCGTACAAGAAGTACGTTGAAGGCGGCTGGGCGGCATTGGCCTGCGATCCGGAATACGGCGGCCAGGGCTTGCCTATCGTCCTGAACAACTCCTTCTACGAGATGCTGAACTCGTCGAACCAGGCCTGGTCGATGTACCCGGGCCTGTCGCACGGCGCCTACGAGTGCCTGCTGGAACACGGCACCGACGAACAGAAGAAAGTCTACCTGCCCAAGCTGGTCTCGGGCGAGTGGACCGGCACCATGTGCCTGACCGAACCGCATTGCGGCACCGACCTGGGCATGCTGCGCTCGAAAGCGCTGCCACAGACCGACGGCTCCTGGCTGATCACCGGCAACAAGATCTTCATCTCGGCCGGCGAACACGATATGGCCGAGAACATCCTGCACCTGGTGCTGGCCCGCGTGCCGGACGCTCCGGAAGGCTCGAAAGGCATCTCGCTGTTCCTGGTACCGAAGTACCTGCCAACCGCCGACGGCGGCGTGGGCGAGCGCAACCCGATCACCTGCGGCGCGATCGAAGAAAAAATGGGCATCCACGGTAACTCGACCTGCCAGATGAATCTGGACGGCGCCCGTGGCTGGATCATCGGCCAGCCGAACAAGGGCCTGAACGCCATGTTCGTGTTCATGAACGCGGCCCGTCTGGGCGTGGGCATGCAGTCGCTGGGCCTGACCGAAGTGGCTTACCAGAACGCGCTGGTGTATGCAAAAGACCGCATCCAGATGCGCAGCCTGTCGGGCATCAAAGCGCCTGAAAAACAAGCCGACCCGATCATCGTGCACCCGGACGTGCGCCGCATGTTGTTGACCGGCAAAGCCTACGCCGAAGGCGCGCGCGCCTTCTCGTCCTACGTGGCGCTGCAGATCGACCGCGAACTGCACCACCCTGACGAAGATGTGCGCAAGGACGCCGCCGACGAAGTCGCGCTGCTGACCCCTATCATCAAGTCCTTCATCACCGACAACGCCTGGATCGCCACGTCGGAAGCGATGCAAGTGTTCGGCGGCCACGGCTACATCTCCGAATGGGGCATGGAGCAGTATGTGCGCGATGCGCGCATCAACATGATCTACGAAGGCACCAACACCATCCAGTCGCTCGATCTGCTGGGTCGCAAGATCCTGGGCGACAACGGCGCCAAGCTGCGTAAATTCGGCGAGAAGGTCAAAGCCTTCGTCGAAGAAAACGGCACCGATGAAGCGATGAGCGAATTCATCACCCCGCTGGGCGACCTGGGCGACAAAGTCACCAAGCTGACCATGGAAATCGGCATGAAGGCCTTCCAGAACCCGGACGAAGTGGGCGCCGCTTGCGTACCTTACCTGCGCGTCGTCGGCCACATGGTGTACGGCTACCTGTTCGCCCAGATGGCGAAAATCGCGCTGGCCAAAGAAGACAGCGGCGACACCTTCTACAAAGCCAAGCTGGCGACCGCGCGTTTCTACATCGCCCGTCTGCAGCCTGAAACCGCCACCTTGATTCGCCAGGCACGTTCGGGCGCCGCCAATCTGATGGCTCTCGACGCCGACCTGTTCTAACAAAGATAGAGGAAACGACATGACCAATTTCATCGTTAAAAAAGTAGCCGTTCTGGGCGCCGGCGTGATGGGTGCGCAGATCGCAGCTCACTGCATCAACGCCAAGGTACCGGTAGTGCTGTTCGACCTGCCTGCCAAGGAAGGTCCGAAGAACGGCATCGTTCTGCGCGCCATCGAGAACCTGAAAAAACTCAGCCCTGCACCGCTGGGTAACAAGGAACACGCGGCCCTGATCGAAGTGGCCAACTACGAAGACAATCTGGAGCTGCTGGCCGGCTGCGATCTGATCATCGAAGCGATCGCCGAGCGCATGGACTGGAAGCACGACCTGTACAAGAAGGTCGCCCCGCACATCGCTCCTAACGCGATCTTCGCCTCGAACACCTCGGGCCTGTCGATCACCAAGCTGTCGGAAGGTTTCGACGAGGAACTGAAAGCACGCTTCTGCGGCGTTCACTTCTTCAACCCACCGCGCTATATGCACCTGGTGGAAATCATCCCGACCGTGTCGACCAAGCCGGAAATCGCCGACCAGCTGGAAGGCTTCCTGACCACCACGCTGGGCAAGGGCGTGGTTCGCGCCAAGGATACGCCTAACTTCATCGCCAACCGCGTCGGCGTGTTCGGCATGCTGGCCACCATCCATGAAGCGGAAAAATTCGGCCTGTCCTGCGACGTGGTCGACGATCTGACCGGCGCCAAGCTGGGCCGCGCCAAGTCGGGCACCTTCCGCACCGCGGACGTGGTCGGCCTGGACACCATGGGCCATGTGATCAAGACCATGCAGGACAACCTGCCGGAAGATCCTTTCTTCGCCATCTACAAGACCCCAGCGGTCTTGGCCAAGCTGGTCGAAAAAGGCGCGCTGGGCCAGAAATCGGGCGGCGGCTTCTACAAAAAAGTTGGCAAGGAAATCCAGCGCCTGGACTTCGCCTCGGGTGAGTACGTCACCGGCGGCGGCAAGGCTTCCGACATCGTGGCCCGCATCCTGAAAGAAAAAGATCCGGTCAAGAAAATGAAAGCGCTGCGCGAATCGACCAATCCACAGGGCCAGTTCCTGTGGGCGATCTTCCGTGACGCCTTCCACTACATCGCCATCCATCTGGACACCGTGGCCGACAACGCGCGCGACATCGACTTCGCCATGCGCTGGGGCTTCGGCTGGAACGTCGGTCCTTTCGAAACCTGGCAGGCATCGGGCTGGACCCAGGTCGCCAACTGGGTCAAGGAAGACATCGACGCCGGCCAGGCACTGTGCAACGCACCGCTGCCAGCCTGGGTCTTCGAAGGCCAGGTCGCTGAAAAAGGCGTACACACCGCCGAAGGTTCCTTCTCGGCCGTGTCCAACAGCTACGTGCCACGCTCTTCGCTGGCCGTCTACGAGCGCCAGCAATTCCGCGCACCGGTACTGGGCGCGGGCGCTGCCGACGGCAAGACCGCCGGCACCACCGTGTTCGAAGACGACTCCGTGCGTCTGTGGCACTCGGGCGACGAAGTGCTGGTCATCTCGCTCAAGACCAAGATGCACGTCATCGGTGACGGCGTCATCAAGGGCCTGAAAATGGCTCTGGCCGAAGCCGAGAAGAACTTCAAGGGTCTGGTCATCTGGAGCAGCGACGCAGCCGACGGCGGCGCGTTCTCGGCCGGCGCCGACCTGCAATCGGCACTGCCTGCATTCATGCAGGGCGGCGCCAAGGCGGTCGACCCGATCATCGCCGAACTGCAGAACACCTTCATGGCGATGAAATACTCGAACGTGCCGGTCGTCGCTGCTGTTGCTGGCCTGGCCCTGGGCGGCGGCTGCGAAATGGCGCTGCACGCTTCCAAGCGCGTGGCATCGATCGAATCCTACATCGGCCTCGTTGAAGTCGGCGTGGGCCTGATCCCTGCCGGCGGCGGCCTGAAGGAAGCGGCTGCACGCGCTTTCAAGGAAGCCAAGGGTTCGGACATCCTGACCTTCCTGAAAACCGGTTTCACCAATGCCGCTACCGCCAACGTGTCGAAATCGGCACTGGAAGCGCAAGCCATGGGTTACCTGAAAGAAGACGACGTGATCGTGTTCAACGCCTACGAGCTGCTGCATGTGGCCAAGGTCGAAGCGCGCGCCATGTTCGACAAGGGCTACCGTCCGCCGCTGAAGGCACCGATCCAGGTGACCGGCCGCTACGGCTACGGCACCATCAAGGCCCAGCTGGTGAACATGCGTGACGGCGGCTTCATCTCCGCGCACGACTTCAAGCTGGGCGAGATGATCGCCGAGATCGTTTCCGGTGGCGATATCGACCAGGGCAGCTTCGTCAGCGAGCAGTGGTTCCTCGACATGGAGCGTAAAGCCTTCCTGGAGCTGCTCAATCATCCGAAGTCGCAAGAGCGGATCATGGGCATGATGCAGACCGGTAAGCCAGTCCGCAACTAAACCAGGTCATGTCGATCCTGTCCCTGGTATTCAAGGTATTACTGCGTGTGAGGCCAAGCATGGTGTATGAACGTATCAAGCAGCAAATGTTGGAAACCCTGCCCTTCGTGCGCCTGCTGGGGATTCAGATCGACGAGATCGGCAACGGCACCTCGAAGGTGTCGATGCCGGAGGACCCGAAGCTGAATAACCACCTGGGCACGCAGCATGCCGGTGCCTTGTTCACGCTGGCCGAAACGGCTTCCGGCGCGGCCATGGCAGGCGGCTTCGCCGAGCTGATTCCGACGCTGCGCCCGGTCGCCAAAGAATCGCGTATCCAGTACCAGAAAGTGGCCAAGGGCGCGACCCGCGCCGAAGGCCGGGTACCGGGCGATCTGGCGGCCCTGAAGGCCGAGCTGAAAGCACAAGGCAAGGTGGCGTTCCCGGTGGAAGTCGACATTTTCGACGCCGCCGGCACGCTGGCCGCGCAGGTACAAGTGGATTGGTATTTGTCCGAGAAGCGCTAGGCAAACACTGAGCGCTGCCGGACCCCAGGGATTTCTTCGACTGAACTTCGATCAAAAAATTTTGAAAGAATAAAATGAGCAAACAACTTCAAGACGCATACATCGTCTCCGCCACCCGCACCCCGATCGGCAAGGCGCCGCGCGGCATGTTCAAAACCACCCGTCCGGACGACCTGTTGGTGCGCGTTCTGCAAAGCGCCATGGCCCAGGCGCCTGGCCTGGACCCGGCGCTGATCACCGACGCCATCATCGGCTGCTCCTTCCCGGAAGCGGAACAGGGCTTCAACATCGCCCGCCAGGCCGTGCTGCTGGCCGGCCTGCCGAAAACCATCGGCGGCGTGACCGTCAACCGCTACTGCGCATCGGGCATCACCGCCATCGCCATGGCCGCTGACCGCATCCGCGTCGGCGAATGCGATGCGATGATCGCCGGCGGCGTGGAATCGATGTCGATGGTGCCGATGATGGGTCACCACCCATCGATGAACCTGAACATGTTCACCGACGAAAACGTGGGCATGGCCTACGGCATGGGCCTGACCGCCGAGAAGGTCGCCCAGCAATGGAAAGTCTCGCGCGAAGCGCAGGACGCCTTCGCCGTCGAATCGCACCGCCGCGCCATCGCCGCGCAGCAGGCCGGTTTCTTCAAGGACGAGACCACCCCGGTCGAGATCATCACCCGCACGCCTAACCTGGCCACCGGCCAGATCGACATCAAGACCCGCACCGTCGACACCGACGAAGGCGCACGTGGCGATTCGACCGTGGAATCGCTGGGCAAGCTGAAGCCAGTGTTCGCCGCCAAGGGTTCGGTCACCGCGGCCAACAGCTCGCAGATGTCCGATGGCGCAGGCGCGCTGCTGATCGTGTCGGAGAAATTCCTGCGCGAACACAACCTGACCCCGCTGGCCAAGTTCTCCTCGTTCGCCGTCAAGGGCGTACCACCGGAAATCATGGGTATCGGTCCCAAGTTCGCCATCCCGGAAGCTTGCAAACAGGCCGGCATCACCCAGGATCAACTGGACTGGATCGAGCTGAACGAAGCCTTCGCCGCGCAGGCGCTGGCCGTGATCGGCGATCTGGGCCTGGACCCATCCAAGGTCAACCCGATGGGCGGCGCGATCGCTCTGGGTCACCCGCTGGGCGCGACCGGCGCGATCCGCGCCGCGACCGTGGTGCACGCACTGCGCCGCAACAACCTGAAATACGGCATGGTCACCATGTGCGTAGGCGCGGGTATGGGCGCTGCCGGGATCTTCGAACGCGTATAAGCCGTACAAGATAGAAAACTAATAAAGGGCGCAGGGGATTTCTCCTGCGCCTTTTCCTCATTGTGGAGAAGACATGGATATTTTGAGCAGCAAGGCCGACGGCATTCTGACGATCGAATTCAACCGCCCGGAACGCAAGAACGCGATCACTTCGGCGATGTACCAGAGCATGGCCGACGCCATCAACGACGGCGAGCAGGACGCGTCCGTGCGCGCCATCCTGATCGTCGGCAAGCCCGAGATCTTCACCGCCGGCAACGATCTGGAAGACTTCATGAAAAGCTCGCGTCCGACCGACGGCGTGCCGCTGGAAGAGCGCCCGGTGTTCCGCTTCATGCTGGCGCTGAGCGGCGCGAGCAAGCCCGTGGTGGCCGCTGTTGCAGGCGCGGCGGTGGGTATCGGCACCACGCTGCTGATGCATTGCGACCTGGTCTATGCGGCCGACAATGCCAAATTCTCCATGCCGTTTGCTCAGCTGGGCCTGTGCCCCGAGTTCGCGTCCAGCCTGCTGCTGACCCAGATCGCCGGCTACCCGCGCGCCGCCGAAAAGCTGATGCTGGGCGAAGCCTTCCTGGCACAGGAAGCGCTGGACATGGGCCTGGTATCGAAGGTACTGCCGGTCGCCGAGCTGCACGCGTTTGCGCGCGGCCAGGCCGCCAAGCTGGTGGCCCTGCCAGCCAGCTCGGTGCGCGCCACCAAGCAGTTGATGAAGGCCAGCCGCAAGGCCGCCATCAGCCAGACCATGAGCGACGAAAACAAATTCTTCGGCGCCATGCTGGCCGCGCCGGAAGCGAAGGAAGCGTTCACGGCCTTCTTCGAGAAGCGCAAGCCGGATTTCAGCAAGTTCGCTTGATGTAAAGGGCCGCGCTCCCCGCGCGGCCCTCGTATGGTGGCACCGCCACAGTCAGCCAAGAAAGCCTTGGCGCCTCCTTCCCGCTTGCATTGCGTGGCCTGAGCATATTCACCCGACTATTGCCATAATTGGAAGTGTGGGAGCGATCATATTTTGATGTGAGCTTGCCAAGCGGTGCTAATATATGATCGATCAATCACGCGAGGCAACCATGGGCGCATCAACATACTCGGCCGAGACATTGAGCACGACGACGCGCCTGGGTCAGCTGGTGCGCACGGTACGCAAGGAGCAGGGCTTGACCCAACTCGATGTGGCCGGCCTGGCAGGCCTGAGCAACCGCTTTGTGATCGACCTCGAACGTGGCAAGGAAACGCTGCAAATGCAGAAGGTGCTCGATGTGCTGAGCCTTCTCGGCCTGGAAGTGTCGGTCCGGAAGAAATCGTAATGGCCACATCCGACAGGCTTCCAGACGCGCTCTGGGTTTACGGCCCGGATGAGCTGGTTGGAACGCTCCATCATACCGATCCGCTATCCTTCAGCTACAGCGATGCATGGTTGGCCAAACCCGATGCAACGCCCATTCATCCCGCATTGCCGCTGGCGGCCGGCCAGATCGTTACTCCGTATGTCGCGGCGTTTTTCGAGAATCTGCTACCGGAGGGGGAGCAGCGCAGATTGATCAGTGTGCGCGAGCAGGTCTCATCGGTGTTCGGTCTGCTGTCGCGAGTTGGCGGCGAGAGCGCCGGCGAATATGTCCTCGTGCCGGAGGGCGAGCAGCCGCAGGCATCGACCTATCAAGCCTTGAATTGGGAGCAAGTCAATGTCCTGCTGCACGCCAGCGCTGCGCAGGCGGACGAACGCGATGCGATCGAGCGGGCCGCACAGGGCATGCCCACGCCACGCATGTCGATCTCGGGCGCGCAATACAAAATCCTGCTATACCTTGATGAGCAGGGAAATCCGGCGCGTCCCATGGGCAATGCGCCGGCGACGCACATCCTCAAACCGGACATTCTGCGTAACGATATCAGCGTCTTCGCCTCGGCCGTCAACGAGACGATCGTGATGCTCGCGGCCGCGAAATGTGGCCTGCCTACCGCACATGTGTGCTACCAGCCGGTCACGAAGTCCTGTCTGGTCGAACGCTATGACCGCGTGCGCCAGCCGGATGGCGCGCTGCGGCGCATGTGGCAAGCCGACTTTTGCCAGTTGCTCGGCAAGCAGTCTGGCGTGAAGTACGAGCATGACGGTGGCCCGACGTTCAAGGACTGCTACGATTTAATGAAGACATCGGCGCAACCAGCGGTCGATCAACTGCGCTTGCTACGCTGGTTGTTCTTCAATCTGTGCGCGGGCAACAACGATTCGCACGCCAAGAACCTGTCGATGATCGCGACCCCGGCGGGACTGCGTCTGGCTCCGTTCTACGACCTGATGTGTACGCGCGTCTATCCCGGCCTTGGCGCGCATTTTGCGTTCACGATCGCGGGCGAGTCCGAACCTGGCAAGCTCACCCAGGACCACATACGCGAACTCGCTGGAACGTTGGGCGTGGCACCGCGTTATCTGCAAAAACTGGCCGGCGAGGTCGCGCGTCTTGTTGCTGCTGCCATACCTGCGGCCGCAGCGGACGTGCTGCCAGGGCTGGCTGCGGGCGAGCGTGTCATGGCTGAGCGCCTGGTGCACAGAATTACCTCGATCTCGACCAGGATGCACAATCGGCTGGCCGGCGCCCAGCAGAAACCGGACGGTGACGATGCGGAAATCGATGGCGGCGCAGAACCGTTGAGCTTCCGCTAATCATGCAGGAGCATCAACGTGGGCGCGGTGGTTTTGGCGTCAAGTCTGCGGCGTACAGCAGGCAGGCAAGTGTTGACCCTGCAACACACCACTGTTCGCATTGAAAGAATGAACCGACTGGAGTAGTCTGAAGCACGTCCATGCACTGAGGAGGGATCGGTGATTCGTCTGGCATGCTCCATCGCGTTATCACTCTTGGCCGGCTCTACCTGTGCGGCGAACTTGCGCTGCGTGTCGCTGGACTATCCACCGCTGATCTCGCTCGATGCCAGTGGCCACGCGCGCGGCCTGGCCGTCGATATTGTGGAGGCGGTCTTTGCCAGCATCGGCCATACGGTGACGGTGGAAGTGTTCCCCTGGTCGCGTGCCATGGCCCTGGTTCAGTTAGGTCAGCGCGATTGCGTTTTCACGATCTTCCACACCGCTGAACGTGCCCGCACGCTGGACTTTAGCAAGGAATCGATCATCCCCCAGGTGATTTATTTCTATGCCCGCAATGACGGCTCGGCCAGCTTTGACGGCAATGTGCAGGCGCTGGCCGGCCGTCCTGTCGGTACCGTGCTGGGCATCAATTACGGGCCGAAGTTCGAAGCTGTACGTGCCTCGCTGGACGTCAAGGAAGTGTCCAGTCTGGAGCAAAACCTGCGCAAGCTGGCGTTGGGCCGGATTGATTTCACGCCCAGCAATCTGTACACGGCCAGTTATACCCTGGGCCGGATGAGCAGCACCGATCTGCCGGTGACGATCATCAAACTGCCGCAGGCGCTCGACAACGTCGCCAGCCATATCGCCTTCGCCAAGGCGCGCCAGCTGACGGCGCTGCGCGACCAGTTCGATACCGCGCTGCGCGCCTACATCGCCAGCGGTGCCTACCGGCGCCTGCTGGATCAGTACAAGATTGAAATCACGCCCGAGCTTGCCCGCTTCCTCGACAACAAATAACAGTCCAAAGTATCTATTCACAATTTCGGTCAAATGCCGCTACGCTCATTCTGCGGAGGGGCGAAAATATCCATTCATCATGCGCCTCGCCATCGGTGCGTCAACCCACAGACAGCGCCGCGCTGCTGCGCCAAGCTCGCAGTGCCGATCAACCGTCCGCGAGCCGCCATGAACCATCCCACGCCCCCTCCCACCCTGCATATCGATCAGCCCCTGCGCTACGATCCGGCCTACGAGGTCGAGGAAGAACACGAGGCCATCACCCAGGCCGAAATGCTGAATGCGCTGCACAGCATCTCGGCCACCACGCTGCGCGACAACCGCCACGCCACCCGCAGCGTCCACGCCAAGAGCCACGGTCTGCTGCACGGCCGCCTGCAGGTGCTCGCTGGCTTGCCGCCGGCCTATGCCCAGGGCATGTTCGCCGAGCCGGCGCCGCTGGGCGACTGGCCGGTGGTGCTGCGCCTGTCATCGACGCCGGGCGACCTGCTGGACGACGCCGTATCGACCCCGCGCGGGCTGGCGCTGAAGGTGATCGGCGTGCCCGGCGAGCGTCTGCCGGGCAGCGAACACGACAGCACGCAAGACTTTGTGCTGATCAATGGCCCGGCTTTTATTAGCGCCAGCGCGCATGCCTTCCTGCGCACGCTCAAGCTGCTGGCGCCGACCACCGACAAGGCGCCCGGCCTGAAGAAGGCGCTGTCGGCCGCGCTCCAGGGCACCGAGAAATTGCTGGAGGCGGTGGGCGGCGGCAGCGCCACGCTGCGGTCGCTGGGCGGCCATCCGGAAACCCATGTGCTGGGCGAGACTTACTTCAGCCAGGCACCCGTCCTGTACGGCCCGTATATGGCCAAGCTGGCGCTGGCGCCGGTGGCTCCGGCGCTGTGCGCGCTGACAAACCTGCAGGTCGAGCTGGACGGCAAGCCGAACGGCCTGCGCGAGGCCGTGGTCGCCTACTTCGCCAGCCATGCGGCCGAATGGGAGCTGCGCGTCCAACTGTGCACCGATCTGGGCACGATGCCGCTCGAGGATGCGTCGGTCGAGTGGCCGCAGCAGCGCAGCCCCTATATCGCGGTGGCGCGCATCACGGCGCCGCCGCAGACGGCCTGGAGCGCGGCGCTGGCGGCGCTGGTCGACGACGGCATGCAGTTCAATCCCTGGCATGGCCTGGCGGCGCACCGGCCGCTGGGCGCTATCATGCGCGTGCGCCAGGCGGCGTATGCGATGTCGGCGCGCTTTCGCGCCGAGCATAATGGGCGCGTGCTGATTGAGCCACAGGATTTGTCCGCCTGGCCGGATTGAATTTGCTGGCGGGATGGGCTGCTGTTAAAATCACAATGTAGGCAAAATGTCCTGCTTTGCATGCACAAGGATCAGCCCTATGTCCCGCGCCCAGCGTTTGCTCGATCTGATCCAGATCCTGCGCCGTCACCGATTTCCCCTCACCGGCCAGGCGCTAGCGCTTGAGCTGGGCATCAGCGTGCGCACGCTGTACCGCGATATCGGCACCCTGCAGGAGCAGGGCGCCCGTATCGAAGGCGAACCCGGCCTGGGTTATGTGCTGCGCCCCGGCTTCATGCTGCCGCCATTGATGTTTTCCGAGGAAGAACTGGAAGCCCTGGTGCTTGGTTCGCGCTGGGTCGCATCGCGCGCCGACTCGCGCCTGGGCAGCGCCGCGCGCGATGCGCTGGCCAAGATCTCGGCCGTGCTGCCGGTGGAACTGCGCCACTCCCTCGATTGTTCCACCCTGCTGGTCGGTCCCAACGCGCCCGGCGAGGAGGAGGGCGGCCAACTGCCTATCCTGCGCAGCGCCATCCGCACCGAGCGCAAGATCGCCATCACCTATCTCGACCTGAAGGGGGCGGAATCGACCCGCACCGTGTGGCCGATCGCGCTCAGCTTCTTCGACGAGGTGCGCGTGCTGGTGGCCTGGTGCGAGCTGCGCCAGACCTTCCGCAACTTCCGCGCCGACCGCATCAGCAGCCTGAGCGTCTCCGATGAGCGCTACCCGCGCGGACGCCAGACCATCCTGCGCGAATGGCGCGCCCAGGAAGGCATTCCCGCCCAGTAGCCGCGCGCGCCGCGGGCGGCGCCCCGCCATCCCCCTCCATTCCCTCCATGGCCGCGCTCGCGGCCATGTGTTTTTTCGTCCTCTTTGTCCAGCCTCTACTGTTGTCGAATCGACTATTTGCAAGCCATTTGTGGGTAGGCCGTGCGTAATCTTCGTCTCGTGGGTTCGGCGCCGCTACAACAACTCAAATAGCGGCGGCGCCGCAGCTCCACGATGCAACCGTCTTTCACACTACAAGAAGAGCACGCCATGTCCCGTACCACTACTGCCATCGCCAGCCACCGCATCGACCTGTGGCCGAGCACACTTTATTTGTCGCTCCCCCTGATTCTGCCGCTGCTGGCGGGCCTGCTGCGCTGTTGCGCCTGAAGGCCTATTTCGCCGGAACGCGCGACTACTGACAGAAATTGGCAAGACCACTTATTAACATTTCGTCAGCTTTTATAAAAGCCGCACATTTTCCCGTGCCTTTCGACGGGGAGCGCCAGCGCTCCTCCCTGGTCCTCGTTTTACTTTGCCCTAATGGAAATATTCATATCATGATTAACGCCATCAGCACCCGTAAAGTACTCATCATCGAAAGCCTTCCAGTGGTAGCAAGCGCTATCGAAACACTGCTGAACGGGATTACGCACACCGAGGTGACGATAGACAGCAATGCCCAGCACGCCATGACGGCGGTCGCCAACTGCGCCGACTTCGACCTGATCTTTGTCGACCTCGACCTGGCCGGCACCTATGGCCTGTCGCTGGTGCGCCATTTTGCCCGGGCCGGCTATGCGCGCCGCTGCATCGCCATGTCGGCCCTGCACAACAGCCAGTGGTGCGCCGAGGCGCGCGCCATGGGCCTGCTGGGCTACATCCCCAAGACCACGCCGCTGGCCGAGTTCCAGCAGGGGATCGCCAGCGTCATGCGCGGCCACGACTGCTTCCTCGGCGGCCCGGCCAGCGCCACCGAGGCGAGCGCCACCCACCTGACGCGACGCCAGCTCGACATCATCGGCCTGCTGCACCGCGGCTACACCTCCAAGAAAATCGCCACCCAGCTCAAGCTCAACGCCGGCACGGTGGACAACCATGTGACCGGCCTGATGCGTGCCCTCAACGCCTCCAGCCGCACCCATGCGGTGGCGCGGGCGATGGAGCTGGGCTATCTGCACTTCCGCGATCTGCCCGTGCCCGCCGCCGCCACCGTGTGAGTACTTGTTGTATGCAAGCCAAACCATGAGGAAGTACACATTTTCGCAAGATGTTTTATTTGCCAAACTTAATAAATAGAAATTACGAAAAGACAATCATGACCAAAACAGCACTCATCACTGGCGCCACCGGCGGCATCGGCAAGGCGATCGCACTGCAACTGTGCCGCGACGGCTTTTCGCCGATCCTGGTGGCCCGCAACAGCGACAAACTGGCGGCCTTCGCGGCCGAACTGACGGCGCAATTTCCACGCGCCGAAGTGGCGGTGGAACGCTGCGACGTGGCCGATCCGGCCGACGTGGCGGCCCTGTACCTCCGCCTGAAGGAGCGCAATATCGGTATCAACGTCCTGCTCAACGGCGCCGGCATTTCCGGCGGCGGCGTCACGGCGCAGGTGACGGACGAACTGTGGATGAACGTCATCAACACCAATCTGAATGGCACCTTCTTCATGACCCGGGAACTGCTGCGCCTGGACATGATGCCCTCGGGCGGCCGCATCATCAACATCGCTTCCACTGGCGGCAAGCAGGGCGTGATCCACGGCGCGCCGTACAGCGCCTCCAAGCACGGCATGGTCGGCCTGAGCAAGTCGCTGGGGCTGGAGCTGGCCAAGAACCGTTCCGGCATCACCGTCAACGCGGTCTGCCCCGGCTTCGTCGAGACCGAGATGGCCGAACGGGTGCGCGAGCACTACGCCAGGATCTGGGGCGTCGATACCGGGGAAGCCAAGCGCCGCGTGGAAGAGCGCGTGCCGCTGGGCCGCTACATCGAGCCGGAGGAAGTGGCCGCGATGGTGTCCTACCTCGCGTCGCCTTTGGCGGCCGGCGTGACGGCGCAGGCGCTCAATGTCTGCGGCGCGCTGGGGAACTACTGAGATGGAGCGCGTCCACGCACCGGAAGGCGTCGATCTGTGGATCGTCAAGCTGGACGACAGCGACGAGGTGCCGCGTTCGGCACTGCGGCGCCAGGACGATCTGGCACGCCATGCGCAGATCGTGCCGCCGGCCCGCAAGCGCCAGTTCGCCTTCCGCCGCGCGGTGCGCGACTACGTGCTGCGCCAGTACGTGGACCAGTACGCGATCCGGCGCGACGCCAGCGGCAAGCCGCAACTGCTGGCCGCCGGCGGCCCGCTGCACTTCAGCGCCAGTTCCTCGGCCGGCGTGTGCGCCATCGGCGTGTCGCGCCAGGCCGTGGGCATCGACCTGGAATGCTGCGGCGGCAAGGTCGACCTGGCGGCGGTGTGCGAGCGCTATGTGCCGGGATTTGCACGGCTGGGCAGCGCCTGGAAACAAGGCGGCCTGCATGACCATCTGGCCATGTGCGCCTGGTGCCGCACCGAGAGCTACGTGAAGCTGCACGGCCTGACCTTGCACGATGCGCTGGCCGGACGCGGTGGACAACAAATATTGACGGGGCGGGCCACGCGTCCTGCCACCAGCGACATGGTGGTGGCCGGAGACGACTACCTGTGCGTGATATCGCAGGCCCGCCATTTTGGCTTGAATCAGCTGCATCACTTTGGATTTGAACGGGTACGCCATGCAAGCAAGCGGTAAACAAATTATTGATTTGAGCGTCAGCGTCGATCCGGATTTCTGGGAACCGGAACCGGTCAGGCGCGAGGTCATCAACCACCAGGACGGCGCCGACAAACTGGGCCAGAGCTATCTGTATTTCCAGGCCATGGGTTTCTGGAAGCGCTGGTGGATGAAGCTGGTCAAGCCGGCCAAATACCATATCGATCACCGCGATTTCCCCGACAGCATGGGCCTGTCGCTGATGATCTACAGCCTGACCACGCACACCGGCACTCACATCGACGCGCCTTACCACTACGGCTGGCGCGCCGATGGCAAGGACCAGCAGAAGACCGTCACCGACATTCCGCTCGACTGGTGCTACGGCCGCGGCGTCCTGCTCGACTTCACCGATGCGCACACCAGCATCGATGCGGCGCGCGTGCAGCGGAAGCTGGCCGATATCGGCCACGAGCTGGCGGCCGGCGACATCGTGCTGATGAACACCGGCGCGTTCAAGAATCTGGGCAAGCGCGAATACTTTACGACTTACCAGGCGATCGACAAGAGCGCGCTGGCCTGGCTGATAGAAAAGGGCGTGCGCGTGATCGGCACCGACGCCTTCAGTTTCGACCGACCCTTCTGCGACATGATAGCCGAGTACAAGCAGTCGGGCGATAAAGAGGTTCTGTGGCCGGCCCATTTCTTCGGGCGCGACCGCGAATATATCCAGATCGAGCGTCTGGGCAATCTGGACGATCTGCCCGCACCGACCGGATTCCAGGTCTGCTGTTTTCCAATCAAGCTGGAAAACGCCGACGCTGCGTGGAGCAGGGTCGTCGCCATCGTGGATTGATCACCCGCATGTACGACGAATTGTTTTTTCTTCTTTTTCTAAAACAAATAAATCAAGGTGAATTGAATGAACGCTGACGTATTGAGCCAGAAGCCCTACCCGAACAAATGCTATCTGCCCTTTATCCTTTATCCGCCGGGCATGCATCGGAATACCGAGGGTGGCAACTTCGTAACCACCAATATCGACATGGAGCAGCCAGGCGTGGACTTCACGCTGTACATCGGCGTCCCTTTCTGCCGCACCCGCTGCAAATCCTGCCCGTACTTCGTCAGCCTGCTGCCGGAGAACGACAAGCATAACCGCGAAGACGACTACGTCGACGCGCTGCTGATGGACATGAAGAAGTGGTCCAGCTACCGCAAGTTCGGCGAGGGCACGCTGAAGAATATCTACATCGGCGGCGGCACCGGCAGCGTGCTGAAAACGGCCAACCTGAAACGCATCGTCGATGCCGTGTTCGAGAACTTCAACGTCGATGCCGACTACGAGTTCACGCTGGAGGGTAATGCCCGCGACTACGACGATGAAAAAATCGAGTATGTATCGCACTCGCAGATCAACCGTCTGAGCCTGGGTGTGCAGTCCTTCAATCCGGAGATCCTCAGCGTGATCGGTTCGCCCCACGCGGCGGTCGACAGCGCCCGGGTGATCCGCGCCTTCCAAGCCAAGGGACTGACCAACATTCAGATGGACCTGATGTACAACATGCCCGGCCACACGCTGGAAATCTGGAAGAGCGACCTGAAGATTCTCAATGAACTCAATGTGCCGCACTTCACGATCTACCTGTACCGCATCCACAACGAGACCCCTCAGCACAAGCTGATCAGCAAGGGCAAGGTGGCGGCGCCGGAAAATCCGGAAACCATCATGGTCAAGGCCATGTACCGCGAAGCCAAGCAGATGGCCGAAGACATGGGCTACACCATGTATATGGTCGACCACTTCTGCAAACCCGGCTACGAGAATATGTACAACCACTGGAACTGGAAAGTCTACATCGACACGCTGGCCATCGGCCCCGGTTCCTACAGCTACTTCGACGGTTTCCGCCTCGGCACCGAGTCGGACATCGAGAAGTACATCGAGCATGCGCGCCGCGACGAGTTTTTGATCAGCTCCATCACCGACAAGATGTCGCCACGGGTGCAGCGCGAGCGCTATGTGGTGTTCGCCCTGCTGTACTACGCGATCGAGTACGCCTTCTACGAAAGCAAATTCGGCACCAGCTTCCTGGACGATTTTGCCGACGAAGTGGCGCGGCTGGAGCGCAAGGGCCTGGTGACGCTGGAACACGACCGCATGCAACTGACGGAGCTGGGCCTGATCTGGCACACCAACGTCATCCTGGAATTCTTCAATCCCGCCTTCTGGGGCGACACCAGCTCGCTGAGCGAGAAAAACTGGTCGCTCAACGGCGTGATGGTGGAAGTGGGTGCGCACGAGCGCTCCTATTGGCTGGGCGGGGAAGATCAAACCTTCTTCCACCCATTAATCGAAATCGCTCAAGTGAGCGAAGAAAAGGATTTGGAAAATGTCCAATAACATCAAGTTTGTCGCCTCCTACACGGCCACTGCGGACGCCTCGGTCGAGGACATCTGGGCCATCTGGGCCGACATCAACAATTGGGACAAGTGGGATTCGGGCATCGAGCATTCGGCCATCGAGGCGAACTTCAAGGCGGGCAACTCCTTCTCGCTGACCCCGCGCGGCGGCGAGCCGATCCAGGTCACGCTGAAAACCGTGACCCAGGGCGAAGAGTTCTCCGACGAAGCCGTGCTGCCTTTCGGCGTGATCCGCAATCTGCACCGCATCAGCAAGATCGGTAAGCAGATCAGCCTGACCCACGAAGTCCAGGCCGAGATCGCACCGGAAGCGTCGGGCTTCTTCAGCAAGGAGATCTGGCCGCATATGCAGGGCGGTTTGCCGGAATCCGTCAACAACATCATCAACATCGTGCAGGAAGACTAAGGCCGCCTCAAAAAGAGCGCAGCGTCGCTGCACTCATTTTGAGCCAGCCTTAGCACAACAGTACGACAGTATGCGGCCCGCCGGCGGCGGGCCGCCTGAATCATTTAGCAGGAGTCGGTCATGACAAAGTATTGGTGCGGCGTAGTCTCAAGAGAACATATCAAACGCGGAGAGCAGGGCGGCTTCTGCCAGGTATGCCATGGAAAAAAAGCGCCGCTGTCGCGCATGTCGGTCGGCGATGGCATCGTGTTTTATTCGCCGGTGCTGCAGTTCCAGGGCAAGGAGAAGTGCCAGCGTTTCACGGCCATCGGCAAGGTGGTCGGGACGGAAACCTATCAGTTCGAGATGGCCCCGAACTTCGTGCCTTACCGGCGCGACGTGGCCTACGAAAAAAGCCAGGATGCGCCCATCCACCCGCTGCTGCAGCAACTGGAATTTACCCGTGGCCGCACCAGCTGGGGCTACTCCTTCCGCATGGGGCATTTTCAGCTGTCCGAACACGATTTTCTGCTGATCGCCCAGGCCATGCTGCCCGAGCGCTATCAGGACGTGTTTACCTTCGACGCGCTCGATCCGCTGGCGCCACCGGTGCCGCCGCCGCAGCGCGAACGCGATCTGTTTTCTGATTTTGCCTGAACTGACACGAACTACACGCCCGCCGTAGCGGGTGAATACACCCACTAAAAATAACAGGATTAGCTATGTATGCAAGAAGAGTCGTCATCACCGGCCTTGGCGTAATCGCTCCCAACGGCACAGGCGTGGAAAAATTTTGGAACAACACCAGCCGGGGCATCTCCGGCATCAAACCCTATGACTGGGGCAAGCGTTTCGGCTTCAAGAGCGCGGCCATCGGCCAGGTCAACGATTTTGCCGCCGTCGAACACGGCGTGACGGCGCGCCAGGCCAGCGAGGGCGGGCGCTACCTGCAGTTCGCACTAGCCGCGGCGAATATGGCGGTGCGCGATTCCGGCATCGACCTGTCGGGCATCGACCCGCTGCGGGTCGGCGTGCAAGTGGCCAGCGCGATCGCCGACGCGGCGTCGATGGAAGAAAATCTGCTCTTGATGACCGACAGTGGCCATCGCGATATCGATGCGCAATGGGCTGCGCCATCGAGCTACGACAAGCTCGATTTCGGCATGGCCGCCGGCGCGATAGCGCGCCAGTTCGGCGCCGCCGGTCCGGTGGCCAATCTGTCGACCGGCTGCACCGCCGGCCTCGATGCGCTGGGCTTCGCCTTCGAGCAGATCCGCAGCGGCAAGGCCGACGTGATGCTGGCCGGCGCCAGCGAGGCGCCTCTGTGCCCGCTGTCGATCGGTTCCTTCGAGGCGCTGGGCGCCTTGTCCACCCGAGCCTGCGACGACCGCTCCACCGCATCGACGCCGTTCACGCTGGACCGCGATGGCTTTGTCATCGCCGAAGGCTGCGGTATCTTCGTGCTGGAAGAGTATGAGCAGGCGCTGCGGCGCGGCGCCACCATCTACGCCGAACTGTCGGGCTATGCCTCGGTCAACAACGCCTACCACATGACCGACCTGCCGCCGGACGGCATGGCGCTGGCATCCTGCATCCGGCTGGCGCTGGACAATGCGCACTGCGATGCGGCCAAGGTCGATCACATCAGCGCGCACGGCAGTTCCACGCCGCAGAACGACGCCAATGAAACGGGCGCCATCAAGCGCGTGTTCGGCGAGCGCGCCTACCAGGTGCCGATCAACTCGCTCAAGTCGATGACCGGCCATGCGCTGGCGGCGGCCAATGCGGTCGAGATGGTGGCCCTGTGCCTGGAGATCAAGCACCAGCTCATCCATCCGACCATCAACTACAAGCGTCCGGACCCGGAATGCGACCTCGATTACGTGCCCAATGTGGCACGCGCATCGAAGATCGGCACCGCGATCAAATTGAGCAGCGGCTTCTCGGGTATTCACAGCGTCATCGTTCTGCAGGCGGTTCAATCATGAAAAAACGTGTAGTCATCACCGGCATCGGCGCGCTCAATGCGCACGGACATTCGATCCAGGATATCCTGGCCAAGGCCCCTGCGGCGACCCGGCGCGCGCAGGCGGGGCACACCGTGTTCGACCGCATCGAAGGCTTCGACGGCTCGGGTGCCGTCAGCGGGCGCCTGAAGAAAAAGCTCGACACCTTCACCTTCCACGGTCTGTGCGCGGCCGGCATGGCGCTCGACGACAGCGGCTTGATGAATGGCGGGCCGAAGGAAGAGCGCATCGGCATCTTCGTCGGCAACTGCCTGGGCGGCTGGGGCTTTACCGAGCCTAAGTTAAAAGCGCTGCATACCGAGGGCGTCGATGCGATGGGGCCTTACGTAGCCACGGCCTGGTTCCCGGCCGCGCTGCAGGGGCAGATCTCGCTCGAGTATGGGCTCAAGGGCTATTCCAAGACCTTCTCGGCCGATGGCGTGGCCGGCCTGCAGGCACTGGGGTATGCGGTCGAAGCCATCGTGCATGGCCGCGCCGACGCCATCGTCTGCGGCGCGTCGGAAGATCTGTCGAGCGACTATGTGCGCACCATGCTTGAACGTAGCGGCCAGGGGAGCGCGGCCGGGGTGTTCGGGGCGGCGCTGCCGTCCAGTTTTGGCGAGGGCGCGGCTTTCCTGGTGCTGGAGACGCTGGATGCGGCACAGGCTCGGGGCGCCACCATCTACTGCGAGGTGACCGGCTTCGCCGACCATTTCTGCGCCAGCCCGGCCACGCTGGATCGGGTGTTTGAGGCGAATACCGCCGCGGCGCTGGGCGAGCGCAGCGGCCCGGCGCTGCTGGTGGCCGATGGCCTGTTCGAGGCCGAGGCGGCGCGCAACAACGCGGCGCGGCCGGGTGTGGCGCCGCAGGTGGCCGATTCCAAGGCCAGCTTCGGCAATCAGTTCGCGCTGTCGGGCGTGCTGGAGGCGGCTTGCGCGGCGTATGAGCTGCGCAAGGGCAGCGTGGCGGCGCGCCGCTTCGATGCTGCGGCACCGGCCGATGCGCGCTATAGCACCGTGCTGCTGCGCCGGCTGGGACGCCAGGGTGGGATCACGACGCTGGCGATTGCTGCGGTTTGAGGCAGGGCCAGCGGCGTAAAGCCTTTTAAACCCAGGGCGTAACCCTGGGGTCTGACCCGGCGGGTCAGACCCCGGCTCTTTGCCTTGGGTTCTAAGAGCGACGGCGGCCCCTAAACAATTGAAACCCCAGCTCTTTGCCTTGGGTTTTAACAGTGACGCCGGCCCGCACAAATAAAAACTATCTATCTTTTCAAATTTTTTATTCAGGAGCACATCATGGTCAAGGAACAAATTCACGCTGGCGTCAAAGCCCTCATCACTGCCTACATCGACGTGGCGCCGGAAGATTTTTCGATGACGGCCGATCTCGATCTGGTCTACGACATGGACTCGACCGAAATGACCGAGTTCGCCAAGGAGATCGAGCGCAAATATGGCATCCCCGTCTCGCGCACCGAGCGCCAGTCGTGGGAGACGGCCGAATCGATCGCCGAGTTCGTGCTGGCCAAGCTGGTGGCCGACGGCGTCACGGCCTAAGCGGGGGAACGAGCATGCGCGCCGAGCAATCGATGAAGCTGATCTGGCTGTTCCACTCCGTGCCGCGCGAGCAGCGCGCCACGGTGGCCTTTGTCACGCCATCGGCTTCCTACACCCACGCGCAGCTGCGCGGCGCCGTGGCGCGCATGATCCGCGCGCTGGCAAATGCCGGCGTGCGGCCCGGTCACAAGGTGGTGCTGATTCCCGAGCACGACGCGCAGGCGGTGGTGTTCCTGGCAGCCGCCAGCGCGATCGGCATCCAGATCGTCATGCCCTATAACCTGCAGGACGCGGCCACCGCCGAATGGGCCAGCATCATCGCCACCGTGGCGCCGCAGCACGTGGTGTATCTGAAGCGCGAGCAGGCCGGCCTGGCGGCATTGCAGGACAGCTGCGCCAGCGTGATCGTGCCGGAGATCCGGCTCGACAGCCCGGTCGACGACGATGCGCCGCTGATCGTGGCCAGTCCCGATCCGGTCGAGAACTTCCTGGTGCTGTTCAGCAGCGGCACCACCGGCAAGCCGAAGGCGATCAGCATTTCGGAAAGCCTGATCTGCACCCGCATCGCTTCCGTCTCCGGCCAGCTGGGCTTTGACGGCAAGGCGCGCGTGCTGATGAGCGGCTTGATGAACAACACCACCGGCGTGATCTTTTCCTTCGGCGCGCTGCTGCACGGCGCTACGCTGGTATTCCCGGAGCACCGGGTGCCGGCCAGCTGGCCCGGCGCGGTGCAGCGCCACGGTATCACCCACATGATGCTGCGCCCGATCGCGCTGCGCCGCTTTGTGGAAGGCGCGCGCGCCAGTGGCGCCGACCTGTCCAGCCTGCGCACGATGGCGTATGGCGCCGCCGCGCTGCCGCGCCGCCTGCTGGAGGAGGCGCGCGCGCTGATGCCTTGCCAATGGGTGCAGGGTTATGGCCTGAGCGAGACCTTCGGCCCGTTCTGCTGGCTGACCGAGGAGGACCATGCGCGCCGCCTGTACGAGAACCAGGTCTACTGCGTCGGCAAGCCCGACGCCACGCTGGAAGTGGCGCTGCGCTATGCCGATGCGGACCACGGCGGCGTGGGCGAGGTGATCGTGCGCGGCGCCGCGCTGATGAACGGCTATCTGGACATCGCCAGCGGTGCTGTCGAGCCGGTCGGCGCCTGGTTCGCCACCGGCGACTACGGCCAGTTCACCCCCAACGGCGAGCTGGTACTCAAGGGCCGGGTGGCCAACACCATCCTCAGCGAGAACGGCCACCGCATCTATCCCGAGGAAGTGGAGGGTGTCCTGTCCGGCATCGCCGGGGTGGACGACGTGCTGCTGCTCAATTCCCCGAGCGCGCTCGATCTGGGCAGCAGCCCGATCGCCTGTATCCATGGCGCGCTGGCCGAACGCGGCGGCGAAGAGGTGCGCGCCATCGTGCTGCGCCAGTTGAGCGGGCGGCTCAGCGAGGAGAAATGGCCCGACTATTTGTACCTGAGCAGTGCGCCCTTCCCCAAGAGCGACAACGACAAAATCATCAAGACCGCCGTGCTGGGCATGATTGCCGCCGGCGCGCTTATCAAGTTAACTCATACGGAGTCCGTGCAATGACGCATACCCAATCCCATTCGATCGTTTGCAACGCGCCAGCGGCGGCGGTCTATGCCGTGATCTGCCAGTCGGAGCACTGGCCCAAGCTGTTCGAACCCTGCCTGGCGGTGGAGGTGCTGGAACGCAGCGATGCCGAAGAGCTGATACGCGTGACGGCACGCGTCAACGGTGAGCCGATGAGCTGGGAGTCGCGCCGCGCCTTCCGCCGCGAGATCTTCGGCATCGATACTCAGGTGATCAAGACCATGCAGTTCGTCGAATCCATGCAGACCAGCTGGCGCGTGGTGCAGCTCAATCCCGCCCAGAGCGTGCTGGTGCTGGAACATGAATACAGCATCCTGCCCGATGTGGCGGGCCAGAACCCGGAGGTGGAAACGCAGGAGCAGGCGCGCGCCTTCATTGCCCGCGCCATCAGCGCCAACTCCACCCGTGAGCTGGGCAATATCCGCGATGCGCTGGAGCAGGGCTCGGCGCCGGCTGCGCAGGAGGTGGCGCGCAGCCGCAGCACTTCGCATTCGACGCTGTGCCACGCCAGCGCGCCGGAAGTGTATGCGCTGATCGCCGATGCCGGCAACTGGCCGAAGATCTTCGATTCCTGCGTCTCGGCCACGGCAGGCGCGCGGCTGGGCAACAGCGAACTGGTACATATCGAGGCCATGCAGGAAGGGAAGGTGGTCGGCTGGGATACCCTGCGCCGCTACCACGACGATATCTTCCGCATCGACTTCCATCTGCCTGTGCCGATGCCCTTCCTGCAGGAGATGCGCGGCCAGTGGCGCGTGATCCCGATCGACGGCGGCAGCTGCGTGCTGAACGTGACGCGCTACTTCGAGCTGCTCGACGATGTGAGCGGCATCCGCGAAGGCATCACGACCCACGCCCAGGCCAGCGCGCTGGTGAACCGCTTCATCGACGACAACGCCGGCACCGAGATGCAGGCGGTGAAATCCTTCGTGGAGAACCGGGATGCGGCCTTCAGCGCTTTCAGCGCGCGCTATACGCTGCCGTATGCGCCGGACCAGGTATTCGAGGTGCTGGCCGATGCGTCGCGCTGGCCCGAGGTGCTGCCGCACTGCAGCGGCGTGAGCATCATCTATGACGATGGCCAGAACCAGGAATTCGTCATGGATATCAATACAGCCCACGGCACCGAGCATTTCCGCAGCATCCGCAAATGCGAGCGCGCCGCGCTGGAGATCTCCTACTTCCAGCCCAAGCCGCCGGCCCTGCTGCGCACCCATAGCGGGCGCTGGCTGCTGCGCGCCTGCGGCAGCGGTACCGAGGTCACTTCCAGCCATGTGGTGCAACTGAACCCGTTGCGCTGCGCCGAACAGTTCGACGACGCCGACCTGCGCCGCAACAAGCAGCGCGTCAAGGAGCTGGTGATGAAGAACAGCAAAGCCACGGTGGAAGCCTGCGGCCGCTGGCTGGACCAGATCAAGGTGGCGGCATGAGCTCAGCTGTTAACCCGGCGCCGATGCATCCGACGCCCTTGAAACCGGCACGCCTGCCCGAGTCGCTGTATGCGGTGGGCGCGTATTTTCTGCCGCGCCTGATGTTCCTGCAGTCCCGGCATGGCGCCCAGATCCACTGGGGTGACGTGGCGATCGCGCTGCGCGATTTCCCCGAGCATTTGCGCGACCTGTCCTCGGCCGAGTTCTGGGAAGAGTGGATGCAGCGCTGGAGCAGCCTGGGGGAGGACTACCGCCAGCAGGCCGTCGCCAGCGGCACCCCGGCCGGCCGGCGCCGCGCGCTGCGCAGCGCCGCCGCCTGCTTCCATTGGGCCGAGTTCATGTACTTCGCCGACGCGCGCCACAAGACCGGCTTGCGCCGGGCGGTCAAGGACTGCTTCCAGCGCAGCCTGGATCACGAGGCGGTCTCGGTCAGTATCGGCGAGTTCAGCTACGAAGGTGTGCCGGTTCCTTACTACCTGGCCTTGCCGCAGGGGCGCGCGGCCGGCGCGCCGCCACCGCCTTGCGTGATCCTGTCGAATGGCCTCGATTCGGTCACCGAGCTGGAAGTGTGGGCTTTCGCCGAACAGTTCCTGGAGCGCGGCATGGCGGTGTTCATGTTCGACGGACCCGGGCAGGGCGTCAATGTGGGCTGCAATCCGATTCCGGCGCAGTTCGAGAAGGTGGCCGAACACATCGTGGCGAAGCTGGAACGCGAACCATCGATAGACGCGACCCGGCTGGGATTTTTCGGCGTGAGCTTTGGCGGCTATCTGGCGCTGCGGGTGGCGCGCCACTTGGGCGAGCGCTTTGCCTGCGTGGTCAACCTGTCGGGCGGACCGCAGCTGGCGCCCTACGCCAGCATGCCGCGCCGCCTGAAGGAGGACTTCCGCTTTGCCTTCATGGGGGGCGATGCGCACGAGATGCAGACCGTGTTCGATAGCCTGGCATTGGCGCCGAACGGCGCCTGCGGCACCGATCTGCTGTCGGTGCACGGCGCGCGCGATGACATCTTCCCGTATGCGGCGGTGGAGCAGATGGACCGGCAACTGGGCGAGCGGCATACGCTGCGCAGCTATCCGTCGGAAGCCCATGTCTGTCTGAACTACATCAATCAGTACAGCATCGACATCGCGGACTGGGTGGCGCAGCGCTTGCTGCCGCGGCCTTGAAGCGGATATCCCTATTTTAATAACCGGCGCCGCAAGCACGGCGCCACTTCAACGGTGAAAAAAATGAATTCAATGATCAAGGCCCGCCTCGGGCTGATTTACTTCAGCATGTTTGCCTTCATCGGCATCCACATGCCGTTCTGGCCGGTATGGCTCAAGTCGAAAGGCATTTCGCCTACCGGCATCGCGCTGCTGACGGCGCTGTCGTTCGCACTGAAGATCGTGTTTACGCCCATCGTCTCCAACCTGGCCGACCGCAGCGGCAACCGCCGCCAGGCTATCGTGCTGCTGGCGCTGGGCCTGTTCGGCAGCTTCCTGCTGTTCTTCGGGATCGACAGTTTCCTGCCTATCCTGATGCTGACCACGCTGAGCTTCGCCTGCTGGTCGCCGATCATGTCGCTGTCGGAAAGCCTGACCACGGTCACGGCCAAGCAGCAGGGCTATGACTACGGCAAGATCCGCCTGTGGGGTTCGGTCGGCTTCATGGTGGTGGCGGTGTTCTCGGGCAAGCTGCTGGAGCGCTTTGGCGACGCCGTCGTGCTGTGGGCGATCTGCGCCGCCGCCGGCTTGCTGTTGCTGGCCGCCTGCCTGCTGCCCAAGGTCAGCATCCCGGCCGCCAAGGGCAATAGCGGCGGCATGAAGACCTTCTTCAAGAGCAAATGGTTCGTCTACTTCCTGGTCGCCACCACGCTGGTGCAGGGCAGCCATGCGGCCTACTACACCTTCGGCACGATTCAGTGGCGCGCGCAGGGGCTGTCCGATCAGGTGATCGGCTTCCTGTGGGGCGGCAGCGTGGCGGTGGAAGTGCTGTTCTTCGCCTTCGGCAAAGCGCTGCTGGCGCGCATGGGGGCCATCAATGTAATCGCCATCGGCGGTTGCGCCGCCGCGCTGCGCTGGATACTGATCGGCGCCACCGGCAATGTGGCGCTGCTGATGCTGGCCCAGTGCCTGCACGCGCTGTCCTTCGGCGCGGGCCACTTCGCCGCGATGATGATCATCGCCGAGAAGGTCGACGGTGCGCTGTCGTCGACGGCGCAGGGGATTTATTCGGCGTTTTCGATGGGTATCGGCATGGGGGTGTTCGTGCTGCTGTCCGGGCCGATGTATGCGGCGATCGGGGCCAATGTGTTCTATGTGATGGCGGGTGTGGCGCTGCTGGGCGGGGGCTGCATCCTGAGTTTGCGGGCCGTGAAGATGGAGCGCATTGTTGACAGTGCGCCGGAGCACACGATGGAGCTGGCGGCGAAGAATGCTTGAGCCGGATGTTTTAAATGCACGCGAAGGGGCCGCCGTCGTTCTTTAAACCCACGGCGTAACCCTGGGGTCAGACCCAGGGTCCGGGCAGGGGCTGCGCCCCGCCTGTCCCTGCGGGACAGGCCCCCAGGTCTCCGCCGTGGGTTCAAGGACGGGACGGGGGCATTCATAATTTTTTTTTGACACCACAACAAGGAATCTGGCAATGACAACCCAAACCAACAAGAAAGTAGCACTGGTCACCGGCGGTTCCGGCGGCATCGGCAGCGAGATCGCGCGCAGCCTGGCGGCGCAGGGCGTGGCCGTGGTACTGAGCTACTCGGCCTCCGAAGAAGCGGCGCTGAAAGTGGCCGCCGATATCAACGCCGCAGGCGGCGAGGCGCGCGCGGTGCGCGCCGACGTGTCCAATCTGGATGACGTGAGCGCGCTGTTCCAGGCCGTAATCGAGCACCACGGCCATATCGACTACGTGATCAACAACGCCGGCACGATCATCCCCGGCGCCATCGCCTCTGTTACGCCAGAGGTGTACGCCAAGGTGTTCGACGTGAACGTGCGCGGCGCGCTGTTCGTGCTGAAGGAAGCTGCCGCGCTGCTGCGCGACGGTGGCCGTATCGTCAACATCTCGTCGACGATGGTGGCCGCGCCGATCGCCGGTTCGGCCCTGTACGCCGCCAGCAAGGCCGCGCTGGAATCGTTCAGCCGCGTGCTGGCTAAGGAAGTGGGCGAGCGCGGCATCACCGTCAACACCCTGCGCCTGGGCGCCACCATCCCCGGCATGTTCGCCAAGGCTCCGCCTGAGCGCCAGGCCGCGTTCGCCGCCGCCTCGCCGTTCAAGCGCCTGGGCACGCCGCAGGATGTGGCCGGCGCTGTCGCCTTCCTCACCAGCGCAGCCGGCGGCTGGGTCACCGGCCAGGTGATCACTGTCGATGGTGGCGCAACCTGATTTACCAACTGACCCTGACGACGCAGATACATCTCCCGTGAGCGGCCTTGCAGGCCGGTCGCGGTGGGGCAGTGTTGTCTTTTTCTTCCCACTTTTAGCGATACAGGAACTGCAATGTCTCTCGATTACCTCTTCACCTCTGAATCCGTCTCCGAAGGCCATCCCGACAAGGTGGCTGACCAGATTTCCGACGCCATTCTCGACGCCATCCTGGCGCAGGACCCCAAGGCGCGCGTCGCCGCCGAGACCCTGTGCAACACCGGTCTGGTGGTGCTGGCCGGCGAGATCACCACCCACGCCAATGTCGACTATATCCAGGTCGCGCGCGAAACCATCAAGAACATCGGCTACGACAATACCGACTTCGGCATCGACTATCGCGGCTGCGCCGTGATGGTCTGCTACGACAAGCAATCGCCCGACATCGCCCAGGGCGTGGACGAAGGCGCCGGCATCGATCTGGACCAGGGCGCGGGCGACCAGGGGCTGATGTTCGGCTATGCCTGCGATGAAACCAGCGCGCTGATGCCGGCCGCGATCCATTACGCGCACCGGCTGGTGGAACGCCAGTCGCAGCTGCGCAAGAACGGCAGCCTGCCCTGGCTGCGGCCGGATGCCAAATCGCAGGTCACGCTGCGCTATGTGAACGGCCGTCCGGTCGGCGTCGATACGGTGGTGCTGTCGACCCAGCACGCGCCCGATATCGCGCACAAGCAGATCGAGGAAGCGGTGATCGAGGAGATCATCAAGCAGGTGCTGCCGGAGCAGTGGCTCAAGGGCACGCGCTATCTGGTCAATCCGACCGGGCGCTTCGTCATCGGCGGTCCGCAGGGCGATTGCGGGCTGACCGGGCGCAAGATCATTGTCGATACCTATGGCGGCGCCAGCCCGCACGGCGGCGGCGCTTTCTCCGGCAAGGACCCGTCCAAGGTGGACCGCTCGGCGGCTTACGCGGCGCGCTATGTGGCCAAGAATGTGGTGTCGGCCGGACTGGCGCGCCAGTGCCAGGTGCAGCTGAGCTATGCGATCGGGGTGGCGCGGCCGATCAACATCACCGTGTATACGGAAGGCACGGGCGTGATCCCGGACGAGAAGATCGCCAAGCTGGTGCAGGAACATTTTGATCTGCGTCCGAAGGGCATCGTGCAGATGCTGGACTTGCTGCGCCCGATTTACCGCAAGAGCGCGGCTTACGGCCACTTCGGCCGCGAGGATGCGGAGTTCAGCTGGGAGAGCAAGGACAAGGCCGCGCTGCTGCGCGAGGCGGCGGGACTGAAACCGTTCGGCGCCGACGACGTGATCGAGCATGCGGCGCCGTATCAGGCGGTGTGGATGGCGCTGGCGTAAAGCGAAGCAGGTGGCGCTGGCCTAGGATGGCTGTTGGCGCCTAGGGGCCGCCGGCGCCATTTAAAACCCACGGCAAAGAGCCGGGGGCCGGTCCCGACGGGACCGGCGGGGCGCAGCCCCTCTCCGGACCCTGGGGTCAGACCCCAGATTTACGCCGTGGGTTCTAAGGGAAGCCGCCGGCATTCAGACAGCCGAATGCGATCGAACCCACCGACAAATCAAGCCAGCAGATTGAAGTCGGCGCGGTAGTAGGAACCTTCCGCGCCTTTCCCGCTCGCTTCCAGATACATGGCCTGCTTGCCGGTCTGGGCATGCTCGACCTCGTAGATTCCGTCGGCCAGCACGGTGGCGCTGGCAAAGGTCAGCGTGAACTGATCGTGAGCCGCATCCGTATGCTTGGTCTTGACCGCGATCAGCTGCATGCTGGCGCCGCGGTTGCTGGCGTACACATTAAATGGCTGCTTGAGCAGCGCGCTGAAAGTGGCGCTGCCCGCGGCCTTGATGCCGGGCGCCTTGGCCGCGGTGGCGACGAGGGCGGTGTTGGCCAGCACGGTCGCGCCGATGGCGGTCGCGTGCAAGGTAGCGCCGCTGAGCAGGCCGCCCGCGGCCAGTACAAATTTACGCCGTTCCATGATGAATTCCTTTACGAAGTTGAGAGCGGAGCCGCGCTGGCGCGCCACTCCATGGACTGGTGCACGCCGTCCACGGCACCGGGCACGAAGCCGAGGCGCTGATACAAATGGCGGGCCGGATTATCGGTCAGTACATTCAGGCAGACCGGCAGCGCGTCGAGCTGGGCCTGCTCCATCAATGCCGTGAGCAGACGCCGGCCGATGCCCTGGCCGCGTTCACCCGGCAGCAGGCTGATGTCGACCAGCCGCAGCCCGGCCGCGCCACGGTCGACCACGATGCGGCCGACCGCGCGCCCGCCGGCCAGCACGATGCTGACTTCGGCCTGCGGAAACTGCGCGCGGTAGTGCTGCTGCTGGGCCAGGAACTGCATCTGGATCAGCTGGGCACGCAGGCCCGCGTCGGGCAGCGCATCGAGGTCGGTGCGCGTGCCGGTGTACAGGGCCAGCAGGAATGCCTGGTCCTGTTCGGTGGCGGGGCGCAGCGTGATGTGGTCCATGGCCGTCAGCCTTACCAGCGCGACGGGAAGATGCCCTGCAGGGCGATGATGAAGCTCACTTCCAGATAGGGCTGCTCGTTGTTGTGCGGGGCATTGCCGCCGGTGCTGACGCCGACGCCGCCGGGAATGTGGGCGTTGGCGTTGGGGCCGCCAGCGACGGCGTGGTAAGGCGGCGTGGGCGAGGTGACCTTGGCCAGGGTGCCGCCATTGGCAGCGGTGCTGGTGGCCGGCAGTTGCGACGCTTGCAGCGCATGGCTGTGCGCGGGAATATTGGCTTCCTGCAGCGTCACCTGCGAGACGCCGCCGCTTTCGCCCAGATCGCGCCCGCTCAGGCCTGGACCGTAACCGGCGCCCAGCGGCGCGCGCGCGCGCAGGTCGGGCAGGCCGAAGGTGTTGATGCCATCGCCGCCAAAGTGAGTGCCCAGCAGGGAGAACAGTGCGGTGTTTTGCCGGATCGGCATCAGCTGGCCGTTGCACATGGCCCAGCCGGTGGGAGCGAAGTTCCCGGAGAACATGCGGATTTCCGCGACGAAGGGATCGGACATGGCGGCTCCTTTAGTTTGGGGATGGGAAAATGCCGTACAGCGCAATGATGAAATTGACGGCCTGGAAGGGCGCCATATTGTCATGCGCGATCGAGCCGCCGGCCGCCGAGATGCTGCCGCCGCTCAGCTGCGTGTCGGGCGCTTCGTTGTTGTACAGCTTGGGCTTGGGCAGCGGCGAAGCTGGCACATAGGCGCCGCTGCTGAGGTCGACCGGGCCGGTGGCCGGCAGCGGCGCCGCCGTACTGGCGGACATCGCGTGGCTGTGGGCGGGAATGGTGGCGCTGGTCAGCGTGACGTTTTCCGTGCCGGCTTTTTCACCGAGCTGATACTGGTTGCCGTTCAAGCCGCCGATATGCACCGGCACGCGGCCGCGCAGGTCGGGCAGGCCGAAGGTTTCCACGCCGTCGCCACCATAGGTGGTGCCCAGCAGATTGAACAGGGCGTCGTTCTCGCTGATGGCTTGGAGGGAGCCGTCGCAAAAGGCCCAGCCATACGGGGGAAAGTTCCCTCCGAACATACGAATTTCACCGATATACGGGTTGGACATCGCTATCTCCTGGAGTCTGTTGGGCGTTAGTTACGCGAAGGGAAAATGCCTCGCAGGGCAATGCCAAACAGGCTGGTCGCGTAAGGCTGCATATTTTCGTGGGACTGGCCGGTGCCGACAGTGGAGACACTGGCCGCGGCGAGGCTGGCGCTGCCGTCGGCCGGGCGGAACATATTCAGGGCGCCGGCCGGCACCGAGGCCAGCGTGGCGCCCGCGGGCGAGGCGACATGGCCCGCGACCGCGGTTTGCGCGTTCAGATGGTGGCTGTGGCTGGGCATTTCGGCCTGGGTCAGGGTATGGCGCGCTTCGCCAGCCTTGGTGCCCGGATAGGGGTTGCCGTTGCCGAGGTGGTGCGGCACGCGGCCGCGCAGATCGGGCAGGGCGAAGGTGGTCTGGCCATTGCCGCCGTAGCTGGTCCCCAGGATGGCGAACAGGGCCGCGTTCTGGTTGATCGATAACAACTGGCCGTCGCAACGGGCCCAGCCTTTGGGCGGAAAGTTAAACGCGAACATGCGGATTTCGCCGAGGAAGGCTTCGGACATGATGGCTCCTGATAGCAGCGGGCGGCGTGCAGGGGCACGCGCGCCAGGGTGGAATGATTGCCGTCAGCCGACGGCAGGGGCGAAGCAAGGAAAACGCTTTAGAACGGACGCGCGCGCTTGCTGCGCACAAAGCCCAGCAGGCCCAGGCCGAGCGCGAGCATCAGCGCCGACGATGGTTCGGGAATCGAGCTCATCACCAGCGAGACATTATCGAGCTGGGTGTAGTCGGCGTAATTGCGGTTGCCGAATTGCAGCCAGGTGGAGCTGCTGTTGGTGGTCAGGCCGGTCAGCGTGTAGTGGGTCCAGCCGTGGACGAGGTCGGTTTGGCCAAAGTAATACGTGCCATTGAAGGTCACGACCGAATGGGTGTCGGGTGCGAGGTTGGCATCGCCCTGGATTTGCAGGTCGAATTGCAGGATGTAGCGCGCGCCGGCGGTGGTGTCCAGCTGCTGGCCGATAAAGCCCAGGTCTGCATAGGCGGTTTCGGTGAACACATTGTTGATCAGGTCCGGGTCGCCGGTGTAATCGTGGCCGACATATTGCCCGGCCGGATCGCCGCTGGAAATCCAATGGTCGAAACCGGATTCGAAACCGCCATTCTGGACCAGATTGGTGACGGCAAAGGCAGGCGCGCTGACTAGCGCAGCCGCGCACAGCAGCGCGGGAGCAAATTTTGGCATGACGAATACCTCGGACAAAAATGGAGAAGGATTGTTGCTGGCAGAGCCAGATCATACCTTCGCTTATTGTCATTACGTCATTTTGTTTTTCTATCGTGGTTTTTTTGCAAACAGAAAAATGCATTTGCAAAAAGACATGAAAAGCGCTAGTGCTGGTCGTGTTTGGCGCGCAGCTCTTCGAGCACGCCACGCTGCTCCAGGCGCACGATGGCGGCGTTGATGGCGTCCAGGTCGGCCTGGGTGGTGCTGAGCGCATTGAGCATCAGGTGCACCGGCGCGCGCAGCGGCACGAAGGGCAGGGCGGCGATGCGTACGCCCTGTTTGCGCGCCTCGTAGCGCACCGCCAGGGTGTCGCCCATGATCAGGTCGGCGCGGCCGGCGTCGAGCATGCGTAAGCCTTGCTGGAAATTGCCGAAGGTGCTGAGGCGGCCCTCCTGTTCCAGCGCCGGCTGGGCGCGCGCGTAGTCGGGGCCATACCAGCCCACCTTGGGCACCAGCAGGTTCAGCTTCTGGCGCCCGATGGCCTCGAAGCTGTTGATCTGGCGTAACTTGGGTAGCCGCGCCGAGGTGGCGAAAATGCCCACCATTTCCTGGCGGTAGGCCAGGCTGAAGCGGGCGAAGCCGCGCCGTTCCTTGGTTTCGGAGGCGGCCAGCAGCAGGTCGAGCTCGCCCTGGCGGAACATCAGCGCGCGTCTGGCGGTGGGCAGTTCGGGCAGCACGCTCAGGGTGCAGCCGGCTTCCTTGAGGATGGCGCGTGCCAGTTCCAGGTCGATGCCGGTGGGGCCGGTCTTGGGATGGCTGTAGACATAGGGCGGCCATTGCTCTAGCGCCATTTTGAGCGTGCAGGCCGGCACGGCAGTGGAAAACAGGACCAGCGCCGCTGAAAGAAAAACATGGCGCGCACGCATGCTGTGCCTTTGAAAAATGAAACTGGAATGGTCTGGTGTGGATAAACTGGGCTGGCGGAAGGCTGGGCCGCACATAAGCTTATCCGTAAATAATCGTTATTCTACAAGTTTTATTGCAGATAAGATTCAAATCCGCCCGCGAGGCGGCATAACTATTCACGCGGAGATTCCCTTGTCCAACAGCCTGCACCATCCTTCCCCGGTTCCTTCGCCACGCTGAACCGGCGCGAATCGGACGGCAGCGCCTACTTCCGCTATCCGGGCGATCCCTCGAATGTGCCGGCGCTGTATCCGAATGGCTACCGTCCCGTCACCAAGGGCGACAAGACCGACCTGTCCATCGTCGCCGGCTTGCGGATCGACCAGGGCGACTGGCGCTGGGACGCCAGCGCGCGCCACCCGCTTCGGCAAGCTGGAAGATTTTTCCTATGATGAAGAGGCGCCGCTGATCGATGGCATACACGCCCAGCGCTTCAGCGCCGTGTGGTCGCTGGACCTGGAAGGGCAGCTCAAGCTGAGCAAGCAGCTGACTCTGCTGGTGGGTGGCAACAACATCCTGGACCGTTACCCGGACCGCGTGCGCCAGACCAATGGCGCCACCTATGGCGGTGCGCTGCCGTATAACTTCATCAATCCGATCGGCGTCAACGGCGCCTATTTCTACGGCAAGCTCAGCTATACTTTTTAAGCGGCGGCCCCACTATGTTGAGTAAAGGTTTTTTATGAAATTGACGCGTCTTTCACGTTTGCTGGCGCTGGCCTGCTTTTCCGCCATCACCATAGCCTCGGCCCAGGCCGGCTCGGCGCTGGTCTTGTTGACCGACTTCGGTACCGCCGATGGCGCCGTCTCGGCCATGCATGGCGTGGCCTATGGCGTCGATCCCACGCTGCATATTTCCGACCTGACCCACCAGATTCCCGACTACGACATCTGGCTGGGCGCTTACCGTCTGTACCAGACCGCCAATTACTGGCCGCAGGGCAGCGTGTTCGTCTCGGTGGTCGATCCTGGCGTGGGCACCAGCCGCAAGTCGGTAGTGCTCAAAACCAAGGGCGGGCGTTATTTCGTCGGTCCCGACAATGGCCTGTTCACCCTGATCGCCGAGCGCGACGGGGTGGAAGAGTTGCGCGAGATCGACGAGAACGTCAATCGCCTGGCCGGATCGGGCGAGTCCTATACCTTCCATGGCCGCGATGTGTACGCTTACGTCGGCGCGCGCCTCGCTTCCGGCGCGATCAAGTATGAGCAGGTGGGGCCGATGCTGCCGAAGGAATCGGTGGTGAAGATCGCTTACCAGAAGGCTGTACGCAGCGGCAATACGGTACGCGGCATTATTCCCGTGCTCGATATCAAGTACGGCAATGTGTGGACGAATATTCCGAAGGCGCTGTTCAATGAGTTGCAGATCGCCGAGCACGACAAGGTGCAGATACGTTTCCTGCACAAGGGCAAGCAGGTCAGCAAGATTGTGGCGCCGTTCGAGCATACCTTCGGTGGTGTGGCAAAGGGGCAGCCGCTGGTGTATCTGAACAGTCTTCTGGATGTGGCCGTGGCTGACAGCCAGGGTAATTTCGCCGCTCACCACAAGATTGAATCGGGTGTGGATTGGGAAGTGGAAATTAGCAAGGTGGGCAAGGCGGCGAAGTAAGTTGGATTGGAGTGGCATGTTGTAAACGTCAACATGCCACAACGCGTTTTTAGAACCCACGGCAAAGAGCCGGGGTCTGACCCGCCGGGTCAGACCCCAGGGTTACGCCGTGGGTTTTAAGCGCGCCGGCGGCCCGCCAGCTACGCGTTCCTAAACCAAGGGCAGCACATCCTTTGCCGGATATTTTTCATACCACTCGGCAATCGCCGGCATATCGTTTTCAAAATTGCCCGGCACCGAAAAATTCAAAATCGCGGCGCGCACCGTGCCGCGGTTCTCAAAATCGTGCGGCATACCGCCCGGCACCAGCACAAAGCTCCCCACGCCGGCATCGGTCCATTGCTCGCCGACCAGCACGCTCATGACTCCCTCGATCACATAAAAAATATCATCCTCGGGATGCGAGTGCGTGCCCGGCCCCTGCGTGTTCGGCTCCAGCCACCACTCCGAAATGGAATAGCGGCCGGCGGTTTCCTCGCGGTCAGCCTTGAACACGGCGCCGATGCGGCCCATCGGCCCTGGCCGTCCTTCACCGGGGCCGAGGACGATGGCGCTGCGGGAACTGGGAGTGGCTTGATCTGGCATGTGATTTCCTTCCTTTGCAGTTTGAGAAAGGGCGCCGGTGGCGGGTAATCCACAAGCCAGCGCGGCGCGCGATGAGTTGCGCACAAGCTTCAGGGTAGTCCATACGTCTGGAAAATTCAGTCCTTTAATTCCGACTTCAGAGGTGCATGTAGCGAGGCAACAGATACTGATGACCAAGCGGACTTCAATCGCGTTGGCGATGTGAGCGTGCTCGGGATTGTCGTCCGCGAATGATGCGGTAACGCTGACGATGACGCGGCCGATCGACACCAAAGGAGCAGATCAGGATACAGTATGAGGGTGCGCAAGATGTACTCGGCGCAAGCAATATCGCGGCCCTTAGGAAATAATGAAAAACAGGGTCGTAATTTCATCTACTGTCGCTATTTTATGTATACAAATTTCTTAAATTAAAATTTAATAGAAAATAAAAATGAGCAACAATAAAACTCAATATTTCCAGTCTTGTCTTGGGGTATTTCAGGGAGGCGGGTGTCGCGCCGCAGCATTCTTAGGTGCATACAAAGTGGCCATTGAGCGCGGTGTGACTTTTGTTGAGGTGGCAGGAGCGTCGGCCGGCTCAATCATGGCGAGTTTTATAGCGACGGGAGCTAGCCCAACGGAGCTGGAGGCTGTATTGATGCAGTTGGATTTTTCCACTCTTCTACTTCCTTCGGAAAAAAAAGGTGGGATTTTTCGAAGAAAAATTCATAAATTAGCCGCGATTTTTGGGGAGAATTTATATAATGCTGCTCAAATATATCTTTATGAGGGTTTGTACTCAAGCGCTGGAATAGAAAAATGGGTGGAGGAAAAATTAAAAATACTCCTTAATTTTAGAGAGGATCGCCCTGTTTTATTTCAAGATCTACCGATCCCATTGTCGGTAGTTGCAACTGATATAAAAACTCGCAGAGTGAAAATTTGGGATAGCCGCAAGACTCCTCATGAGTCGGTTGCCTCAGCAGTTCGCGCTTCCTGCGCAATACCTGCTTTTTTCCAACCATCTATGGATAGATATTATGATGGTGGAGTTTTATCAAATTTGCCGGCATTTATTTTCTCGCAATCGGATAGCTATGAGCGGCCTATTGCTAGTAGAGCGTTGGCTTTTACGCTTAAGGCCGATAAGGACGAAGAGGCAGAAACGCATCATCCATTAAGGAAGTTAGTAAATACTGTTGTCGATGGAGGTGAGCAACTTCAGTTGTCATTGCAGAAAAACATATCTCTGATAGAGATACCGACGGGTAACGTCAGAGCTACTGACTTCAAGCAAATCAACCAAGAAACTATTAAGACTTTAGTTAAAAATGGTGAAGTCGCTGCTGAATATTTTTTCACATCCGAGAAAAAACATATTAGAGAAAGCTTTACGCAGTCGAACGCTATATATGACGACGATGCGTTAAGCTCAGAACTCACACGCTGCGCAATGGATACAGTCGACCTAGTTATATGTGAGGAAGATACGAAATTCGTATATTCTATATTCCCTACTTTGTTATATCTGCGTTTTTTGGGGAAACGGATATCGGTTCTCTTAAATCCTTTAAATGAAAATCCCAAAAGGAACGACGTATATCAGCGAACTCTGCTGCGAGCGCTAGGGTGCGAGGTTCAAGAAACAAAGGATATGCCGCGTGCAATTTATATATTTGACGGAAGTGATGCGCATTCTGCTACAGCATATGTTAAAATCACCGACGTTGAAAAAGTGAAAAATATTGCGGCAATGTATTATTCCTCTCCTTTAGATGGAGCGGTTATATCGTTATTGCATGAGAATTTATCGAGTAAATTCAATGGTTCCGCTGAGAGTAATAAAATAAAAATTTCTTCTATATCTGAAAATTTAGTTTTTGATAAACTTAGACACGTTTCTCAATATAGGGGCTCAAATGTTGAGATGCGGTTTGATCGTATTCCCTTAGATAAGCTGGGCTCCCTTTCCGCTTATGCTAGGGAATTCAAATTGTTGAACATAAATTTGTTATATAAACTTTTTAAGCAAGCTGGATTGGAGCCTTTTGGGCCTGCAATGATTGAGTTTGAGTCGGGCTCATCAATAATTACTCCGCCGGTCGTTGAGAAGGTTGGCGATGAGTATATATTAATTGAAGGTACTACACGAGCGATGTTTTCTCGTCTCAACGGAATTGATAGATTGCCGTGTGTTGTTGTGGAGAATGTAAATCACCCGTTGCCGGCAAAAGTTTATGAGTTTAAAAATTTGCGAGTGACCGGTAGAGAAATGCCAGTAGATGATAGGTACGGTGATTTTGATTACAACTCATTTCGACATATCGAAGGAACGATGCATACAATTGAGGATTTGAAAAAATGATGGTGAGAAAAATGACAGCAGCAGACGTCGTCAATGAAATCGTGGAGAAGAATTCCGCCATAAAATCGATTAGTATTTTCTCGCCTCCTCTCGCTCCTTTAATCCAGGATCGAGGAGAGTTGGATGAGAACGATGATCTGGTTCTGGAGCGAAGTTCGGAAATTCGAAAAGACTCGATAATGCCATTTTGGGATAGCGTGATGTTGGCTGCTGTTGATTTAAAAAATATTCCATTCGGAATATTGAAATCAAGCACGTATCATAATAAGTCCAATTCTGATTTGATTGAAATTGAAAGAAATGACATAAGCAGTACTCTCTTGGAAAGTTTTTTTGGGGCGTTGGCACCAAATAAATTGATAGCAATTTCCTCGCATGTTAAATGTTTTGATGGAATATCTCGCCACATTCCGCAGATAGATTTCCATTGCAAAGAGTCCTTGAGTAATTTGAGCTTGATTGTTGAAATTATAAAAATTTTAGACTTGAAGGGCTACATCTTGCGATCTGGGAAATCCTATCATTTCTATGGTTCGTCGCTTCTGGCAAGTGAAAAATTCTTTGAGTTTATGGGGAGAATTCTTTTATTTGCCCCGATTGTTGACCGCTCATGGATTGCTCATCAGTTGATTGAAGGAAGAAGTGCATTAAGAATTTCATCAAGGCCTGGGTATGGCGGCCCCCCTACTTTGGTTGCTGAATTAATCTAGCGGTTTCGTTCCGTGCATCCAGGCGTTCAAAGAATGGCAACGCCAGAAGCCCGAGCTATTTGTAAAACGTGTTTACGAACAGACGGGACTGGACATCTAGATGCTCATGCTCCGCAGGCCCGCATGAGCTCTCCGGTTTCCGCAATTCCAGAGTATTTGGCGCGTTTAGCTCTCCCATAGCGTTCCCCAGCGCCCTTGCAGTACTTTATCTTTTTCCCGTTCGATTACCTTCAGTGTGTAGTTGGCCGTCGGCTCCTGTGCTTCTAAGCGCATAGTGTGGGTCACGCGATTGACCGCTTTGCGCGCCACATACTCGGCCTGTTGCTCAACCTTGGCTTCCAAGCTCTGGCGTGGCACTAGCGCATACCTTAGCTCGCAATCGAGCGCTTCGGCAGCGCGTAGCAAACTCTGCAAGTTGATTTTGTCGTCTGCTTCGGACTGCTCCAGCGCCACGACCGTACTTTGTGCCACACCCATTCGCTCGGCTAGTTGGCGCGTGGTCATGCCCAGTGCCTTGCGAATTGCGTTTATCCAGCCTGTGTCTGGACGCGGCGGGGTCTGCACCTGCAGAAGTGCTTGGCTTAAGGCGACCTCTAAAAACCTCGCCGCTACCTGCGTGAGCCGGTAAAATTCTGCCATCAGCCAATCAT